>CAZZWK010000025.1:0-49649 GCA_964657925.1 uncultured Dictyobacter sp.
AAGAGCAAACGCCTGCTTTGCCCTACACGATGATGGAGGAGATGACGATGCCGTACGACCCACAGGTGCAGGCATACCTGGACCGGCTCATGAGCATGCAAGCGCGACCAACGTATACCTTAACACCGGAGCAGCTGCGACGTAGTCTGAAACGCAATACACCACCATCGCATGAGCCGATTGCGCAGGTTGAAGATAGGATCATTCCCCGATTAGAGGGCGATATTCCGATCAGGATTTACAAGCCACGGCAAGATGGGCCGCTGCCTGTGCTGCTTTTCTTTCACGGTGGAGGGTTTGTGATGGGTGATCTGGATTCACACGACCATCTGTGCCGTCGTTTAGCTAATGGCGCAGGTTGCCTGGTGGTCGCGGTAGACTACCGGCTGGCGCCTGAGCACAAGTTTCCTGCCGCGCCTGAAGATTGTTTTAGCGCGACGCGCTGGATCGCCGCCAACGCCACAGCTATTGGCGGTGATGACAGGCGCATTGCCGTCTGCGGCGATAGCGCTGGTGGCAGCCTGGCAACTATTGTCGCGCTGATGGCGCGTGATCGCGGTGGTCCCCTACTGCTCTTTCAAGTTTTGTTCTACCCTGGCAGCGATCTGCGCATCGAGTCGCACAGCAACGACGAGGATCACAACAGCCCTTTTTTCGATAAAGAAACGCTCGATTGGTTCAACGCGCTCTATATCAATGACGAGTCCGATCGACTCAACCCACTGGGCTCGCCTATACTCGCGTCGAGTTTGGAGGGATTGCCGCCCGCGCTGATCATCGTCGCGGAATACGATCCGTTGCGTTCGGATGGTGAGCGCTACGCGCAACGGTTGCGGGACGCGGGTGTCGCGGTCAGGCTTTCATATTACCAGGGCATGATGCATAGTTTTCTGACGGTCAATGCGCCTTTCGAGCAGGCTCAAAAGGCGTTGGAGGAAGCCACAGGCGCGTTACGAGTGGTCTTTAGCAATGCGTAGGCAAAACCTTATATCTGCCTCCATGGATAATGCAGTCTTTCTGGTCGTGGGGCATAGAAACGAAAATGCGCATGTGTGGGTTTACTGTGCTGGGATTGTGACTCTTTTCTTATCGCTATCACGTCTTACAAATGTACAGAATGATAACAGGGCAAACGCGTGGTTTGCCACGGGTTGATAAATCTGCCCTCTACAGCGCGGATCGGTTTGCCTCGCGCAAGTCCGCATAGGGCAAACCATGCGTTATGGAAGACGGAGGAGCAAGATGGCACGGGACACACGGGAAGAGCAAGATACGACGAGGCGTTCGCCTGGACAGGCAATCGCGAAAGATATGAGTCCTGTGATGGGATTTGTGACGAAATCGCTCAACGATTGGGTAACCAATCTCGCGGGTATTTTCGCGTATAATCTGGTGATGCTGATGGTACCAATCGCGCTGACCTTGCTTACTATTCTAGGTATTATCGGAGAATCAAGCATTCGCGCGACGGTGATACGGCAACTTACCAGTTTTTTCCCGGGTCTGGCGAGCCAACAAAACGCGCTCAACGTAGCGACGCAGCAGATCGGGCAGTCATCGGGTATTCTAGGCGCGTTCTCGGTGTTGACGGCGATCATCTTCGGCTCGCTGCTGTTCACGGTGATCGAGGGCTGTCTGGATATCATTTATCGTGTGCGTCCACGTCCGTTGGTGAAGCAATATCTGGTCGCGATCACCATGTTCGTCATTTTCATCATCCTGATTCCCATCGTCATCTTCGCCTCGGCGCTGCCTACAATCCTATTCTCCAACCTGTCGCAGCTACCACTGCTCAAAAATATTCCTGGCGGCAGCGTTATCTTTCTGAGCGTGGGCGGTATTCTGGGTAGCCTGATCGCCGCATTCATCTTCTTCGAGGTGATGTATCTGGTGATTCCCAATCAGAAGATCAGCTGGCGGCGGAGTTGGTGTGGGGCGTTGGTGGCCGCGGTCCTGGCCGAGATTTTTCTCAACATCTTCCCGCTGGTGATCAGACTGTTTTTCAATACCTATGCTGGACCGATCGGGGTGGCGGTCATCCTGCTACTCTTCCTCTACGTCTTCGCGATAATCTTCTTGCTGGGAGCGGAGGTGAACGCGTTCTTCTTCGAGGGCATTCGCCCCATTCCCAACGATCTCGTCACATTTCTGAGCACGATGGCGGGTCGCTTGAACAAAGATCTTTCCAAAGACGAATCGCCCACGCACATGGACACACGTCCAACGGAGCACGCGGACGATCGGCATATCGCCGAGGCGCACGAAGATGGGCAGGCGTAGAGCAAACGCGTGGTTTGCCCTACGCAATGGGAGATGTTCGTGGAATTATCTGAGCAACAGCAAGGGAAACGAGACGATAGCGAGATCGAAAAGGTCCAAGAGAGTGGAGAGGTTAAGAGGCTTCCATCCGCGGATTCAAAAGATGACACCCATATTGGGCCTGGAGATGATACTGCTGTTATACTATCCAGGAAATCTGAGATAATTGAAGAGGTAAAGAAACCGAGCGAGGATCGTATTTCGACGCTGAGCGATGGTATTTTCGCCATCGCGGTAACGCTGCTCGTGTTAAACATTCAAATTCCGCTGCCAGATAACAGCACGAATGAAAATGCGTTTATGAGTATACTAACAGGTACCTTCAGTAACCAGACGCAACATTATCTTATCACCTTTGCAGTTTTGGCTGCCTACTGGTTTAACCACCGCAATTTGATGAATGGCATTAAACGCGTCAATCCAATCTTCATCTGGCTTAACTTGCTGTTCCTGGCCTTCGTAGCCTTTTTCCCTGTCGTTTCCAATCTTTTGCACTACACCCAATTTCCAGAGGCGGTCATTATTTACACTGTGGTGCTAGCTGGCTGTGGCTATTCTTCACTCTTGCTCTGGATTTATGCCTTTGGGAATGGTCTCTTTGGAACAGGTGAGGCGGCTAGTAATGTCAGGAAAGCCGGTATTCTGGGGTCCGCTATTTCGCCCACTTTTTTTCTCCTCAGCCTACTTCTGTTGCTCTTACCACCTTTCAAGCTAAATTATGTTTCTTCCTCCTGGTTGCACCTGCCACGTTTTGCTCCCGGCGATATCTTTTACTGCTGGCTACTTTTACCGATAGTAGCCATAGTTACGAGGCGATTGGGTTTCTTTGGTAATGTTCGTAGGTCGAGTGCTGCCACGAAAAGCGAACACAATACGTTTGACAAGCCGCGCGAGCCTCATCCATAAAAATGGAAATCAATTCCTGAATCTTTTCCGCTTGACTTCGACAATTTTATCATTTACAATAGAAACGTACGATGTTCGGTATAAGAAAGGTGTTCGATTTAGTAATGAGGAAAAAGGAGACGCCACGCGAGCGGAGACATGCGCGAACGCAGCAAGAAATCGTGGATGCGGCCTTGCAGATTGTCGTTACGCAAGGGGTGTCAGCGCTTTCTATTCGCACGCTCGCTGAAAAGATCGACTATAGCCCCTCAGGTCTGTACGAATATTTTTCGGGTAAAGACGAGATTCTCGCTGCGATCTGTGAAGATGGGTTGACGCAGTTGAGTGCCTACTTGAGCAGAGTCTCGCCAGATTTATCGCCTTCCGAACAACTGGTACAGGCAGGATTAGCTTATCTCGATTTCGCGTACAAGCATAGGGAGCAATATTTCCTGATGTTTGGGCAGAGCCAAGCAGCGCGTTTTTCCTTGCGTGATGTCAACGATAGCCAGAGCTATCAGCAACTCAAACAGATTATCCAAAACGGAATCGAGGTCCAGGAATTTCACACGCATGAGGGCTATCGTTTGGAGGAGATGAGCTATCATTGCTGGACACAGATGCATGGCATGGCGATGCTGCGTTTGACACACCTCGATGGCGCAACACATGACATTGATGCTTTAAATCGGCGCATCCTTGTTGAACTCGCGGCCCATCTACGCGCATGCTAATTTTTTGCTCTTTACCGTACACTGTTCGTTTTACAAATTATGTTCTTTAATATAAGAAGGAGATGTTCATGGCTACCACTATCAATCAACGTATGACGGCACAAATGGAAGGTGATTTTGTGATTTTCCTGATTGGGATGCGCGTCAATCGGCCCTTACAGGTACATAAGTGGCTACCAATAACTCAAGCTATGCCGCGTATGCTCAAAGAGCTCATGGAACATCCTGAGATGGGACTACTCGCATACAATGTCAACGTAAGTATGCCCGCCGTCACAGTTATTCAATACTGGCGCTCGTTCGAGCAACTCACCGCTTACGCGGGCAATCGGGACGCGGCTCATTTTCCGGCCTGGGTGGCCTTCAACAAACGTGTCGGCAGTAGCGGCGCTGTTGGCATCTGGCATGAGACGTACCGCATCAGCGCTGGCAACTATGAATCGGTCTATAACAATATGCCCAAGTACGGTTTAGGTCAGGCGGGCATACTTATTCCCGCCACAGGCAGACGGACAACGGCAAAAACACGTCTCGCCGTTAGTGGGACAGCGGAAGGCGAGACCTCAGAAAACGAAACGAACGATTTGTAAGGTTGTGACGTATATGTAGTGGCAATACTAATGGGATAATCAGATACTGGCCTGTGTCTGCATGATAGGTAAAGTTTATCTTACGCAAGAAATAGGCTTTTGCGTAGGGTAAACTTTGTGAGTGCTCGGAAGGAATGCATGAAAGAAATTATATCAATATGTACCATTTTGTTGCAATTTGTGAGTGAAAATCGTCTTTGAGATTACTATGTGCGCAGGTGAACGCAGTGGATGTGTGGGGGGGGAAGCATATCACCCAAAAGGGCGATTTTACCAAAGATGATACTGTTCTTACGTATTATAAAGAATAAAAGAATTGTAAAAAGAGAGTTTTCTATGCCAGATAATTTCAATCAAAATAATCCACCGGAAAATCCACAGCCGGGTAAATTAATACTTAGAAATGGGCAGGCGCGATCGAACGGAAACCAGCAGCCCTATCAACCACCACAGGCTCCCCAGCAGCCACCCAATCATTATGGGCAAAACGGCCAGCCTGGACAGCAGCCGTACCCTTATCAACAAAGTCAGAGTGGGCAAAGCGCGGGCCAGCAAGGTTACCAACAGGGGGCGGCGTACAATAATAATCCACAGGGACCATACGTACAACCAGGGCCAAATGTGCAACAAAATCGGGGAGCATACCAGAATGGCGGCAACCAGGGCTACCAGCCACAAATGGGTGCACAGCGACCACCACAGGGTCGGGGACGCCGCAAACGTGGATGCCTGCCGGGTTGTCTCGTTGGATTGCTTGTCGTGCTTGTGCTGGGCGTGTTGTTCTTCAGTACTATGCAGAAGGTGCTGGCCTTCGGTTCGGCTATCTCGCCCAAAACGCCATTGAGCACCGATACCGGTTATATGGGCACGAGCGATCGCGTGAACGTGCTGATCATGGGCTATGGCGGCGGTAGTCACGATGGCGCCTACCTCACCGACTCGCTTGTGGTAGCCAGCGTGCTCCCGCAAAATCGACATACGACACTGATCTCTGTGCCACGCGATCTATGGGTATCGAACCCACCTGGCTCATCCACCTACTCGAAGATCAACGCAGTCTATACGGTTGCGTCGAACAACAACCAGAACCCAATCCAGGGTGGCAATACGATGGCACAGAAGGTCTCAACGGTGACCGGGCTGGATGTGAAATACTGGATGACCATCGATTTCACTGGTTTCAAGCAGTTGATCGATTCGATCGGTGGTATTGATGTCTATGTGCCTGATTCATTCAACGCCTGCTATCCTAAAAATGATGATGCCGCGGTCGACCCTAGCTGGATCAAGGTGCAATTCAAAAAGGGCACTCAACATATGAATGGCGCGACCGCTATCGAGTACGCACGCGCGCGTGAGCCGTTGGAAGTGTGTGGCATGGGTACTTCGGAAAATCAAGCGGAGTTAACCGATTTCGCTCGTTCAGCGCGTCAGCAGATCATCATCAAAGCGGTGGAGACAAAAATCAAGCAGATCACGACCTGGCCCAAACTGTTGGACGCGATGAACGCGTTGCAAAAAACCATTTACACCAATATGTCTTTCGCGGACCTCTCGCTCTTCGCGCTCAAGCTGAACCTGGATGATCCCAAGACAGCGCGCATCGGTCTCAGCACAGAGAATGTTTTGCAAAACGGTGTTTCGGACGATGGGCAGGATATTCTAGAACCAACCAACGATGATTGGGGAGCTATACCACCCTATGTTAAGTCTCATCTATACAGTTGATTGAGCAGTGGGCATCAAGGTGTAGATCTACGACGGCAACGGCGGCGCGAACCGGCAATGGCACCTTGCCTCCTCCGGTACAGTTTAAGCTCGGCCTCGGGCCGCGCCCGCAAGGGGACGCGCCTACGCGGTTAGGGGCGAGCTCGCGTGGGGACGCGCCTACGCGGGTAACTCTACAACGCCCTCACCTATAAAACAACATTGCCCACTTACATAGACACCGTGAATCTTTCCCTCGGTTTGCTCGATTGTGATATGAATAAAGCTTGGTCGACCCATCGCGAAGCCCTGCTCGCTGACAATGTGCACACGCGGTGTAGCTGTGACCCGTTCATGCTTCACGAGATAACAGCCCAACGGGCCGCTGGCCGCGCCGGTAGCTGGATCTTCCAGAATACCCATGGCGGGCGCGAACATGCGGCTATGCACCAAGGGATGCAGGCTATCGCGTTCTTGCGCGAAGACAAACAGCCCCTGCGCCCCAAAATCATGCCATGCCTGCTCCCATAGATCGCGTCGAAAGCGGATTGATTGCAAGGCATGTTGATCCTTTAGCGCAATATAGAGGAAGGGCACACCACATGAGACCGTCTCGAACGGCAACGTGTCATCAAAATCGGAGATATCGAGCGAGAGCATGGCGGCTAGTGTTGCGCGGTCGCTCCACTGCGCTCCGAATGTCGGCAGAGGTTGTGTCATCTGGATCGTCTGCAGCGCGTTATCCTTGTATGTAAGCCTCACCGGAATGGTGCCTACGCCCTCTTCGAAGAGCAATGTCGTGTCGTCGCGCAATTCCTGATCATGTGATTGATCGTGGGCCAGCACGAACGCGGTACCCACCGTGGGATGTCCAGCCATCGGCAATTCGGTCGTGGGGGTGAAGATGCGGACGTGATGATCGTGGTCATGCTCGCGCGGCGGCAGCACAAATGTCGTTTCCGATAAATTGAACTCTTTAGCCAGAGATTGCATAGTTTCAGATGGAAGACCACGCGCATCGGGAAATACGGCCAGCGGATTGCCGCCAAAGGGACGATCGGTAAAAACATCGACCAGACAATAGCGAAACTTCTTCATAATAGATCCTCTCACAATTCACGAGGGCACACAAAAACACAGAAGCCTACCATACATAGATAAAAGCACGAGCACTTATGTAGGGCGAAACTTGTATACCAAAGACATTCATGACTCCTTGTGATAAGTATAATGAATGCTTCGGCTATTTTGACCAGCCATTGAAACGCAGAAAGGACTAACATTCCAGGCCAACATGCTTGCTGGTCAATGCTATTTCACGCGATAATCGAGACACTTTCCAGGAGCTTTTCTCCAAATCTCTCAGGATATACAAATGCTTTACAATATGTTCATGGATATATTTGTTGCGCTCTCCGATCCGACGCGACGGGCCATTTTAGAGGTCCTTGCCAGCTACGGCGAACTCACAGCCACAGACATCTACGGGCACTTTCCTGTCAGCCCACAGGCGGTCTCGCAGCACCTCAAGGTCTTACGTGAGGCCAAACTGGTGGTGATGGAAAAACGGGCGCAGAAGCACCTGTACCGCCTCAATCCACAAACACTGTCCCAATTTGAAACATGGGTTCAGCAGACGAGACAGCGGTGGGAAGAGCGTTTTGAGGCGATCGATAAGGTGCTAGAAGCTGAGAAACAGAAGCTCGCGCAGGGTGAGCAAGAGGAGAAATGAGAACAAAATACGGAGGATACCAAGGGAAGAAAAGCTTGCGTGGGAGAATACAGAGCTGCTGGAAACGATGCAGTAGCAGAGCATTCACAAAGATTGGAGAAACATCATGGGAAAAGTGACGTGTGGCCTTTCGGTCTCGCTCGACGGCTTTATCGCCGATACAAATGATGATGTCTCAGAAGTCTTCGCCTGGATGGGACGCGCTATGGAACATTTCTATGAGGTCATAGGCGATCAACTCAACGAGGGCGGCGTCGTGATTATGGGACACCGAAGCTTTCATCAGATTGAGAATGAGCAGGGGTGGATCATGCCTGATGGCACACCTCTTCCCGGCCCGGTGATTGTCTTGCAATCGCAAGCTCGCGAACCCCTGAAACAGGGCCAGACGCAGTATTACTTTGTCACTGAGGGCATCGAGAGCGCGATTGCCAAAGCCAGGGAGCTTGCAGGCGAGAAAAATATTGCCTTGCATGGGGCCAGCGCGGTCCAACAGGCGCTTTCGGCGGGCCTGCTCGACGAAATCAATATGAGCATGGCCCATGTCCTGCTGGGTGAGGGCGTGCGCCTCTTCGATCACCTTGGCTCAAAGCCGATCCACCTGGAACATATTCGCACGCTTGAGACGCCGGGTGCCACCCATCTCTCGTTTCGCGTGATAAAGTAAGACTGGCTTCGTCTCTCTGAGAATGGAAAGGAGAAAACACGATGACAGATGACTCCACTCATATTAAGGAAGAGTTAAATGGAGGCTCAATCCAATAGCACACCGTTGTAGGAATATGACACAGAGAAGTTTGCAGCATAAGCTACTTTATGCTATACTCAACACACAAAGTTCGGCTATCAAGCTAGAACAAAACGCAAGGAACATGATAGTGATAGTGTATTACTACAATTTTTCAATCGCACAGCAACAGCAAGCAAACCAACTAATCAGGTCTGGTTCGCTGCGTGTGCCTATGATGCCTTGACGTAGCTATAAAAACATTACAAGCCGCCAGACCCCGATGCGAGGTCTGGCGACTTTTTTTGCTCGCACCTCGCATTCCTGGCGAGAAGGAGCAAAACGTATGGATGCTGATTTTTTCGTGCGCGGCTGGCTGATGGGGATCTCTATAGCGGCGGTGGTTGGTCCTATGAGTATTCTGTGCATTCAACGCACAATCCAGCGAGGATTCCGCTATGGACTGGTCTCCGGACTGGGCATCGCCAGCGCTGATGGGTGTTATGGCTTTCTGGCCGCCTTCGGGTTAAGCATCATCACCCTCTTTCTGGTACATCAGCAGCTATGGATTCGTCTGATTGGTGGGCTGTTCTTGCTCTATCTGGGCATCAAGGTCTTGTTGACAAAACCGGCCAGCAGAGCGGCAGAAGCAACGAAGGCCAGTAGTCTCATGATGGCGTACATCTCTACGCTTTTACTTACACTGACCAATCCACTGACCATTCTCTCGTTCATAGCGATTTTCGCTGGTATTGGCGCATCAATTAGCAGCAATAGTAGCGTACTGCCCCCGCTGCTGGTTGTATGTGGAGTATTCTGTGGTTCGATTAGCTGGTGGTTGTTACTCACCAGCGCGGTCAGCCTGTTACGTCGCAATTTTACTCTGACATGGCTGCAATGGATTAACCGGGTCTCGGGCGCGATTATCATCGTTTTTGGTGTTTTATCCGTGCTCAGCTTGCGACAACTAGCATAGAACAGCTTGCCAGGAGGCAACAAAAACACATGCATATTTTTGAGCAATGGTAGAAACAAAAAGGCGCAAAGTCAGACCTCCTGACCTAATTCCAATGCGAGATAGCCCGCGTTAACGATATCGTCAACGCTGATACCCGCATAGCGGTAGAGGTCCATCTGGGAGCCGGATTGCCCGAAACGGTCGACACCGAGGGGGATAGTCGGAACGCCATACAGGCTGCCAAGGAAGGCTAAACTGTGCGCGGAGGCATCCTGGACCGTCACGATGGGGGCGCGGCGTTCTGCTGGTAAGAATAGGGTCGCCAGGTGGTTGCTTTGTTGTGACGCCAGTGGATTGAGGAGACGCTGATGGCGTTCTTCCATGAGGAGGGCGAAAAGCTTTTGCGGGCTAGTGATGTGCAGGACGTTTGCCGCGATCCCTTCCGCGGACAGACGGCGCGCCGCCTCGATCGCTTCAGGCACCATCGCGCCTGTGGTCGCGATATGCACCACTTCATCTGTCGTCGCGTCCGGCACATTGGAGCGGCCCTCGATCAAGCGATATCCGCCAGCAAGCACCTGGCGACGCAATTCTTCTTTTCCGAGGCGCTGGACGACTGGCTCCAGCACACGCTGGTCCACCTTTTTCGTTGAGAGGCGAAGGTAAGTCGAGCGGCCATGGATACGGTCGCAACATTCACGTAACGCATCGAGCAACATCCATTCCACCTCGCACGCGAATGCTGGCTCATAATAGGTGAGTTCTGGCAGTTCAATGCCGAGAGATGCCGTGACGGTCGATTGGTGCGCGCCGCCTTCCGGGCTGAGACTGACGCCAGAAGGAGTACCAGCGAAGATGAATTTCGCGCCGCAGTAGAGTCCATAGATGAGAGCGTCCAATCCTCGACAGACAAAAGGATCGTAGACGGTGCCAATGGGGAAAAGTTGCTGCCCACTTAACTCGTAGCTCATGCCCAGTTGTCCCAGCAACATGAATAAGTTCATTTCAGAGATGCCGAGCTCGATATGCTGACCGGAGGGACCTGGCAGCCAGCGGAGCAGGCGTTGTGTTTCCTCCTGATAATCGGGATGAACGGTTGGTGAGAAGACGCCGACTTTACCCACCCAGTTAATCAAGTGGGTGGAGACCGCGACATCCGGGGCCGCGGTCACGATGCGCTCGCCCAGAGAAGGGAGGTCCGCGAGTTTCGGTAACACACGGCCCAAGGCCTCCTGTGTCGAGAGCTTATTGGGATAGGAGAGGTCGATGCTGGGAGGAACGAGTTCCGGTGCGAGCAGGGAGTAGCGCTGCTCGTTTCCGCGCCGCAAGCGTTCAGCCGCTTTTTGGCACCAGCGGCCCTCGGGCGAAGCAGAGGGAAAGGCCTCCCACTCGCGACCGGTGGGAATGCCCATATCTTGCTGAAGCTGTGCCATCTGCTCCGGACTCAGAAGCATCGAGTGGTTAAGCGCTTCACCCGCGAAGGGCAGTCCCCAACCTTTAATGGTGTAGGCGAAGACAACCGTCGGCACCTGCTGGTTCTGGTCGGCTTGCGAGAAGGCATGCAGCAAACTCTTGAGGTCATGACCACCCAGATTGCCGAGCAGCGCGGCAAGCTCTTGATCTGGAGTCTCACGCAGGGCGAGCGCGATATCGTGGTTTTCTGTCAGTTCACGACCAAACGGGTGGGTGAGACGAGTACGGATGTCGGCCCCTGGTCGGCGCAGGAGGCTCTGGTACTCCTCGTTGCTCATCTCATCCAGGCGACGGCGCAGTGCTGCCCCGCCGGGACGCGCAAAGGCCTGCTGCAACTGTTGCCCATATTTCGCTTCCAGAACCTGCCAGTTTGCCGCCTGAAAAAGGCGTTTCAACTGGGTGGCACGAATACCAGGGACGACGCGGTCCAGGCTTTGCCGGTTCAAATCGACAATCAGAAGCACGTTTCCTAGCCCTTGCAACGCTTCATCAATGGTGGCCTCCCACACGCTGCCTTCGTCGAGTTCCGCGTCACCGATGACCGAGACGAAACGATGTGAGGTCACCTGACCAAAGTGTTTATGTGCGTAGCGGTGAGCCAGCGCGGCAAAAGCAGGAGCGACCGCGCCCAGACCGACGGAGCCGGTACTAAAATCAACGGGATCGGGATCTTTTGTGCGGCTTGGATAGGCTTGCAGGCCATTGAACTCACGAAGGGTACGCAAATACCGCTGATCTAAATCGCCTAAGAGATACTGTATAGCGTGGTAAGCGGGTGACGCGTGTGGTTTCACGCTCACGCGATCGCCCGCATCTAGATACTGAAAATAGAGGGCGGTGAGGATGGACACCATGGAGGCCGACGATGCCTGATGTCCGCCAACCTTGAGGTCATCGGGATTCGAGCGTTCATGGTTGGCGTGGTGAATCATGAGTGTGCAGAGCCAGAGGACGCGACGCTGGATGGCGTCGAGCGTCTGATAGTCTTCGGACGATACCATAGATGCATCGGGACCGCTTGCAGCGCTTTTTGCTGGCGGCACCGCCTGATTGTATCGAATATGTTCATCGGTTTCGTTGATAGCAGATGGATACTCATCCCCTGACATGGTATTGGCTCCTTCAAAATCAAAAGGTGAGAGAAAGAACACTCCGGTTTATCCGCTCATGCTTTTCTATCAAGGACATTCTTGACATGAATGATTGTTTGTTGAATATGGTGACGTACGGCATTAGCGGCACGAGGCGGATCGTTTGCCTGGCAGGCGGCAAGGATCTCACGATGTTCCTGGTCGAGACGCTGCGCATCTCTAGGGATGTCGGCGGCGGCATAGAGATGGTTGTAGGCGATGGAGGCATTGCGCAATTCTTCGATCATCGCGAGCAGTCGTGAACTCTCCCCAAGCCGGTACAGGTTCAAGTGGAACTGTTGATTGCGCTCAACATAGAGAACGGGATCGCTGGTTGTGTGCATCTCATCAAGGAGGGCGAGAAGCGGTGGAGCGTCCTGCTTCTGAAAGCGTTCGGCGGCCTCTTCCGCGGCCATCATCTCCAGGGCCATACGAATTTTGTAGTGTTCGATAAGGTCCTGGATGGTGGGTAAGAACACCGTGACTCCTTTACGGGCGTCGATCTGCACCAGGCCATCACTTTGAAGCAGCCCAAAAGCCTCGCGCACCGGCGTTGTACTCACGCCGAAGCGCTGCGCGGTCTCAATCTGAGGCAACTTCGTCCCCGCAGGCAGTTGTCCTGTGATGATTTCCTGGCGCAGAGTTGCCGCGATTTGCTCCGCCATAGTGAGTTTTGTCAGCGTTGTGGTGGTGCTAGCTTTAGCCGATACTCTGGTCACGTTCATAAATATATGCTCTCCCTCTTGACAATGTCGTATGCATTATGCATACTTTACACTATTCGAGAGTTGTTTGTCCAGCTAGCCAAATGGGAGGACTATTACCAAACAGGGCAGCATGTCAGTAGCAGATACAGTACTGTAGAGGTAGAGCAAAGCGGAACACAAAAAGAGGTGAGTTCATCTCATTGCAGAGACGAGTCTCATAGGAGAGATGTCTCTCATCCGAACGGCATGAGAGGAGAAAGAAATGCCACACGTCACTGAGAATAGAAAAGTCATTCAGCCTGTATTGCACCACTTCAACCTGAAGACGATGCGCCTTGAAGAGATGATCGAGTGGTACGGAATTGTGGTAGGCATGAAGGCAAACTACCAGTTTCCGGGGGGAGCGTGGCTCACCAATGACGAGGCCAACCACCGTATCGCATTACTGGTCTCACCACAGTTGAGCGACGACCCTGACAAGCTGATGCACACAGGTTTTCATCATAGTGCCTTCGAGTACCCGTCGGTGGAAGATCTGCTCGATACCTATACGCGGCTGAAGGCGTTGGGCATTGAGCCGCATGCCAGTCTCGATCATGGCCTGACAACATCCTTCTACTATGAAGACCCGGATGGTAACAGCGTGGAACTGCAAGTAGATAACTTCGCGAGTTGGCAGGAGTCCAGTGAGTGGATACGCACGTCGCCGCAATTCGCCGCCAACCCCATCGGGATGCCTATTGATCCCGAGCAGATGTTGGCGGCGCGCCAGGCCGGCGCTTCGTTCGCGGAACTGCATAGACGGGCCTATAGCGGTGAATTTCAGCCCTCTAGCCCGCAGGATTTGCATGTACCGCTGGGCGATCCGCGCTCTCCGGTGTAGACGAGGTGATATGCAGATCAAAAGGATGGATATATGGACCGTGAGCAACGCATCGCGTTTGTTCGTGTTCATCGAACAGCCATTTATGGTTTCAACCGTAAGAACGATGGACCAGCAATGTCAGTCGTATACTATGTGATGGATGGGAACGATATGCTTATCTCCACAATGGAAGGTCGTGGCAAGGCCAAAGCGGTACAGCGCAATGCAAAGGTGTCCCTGTGTGTGCTCGACGAGCAATGGCCGCTCACCTATCTCCAGGTCTATGGTGATGCGACCATTGACGCGACAGTCGATACCGATCTCGAAAAGGTCGTGAATTTGTTGATGCGGATACTGGGTTTGATGGCGGGAAAGGATATGCCGGAGTCGGTCCGAGAGCAGACGAGACGGATGGCGATCGAGGAGCGACGTGTTCAATTGCGTGTGCGACCCTATGCAACGTTCGAGTCACCGCCACGTCATGTTTATGCGTCGGAGGACGTGGCGGACCTGACACACGACCTGGGGCAGCATTTGTCCTGGAAGTGAGCACGAGGGGTGGGTTGTTCTGGTGCTTATGATCCTGAAATCAATGGTATTCTCTCTTCTATATATCTGATTGGAGGCATTATGCGGATGTTCGTTCTGATCTCTCATTTCCAAAAGCCACTTGAGGAGGTCAACCGTTCTTTTGAACTGCACAGCGCGTGGGTGCAACGGCAGTACGAAGCTGGACGATTTCTTGTCTCAGGGCGGCGTGAACCTCCGATTGGAGGGATCATCGTGGCGCGAGCGGCGAGTGAGCAGGAACTGCGTGAGGTGCTGAGCACAGACCCCTATCAACAGCGGGGCCTGGCTGAATATGAGATCTTTGCCTTCGAGGCTACCGATTTCCCCAAAAGGAGTAGCGCGTTTGATAGCTTTGCTTTAAATTCGTTACGTGAGTTGCCACCTGTGCAGGAAACAGGAGTGTGAGCGATACATCCAGGATGCATTCATCGCTTTGCCAACGAGGGCGTGCACCATGCGCACGCCCTCGTTTCACAATAATGACGTATGTAAAAACATTAAAACATCTAAAGCATTTGAAAGGAACTTATCTATGATACGAACAGGAATTCGCTTGCTGCTCTGCGGTATTTTTCTCGTTGGTGGGTGGGGAGCATTCAGCAAGCCAGGTGGGCGACCCAAAATGGTTGAGGCAGCAGGGATACCACAACCGGAACGAGCGGTAGTGCTGAATGGTGCGGTCATGATCCTGGCTGGTCTCTTTCTCGGTATAGGTCTCGCACCCAGGATAGCCGCAACATTGCTTATCGGCAGCCTGGTTCCAACGACGATTGTGGGGCATGCCTTCTGGAAAGAAGAGTCAGGTCCGGAACGTGAGAAGCAATTGCTGCAATTTCTCAAGAATTTTGGCTTGATCGGTGGGTTGTTGATGATACTCACTGAGAAGGGCGCAGCGAAGGCGTAGGACTGCCGAGGGCGGCGATGGCTCGTCTGTGCATGGTCATATAGATGGGATCTTTAGGGCGCAAGGTGACTGCGGGCTGGAATTGCACGCGCTGGTTGGGGACAAGGTGGAGTTCCCAGCGCTGGGCGAGGGTGGCGAGCAGGAGAATGCCTTCGGTCCAGGCAAAGGATTCGCCGATGCAGAGGCGGGGTCCACCGCCGAAGGGGAAGTAGGCGAACTTTGGGCGCGCGGACTGGGCCTCAGGCGTCCAGCGGTCAGGGTCGAAGCGGTCGGGATCGGGATAAAAACGGGGATCGTGATGAACGGTATACTGGCTCAAGATGACGCGCGCGCCCTGAGGAATGAAAACGTCCTGGATAGTGGTAGCGCAGAGGGCGCGGCGGTCGATCGACCAGATGGGAGGGCAGAGGCGCATGGACTCTTTGAGCACGCGCTCGGTGTAGAGCAGGCGAGGTAGATCCTCGATGGTGGGCGCGCGCCCAGAAAGCACAGCGTCGAGCTCGCGTTGCAGGGTCGCGAGTACGGCGGGATGTTGAGCCAGCAGGTACCATGTCCAGGTCAAGGCGTGCGCGGTGGTTTCGTGTCCTGCCAGGAAGAGCGTCATCACTTCGTCGCGCAACTGCTGCTCGCTCATGCCCTGACCGTCTTCTTTCCCGGTGATCAGCAGCATTGAGAGCAGGTCACCCTGATCGATGCCGGAACGGCGATGCTCGTCGATGATGCGGTAGACCACGGCATCCAGGTGCTCGCGGGCACGCTTCAGACGGGCGTTGAGGGGCAAAGGCAGGCGTTCGAGGAGATCGCCGAGGGGTGACATACCTTGTTTTCTGAATGCCTCCATAGCGGTGGTCAGGGCGTCGCGCACAGTGCTGGCCGCGTCTTTCACGTCCGCGTTGAACAAGGTTTTGCCGACGATGGTCAGGGTCAGTTCCATCATTTCCTGCACCATGTCCAGGGTGGTGTTGTCCTGCCAGGCGAGAGCTTTTTGCTCGGCGGCCTGCACCATTGAGGTGGCGTAACCGGAGACACGGTGACGGTGGAACGTGGGTTGGACGAGTTTGCGCTGGTGGCGATGTACATCGCCCTCGCTGGTGATGAGGCCGTTGCCGAGCATGCGGTCAAGTCTCATGACGCCGGGTCCTTTAAGAAAACGCTCGGGCTGCACGACCAGGAGTTCGCGAATGGCATCGGGATGAGTGAGGAAGAAGACGCGCTCTTTGCCCAGCTGCAAGTAGAAGGCATCACCATATTTTTGGGCCAGTTGTAAGGGTAGTTGCAATGGATCATGAAACGAGAGGGCGGCCAGCGACTCGCGCCAGGACATACGAACGGCGGTAGTACTGCTTGTCGGAGAGAGAGTACGTGCCATAGGATACCTCCTTATGCAAGAATGATAGAGCGTTTTTCATGCTTCCTATTTATAATTCATGTATGTGGTACGAGATTGAGCATGGTTAGGAAAAGGTTCGGTGTTCGTTGTCAAAGACAGGTACGCTTCAGGGAAAGAGGGCGCATGTAGCTTACTCACTTTTCTTCTACATCATCGAACACCAATCCGCGATACAACTCCGCGACCTCGATCTGTACACCTATACTGACCAGATCAATGGTGTCGTCAGGTCCATAATGGCGATAGAGCCAGGCTTTAGGATTGTGGGGATCTTGTTCGTTGCGTTGCCAGACTTCGACGTACTGGGCGAACTGGCTAATCAGGACTATCTCCTGGATAGTTTCCTGGTTCTGATAGGCTTTAAATTTCGTGCCACGATCTTTGGTCTCGGTGCCAGGGGAAAGGACCTCTATGACGACGCGGGGCGATTCTATCAAGGTATTGTCCGCTCTGCTATCCACTACAGCACAGGATACGGTTGCATCTGGATAGACAAAGTGGGGTTTTCCATTTTTCTTCAATGCAAGAAGTACCTGAACATCTGCCCCGAAGGCAGCGCAAGGACAAGAGCGAAAACGCGTATCTAAAGCGAAGCGCACGTTATAAGCGATTTTGTCATGCGCGACGCTTGCGCCGCTCATTATGTAAGCAACGCCATCGATATACTCAGATTTGCGATCGGGAGAGAGCTGCTCTAGCTCGTGATAGCGCTGCTCGCTCATCTTTGTACCAGGACGAGGCCACAAAGGCGGGGTGTACTCATCGTGGGAATTTGTCGCCATTGCTCATCTCCCCAAAAACCTGTTTGTCCCTTTTTCTGAATTGGATCGATTAAAATGAACTTAATCTCGCTTCTCAAGTATAACATATGCAACGAAATTCTCAGTATTCAGGCACACAAAACTGGTGAGGGCGAGGTTTGCCCTACGGGAGAAACATGTGCTATGCTACGAACCATATTTTCGAGAAATTCATGATGAAGGCAGAAGGCATGGCTTCGAATACAAAGGGCAACAAGCTTGATCGGCGGGCTGAGATTCTGAGGGCTTCGCGAGAGGTGCTGGCGGAAAAAGGGTACGAGGCGACCACGATCTCAGAGATTGTGGCGCGCGCGGGCGTCGCGCAAGGGACGTTCTACTGGTATTTCCCGTCGAAATCTTCGGTTGTCACGACGCTGGCACTGGAGATGCAGCGCGAGATCGAGAGTGAGCTACGCAGTGTCTATACGGCAAGTGGTCCACTGGACAAGAAGATCGATCGCAGTATTATCGAAGCCTTCCGCATCATGGGTAAATTTCGCGATGTGCTCGCCATCGTCGCGAACGCGCACCTGGGCGAGAGTGTTTCATCTCACCAGCGGGTTTTTAATCCCTACTATCGTTTGATCGCGCAGCTGGTGCAGACGGAGCAGGAGGCGGGCAACATCAATGATGGTATTAATCCTCATATTGTGGCGACACTGATTGTAGGCACCGTTTACTACGCCGCATATGAATGTTACGTATACAAATCCCCCATCCCCACGGACACCTTTATTGCCGAAACGGCGCATTTTATTCGCAGGGCGTTGGGTGTGCTCTAGCAAAAAGCAGGGAAATTAGTCACTTTTTTTGCGTAGCCCCTTGACAAGCAGCAGATGTATCAGTATAGTTCTTCATGTACGTAAATTGATTGACTGTCAGTCAGTTTGTGTACGGAGTATTTGTTCTTTTGGATCGAGAGAGGGGCAAGTTTCGCTATTCTCGCAGGGAAGTGATAGCAACCTTGCCTCTCTTGAGAGAGAAAACAATGGGGATTATTGTTTATGCAGGCGTACCTCTATACCAAGGCCATTGGTTTCGATTTCGCAGGTGCCGAAGGGGCTAGCGGCTGCGAGGCGTTCAAAGTGCTCTTTCGTGTAGGCGTTTCGGCGGAGCATTTTTAGGGTTTGGCGGGTCATGAAGGCGTTCATGGGGGAAAGTTGCATGGGGATTACTTCTTCACGGATAGTGGTGTTGGTGGCTTCTTTCCACATGTCCTGGATGATAGCTGTTGCTCCGACGCGCAGGACGCGGTACATCTCATTAATCGCCTGGCCGGGCTGGCTGAAGTTTTTGAAGGCGGCTTGACAGATGATCAGATCGAAAGATTGCGAGGCAAACGGCATATGGGAGGCGTTGCCCTGCTGGAAGTTTACGTTCACGCCTGCTTGTCGAGCGTTTTCGGTGGCAATTTCGACGAAGGTATGGCTGATATCAAGACCAGTTACGTGTATGCGGCCTGTGCGAGCCATCTCGATGGAGAAGTAGCCAGGACCCGGCGCGACCTCTAATACGTCGGCTCCATCTGGTAAATTTCCGGTAAGTTGAGCAGCCTGTGCTTGCCACTGCTCGATCTGGTTGCCGGATCGTCGAGTTTTGGTGTACCAGCGAGCGATGAAGCCCTCCATTGGTGGACCTTTATAGCCTTTCTGGCGTTTGTCAGTCGTTTGCATCTCGTTTACTCCTTTTCTGCTTTTTCTGGTGGTTGGTTGTGCTCTCGTTCCTGCTCAAATGCGGCACGATGGTAGGCAGTCCATTCGGCGATGCCCTCTACGTTACCGGAACGAATGGTTTCGGCGAACTGGCGCGTCCAGGCGAGTTCGGCTTCGTGCATTGCCAGCAGGTACTCGCCCTCGATCAGGTTCAGGCGTGGTACTCCGTGTTGTGCAGCGAGTTGTAGGAGAGAACGTTCCTGGACGATATTCATTTCAATATGGGCACAGCGTTGTGTGAGGAGCGCGGCTGCATCCTCGGGTGGCAGCACAGGTATGAGTGAGAGTCCCGCCTCGAACTGTGTGTATTCTTTCACCGGCATGCTGATGAGTTCGCTGACCCAATCGATAAGCTCCATACGACCGGCGTCGGTGAGACGATAGACGGTCCGTTCAGGTCGACGGCCCGAACGCTCGGTCTCCTGTGCGACAATGAATTCGTGATGTTGTAGCGCCTCGACGACGGTGTAGAGTGCACCATAGTTGAGTTTGATACTCTGGTCCTTACCTCGTTCACGCATAGTTGTCGCCATCTCGTAGGGGTGCATGGGATGTTCCGAGAGACAGGCCAGCACCGCCAGGGCGAGCGGATTATTTATCTTCCGTTTGGTGATTGTCTACTCCTCCAATATTGATTCGTTAGCCACTTATACCATATCTAAAATATTTATCTCATATTATTCTGTTACGAGTATATAATAGAAAATATTCGTTGTCAAGTAACTTTTAGTTAGAGTGCGCGGAGTAGTATTGGTTCATTGAAGGAGAGGTCGTCTTTGATGGTCAACTGCTACTGCTGCACGTCGAATTTCAAGCCTACAGTGCTCCCACAATGGCCGAACGATTATTGCAGTATAATGTGATTGAATAAATTGTCCCAGGGCGAGCCGATGGATATTGAGACGGGCCGATGAATCGTGCCCCTACTGTTGTTAGGAAGTGTATAAAGAAGGGGTTAAAAATGGGTGAGGATACCTTTGTGCGAGCGTTTCGGGTGGGGATTGCGGGGCCGGTGGGCAGTGGGAAGACGATGCTGGTGGATCGGTTGAGCAAGCGGTTGTGGCCGAGGCATAATCTGGCAGTGGTGACGAACGACATTTATACGCAGGAGGACGCAGAGTTTTTGCTGCGGCAAGGGACGTTGCCGATGGAGCGGGTGCGTGGCGTGGAGACAGGTGGGTGTCCACACGCGGCGATTCGCGAGGATGCTTCGATGAACCTGGAGGCGATCGCGGACCTGGAGGAGAACCTGCCGGGGCTGGAGTTGATTTTTGTCGAGAGCGGGGGCGACAACCTGGCAGCGGCGTTTAGCCCGGAACTGGTGGATGTATCGATCTATGTGATCGATGTAGCCGAGGGGGATAAGATTCCGCGTAAGGGCGGACCGGGAATTATGCGCTCGGACCTGCTGGTGATCAATAAGATCGACCTCGCGCCGTATGTGGGGGCATCGCTGGAAGTGATGGAACGGGATGCACGCATCAAGCGCGGTGAACGGCCTTTTATTTTCAGCAATTTGCGCGATGAAGTGGGGCTGGACGAGATCGTGGCATGGGTGGAAGGGCAACTGGCGGTGGAAAGGCGCGAGATTCTGGACGCGCACGCGCCGTATGTGGGTCAGCCGCACACGCATGATCATGGCGATGGGCATGTGCACAGTCACGAGCATGATCACGAGCACAGTCATAGCCATTAGAGAAGGAATATTATCAGCATCCCGCTAACGCGTGACGTGCAACGGCTACGGGAACAGGCCCTCGCCTTCCCCAGCTAATGGACTAGAAGGCGCAAAAGATAGAACAAGCGGAGCCGATTTATCGACATAATTACGATAAATCGGCTCCGCTTGTTCTTATTGTTTCACCCATTTTTAATGGCTTAATGGGCGTATTCGGGTTTGAGGTCGGCGCGGTACTGCTTCAGCAACTTCTGGACTTTGGGATTAATTACGATCATGCAGTAGCCCTGGGAAGGATGCTGGTTAAAGTAGTCGCGATGGTAATCTTCGGCATCGTAGAAGTTGGTGAAGGGCACGATCTCGGTGACGATCGGATGCTTGTAGGTGCCGGATTGCTCGATCTCCGCTTTAGAGGCCAGCGCGGTCTGCTTCTGCTCCTCGCTCTGGTAGTAGATGCCGGAGCGGTATTGGGTGCCTACGTCGTTGCCCTGGCGATTGAGCGTGGTAGGGTCGTGCACATGCCAGAAGATCTCTAGCAGGGTGGCGTAGGATATGATGGATGGGTCGAAGGTGATCTTGATCGCCTCAGTTGCACCGGTTCTACCAGTGCACACCTGCTCGTAGGAAGGGTTGGGGACCTGCGAGGCCGCGTAGCCCGGCATGACTGATTGCACACCTTTGAGTCGTTGGAAGACCGCCTCGGTACACCAGAAACAACCGCCCGCGACAATTGCGGTTTCAAACTGAGCCATATATTTCTCCTTATTATGGTTGACGCGAGGCAAACACGGGGTTTGCTCTACGCGGGTGAAGGTTTGCTTTACTAGACTTTTCTACCTATTATAACCATGTGCTATGGATGTTTGTTCCCGTTGCAATGGGTAGCCAGGCAATAAATTGCCTCGCAGGCCGATGAATGGTGCCCCTACTGATCTGTCCAGTAGTCGTATTGCATTTCGCGGGCGGTTGCGTTGGCGAGTTCAGGGCCACAGAGACGGGCGACGATATGGAGGGACATATCGATACCAGCGGAGACGCCAGCGGAGAGGATGATTTTGCCGTTGTCGACGTAGCGCTGGTCCGAGACGACGTGGGTGTCGGGGGCGAGCGAGCGCAACAGGTCGATGGATTGGTAGTGGGTGGTGGCGGTTAAGCCTGTGAGCAGGCCGGTTTTTGCCAGTATGAGGGCACCGGTGCAGACGGAGGTCAGGAGTTCGACGCGCTGAAATTGCGCGTTGAGCCAGTCCAGCAGCACGGTGTTGTGAATCTGAGTGCGTGTGCCACGTCCGCCGGGGACGAGAATGATGTCGGGGTCGGGGCAGTTGGTGATGGTGTAGTTGGGATTGATGCTGAGGCCGTTGCGCGCCTGGACGGGTTCGCGTTTTTCGGCGACGGTGTAGACGTTGAATGGTTTGTCGGGTCCGAGTTCGCCCGCAACGCCGAATACTTCGAACGGTCCACAAAAGTCGAGCACTTCAACGGCATCGAAAATAAGGATTGCTACGTTCCTTGTCATTATTTTTCCCTTTCGAAAGCTGTACTTTATACAATGATAACAGGTTTTGAGGGGTTGTTGTTTTTTAGGTTTTTTGACACGAGGGTTACAGGCCAATGATGGAGTTTTATAATTTATTTTGTGTATCATGGTCGGCGTGGGGCAAAGGCATGCTTTGCCCTACGCCGACCGGTTCGGAGAGTTATGTGGGCAGGATGTAGCGTTCGATGGCAAGGGCGACGCCATCTTCGGAGTTGCTGGCGGTGATGACGTGGGCAATAGACTTTATAGTGGGGGTAGATTGTGCCATGGCGACGCTCCAGCCGACACACTGTAGCATTTCGAGATCGTTGTTGTCGTCTCCGATCGCCATGGCGTGTTGTAGGGGAATGTCGAGGGCACGAGCGAGGGCGGTGAGGCCCGAAGCTTTAGAGCAATGCTGGTTCATGACGGAGAGCACGGCGCTATCTTGCAGATGGCTGGTAGTAATATTCCAGGAGCAGGGGAGGATGGAAAGCAGGGGCAGGAGGGATGTGAGTAGAGATGCCGGAGCATAGGCCAGCACGCGTACGGGGTCGGGTCGTCCTGCACAACATACGTCGTACGGGTAGCGGCGGACTTGCTCAGGGAAACGGGTCAGTTGCTCCCGCACCCATGAGGTGTCAAAAGTGGCGGGGCCGGTCCAGATTTCCTCGGTGGTGGTGGCGGCGGCGAAAAAATGATGGATGAGGGGTTGGATGTGGTGATTTACCAGGATATCGAGCACATGCTGAGCGATGGACGCGGGCAAGCGCTCGGCAAAAACGAGTTCGCCGGAGGGATGGTTGAGCACAACGGCCCCATCGTAGACGAGCAGAGGGAGCGGGATAGCGAGGTCGTCGGCGATGGTGGATGCGACGCAATAACGTCTGCCTGTGGCGAGCGAGACCACGACCCCGTGTTGTTGGGCAGCGTGAATAGCCGCGCGCACGCGTGGCGTGATTTGTCGGTCAGGATCGAGCAGCGTGCCATCGATATCGATAACCAATAGCTTGATCGGAAATGGACTGTTCAAATCTTGATTGCTGGCGGAATCAGAACGGAATATATCACCTGACATGTGCTCCTGAGTCATTTTACGAGTCTTGCGTCACTTTAAGAATAAGTTGGCGCAGCGAGCGAGGCGTGAAAGGTTTCCGTAAAATAGGGACATCATCGGGCAGAATCTGGCGATACTGGTCGAGGGTTGGGCCGCTTACGGCGGTAATGATGATGACTGGCATCTGCCAGGTGGGATAGTTTTTACGGATGGTGGAAAAAACCTCGATCCCGTTCTGTGTACCAGGGAGGAGGATGTCAAGGATCGCCAGATCGTATGGTGGTGCGAGATGCTGGGATTGGCTGTCTGCGAGTGCCGTGAGCATGCTGGTACTACTCGTATAGGTGAAGACGTGATGCCCATCGAGCTTGAGAGTCGTATCTAGAAGTTGCAGAATGCCAGGATTGTCGTCCAGAACACCGATGTTCACAGTTCCCCCCTTCAGTTGCGAAAGAAATAGTAGTCCAAAGGAAAACATATGTGTTCGACTAACGTTCCTATGTGCTACAAGAAAGCCCAGGCATGCAAGTGTTGTACGATAAAGGACGCAAGCTCACCATTGAGCAAGTTTTACAAAGGTCCAAGAATTCTTGGAGGTCTGGGTAATAAAAAAAGTATACCATACTCCTCATAAAGATATACGCAGGCGTTTCTGAAAATTCTCTCATGAATATCGATATAGATTATAAAAAGAGCATTGTTTGCGAGGGAGGGATGCCTGGAGTGGGTGAAAAGAGATGTAGAGGGTGACATTTTTCATATGACCCGGCGCTTACACATTTTTGGTGGTAAATTCTTCACGGTAAAAAATGTGGATAAAAATCAATGGGGAGAACTGCTAACGCCGAAAACGTGGGAAAAAGAAGGGTGGGCGATATGGCCCTGAGCCATAGCCACCACTCCCCCGCCACGGATTTTCAGGTATAGAAGAAGGGCTGGTGGCCTGCGCAGGAGGCAAAGACGCAGATGAAGGTTGAGGTTGAGGTGAAGGCACCGCGCTTGACGTGGGGGTGACCGCTGAAAATGGTGAGGATGTGGGGGTGTTCGCCTTTTTTGAGCTTTGCGGTGTTTGCAACGCATGAGGAGTGCTGGTAATTTGAACATTCGGGGGCGTGGTGTGATTCTTTACAGGATTTGATCGTGCATGAAGAGCGATGTATTTGGATACAGGTTGGTTGAAGACGAGAGCCACGCAACTGGAGGCGAACAGCGTTAACAAGAGCAGAAACGCCGCCCAGAACAAAAGTTGGTTCGTGCGTTTTTGAGATGAATGAACGAATAAAGAGGTATCGGTATCAAGGTATTTGCCGGTTTTTGGTGTTGATGGCAAGTGCATATCGCCCAGAGGCGCGATCGAATTGGCTAACGGGTGAATCTGGCGATCGGCAGACACGCCCGCCGAAGCTAGCTCTCCTGCTGAGAACATGGTCATGGTTTCATTATATGGATCGAGGTGTGGAGGATCTGAAGCAGCGATGCTGCGCTCTTTAGACAGGAACGCTGGCGGAGGAACTGCTGGCGGAAGAGCGGTAGCATCTATCTGCATACTTGTATTTTTCTGAGCGATGGGTTCAGGCAAGAGCGGCGTTTTGATGTCGACACGATAAGGGTTGTACAGCGAATTTTGAGAGAATTCGATCCGAGCAGAGAGCGCATCTGTGCCGGACTCAAGCGCGAGCAAGAACGCAGACATATCGTGATAGCGCTGATCTGGTTTTTTTGCCAGCGCTTTCATAATTGCATGCGCAAGAGACCCCGGTAGTTGGGGGAACAGTGTCGAGAGAGGCACAGGATTTTCGTTCGCATGTTGATTCCAGAGCGAGGTAATATTTTGCGCCTCGAAAGGAGGGTGGCCCGCGATCAATGTATAGGCTAGACAAGCCAGCGCATATTGATCGCTAAGGTGATTCATGCGTCCCATAAACTGTTCAGGGGCCATGTAGTGAGCGGTGTGAAGGTCGGATGAGGAGGCAAAGTTGCTGAGGTGAATCACTGGTGCGAGACTAAAATCAGCTAGCATGGCTTCATCATGCTGGTTAAAGAGAACATTTTCCGGTTTTATGTTGCCATGCGTAATCGCTTCATTGTGCGCATAGCTAAGGGCCCGTCCAATTGGGAGAATGATATCAAGTGCTTCCTCCCAGGTAAAGCGTTTTGAGGGCAAAGCCTGTAAACGCTGATCGAGCGAATCGTGAGCAAGATAGGCTCTGATACTGTAGAGATATGTCTTCATAAAGACAATGTCAAACAGAGGCACAATCGACCGATGTTGCAATGACAGGAGCGTTTTGACATACGCCCTGGATGTTTCATTGTCTTGAGGGGTAGGAAGGCGAGCCCGATCAAACACTTTAATGACGGTTTGACTCTCGGTTTGTTCTTTGGCGTTTGCTAGATAGGTTGTGCTGATTTCTCTCTTGACGAGTATTTTTTGCACGTTGTAATAATCAAATATATCGAAACTGCGTCGATCTGACATGCTATAACCTATGATTGGTAAATAGAGAAAAACAATGAGCTTTTGTTGATCGCTGCGCTTTTAGCACAACAAATATAGCGTAAATACCCGTGTCTTTTCAAGAAAAATACGAATGACGTACACCTTGAATATACCTAGATACAATGAGGAGACTATGAATATTTATTTAAAAAACGAATTTACTGAATCAGGCTACCCTACTCACGGTGATTCACTTATTTCACCTTTCCTTCCTATTCTGACAGCGATTATACCAGAAGATTATGCCTGTTGTAAGAGGAAGATAGGGACAATCGGTGAATAATGAATTGCGCTGCGACAGGAGGAAGAAGCATTGATTTTTATTGATCTATCGTGTATTCTACTACTATAGGAAGCAGTTTATTTTATTTTGGGCAGAAGTGGCAAGGGCAAACGCGTGGTTTGCCCTACGCGTGGAGGGGGCGGTCAATGGTAGTTGTTGAAAGGAAAACCGTACCATTGTGATGCACGTTTCGTGCTCTACTCTATAGGTTGATCTCTTTTAGCATAGGCAAGTGGTAGCGCTGTTATGCAGTGTATGCGGTACAGCCAGGACCAGTAAAAATTCATGGGGCGAAATACGCAAAAATAGCTGCTGGAAGAGTTTTTTTAAGGGTAGAGGAATCGGAGGTGCCGGGTAAATATTGTATCCTTATCCGACGACTTAGGTCTGTTTTGTTTACCGTACAGAAGCCAGCCAGACAAGGAGCACGCAATGCAAAAGGTTTCTTCCTTGCGTAAAGTCAAGCTACCAGTTACCGGTCAAGAGGACGAACAAAGCGATATTCTCCACTTTTCGCTGCAAGGTCTTTTGCCCACGGACCACACCCTCGCTCTGAACACGCTACTCGGCACGCTTTCCCATCTTTCCTGTGTTGACAATCAGCCGGTGATGCTGGGGGAACAACAGTTTACGACGAGCGAAATATCTGTACTGCTGCCGTTGCTGGAGGCGTATCCCTACTACAGTCCCTATGAAGTGTTGCTTGCCAGCTTCAACACCGGTCGCACAAACGAGACAGCGGTCGCGCGGTCGCGCAAACGTCTGCTGGAGGCGCAGGATGCAGGTGTATGGGATCAAGAGATGCGACCGGTGCGCAATGTGCTCTCGCGGACACGGCTCAAGACGCGCGCGTTCGGCATCGAGATTTCCTCAATTCTTGAGACTGGCTATATCTTGATGGTTAAGAAAAAGTCACGACGTATCGAATAAGTCAGCAGAAGAGTAATGGTGCTATCAGGTCTTTTGCTGCCTTAAAAAGCGCTCGATTAATTCTACCGCCTCCGCTGGCGCAGGGAGAGCCTGCTCAGCGTTATCGTGTTGCTTTCCTCTCCTTGATAGACGCTCGATCCATGATCCGCTTTTACGCGTTCGCTCATGCTTGCGCGCTTGCGCGGCGGGAAATAGCGCTTGAAAACAGTGTGAACAGACAAGGCTGGGGGTCATGGCAGCGTTCATACCCGTAGTTGCCGGTCTGGTGAGCGTCATGAGATGTCGCGCGCACATGCCGCTACCACAACGCTGGCAAACCGCGACGGCGGCGCAGACACGATTTTCTGAGCCGACAAGACAACGATAACAATTCATCCAGGCTCCTTTTGCTCTTTATAAAAAGGCACGAAAAAGCTCCTGACTGTGCCTTCATTAGCACTATCAGGAGTCATCAGCAGCATATTGCAGTTCAGCCATACTAACGTGGCTTGGCGAACTCCATCGCCATCTCTTTTCCTTATTACAAACTATAACATAAAAGGTAAAGTCTTGCCAGTTCTGGATAATTTCTACCAGGGGAAAAGACTTTTCGTCGTTTTTATTCATGACGTGATGGTGGTATTGTTGTCCTACCCGTCAATTGCACCAGCAGATAGTCTACCCATGCGGGCAAAGATGTGCGCTGTTGATCGCTCATACTTCTTGAACCATAGCGCTCCTGTGTATAAGCACGAGTTAATTCGTGGATGAGGAAGATAGCCTGGCCTTTTTGCTCGTGAGGCTGCGGTGCCTGCTCTAGAAATGTGCACAGGCGCAGCTCATATTCTTCGGGCGTCTCATGAGGTCGTTTCGCTTTGTTGCTGTCCAACATAGCGATCTGCTGGAGAAAACGGCGATATTGGGCACGCGCGGAAGTGGGATCGAGCGGCTCAAGGTCGGGCGAGGGCCTTTGATTTCTCCGGCGGTTCCACCAGTCACGAAAACGCTGTTGCAGGAGCGCGCGGGCATCCAGGCTTTCGCGTGTTTCATCGACCAGTTCGTTGGCATAGACAGAACGCAGACGGGCCATAGCGCGCCAGAGGATTAGCAAGACCAGGGCGAAGAAGACGACGAGCAGCAGCCAGTGGCTGACAGCGAGGACCGGCGTGGGCAGGTCATTTGTGTGGGTGACAGTCTGGAAATGTGGTGGTCGGGTGGGAGAGATGAGGGGTTGTGAGTTCGAGAGGCCATTGCCGCCGGAGAGGTGGATAAGAAATTGCAGCAACGCAAAAAGCGGGTAGACGATGATGAGGATCAGGAAGTAGAGCAGCCAGTCGATGATCGTGTTCAGAATGTTCCAGACCGGGGCAAGGGCGGAGAGGAGGAACTCGAACGAGGAGAACGAGAAAATGGTTTCGATGAGGATGATGAGCACACTAACGGCAGCGGTGAGCGCGAGCAGGGCGATCAACCAGGGGCGAACGGGATCGGACTGCGCGTCACTGGCACGGTGCTCGCGGCGAATAGCGACCAGGCGAGCGAGTGAGAGGGAGAGCAGGCCGAACAGGAAAAAAAGCGGGGTAAAAAGCGCCAGTTCGGGCAGGAAGCGCGTGCCAAGGGGAGTGATCAGGGAGAGCAAGAGGATGAAGAGCAGGATGCCGAAGCCTGTTTTGAAGGTGGTGGCGAGGGAAGAGTAGTCGAAGCCGCCGCGTGCATAGGAGATAGCGCGCCGCCAGAGCCAGGTGACCAGCGCTACCGAGATGAAGAGCAGTGGTGAGATGGTGCCGATCAGCAGAGCGGGCAGCCAGAGGTAAGCGGTTGCGGCCAACGCGATCAGCCAGCTCAGCGAATAGCAGAGGGTGACGAGGTTCAGGCGGGTGTTGTGTTGTACGTTACGTGTGTGAACGAAGTATTCCACGAGCATGGCCCAGGCGAGCAGGAAGAGGGTCAGGGCGAGCAAGAAGATGGGGTTGAGGGCCACACTATGCAGGCGACCGGTGAAAAGAAAGGTTAGCAGAGCCACGAGAAGGCTGAGGGGTTGGACCTCCATGAGGCTGACGGTGAGCGGGAGCAGGAAGCGTTCGACCGCGGTCGAGGCGGGTCGAATCTCACTGCTGCGCGGCTGCACTGGACCTGTTGGTAGAGGCGATAAACTCATGCCAGGTCTCCTTTCCGCCCAGGTAGTGTACGGGAAGATCGTAGGTTGTCACCTTCTCGTCGCCCTCACCGGTGAGGGCGAGATGGACCGAGGCACCGCGAACGCGCAGGGCGAGCAGACTTTCGACGGTTTCTGCGGCGAGAACCGCACCTGGGCTAACGAGCACGACCACCGTGCCGAAGGGCAGGTTATTATGCTCATTATCGATCAATTTATGCATGGGCGAACCGAAGTAGGGAACGAGGCGGGCGAGGGCGGACAGGATGCGCTCCCACTGGTCATCATCGCGCGCGAAGGGAATCTTGACTTGATTGATGAAGGATTGCGTGGACGCAGCGACCAGTTGCGAGGAGGGGGCAGGATTGATAGGAGGGGGAGTGCGCTCCATGCCGGTACCCAAAAGGTTCGTGAGCAGGCTATTGGCGACGAGTGAGACAGTATAGCCCTCATCGAGGGCCCACTGGGTCAGGGAGGCGGAGGCGGAAATGGTCAGCTCCTGGATGTCTGGATCGATGCCCATCCAGGATTCTTTATAAGTATTGATTTCCAGGAAGAACAGCACGTGATGCTGGCTGTTGGGCTCATAGATCTTGCTACGCAACTCTCCAGCGCGCGCGGTGGCCTTCCAATGGATGCGGCGTGGATCGTCGCCGACGAGATAATCACGGATGCCGACCATGCGCAGGGGATCTTCGAACAGGTGGCGGGGCATGGTGTGATCGCCGAAGGGCTGGTGGGGGGCGAGGCCGAAGTTTTCGAGCGGAATGATGGGGGGATAGACCAGCAAGGACGTGGGGGCGCTGATCTGTTCCTCGCGGACGAGCCAGCCGAAGGGGTCGCAGGTGCGGACGAGCGCGGGTCCGAAGGTGTAGACGCCGCGAGCTTTGGGGCGCAGAGTATAGCGGCGGGTGACACGCTGGAAGGACCACAGCGAGAACGCGTTTACGAGCGTGCTGCGTTTGGGCTTATAGGTCGGCTCGATCTTGCCATTGAGCACCAGGAGATCGGATGAGACCTCGTCGTTGATCTCCAGCCAGGGCAGGGGCAAGAATTTCTGATTTTCAACCGAGATCGAGAGTGTCACGTTATCGCCGTAGAAAGCACGGGCGTGGCTGACGTGCTGGCTCAGCAGGAGGCTACGCAGGGCGAGGCGATACCAGATTTCGGGTATGAGGCCGATGACCAGAGTGCAGAGCGCGAAGAGAAAGACAATAGGCTGGCGAGCGATGGCGCTAATGATGAAAAGCACGATAGCCAGCAGGTACCAGGGACGACGACCGAGCAAGATTTCGTCGGATTTGAACTTTTGTCTTCTTTTCATGAGGGAAAAATCTAATTCGGGCGATCTGATCCTGCGCATCGGGACTACTCCTGGGGTCTGCTGATCCTCTCAACGGGGACGGGGATGGAATTTACGATTTCGGTTAACACGGTCTGGGCGCTGCTGCCGAATGAGCGGGTGCGGGTACGCATGATAAGCCGATGCATCAACACGGCGGGTGCCAGGTGTTTCACGTCGTCGGGCTGCACATAGTCGCGTCCGTGGATGGCGGCGAAGGCCGCGCAGGCACGGTAGAAGGCGAGCATGCCACGGGGGCTCACGCCCAATTGTACGGTTTCGTGGCTGCGGGTGGCGCGCACGATGGCGAGCAAGTAGTCCTCTACGTCGGGATGCCAGCGCACCCGGCGTACGGTAGCCTGCAACGAGACGATCTGCTGGGCCGAGACGACCGGTTGCAGGCTATCGAGTGGTTCCACGCTTTTGAAGCGGTGCAACATGGCCTTTTCCTCCTGCTGCGTCGGATAACCCATATTGACACGCAAGAGGAAGCGATCGAGCTGTGCTTCGGGCAGAGGGAAGGTTCCCTCTAATTCAATGGGATTCTGGGTTGCCAGTACGAGATAGGGGCGAGGGAGGGGCATGGTTTCGCGTTCCACCGTCACCTGTCGCTCGGCCATGGCCTCCAGGAGCGCGGATTGGGTGCGCGGTGTGGCACGATTGATCTCGTCCACCAGCAAGACCTGCGCGAAGATGGGGCCCGCGCGAAAAATAAACTCGCCTTTGCGCGGATCGAAATAACTGACGCCGGTGACATCGGTCGGCAACAGGTCGGGTGTGCCCTGCACGCGTTGAAAGGTCGCGCTCAGCGAGCGAGCCAGCGCTTTGGTCAAGACCGTCTTACCGATGCCCGGCACGTCTTCTACCAGCACATGCCCATCGCTGAGCAAGGCCACCAGCAGAAGATCTATGACATCCGCTTTACCGACAATCACTTGCGAGACGTTGTTGCGAACGGCATCGGCAAGCGCCTGCACGCTATAAAATGCATCTCTGCGGGCACCACCGGCATTGGTGCCTGGCTTTTCATCCATGCGTTTTTTTTCTCTTTACATTCGTTGCTAGCTGTTTTCGCCTTTTTCCCTTCACGTCCCTTCCGCCCTCGATAAGTTACACTATACAGATCCATTCGATGTACGTCAATGAGGCATGGGAAAACGAAAGGGAAGAATGAAAAAATGTCTTTTCTCGCGCCCACTTCTTACATAATCTTTTTGTTATAGTATAAGACTTTCTTTGCTGACAAGTTTTTTTGTATAAGATTTTCTATTTATTGTGCTTTTCTTGTATTAAAAATATGCCGAGGCAGGCTATTTTCAAGAGCAGGAATTACCGGATATGCCGAGGGCGGGCAATAAATTGCATGTGGGCCTATAAATGGTGTTCCTACTAGTTTGAGCAGGTTATAAATGTTTGTGGGACTCGTAATGACGTTAAAAAATGCGTTCAGATACGAGTAGGGGAGCCGAAGCGGAGGCGAATAGCCGATAAATCGGGGTGCGTTGCGCTAAAGCGACGCCTACGGATTGTTATAGGGTGTTACAAGTTATTACAGGGTGTTTAGAGGGGGTGGTAGGGCGGGATGAGAGTAGTCGTTTTAAAGGGAAGCGGGCTAGGAGTTAGTGGCAAGCTATTCAATCTATACTGCGAATACATACTCTCAATGATGGAGAGAGAGTCTGGGGAACGTGGCGGAAATTTTTTTGATTGTAGTGTATTTTTTATTGAAATATCAGTAATAAAGGCATGATTTATCGGCCTAGAGGGACCAGTTATGGCGGATTATGTTAGGAAAGAGACAGCGCAGTTCGCGGATTATTTCAATGGGCCGGTGGCTGGTTTGCCTCCCATGAGTGGTATTCCAGGCAGGGAAAACGGTAGAAGAAACGAGCCGGGCGCGGGCAGAATGCGGCAGGAATCTTTATTTCATGGTGAGGCGCTAGCGCGCGACCCGTGGGGTGAACGCTACGGTCCGTGGATCGTGCTGGGCTTCGCGGCGCTTTTCTCGCTTTTCCTGATTGGGATGCTGATCGCGGGACAGGTGCCGGGGAAAAGTTTCCTGCTCAAGGGATCTTCGGATATCGCGCAGTTTCTCGGTGAGGTCATCGGTTTGCTTTTTTGCGCTCGTATCGCGATTCGTCTCTACTGGGTTTCCGCGCGCATGAAACGCGACCTGCTTCAACAGAGTGGGCAGAGGAGAAGCGCGAACGAGATGGCGATCGCGCATAGCGAAGCGCAGGCTGCGCGCCGAACATTCTTCGCCTGGACGATGCTCACCATCGCGATCGCGCTTTACGCAAGCGGACAGGCGATCTGGACCAGTTATGACATTCGTATGAACAGTGCCAATGTGCCGTTTCCTGGCATTTATGACATCGGCTTTGTGGCCTCATATCCTTTCTTTCTGATCGGCACGATCCTGCTGACGAGACGAAACAAAGCCGCGGTTGGGCAGGCAAGACTGGTGCTGGACGCGCTGGCGGTCATCGGTACCGCGCTGGCCCTCTCGTGGTTTTTCCTGTTGAGTCCTGAGATCGCGGGCCTGGCACAGGCACCCAGCGGTGGCGCGGCGTTCCTCTCGATCTACTTTCCCTCGGGCGACCTGTTTCTGGTCGCGGTCGGCGCGTTTCTGATGTTCAGTCCGCTGGCGAATCGAGCGCAACAATCGGTCTTTATGTTGCTATGCGCGGGCCTGTTCTTTCTGGCGATCACCGATAGTTTGCTTTCGTTCTACTCGCTGTCGTCCGGCTTCAATACTGGCACACTTCAGGACGTACTGTGGCCGCTGAGTATGTCATTGATCGGGTTGGCGGCGATCGAGTATCCCCGCAGCGTAGCACGCGAGCAAGAGAGCGAGGGGCGCAGCAAGAACGCGGGTATACCGGTCGCGACCGCGCCCAACCGGTTTACGCAGTTGAGTATGACCGCGCAGACAATCGCGCCATTCATCCTGGTGCTGGGCACGAGCGCGATTCTGCTGACCGATGTCGCGCCGAAGGGGGGTATTACATTAATCCAGGCGGATGTCGTAACGTTGATCCTGGTGGTGATCATCGTTATCCGGCAGGCACTGACATTGCTTGAGAACAACCGGCTGGCAATGCAGATGCGCGGCGAACTGGTCATCTCGCGACGCGAGCTTCAGGTCACGCGGCGCGAGGCGGACGAGGCGACGCGTACGGCGCAGGAGAAGCAGGCACTCGATGAGGGTATCGCGTCACTACGAGATGTGCACGCGCGGGTGGCGCGCGGCGATATTGTAGCACGTGCACCCGCCACGCCAGGTCCTTTGCTGCCGATCGCCATTAGCTTGAACCTGATGTTGGACCGCATCAGCGCACTCTCGCAGCGAGGCGCGAAATACGATCAACTGGCGCGCGAGTGCCGTGCTTTGCAGCAAGGTGTAGAGCGTTTAGGCGAGGGCAAACCACCATGGCCCGCGAACCAGCAGATGCCACAGGGAGCGCCCGAAATGCGTTCGGTTTATCTTGGGCTGGCGCATATTCAACGGCTACAAGAAAACCACTGGCGACGAGTGATGAGTGCACTCGCATCCATGCACACACTGACCGCGCGCATTCGCGAAGCGTTGGAAGAGTTGCAACACTCGCACCTTTTCAAAGATCAGGCGCAGGCTAATTTCGAACGCATGGTGCTCGATCGGGTCGTGCGCGAGATCGACCTGCTCGAACAGCAGCAGGGCAACATGTTGGGACAGGTGACGCAGTTGTCGAACACGCGTAGTGCTTCCACGCAAGCAGAGCAGCAGGACAAAGAAGCGGCGAGTGCGTCGACAAAGCTGGCTGTTTCGCAGGTAGCGGAACGGAAAAACACGTTTGGCTTGCGCCCATACCAGGCGTACCAGCTAGAACGGATCTCGACCGACGATTGAGGGTGAGTAGATATGGGGGATGAATGCAGGCATAGTGCGCGGCGCGCTTGCCACGCACGATCATCCCCCGGTTACGCGAGGGCAAGCAGGAGAGGTTGAAGAGATGGAGCACAGCAGGGGCACTATGAACGAGCCCACATATGATACACAGGCAAATGGAGCAGCGTTTTGTCTTGGGCATCCCGCCCATCAACTCCAGGCAGGAGAGCTGGTTTGTCGTATCTGTGGTGCTCTGACGCGAGGCGCGATCATCGGCAATTATCAGGTACAACAACTGCTGGGGATAGGCAGAAGTGGTTCCGCTTATCTCACAGTGCATACGCGCACTGGGCAGGCGGTTGCGCTAAAGCTCTTCGCGCCAGAAATGCCTGTTGTCCAGTTGTGGGAAGCAGCACGGAGAGAGGTGCGTGTGGCGACCTCGCTCCGCCAGAACGCTATCCTCTCCATCTTCAGTTGTAGCAACTGGTCGCCGGAGCCCGCGATACGTGGGCAACAGTACTTGCTGACGCTTTGCCAGTACGTACCAGGGTCACTGCTGCACTTTATCGCGTACCTACAAAGCCATGGCACACAACAGACACTCTATAACCGTGGTATCACGCCGGGCGCGCTAGCCAACAACCTGATTCAGCAGATTGGCAGTGGGTTGAGTGTGGCCCATGCGCGCGGGCTGGTGCATGGCGCGCTGGTGCCTGGAAATATTCTGGTGGCGCAACAGGAGCGCGCCTGGATCGCGGACTTCGGCCTGGCACGATTGCATCCGCCACCCTCCCCTTACCTGGCACCAGAGCTTTACGGCGCCGCGCATGCCAGCACGCAAACGGATGATGTAGGGGCCTATTGGAACGCGGTCACGCCAGCCAGTGATCAGTATATGTTGGCCGTACTGTGTCAGCAGATGCTCAGCCAGGTGGTGGGTGTGAGGCAGTACGAGGAGCTTCAGCCGGTGTTGCAGAGGGCGTTACAGCAGAGACCGGAGCGGCGCTATACCACTATCGATCTCTTCGTACAAGACCTGGCGGCCCTGCTCGTACCTACAGGTACAGGCAACCAGGGCAAACGGTCCGGTAGCACAGACGCCGCTAGCATGCCAGTTGCGCACAATGATTACTCAAGGCAGCCTGTAACACCAGCGCCGCTTTCCGCATCATCGCCATCGCTCTCCATGCGCGCCAGGCACGATCCGCGCACGCCCCAACCAGCGGTGAACGTGCCACAGCAAGTTACGCCACCACCAATGAATTCAAATCCAGTTATGCCACCGGTTGCAGCATACACTGGAAGCTCATCGACATCCGGAAGCACGCTTGAAGGTCCGTACAAGGCCGAGGATTGGGAGAAACGAGGGGATAAATTTTTTGCCTTGCACAATTACGAGGAGGCGTTGTTGTCCTATCATCGCTCGTTGGAAGCCAATTGGGAGAATGCGCCTGTGTGGCTGGCACTCGGCGATACTTACTTCGCGCTGGCACGCTATAAAGAGGCGCTAATGGCTTATGAACAGGCGATGTATCTCAATCCCAACGATCCGCAGACGTGGACGAATCGTGGCACGGTGCTGGACACGATGGGGAGACATCGCGAGGCACAGGATTGTTATGAGCGGGCGGAAAAGTTGTACCAGCAGGTGACTTGATCGATAAGCAAGCAGGTAAAAATGGGGAAGGGGTTGGGGAGAGTATTTTATGGATAGAGGGAGAGTGGAGATTTTTTTATGCAAACATTGACACAGGGCAGCGAGCATGGGGTGGGAATGAGGGAGGGAGACAGGCAGGCACAGGTGGGCATTCTTATTCGCAACTGTGCTTTGCTGGCGGAGGGCCACGCGGATAATCTTCAGCGTGACCAGGATGTGCTCATTCGTGATCATAGTATTGTCGCACTCGGTCCGGCGGGAACACTCGATGAGCAGGTACGCCTGGACGATCGTGTTATCGCGGGGCAGGGACACCTGCTGGTGCCAGGGATGATCAATGCGCACACGCATTCGCTGGAGAATTTGTTGAAGGCCAGTTCACCATCGTTGCCGTTAGAGTTGTGGCTGGTGCCGCTATTTGCCGATGCGTTTACGTGGACGCCGCGGCTAGTCTATCTGAGTACATTGCTGGGCGCGGTGGAGATGCTCAAGACAGGGACGACGGGGGTGTTGGATCACCTGTGGACGAGTGCGGGGGTCGATGGTCCGTTTCTGGATGCGGCGATGCAGGCGTATAAAGATGCCGGTATACGCGCGGCGGTGGCGCCATCGATCGAGGATCAGGATCTCGTTCTACAGGCGGGTCCGAAGTACGGTATCGATTTTCCTGAGCACCCTTTTATCGATCGCTTCGCGCAATGGCCTTCGATCGAGATGCAGGTCGAGACGCTGGAAGCTTTTATTGCTCATTGGGATGGGAGCGAAGATGGGCGTTTGCGCGCTTTTGTCGGTCCCAGCGGCATCCACTGGTGCAGTCCTCGCCTGTTGGAAAGTTGTCTGACGCTGGCCGAACGGTACGGGACGGGCATGCACCTGCACGCAGTCGAAACAGAATTGCAGGCCGCCGTTATTCACGAGACGCTGGGCACAGGCGGCATTCGTTATCTGGATGAGATGCACCTGTTGCATACGGGCACATCGCTGGCGCACACGATCTGGATGGATGAGGGGGACCTGGACATCCTCGCGCGGACGGGAACCACCATCGTACATAATCCGGTCAGCAATTTGCGGCTGGGCAGTGGTCGTTTCCCCTTTCCAGCCGCGTTACAACATGGCGTTCCGGTCGCGTTAGGCAGCGATGGCTCGGCCAGCAACGATAATCAGAACATGTTCAGTGTGCTCAAGCTAGTGGGGCTGATGCATAATCAGCCGGATACGGACTATAAGACATGGCCGCAAGCCACGCAAATCCTGGATGCCGCGACCCATGGTGGCGCACATGCGCTGGGGTTGCCTGACACACTGGGCAAGATTGAGGTTGGTCAACTGGCCGACCTTGTCATGCTCGACCTGGAGACGGATGCCTTTTTGCCCTTGCGCGACCCCTATCTGCATCTGGTTTATTGCGAACGAGGTGCCTCTGTCGATACCGTCATCGTTAATGGTACAATCGTGGTAGAAAATAGCCGTTTAAGTAGCATTGACGAACAAGAGATACGGCGCGAGATACGTGAACGCTGCCATTTCAACTGGTCGTGTTTTAACGAAGGTTTGGATACTGTTGCGACGATGCAAGAAGTATTGACGAAACTGAGCAAGTTGCGATCACGTATCCTCCAGAAAGGTTTTACACGCAGTTCTTTTTAGTAGATAGCTTTATTCGCATACTTTTATTTCATGGAATGGAAAGGAATCATAACTATGGATGAGTCTTTGAGATCTGGTGAGCGGGAACCAAATCAAGTGGCGGGATACAATGACACGTCTTTTGGCAACAGCGCTGAACGCAGAGACGAGCCACCTGAGATCGCGGGTGTTGGTAGTGGAGGAAGCGCATCCACGCGTATTACGTATACATTGCGCTTTACTGGCTGGCCCAGTTTGACGCAGATCGTGGCGGTCGCGGTCGCCACGGCGGTGTATATCGTGCTGTCCTGGCTGGCGATCGTCACCTTGCCATCGGTCGCGGCGGGTGTCAGTCTCATCTTCCTGGCGATCGGTTTCGGGGTCGCGTTCGCCCTGTGGTTCGGGGGCTGGGCGTTCGTGATCGGGTATCTGGGGAACTTTGTGGGTGCGGGCCTGTTGAGCGGCTTTCCTTTGCTAGTTGCTCTACCGTTCGGAGCTGCCGACATTATTCAGCTCGGCCTGCCGATGTTGCTGTATCGTTTACTGGCGCGTCGTTTCGGTGTGAGCCCGATCGGGAAAGATGTGTACACTGTGCGAGGCTTCATCTTCTTCCTGTTGTGCGCGGTGCTACCCAACAATATTATTGGCGGTCTGTACGGCAATTTTATTCTGGTCGCGTTCGGCATTAATCAACCCAATCTGTTTCTGACGGGCTGGTTTACGTGGGTGCTCTCGAACGTCGTGGTTACGATCGTCATCGGGTCCGTGCTGCTGGCGACGTTGGGACCAATCGTCGAGCGCTTCGGATTGACGATTCGCGATGCTTTGCGCTAGAGGATGAGGACGCGATAATTGGTGCATCCATCAAGTTGCCAGGGTATGAGCACGGGAAGCTCCGGCGCGCGACCGCAAGGGATCGCGCCTACGCGGGGTCACCCGATCATTTGCTGGATGCACCAATAATGCACTTTAAAAGTAAAATACGGATATATTCTATCAGTCTATGAATCGGAATGCGTTGCGATAAACCGACGTATCTATAGGGATGGGATGTGTCTGGATTCTACTTTTAAAGTGCATGTCGATTTTATCCTTCCGATACCCAGCGCAAGCTAGCCAGCATAAGATCATGCGAGCGGTGCAGTCCGCCTTCATCCTTCTCTCGCAACCTGATGGCAGCCTCTCCTTTGCCAACTTCTTCGTATATCGCGCGACATCCCTGGCCTTCGGGTACGAAATACCAGGCGTGGTAGTAGGCGGGCTGGGTTCCTGGTGTATAGCCATACCAGCCGATGCGGCTGAAGGATATGAACTCGTGAATGCTGGCATCGGCTACGACACTGCTCGTCCAGCGGAACACGGTGCCCTGCTGCAATTCGTCGCTGCCGCCGCTGATGATTTCGACTTTCTTGCACAGCACGAACCACTGCGGCCATTGCGTGACGGCGACAAACTTCTGCCAGACCTTTTCACAAGGAGCTGCGATGTAGAGATCGTTGTGCGCGAAGTAGTGCGCCTGATCGGGCGAGAAGTCCGGCGGCCAGTGGATACTGGGCAATCGATTTGCTAAATCCTGTTGCATCGTCATGATATGTCTCTCCTCAGTTCAATCTACCGTACAAACATTACTTTAACGTTAACGTAATGTTTATAGAATATGATGCTAGCAAGATATTGTCAAGGATAAGATTGGTATAACGGTTCACTCCTTTCTCCACACGTATGAGTTGCTCTTCAAATTTGTTGCGTGTAGTGGAACAGAAGGGAACGAAGAGGGGCTGGCGTTCGTGTAATAGATACATTCTCTTCGACATTGGTTGTGCGAAGGTGGCAGGAAAAAGATTGGAGTGATAGAGATGAGTTTTTTGAGCAAGAATTGGAAACTCCTCGCGCTGGTCGCGGGTATTGGTATAACACGAGAGATAGTACAGAGGCGTAAATGGATCGATCTGCATGACAAGGTTGTTTTGATTACCGGTTCGCGCGGACTGGGGTTGGCGCTGGCAGAAGAGTTCGCGCGCGAAGGGGCGAAGATCGTGCTGAGCACGCGCAACGAGCAGGAGTTGCGTCAGGCGAAGATGCATTTGTCCGAATTCAACGTCGAGGTGTTAACTATCCCTTGCGACGTTTCCGACGCGGAGCAGACACGCCAGTGTGTGGAGCAGGCAACGGCGCATTTTGGTCGCATCGATGTGCTGGTGAATGACGCAGGCGTGATCAGCGCGGGCCCACTTCAGACGACCACGCGTCACGATTTCGAGGAAGCGATGGATATCATGTTCTGGGGGCCATATAACATGACGATGGCGGTGTTGCCACAGATGACGGAGCGGAAAAGCGGGCGCATTGTTAACATCACCTCGATTGGCGGCAAGGTCAGCGTTCCACATCTCTTGCCCTATGCCAGCGCGAAATTCGCGGCGGTCGGCTTCTCGGAAGGGCTGCATGCCGAGTTGGCGCAGAGTGGAGTTGTTGTGACCACAGTGGTGCCCTGGCTGATGCGCGCGGGCTCGCAGGTCAACGCAGTTATCCGTGGCGATCAACATAAGACCGAGTACAGCCTTTTTACTGTGCTGGACACGGTACCAGGGTTTTCGATTGACGTACAGCGCGCGGCGCGGCAGATCGTGCAGGCCACGAAACATGGTACGACCGAACTGATCGTCGCCGTGCAGGCGCAGATTTTCGCCCGTTTGCAGGGTCTTTTGCCTGGGCTGAGTACGGACCTGCTGAGCCTCACACAACGCCTGTTGCCCACGAGCGATGAGCAGGGGCAGGAACGCCATTCCGGTCGCGAGAGCGAGACAGCGGTCACGAAATCGCCGCTTACCAGCCTCGGGCAGAAGGCGGCGGACGATTACAACGAAAATAGCGGACAGTAGTGTTTCTGTTTGAGGTGGCCGATAGCAGGTACATCTTTTCGCCTGGTGCGTGAAACGAGCGTTCGAGCTGGCGTAAGTGTACTATGGGCGCGCGTTGTGCACAAGTTGGGCCAGGTATCCGAGGGCGAAGATCAAGAGGCAGATGATGACGATGATGAGCACAACGCGCAGCACCTGCCAATAGATATCGATACGCCTGGGTGGATCGGCGATGTAGGGTTGGGGCGTGATGCTATCGAGGTGTTGGAGGTCGTAGAGCAGAGCGGATATGCTTTGATAGCGCCGGGCGGGATCGCGGCGGATACTGCGCATAACGACCGTGGAGAGTGGCGCGGGAACAGTGGGCGCGAACAACAAAATATCGGGTGGATCGAGTGAGACCTGCGGATTGAACAAGGTGGAACTTTCTTGCTCACGAAAGGGCAAGCGGCCACTTAATGTCTCGTAGAGCATGATGCCCACGGCATAGACATCGGCGAGCGGGGTTGACCGTCTGCCCAACAGGCGTTCGGGCGACATATAATCGGGCGTGCCCACCAGGGGAGTCGCGCCGAAACGAGGGTGTTGCTGCGTTTTCTCGATCTCCGCGATGCCAAAGTCGATCAATTTAATGCCGCCCGAGGTCAGCAGCATAACATTTTCCGGCTTGATATCGCGGTGTATCACGCCCTGGCTATGAACATACACTAACACCTCGCAGAGAGGAATAAAGATGTCGAGTGTGGCGGCGGTCGCTAGTGGGCCGGTCGAGAGCAACTCGCGTAGCGTTTTACCATCCAGGTACTCCAGCACGAGGTAGTTTGTGCTACGCGTCTCGTCTGGATTAACTGGTGCGACGATAGCGGAGTGGCGCAGGTAGCGACTCAACTCGACCTCAAGCAAATGATGGCGATAGATTTGCGCGCCGCCAATTTCATCGTCGTTGGGAAACTTCATGACGATCTGCGCGCCCGTATCGCGGTCGAGCGCCAGGTAGGTGCGACCGGCGGGACCGTGACTCAATGAGCGCACGATGAAGTAGTGATCGATGACTTTGCTGCGGCGATAGAAGTTCGATAAGCCTGACACGTTTTTTCTCCCACATATGCTGCTTCAGGATTGCTGCTGATGCATAATCTCCGAACGCAGGTGTGAACGCTCCAACAGCGAAGTAATCTGCTCTAAAAAGCTCCAGAAAAATGTGATGCGTGTCTGCACACGTTCTTGCTCACGGTCCATACGTACTTTACTGGCAAACCAGGGTGCTGGATGCTCGATGCGGAAGCAGAAGATGCCCTGCACCTGTTCGTTAACCATCAGGGGGATGAAACGCAGGAGCTCGACCGGTCCCATAGATTGATAGAAACTGATTTTGCTCTCCTCGTCCTGCTCCTGCGGTTGCGGACCGGTACGTTGCTCCACCATATGCTTCTGTCGAAAGGCCATAATCGCCAGTGCCTCTTCTTCCGGTGATAAGACCAGCGGTTCTCCGTTGAGTGAGGCACCCGCGTGTTGAGCCAGAACCGCAGCGGGATCGGGCAAAAGGATAGCGCAGGCGCGCACGCCCCATGCATTGAAAACGTGTATCGTGATTAAAACGACATCATCCAGCTGCTCATCCAGTTGTTCGCGGGTATTCATCAAGCGCATCAACTCATAGAGGATGCGCAGTTCGCGTTCGCGCATCTGCGCCTGCGCGGTGCGTTCACGCATCACGACCGTGAGCTGGCTGGTCAGCAAGGCAGTTGCTAGAAACATGCCCAGCGCGATCCACTCCTCCCAACGATCTATCGTAAACGTGTAGAGTGGTGGCACGAGAAAGTAGTCAAACGAAAGGAAGGCCACGATTGACGCCAGCACAGACGAGTAGCGACCAAAGGAACTTGCTAAAAGTAAAATGAGGATGAGATAGACAATCGAGATATTGGGAATGCGGGGATAAAGATGATAGGCCGCGATAAGACCGGTGATTGCCAGGGGACCACCCACGGCGAGCACAGTCTCTACTACACGACGCAACCAATAGGTGACGTTTGGATTTTCCAGCGTCGGAAGTCGTTCGATCGTTCGCGCTTGCATAAAAGATGCTCCTTGTACATCGCTATCGCAACATACAAGGAGCATAATACATAGGGGGTCAGTATAGGCTCAGAGGAGTTCGTGGCATACTCAAAATCTGCTCAAGGTTTGTGGATACGAATCCTGCACTTTGAAGGCCTCAACCGAGGCAAGCAACTGACTGGCTAAGCGTCGTAAATTCTCCATCTCCTGGGAGACTGCACGTATATTTACGCTACCCTGCATGGTGACATCGGAGACATTGTTCATGATCTCGGTCACATCACTGGAGGATTGCAGTAAATTTGAGGTCATCTGGTTAATTACGCTGATATCACGTGCCTGCTGCTCGATCAACGAAAAGATAGTTTCCAGGCCGGAGCCGGTGCCCTGCATCAGGTTCGTGCCTGACGACGTTTCTTTTTGTGTTTCTTGCATGGAGCCGACAACGGCGTCGATGTCGTCGCGCACACTTTTCACGATGCGCGCGATCATGTTCACCTGTTCTTTTGAACGGCCCGCGAGTCGTCGGATGTCTTCCGCGACCGTGCCGAAGCCTTTGCCGTTCTCACCAGCCATGGCCGCCTGAATGGCAGCATCCAGAGCCAGGCGATTGGTCTGGTGGGCAATGCTATCGATTACATTGACGATATCGCCTATCTCACGCGAACGCTCACCCAGCATTTGTACCTGCTCGGCGGTCTGTTGTACATTCTGGTTGATACGATTCATGCCATCGATGGTCTGCGAGACCGTGCTACGACCCTCGCCCACAACGTTTCGTACTCTACTGGCGGCCTCGTTCAGCAACTGTGTACGCTCCGAGACTTGATTGCTTGATTGCGCGATGGCGTTGACCACATTTGAAGCGGTGGCAATGGACTGCAATTGGATATCCGCGTTGGCAACGAGGTGTGACATCTGCTCATAAGTATTGGTGGTCGTGACCTCTACCTCTTGCGCGGCCCCCTTGACGCGTACGACCAGGGCGCTCAAGGCCTCGATCATATAGTTGAACGAATCGGCCAGCACGCCGAGAGTGTCGGCGGTCACTTCAGCGCGGATACGCAAGTTTCCGTCCGCGACCCCACTCACCTCGTTCACGAGCTTTTCTACCTGCCCTTGCAAGAAATCGCGCTGCCCCTCCGTCTGGTGGATGAGGCGTACGATATTATCGAGCATAGTATTGATGGAAGAAGAAACGATGTAAATTTCATCGCGGCCCTTGATATCGGAGCGGGCGCTGGTCTCCCCCTGGCGGATGCGGCGCGCCAATTTCGCCAGTTGATCCAAAGGTTGTGTGATGGTGCGGTTCACGATGTAGCCGAAGGTGATGACGATCAGACTTGAAACAGCCACAGCGGCCAATGCACCGATGAGCAGTGGATCTGTTTGCGAGGCAGTGACACCATGGGCGGCGAGCAGGTTCACGCTAATCGAGATGATGATGATGATGATGATAGCGGGCAAGATTGCGGCAAGTAAAAATGCGAGAAAGAGACGCCGGAAAATCGGCAGCTTGGAAAACAGTGTTAACATAGTAACTTCCTACCTCGCAATAAAGGTGATAATCAGCAAACAAAGTAGGATACCAATAAACCAGGAATACGCGATCACGGTATCATTCCCCTGTGTTATTGGCGGAAGTTCTTCTGGATTGGGCAACAGATTTTGCAGCGGCTCTTCCTCTTCATTTGCTGGAATGAATTGGAAGGTCGCTTGTCCAGCTGGATTGAATGCTGTACGCGTACCATTGTTTTGGGCTGAGATACTGCGCATAACAGGATTTGTGGTCTGCAAAAAACTGGGTTGTTTTCTCTGAACCGGTGGTTGCGGCTGTACGGGTCTTTGCATGGGGGCAGGCCCATACAGAGAGGATCTATTATTGGATGGTTGTTGACCAGAGTTATACGTGGCACTATTATTGTTGGATGATAGTTGTTGTCGACCAGAACTATACATAGCGCTATTATTGTTGAATGATAGTTGTTGCTGACCAGAACTATACATAGAACCGTTGTTGTTAGATGGTGGTTGTTGAGGCTGATTGTGTAGATCTGGCAGAGGAGGCAATGCGACACTTTGTGGGAAAGACAGATCCCATAGATCTGAAGTAGCTGAGGGTGAGTTTGTCGCAGGCATAGGTGGGGGGGGGACATTTACGGATATAGGCGGCATACCTGGACGTATCCACTCTCCGCTGGACGAGGCGTTTGCGGCGTTACCTGCGAGAAGATCGAGCAGAGCGCGCCGCAGATCGGAGGGCTGTTGATAGCGTTGATTTACCTGGGGGTGGAGAGCACGCATGAGCACTTGCTCGAAGCCGGAGGAGACGGCTGGATTCACCTGTTGCGCTCTGGGAATAACGCCACTAACAGCGACTGGCATACGGCCTGTGACCAGATGATAGGCGGTCGCCATAAGCGCGTACATATCGGTCGTATTGGTTATCTCCCCCTGCTCGATCTCTGGAGCCATATAGGCGGAAAGAGAGGCGGGGTCCATGCCACGGATAAATTGAGAGGCACCACTGGCGATGATAATCGAGACATTTGTCAGACGATATGCGATGGATGAGCCGAGAGGGACGGCGATAACATGTTCAGGACTGATCAAGCCATGCACCAGGGAACGTTGCGCGAGTCCTTCGAGGATGTCTGTGATGGCGATACAACAATCGATGACTGTTTTTTCTGGCATAGGGCCGGTGCGCTGCGCCTGTTTTAACAAGCTTTCCCCTTCGATTACATCGAAGACAAAGAATGTTCTGCCGCGATCGAGAAATACATCCAGCAACTTTGGTCCATACTGATCCTCATTGACGGTGAAGAGTGTGCGCATCGCGGGGCGCAGGATCGACTGAGTCGATGAGCTACGGCCAGGCACCATTACTTCACTGATTGTCACCGGTACTTCTTTCGTATGCAGAGCTGAGGCGCTCCAGTTTATCTCGTAAACGCCCTCACTCCAATTCTGATATCCCAACTGCTCACGCAAGCGGTAACTATTGCCATATAAAACGTCGCCCGGCGAAAAGAGGTTCAGCGAAGATGCTTGTACAGTGGTTGGAGATGGTTCGTGGTAGCTGGTCGCCGTGGACACTGGTGTTTGTTTTGCAATGAGTTCTGGCTCAATCGCGGTACTCAACTCTTGCATAAAATGCCTGGGCTGCAAAGAAGACGCGGCCTCCTGTCCTCGCCTGTCGGAAGGGACAAAGCCATTCGAAGTGGATGGACTCATAAATGGTGTTGGAGATGGTGCATCCATAAATGAAGAAGAAGACGGAGAGTCCATAAATGGTGCTCCGAGATCTTGATTTGAAGACCAACGAGAAGGCTGATCCGAAACAACCGTTGATGGTTGTCTTAACATGAAGCCGCAGAAAGGGCAAAATCTTTCTACCGTTACTACCTGATTCTTACAACGTGGGCACTGCATTCTACTTCCCCTTTTATAGTAACCGCACTGGAATTATGCAAACATCACATCTTTATGATGGCCTATATTAAAAATTGATAGTGTATCAATTTTTTCCCGTATTAGGTCAATCTTAGAATCGGCACTTCCAAATAAATTTACATTATTCTAACGACTAGAAATAAAAAATGGGCGAGTGACGGTGAAGAAGAATGAATGTAAAGAGATCGAAGTCCTTACTTGAAAAATATTCTCTCCCTACCTTAAAAGATTTGGCAGTGATTGTCAATACAACTATCCTAATTTACTAACATTTATGTCATGAAAATGTTACGCGACGCAAAAAACCTGAAAAAAGGGGGGTTCTAGCGCTTTTTATAGTTTATCGCTATTCATCGAAAGCAAGCAGAGTTTCTTCGTCGAAAAGCGCTTATTGCTTTATAGGATGAAACATGTTGTATCTGCGGTGGGGGGAGACGAGGCCATAGCCTCTATCGCTCTTTCAAACTCAAGTAAAAAGTGAGAAAGTATTGGTGCTTTCCACTTTTTACTTGAGTTTTTCTATTTATAGATTCAATTACCCGTCAGTGAGGGAAGTTTGACAAGGTGATTAGTCGATAACGACGCTTTCGCCCTGTCTCAAATTTTCCCATGATGCCTCACCTGTAGCCAGGATACTGCCGATGCTGGCAATCACCAGGCAGGCGATGGTCAGGCCACCGACGATGTACCACCATTGACTGCTGCTGATTTGTGGAATCCAAGGGAAAAGCAAGCTGTCCACGATGGCGACCGCGCAAGCGGCAGGTCCGACGACAACACTTATCATCAAGAGTGGAAATGGCACGATGCACTGCGCACGAAAACCCTTGGGGTCCTGACGATAGAGCAAAAGAATGTTGATAAACAGGAACGCAGTGGCGATGGCCCAGATCAGTGTTGTGCCAGCCTGAGAGACGTTATACACCTCGGCAGCGAGGTTGGCGGGCTGACTGAGACTGAACAGATAGGGAACGATAATAAAGGCGACGACCGTGTAAATCAAAGCAAATACGGTTTGCAGCAGAATTGCTCTGGCTGGTACACGGTTGCGATTGAGCCGACCCATACTGGCGGGCAAACGGCGATCGATGGCACCAACGAACAGTAGGCGTGAAAAAGCAGTGTTATAGACCACTGGTACAATGATGAAAAAGCTCATCATGCAGATCGCGACGACACTGCCAAGGGTGGTGCCCAGCGTCATATCCACGTTTTTGACCAGAGAGATGCTGCCAATGCTGCCGACTGCGGACCCTTGCACGATCAACAGCGATGCAGTCGCGATGAAATATCCGATCAGCACTAGCACAGTTCCCCAGAGTAGGTGTCGCGGTACAATTTTTCGCTCGCGCATCTCGCTACCCATCGTCAGCGGGACCTCTGTCCCCAGATATGCGAGTGTGATCAGGCCAAACAGGTTAAGGTTGCCGCTGGTCATGCTCCAGTTCAATTTCCAATGCGACCAGGCCACGAAATTAGTGGCGGAAGCGTGACCGGTTGTTAACCAGACGACCGCAGACAATCCGATCAAGAGGACAGCCACGCCGATCAGTACAACGACCGCGTTGACCACGAGCTGTACGACATGGGTACGTTGCAGGGAAAGCACCGTGCTAAAGAGCAAAATAATGGTAATCGCGACGCCTTGCTGCCAGGGTTGGGTCAACCAGTTGCTATTCAAACCCTGGATGAGGGTGACGACGATATCGGCGCCCGCGGCCATTACCAGTATGCCAGGCAACCAACCGCAGAAACCGCAGAAAAAACTCCAATAGCCGCCCATCGCTTTATGCGTCCAGTTATACAATGAACCTTCATGTGGGAACATGTGACCGAGTTGAGTGGCGGCAATCACGCAAGGAATGTAAAAAGCGATGGCACCGAGCAACAAATAGGTAAAAGCGGCGTCATCACCCGAGGCTGCGGTAACAGCGTTCACGATGAAAAAAATAACCACGATATAGAGCGTAGTCATATCGAATGTGCCGAGGACACGGGGCATTACTTGTGGAACGTAGGTTTCTGAGGGTAAGGAACTGCCACGACTTTGTAACGCAGTTGCATCCGTAGGTTGAGCCATAACTTCCTCCAGATATTATTTCACGAGTGGTGCGCTTGAGGGGAGGATAAAACGGTCAACGTCGAGCCTCTTAGGGTCCTTTCAATGCACAGCACACAATAGAATAAAATCGAAATGGATGTGATACATGGAAGAATCATAAGTGAATTCAAATAGATTGTCAAGAAAAGCTTCCCTATTAGTACCTTGACAAGGGGTGCATTTTCAGTTATTCTAAAAAGAAAGTGATAATTATTCTTATTCTTAAGAAAGCGCAAATACGTATGAAGGGTACGCTGAATGCCAACGCTCAGGCAGTGCTCGATGTAGTGCGATCGGTCAACACGCATCCTACTGCGCTGGAAATCTACGAGTTGGTGAAGCAGAATCGTCCGCGCATCGGGTTAGCGAGTATCTACCGCATCCTGGGGCATCTGGTTGGGCGAAGTTATATCAAAGAGTTGCACCAGGGCAATGAAAGCTCGCGCTACGATGGGCGCACCGAGCGGCATGATCATGCTATTTGCAGCGATTGTGGCGCGATACTTGATCTGCCTATCGGCGTGATAGTATCACAAAGCACGCTACAGCAAGCGGCACAGGCTGTTGGTATGCAGATCGACACATATGAAGTGCGCATTTATGGACGTTGCGCGTCCTGCCGGGCGAAACAATCGCTGCACGATTGTACACGATAAGAATACACACGATAAAAGGAGCTAACGTATGTCGTTAGAGGAACAGTCTAAAGCACAAGAGGCGAGCAGCGTAGAAAACCATGCGTTCGAACAGGGATCGGCACAGGCGGCACCAGAAAGACGTGAGTTGGCGGAGACGCCAGCAACCACGAAAGAGCAACTCGCGGAAATGTGGCAGGCGCTCACCAACAAGGGGCAGGATGATGATGCCTCGCATCGTTTTCTGCTGCGTGTCGTCCAACCAGGGCTCGCCGGGCTGATGGATGGTTCGGTTTCGACGCTCGCGCCCATCTTTGCCACGGCATTCGCGACGCATAAACCCTTTACCGCTTTTCTGGTAGGCATCGCGTCAGCCACGGGAGCGGGTATCAGCATGGCATTTTCCGAGGGGCTCTCGGACGATGGAGAACTGACCGGTCGTGGGAGTCCGGTGATTCGTGGCACCATTACCGGTTTGATGACCTTTTTCGGAGGTGCGCTGCACACGCTACCGTTCCTGATTACGAACCTGCATTTCGCCTTGCTTACGGCCTATGTCGTGATCGCCTTCGAATTGATGATTATCGCGGCGGTTCGCCATCGCTACTTCAGCACGAGCTGGCTCATTTCGATCATCCAGGTAGTGGGAAGTGGAGCGCTTGTGTTTGTGGCGGCACTCATTTTTGGAAATGCATGACTATAGCATTGCCGTTGGGCACACGCGTGCGCCCAACG
>CAZZWK010000025.1:49659-74918 GCA_964657925.1 uncultured Dictyobacter sp.
CAATGCTGCTGATTGTTCCATTAAAAGTGTTCGCGCAACTGCGCGAACCGTTCGAGCACGAGCAGTTGTCCTGTACCGCTACGCGTGACTGTTTCGTGTTCCATATGCCAGGTGTGGGGATGCGGCACAAACACTGCGTTGAAGTCCGCGGCCAACGCGGGATTAATGTCCGAACGAGGCGAGTTTCCGATCATCCAGCTATTGCTGCTATCAAGAGCGAGCTCGTCTCGCAAACGCTGATAGGTAGTAATATTTTTCTCATCCACAACGATCACCTGCTGAAAAAAGTCCTTGATGCCCGAGCGCTCGACTTTGAACTCCTGCTCTTCCGCATCACCTTTCGTCAGCAGCAACAGAGTGTGGCGGGGGAAGAGATATGCTAACGTCTCTCTCACGCCCGCCAGCAACTCTATGGGATGGACGCGAATCTGTTCTCCAAAGCGTTGCACACGCTCGATATCCTCGTCGCGAATCTCCTTTTCCGCCAGTTGTCGATAGACGGTAATCAGGCTACGCGTGAAACTGGCCGAGCCATATCCCTGCGCCATCCGCTCGGCCTCGTCAATCACCACCTGCACCTGTGTTTCTGAAAGCTGCGAATGGTCTAGAAATGTGATGAAGTCGTGCGTCGCCTGCTCAAAATAGATGTTATTTTCCCACAGGGTGTCGTCGGCATCAATCAGTAAATGTTGTTTCATAGTTTTTCCTTCCACTCAAGGTATCGTGCTCCATCAACTAGCAAGCGTTGATAGCGGATGAAGGTCGATAAGGTCATTACGCGGACATGCCGAAACCGGCGCGCAGCTTTTTTAGCAGCATCTGTTTCACCTGTGCGGGAATGAAGGCGGCCTGGATGGCATACAGGTTGCAGCGAAAAAAATGCGCCTCGTCCCAACCGAATACACGCACCAGTTGCGCGTACTCTTGATCCAGGGTTATCGGCGTGATGGTGCGCGTATCCGTGTTCACGTTCAGTGAGACGCCTGCTCGGTAGAGGCGATCGATAGGGTGGTCCGCGTAAGTCGTGTACATATTTGTCTGTATATTCGAGCCAGGACACACTTCCAGGTGAATGTGCCTGGTGCGCAGTTCGTCTAGCAATGCGGCATCCTCGATACTGCGAACGCCGTGGCCGATGCGTGTCGGGTGCAAGCGAGCGAGGGTTTGCCACACACTTGGCGCGCCACTGGCCTCACCTGCGTGCGCGGTACGCGCGATATTATGTTCTTCAGCATACTGGAAGGCCGCGATATGGGGATCGAGGGGATAGTCGGCCTCGCTGCCCGCGATGTCCAACGCCACCACATTGCTATCGTTGAAACGCTCCACCAGTTGGACCGTTTGCATGCTCTGCTCGGCTGAGAAATGCCGCAATGTGCAGAGTATTACTCTGACCTCAATGCCAGTCTGCGCGCGGCCCTCATCGACCGCGGCATTCACGACCGAAACGACCTCCGCGGGTGAGAGTCCGCGCTCGGTATGCAGCAATGGAGCGAAGCGCATCTCAGCATAGATGACGTTATCACGCTTCAACTGCTCGAATACGTCCAACACGACGAGACGTAGATGCTGAGGCGTCTGCATCAAAGCGATTTGTCGTGGTGCTCTAGTGAGAAAATCGGCCAGGTCGGCGAATCTGGCCGGACCCACGAAATCGCGCAGGTACAGCTCGCGCGTTATGGACGGGTCGATGGCATGGACCACGTCGTAGCTCAAAGAGTTATCGAGATGGAGATGCAGTTCGACTTTCGGCAAGTGTTGAATGTCCAAGTGTGTCCTCTCAATCTTCTTCGTTATCATATACTTCACGTTTTACAACTCTGCTCAAGCAACGTCTATCAATGTGAGTGGCTTCACTTTCACGCAACATGTTATTTCACAGACGGCAGGCAAATTCTATTCGAAAATACTTTTAGGAGAGACGGCGCGATTCTTCTGGCAAAAAAATGCTAAAAACTTCCACTTTTGGGCGGCGGAAAAAGAATAGAGTTATGTAGTGAGTTTTACTGGAGCTCAAAGGAGGTAACTCGATGCCATTGACTATCGTCTTCTGCTTCCTGATTTCCTTGATCTGTGTTATTGTAGGTCTTTACAAATCAAATGCACTTAAAAATTCGCATGCGCGTCATCGTTGTGCGTCTTGCGGTTGGACCTCCGAGCCAGTTCGTTCTTGCCATGTCGAGCAAAACGGTGAAATAGTCGTTTTGCCGCTCTGCTTCGAGTGCGCGATGGAGCGCGAGGCTATTCCTGTAAAAGGTCGCTACGTTCTCGCTTGAAAATAATGCTGGGGCGAACCAGACGTGGTTCGCCCTTTTTCTCCTATTTGACTCTCCACTGGCCTCCTATTTTAGTGTGGACAAAGAAAAGCTCTGCACGCCGACGGTCGCACCGCGGCTGACCGCAATGCCCACCGTTCCCACACTATACGTGGTATCTGTAATCGATTGCAAAAGTTGACCATTGCAATAGACGCTGATCTGCGAGCCAGCGACAGCGACAGCCAGTTTCAGGCTGGCATGTAGATCGGCGCTGAATGTCCCCTGCGCCAACATGCTCGGTGCGCCACTCACATTATCATAGACGTAGATAGCCCATGAACCATCATGCTGGATCAGTAACGTGTAGGCACCTTGCTGGTCTCCTGGCTGGTTGCGAAAATACAGGCCGAAATCCCCGTTGGAGCTGGCATCCTGCTGAAATTGTGCCGCGACAATGTAGTTGTCGGGATAATTTCCATTGGGGAGAGCAGTCAAAAAAAGTCCCTGCAAATTCTGCGTTTGCGACGTGTTTTGGATCTGCGTCTGCGTGCTTGAACAGGTGTAGGTCACCCCATTATACGGCGTCCACTGGCCGCCGGACGTATCACAGATAGCTCCGGGGAGAGCGGTCGAGTACAAAGGTGTTGAAGCGGGCAACTGAGCACTCGCCGTCGGAGTCGATGGAGGAACGGTGGGTGTGCTGCCCGCGGTAGCCTGCGCGGTATGGTTCGGCGGGGTATTGGATGCGCGCGGAGTGGTGTGCACCGGTTGCTGACCGTTTCTACTGCTAGTCGTGGTCGCGAATATGCCTGCTCCAACGAGCAGCACGAGCAGCAACGCGATCAATACTGCCCATAAACCAAAACGCCCACGTCGTTTTGGTCTTTCCATCAAGGGTCTCGCCATCGCAGGTGCTGGCGTATAGTTGTCAGGTGACGGAGCTGGTACACGTACACCATCGCTTGATGCTGGAGACCAGGCGGTCGTCGGATCGCCTGTATGTCCCCTATACGGTGAGGGAATGGATGGCGTATGAGAAGGTTCGTTGGTCGTATGCGAAGCTAGTAGAGGTAGAGGCGTTACCACAGTGGCGACATTTTCCTGCTGTTCCAACTGGTCGCGCACTGGAACTTGTGCACGAATAATGCTGTTGAGCGCCGCGTACAATGCCTGCACCAGTTCGCGCGCGGAAGCATAGCGCTCGCTGCGATTCTTGGCAGTCGCGCGTTGCACGACCTCGTCCACCTCAATCGGCAGATCCGGCTTCTGCTGATGCAACGAGGGCAGTGGCTCTTGCAAATGTTTTACCGCGACCGAAAGCGGCGTGCCACCGGAGAACGGCACATGTCCACTGAGCATCTTGAACAGGACAATACCCAACTCGTAGATGTCCGCGCGCGCATCGATCAGTTCTCCGCTCGCCATCTCCGGCGCCATATATTCGGGTGTGCCCACCATTACGCCGGTCGCGGTCAACGTCGCGCCCAGTGTGCTCTCCTCCAGGATACGCGCGATACCGAAATCGCCCAGCATTAAACGACCGTCGGCGTGCAATAAGAAGTTGGCGGGCTTGAGGTCGCGATGCACCACACCCTGCCCATGGGCATAGTCTAACGCGGAGGCTGCTTGATCGAGGTAGGTCAGAGTCGCGAGTGGGGTGAGCGAACCCTGCTTGCGCAACACATCGTCCAGGCTACCACCCGCCAGGTAGGGCATGACCAGATAGGCGATGCCATCCTGTTCGCCATACTCGTAGATAGGAATAATGTTGATGTGTTCAAGCTTGGCAATCACATCGGCCTCACGACGGAAACGAGCCAGGAAACTCTGGTAGACGGTATTATCGCGCGCGCTGATACCAGGTATCAACACCTTTACCGCAACGCGGCGCGATGGGCGCTCCTGACGCGCCAGATAAACCGCGCCCATCCCACCATGCCCAATCAACTTTTCTAATGTGCACATGCCCAGTGTTCGACCTACAAGCGTTTCGAGATTGCCCTGCATAACGTATCCCCTGGCTGTCCAAAATATCGTAGTTACTTTTACTACGGCAAAGCTAGCGGTGATTTTCACAACCTGTCTGCATCTATTTTACTGGATATTTAATAGAATGGGCAGGCTAACAGGACAATTTTCCGCTCTGGCATCTTCTCGTCATATCACTTGGCAGCAAGCGATCCTATTTGCTAGGAAACCGCGTTCAATTTGTGAGACTCTTGTGTGCGACCTACTTCCTCATTCACCATATGCTGCTCTGCCCATTCTTGCATATCTTCCAATAAAGACTCCAAGGTATGACCAAGTTCCGTCAAAGAGTACTCAACGCGTGGAGGCACCTCTTTATAGACCTCTCGATGAACGAGGCCATCATGTTCAAGCTCTCTCAGATGTTGCGTGAGCATCCGCTGAGAAGCATCTGGGATGAGTCGTCCCAGTTCATTGAAGCGTTTCGTTCCATGCATCAGATGATACAGGATCACTGCCTTATACTTGCCTCCAATCGCACCTGTGAGCATCTCTATAGCACACCAGTGCTGCTGCTTTGCCATCGCTTTCTCCTGCTGATTCTCCAATAGTTACATTTTTGTAAGTATACCACAAAAAACTGCGTACTTGTCCAAACAGCAGTTATGATACATACTTGTTCTATCGCGGAGAACCAGCCGTAACGCTGAAAAATTCCAGCGAAATCTTGAAAAGATGATTAAAAAAGAGAAGCATCTCGTCAGATGAATGCCCTCGCTCAATGTAAGAAGCGAAAAAATGATCAGAAAAGGAACCATTATGGACATCTCCACACTCAACACCAACCGGACTGCACACCTGCTCGCCCTCATGAAGAAGGGCGACGAGGCCTTCAACGCCCACGATTTCGCAGGCATGGACGCGGTCCACCATCCAGATATGATTGCATACGTCACAGGAAACGCAGAGCCGCTCTACGGGCGGGAAGCGCACGCCGCAGCAATGAGTCAGATGGTAACCATCTTCCCCGATGTACATGTGCACATCGACCCATCATACCCAATTCAGTTTGGAAGTGGTGACTGGATTACCGTTATTACCAACGTTACAGGAACCTTCACCGGAGAGATGGTCCTTCCAGATGGCACTGTGGTCACCCCGACAGGAAAAGCGTTTGATGTCGAGTTTGTTCAAACCGTCAAATGGGATGGCGACCGAATCATCGAAATCGCTGCCTTCTGGGATGCCGCGCTACAGACACGGCAGATTGGCCTCGTTTGATAGGTCTGCAAGTTTGAAAGAGATCACTAAGCATGCTAGCAATACGACAATAAAATGTCAGAACGAGAGGTTGTTTCTATCCTACCTATTTTTAGATGAGATGGGCAAGTATGTTACAACAAGCAATGCTCTGACATTGATAGTACCAAGCGATCCTATATGCATCTCAGAAGACAAAGGGCGAAGTATTCACCCTTCTAATCGAATGCTGGATACTTTCACTGAACTTCTTAAGCATTCTGGTAGAGTTTTGCTAGCCTAAACAAGAAGTATGGATGTACATCCATACTTCTCTCTTTATGAGATGGAAAGCGCTTTTTTCATGTTATCTGTATAGACTTCCGCCGCGCGAGTTTCTACCGCCTCAAGAATCTTTTCGGCGACGGTCTCAGAACTTTCGACCGCTGTCGCATTGGCATTAGTGGACACGTGACCCTCGGCGAGATTGTCGTAGAAGTTGGTCGCGGTTATTCCAGGATAGACCAGTCCGAGGGAAATGTTATCCGTGGCAAGCTGCTGACGGCTTATGAGCGTGATAGCATTGAGTGCGTACTTGGTGGAAGCGTAGAGCCCGACAGGGCTTACCCCGTATCTCTCTGGTGGTATCTTCGAGGTGCCGGAACTGATATTGACGATCACACCTCCTCCCTGCGCCCGCATAATTGGGATAACTGCTTGCATTGCCACAACGACGCTGACGACATTTAATTCGAGGACGGAGCGATATATATCTATACTTACCTGCTCGATTGGTATTGTCAACCCTTGCCCGGCATTGTTGATCAAAACATCGATGCGCTTATAATGCTCCTGCGTTTGGGCCACCATACGCCGTACGGCAGCCTCATCACGCATATCAGTTGGGACCGCAATGGCTTCCGGCAGTTCTGAAGCGAGCCGTTCTAACTGTTCAGTCGAGCGGGCAGCCAGGGCCAGCTTTGCTCCCTTCTGGGCAAAAAGACGAGCCGTTGCCAGCCCAATCCCACTTGAAGCGCCGGTAATCAAGACAACTTTACCTGTAACCTCTGTATGCATATTAAAGAACTCCTGTAAAAAGCTTTTTCTCGCGTAAGAGAGCTCTGTTTGTGTCTGTCAACTGTACATTTGCTCACTTCGTGGAAGGAATTAGCATCATGCCTGTGTTACGAAGCGGGAGACGACATCGTAGAGGACGTGCAGACCCCATTGCAGGGCGTTGATGGTGATGCGCTCGTCGTGTCCGTGCACGCGACTACCGCCATCTCCCTCCGGCTCGTATAGCACGGGTTCAAAGCCATAGACACGGGTGCCGAGGGGAACCACATGGCCTGCATCGGTACCACCGGTCACTAAAGAGGGCAAAATCGTGGCGCTACTGTCGTGTTCATGGACTACTTCGCGTATCAGGTCGAGCAATGGTGAGTGGGGATCGAATTCCAGCGGATCGTCCGGATTCAGGAATTCCAACTCTGGTTCGTCTCCGAAGATGGCGCGCATCTCGGACTCCAGTTGCGCCAGGGTAAAACCAGGCAGGCGACGTGAATCGACGATCGCTTCAGCCTCCGAGGGGATGACGTTGCCCTGCGAGCCCGCGCGCAAGACAGTTGGCGCGGTGGTATTGCGCACCATGGCATGCAGATCGTCCTGCATTGATTCCTGGACCGGCAAAGCATCGATGGCGGCGTCGACGCTGGCCTCATCATCTAAGAGGGCGAGGAAAGCGCGCGCGATCTCTTGCGGTTGTGTGCTGGCGATGGCCTCGATATAGGCTCTAAAGGTACGTGTAAAATGGGCGGGGGTGCGTTGCGTATCGAGCCGGTTCAAAATATTGACTAGTTTGAGTACGGCGTTCTCGCGGATGGGGACCGAGCCATGGCCTGGACGCCCTTTTGTGCGCAGCAGGAAGCGGGCCGTGCCCTTTTCCGCCGCCTCGACCGTGTAGTAACGTTTGCCCAGGATTTCCAGGCCTTCGCCGCCGCCTTCGCTGAGCGCGTATTCGGCGCGAATCAGTTCCGGTCGATGGTGCGCGACCCAACCGGCGCCCTGCTGGCCGCCGGTCTCTTCATCGGCTGAGGCCATGAAGATCACGTCGCGTTTCAATGGCACGTTGTTGCGTTTCAGGAGTAGCATGACCATCAGTTCCATGGCGACCATGTTTTTCATGTCCAGCGCACCGCGTCCATAGATGTAGCCATCGGCCACATCTCCGGAGAAAGGTCCATGTGTCCAGCGTTCGGGTTCGACCGCGACCACGTCGGTGTGCGACATTAATAGAAGAGGGGGCGCGGAACCGTCGCCTCGCAGGCGTACTACAAGCGACCCACGGTCGGGGCTCGGTCCTACAATTTCACCGGTGATGCCCTCTTGTGCCAGCACCTCGCGCAAATATTTGGCCGCACGCACCTCGTTGCCGGGTGGATTGCGCGTATCAAGTTGCAACAGTTTGCACAGATGCTCGACGACTTCCTGACCCGTCTGCTGCCAATCGATAGAGGAAACTACAGTCATGCGTTACTCCTTGCAAAGATAGATAGAGGATAGTCTATTATATGTCGTGATTGCGCTCAGGTTCAATCGCGGGGAGGTTGTTGAACAAAGGGATGCTGGCAGTTATACTGTGTATTGAATAGCAGTTGCGAAACATGAAGAAAAAGTTTTTGTGCACGAGAAAGGCCGCAGCTATGTCTATGAGTGTGCAAGATGTCGAGAACTTACAAAGGCTCTATCCCGAAAATCAAATTGAGTTGAGAGCAGGCAAACTCATAATGGCAAATCCCTCGGATGCCGTTTCTGGCATTGTGGGAGCACGGGTTTGCTATCTTTTAGCCAATTGGGTTTATGATCATAACCTGGGAACAGTTATGAGCGCAAGGGTAGGATTTCAACTCCCTAACGGAGACCTGCTCTCACCACGTGTTTCGTTTGTATCACGTACAAGAATGAAACGCGTCCCCTGCACATACATATCTGTCGTGCCCGAATTAGTTGTCGAGATTAAAACTAGCAGTGATCGCATTCAAGAGTTGGAGGAGAAAATCGCGCTTTTCTTGCGACAGGGGGTACAAGTTGGTATCCTCATCGATCCAAATAAGAAGCGAGTAATGATCTATCGTGGCACGGGAACAGTGGCAGAGGATGATGAGGGGCAGGTGGTGATGCAGAAGACGGTACTACAAGGCAATGATGTTCTGACTATTCCCGACCTTTTTCCAGGTTGGGAGGCTGCGATTACGGATTTTTGGCCTGTTGATTATGAGTAGTGTGTGAGCGATAGCAGGGAGGGGGCAGATAGTAGGCGACTGCGAGGAATACACAGGCAAACGCGTGGTTTGCCCTACGCGGACCTTCTCGCTTTAGCGGAGTTGGCGGCGCAGGCGCGCGATATGGTCGGTATTGAGTTCGACCACGACATCACCGATATTGGGGACATGAGAGTAGACTTGCTGGCGTACTTCTTCCGCCAGTTCCACGCCGCGCTCGATCGAGAGGTGTGGATCTACCGCGATACTTAATTCTACGAGTACATCGCTGCCGTGTCTGCGTCCGGTGACGGCGTTGACACGTACCCCCTGCACGTGGCGGGCCTGGATGCGCACCTGTTCGAGGACTGTACTGTCCAGGTTGCGGTCCAGCAGTTCGGCGCTGGCGCGCCAGCCAATGCTCCAGGCATTCCAGAGAATGAGCGCAGCGATGATCAGGCCGCCGAGTCCATCTAGCCTTGGTTGGCCGAGATGCGCGCCGATGACGCCGCCCACGACAGCTAGAGAACTGAGCACGTCTGCCAGATTATCGCGTGCATCCGCCTGGATGGCGGGTGAATTGACCCTTTGGCCGACGCGCCACTCCACCCAGGCGACAACGACCTTTACCACCAGGGTACCGATGGCTACCCACAGGGCGAGCAGGGTAGGTTCCGGTATGCCCTGTATCAACTTCTGAATGGAATCCCATGCAAAGTACAGGCCCGCGCCCAACAGGATGAACGCGGAAGCCATTGCTGATAGCACTTCGGCGCGGTCATGTCCGTAGGGATGATCCTCATCCGAGCCGCGTCGTGCGTAAAATAGCGAGGCCAACACGAGAATGTTGTTGAAGACATCAGCACCGGAATGACCTGCATCAGCCACCAGGGCCACTGAGCCGGAAGCGATGCCCGCGATGAATTTGACCACCACCAGAATCAGATTGACGATAAGACCCAGAAGAGGACCCCATACCGCGGAGGCGAAGCGTTGAGCCGCCGTCAAAGGCGTGGTCAGTTTCGGCTCTTTCTCTTTTTTTTCCATACGCAACAGCCTGGAATTGGGCGACCTCATGGCACATTTTCCCTCGTTTTGCTGGCTATTTTTCTCTCAAGTAAGTGTACCCAGTAGAGAGGCGAGCGTCAATATGTGGACGAGGAGAGTCTATCAAGAGATAGGATGGACATAGGGATAGTAAGGAATGACATGACAAGGCAGAGGGGATAAGAGATCAGAGATGTTATTTAGTGTTTCAGCCAGCGTTTTCTGATATCTATAGTGAACCAGCCATCGAAGAGAAGCAGCCATAAGCCTTGTAACAGGATGCCAACGGCCAGTCCTTTGCGGTCCACGCGAGCATGAAAACGTTGCCAAAGCCACAGCGCTAGCGCGCAATATCCCATATCCAGGAAGGTGTTGAGTAGCAACAGGCGATAGAGTCCATGTGCCTCTTTTTGCACATCTTCGGCGCGTAGCTCTTCCTGACGATAGCGATCGTCCTTGCGAGCAGCGCTGCGTATGCTCAACAGGGCAAGGGCTGCATCGATGGTGCCCCAGGCGATGGCCTGGATGCCGAACTGTTTCCAGAAGGGCGAACGAAAGAGCTGACAGAGGGCACCCACGGCTATACTGCCGAGCGCCCAGGAGAGTAATTTCTTCATCCAGCGTTGTTGATACGCAAAGAAATTCTCGGGCATGTTTGCGGACGCACCGGGTGCTATTGCGGAGTTGATGGTGGCATCCCTTCTTTTATATAACATTAGCAGTGGTCCTTATACTTACATTAAAGTACTACTTTTTGGGTAAGCTTCGTCCGCGTAGGGCAAACGCATGGTTTGCCCTACGCGGATCTGGCTGGATATGAGATAACGATCTCTTGCTTATTGCTTATGAAATAGGCGCATGGGTGCAAGAGGTCTTTTAGGATATATGAAAACTCTCTTCCACTATAAATGGCGCGTGGCAAAATTGCAAGGGGCTAACAGCATATCTAAAGTATAGTGGCAACGGTGACGATTGAGTCGTTAAGAGGGCTAGTCGAAACCGGTCGGCGTTCTTTTCTATGTCCGGTAAGCACGACCAGCACAATGGTAATTCATTATTACCGCAGGTAAGCATGCATAAAGGAGTCAATTGTGAATACAAACAATCATATTCGGTCGAAGTATCTCTCCGTCATTGTGCCAGTCTTTAATGAAGAAGAGAACATACCTTTGCTCCACAAGCGCCTTCAGAACGTCTTAATGCAGCAAGAGTTCAGCTACGAAATTATCTATATCAACGATGGCAGCACGGACAGCACTGCCAATGTACTTACGCGTGTGGCTGGTGATGACGCCACAACGCATGTGATCAACTTTCGCCGCAACTTTGGGCAGACGGCGGCGATGGCCGCGGGCGTGGAGCAGAGCAAGGGCGAGATTCTGATCTTTATGGATGGCGACCTGCAAAATGATCCGGTCGATATCCCCAACCTGCTCGACAAGATTTCCGAAGGATACGATGTCGTCAGCGGCTGGCGGAAGAAGCGGCAGGATGCGCAGTTGAGCCGTAAGCTGCCCTCGCTGCTAGCGAACCGACTTATTTCCAGGGTTACGGGCGTTCACTTGCACGATTATGGTTGCACCTTGAAGGCGTATCGTTACGAAGTGTTGCGTCATGTGCGGCTCTATGGCGAGATGCATCGCTTCATTCCGGCCTACGCGGCGCGAGCGGGCGCACGCATTACAGAGATCGAAGTGCAGCATCACGCGCGCATTTATGGCAAGTCGAAATATGGTATATCGCGTGTTGTGCGTGTGATTTTGGACTTGATCACGCTGCAATTCCTGGGCCAATTCGCTGTGAAGCCGATGTACGCGTTCGGTATTCCTGGTTTGTCCGCGATCGGTCTCGCGCTCACGACTTCGATCTACGCGGGTGCGCGCCACATCTTCATGCCGCGTGCTCCGCACAAGCATCCCCATCAGCCTTTGTTACCTATCGCCTTGTCATTGACCTCCTTCGGGCTGATCAGCATCATGTTCGGTCTCATCGCGGAACTGTTGATGCGCACCTATCATGAGGCGCAGGACAAACCGACCTACATTACACGACAGGAGGTACCAGTGATGCAATCGCTGGCGGAACTGGTCGTCACGCCTGAGCAAAAGCAGTTGAGAGCGATGCGTACGCGGCATGCGCAAGAGCCATCGAGGAACGGCAAGATGACGGAGATGGCGGGTCCGGGCGCGCATTAATTTCGCGTTGATATGTGAGCGCATAGGCAAACGCGTGGCAAACACATGGTTTGCCCTACGCGGACTGAGAAAGTGGAGAGCATGAAGATACTGATGATCGCGCCCCAACCGTTTCTTGAAGAGCGAGGGGCTCCGTTTGCCATCTACCATCATATACGCGCCTTGATCAGTATGGGCCACGAGATCGATCTGGTTACCTATCACATCGGGAAACCGGTCGATCTTCCCGGTCTCAGAATTTTCCGTATTCCGGCGGTACCTTTTATTCAGCAGGTGAAGGTTGGGCCTTCACTGGCGAAGATTCCGCTCGATATGCTGGTTTTCTTGGTCGCGCTCTGGCGGCTGTGCGCGACGCGCTACCAAAGCATTCATACCCACGAGGAGGCGGGCATCATTGGCGTTGTACTGGGCATCATCTTCGGCTGCAAACATCTTTACTATATGCACTCGGACCTGGCGCAGCAGGTGGTAAGCTCGGAGTTCACCGAGAATCCTGTGCTGATCTGGCTGGTTGAGGTGGTACAAAAACTGATTGTGCGCCATGCGGACGCGATCATCGCTATCTGCCCCGATATCGAAATATCTGCCAGGCGCATGACGAAACGCACACCGATCTATATGATCGAGAACTCCGCTGTCGACGAGAACCTGGCCGCGCCGACGCCCAATGATGTCGCGCGCCTACGACAACAGCTCCATTTAGACGGAGGTCCTGTCCTACTCTATACTGGCACGCTCGAAAGCTATCAGGGTATCGACCTGCTGCTGCATAGTATTCCAGCCGTGCATGCGCAATTTCCCAGCGCTCAATATGTACTGGTCGGGGGGAAAACCGAACAGGTCAATCGCTGGCAAGCGCTCGCGCAACAACTGCATATTGCGGAGGCTGTGCGCTTCGTCGGGCAACGTCCACTAGCGGAGATGCCCGGCTATATGGCGCTGGCCGACATCTTGCTGAGCCCACGCAGTAAGGGCACGAACACACCATTGAAGCTCTACACCTATCTGCACTCGGGAAAACCTACCCTTGCCACCAATATCTACTCGCAGACGCAGGTGCTTTCGCCACAAACCGCTCTGCTCGTCGAGCCGACGGCGGATGGCTTAGCCCAGGGGGCGCTCGCTTTATTGAGTGATCCACAACGGGCTAAAGCAATCGGGGAAAATGGGCGATTGTTTGCAGAAGAACACTATAGCTGGCAAGTTTTCCTGAAGAAAAGCATGGAAGTACAAAGAGAGTTTCACACTGATTTATTGGCATCTGTAGCGTAGGGGCTGCATTCATGCGCCCGTATAGAGACCCGATAATGAAGATGAAGATAAAGTCGGATAACGTTAAGGCGATAAATCGCGGGTGGGTTGTGGTAAACCGACCCCTACAGGTGGTGGAGATACCCGATTTTATTTTTGAATAGTCATTATCGCGTCCAAGGAGATTGAGTATGCGCTGTTTAGTTACCGGGGTCGCGGGCTTCGTGGGCTCTCATCTCGCGGAACGCCTCCTCGCGGACGGACACGAGGTGTGTGGGATTGATGCGTTTATCGACTACTATGATAGAAGGCTCAAAGAACGCAATCTGGAGGAAGCGCGTAGCTGGCGCAGCTTTTCGTTTATCGAGGGCAACTTAGTCGATCTACCGTTGGCGGCTTTGCTCGATGGCGTTGACTGGGTCTTTCATCAGGCCGCTCAAGCGGGTGTACGTTCAAGCTGGGGACAGGAGTTTATGCGCTACACCGAGTGCAATGTGCTGGCTACACAGAGATTGTTGGAGACGGTACGCCATACAAGCAGTGTCAAACGCGTGGTCTATGCCTCCTCTTCTTCAGTCTATGGTGATGCCAGGGTCTTCCCCGTGCTGGAGGAGTCGCCGCTGCACCCCTATTCACCTTATGGAGTCACAAAGCTAGCGGCGGAACATCTGTGCAGCCTCTATCACCATAACTTCGGTGTTCCCACCGTCTCGCTACGCTATTTCACGGTTTATGGTCCGAGGCAGAGGCCGGATATGGCCTTCCATCGCTTCTGCAAATCGATTCTGGGGCACGAGGCGATCAACGTCTTCGACGATGGCCTGCAAACACGCGATTTTACCTATATCTCCGATATCGTCGAGGCCAATATTCTCGCGGCCACCTCGCCGATCGCGGTGGGGCAGGTGATGAATATCGCGGGTGGCTCACGTGTGACTATTCGTGACGTAGTGCAGATGCTTGAGGAGGTTTGTCAGAACAGGATCGCTATCAACTATGGCGAAAAACAACATGGCGACGTGCGCCATACGTTCGCCGACACGACACGGGCTCAGCAGTTACTCGGCTACGCACCAAAAGTATTGCTGTTGGAAGGGCTAGCCAGAGAGTTTGAGTTCGCACGCGAGCTTTACCAGACGGCGCAGGCGGCTTAAAGCGAGACCACGGACGCGATAAATCGGGTCCCTACAGTATATGGGGCAAAAAGTTATGGGTAGATCAACACTCAAAAAAATCAATCTTCTCAATGGAAACATGGCAGGCAGTGGTAGCGACCGGAACGCTGAGCCTGTGCTAGAAGAGGCACCGAAGAAGAGGATGAACCGCTGGCTCAAATTTGGGCTACGCATGGGCTGTACCGTCGTGCTGTTTTTCTTCCTGGTGCGTTCGATCTCGTGGTCCGCGTTCATTCACCAGATACATCACCTGGATATTGGTGGTCTGCTGATCGGGCTTATCATTGGCATGTTCGGTATTATTATCAGTTCATACCAGTGGCAGAGTCTGCTCGACGCCGAGCATGTGCACATCGACCTGCGCCGCCTGGTCAATCTTTACCTTGTGGGCATCGCGTTCAACCATTTTCTACCCTCGGGAATGGGTGGAGACGTGGTCAAGGCGTACTACGTCGGACGCGATGGGCAGAACACGGCAGGCTCGGCGAGCGCGGTGATTATGAGTCGTGTCACCGGTTTTATCGGTATGATGCTGGTCTCAAGCGTGGCACTCATGCTGTGGCCGGGCAATTTCTCGCGCAAACTGATCATCGCCTTCGTGCTCTCATGTATCGCGATGTGCCTCGCTTTGCTCGCTGTGTATATCGGTGTCAGCGTTCTGCCAGGGCGACTCGCGAAAAGATGGGCGCATAAAAAGCTGTTCATCACGATCATCAACATCGGTCAGACGGTGCATAAAAGCGTGCGCCAGCCGCGCTCGATCGGGGCGGCGATCCTGTTCGGAGTGCTTTTTCATATCGGAGCGGCACTCAACTACTATGAATACGCGCAAGTTTTGCATGTCACGATCCCCTTCACGTTCTATCTGGTCGCCATTCCCTTTGTTTCTCTGATCGCCTTTTTGCCGATCTCTATCAATGGCTTCGGTCTACGCGAAAGCGCGTTCGTGTATATTTTCTCGACCGTCCATGTGCCCGTCGCGACGTCGCTCTTGCTCGCGTTACTGATGGATATACAGGTTTTGCTGTGCGGGATTATCGGTGGGGCCATCTATCTGCTGATGGATGAGAGGAAAAAGGTAGCGGTACCCGCGAGTGTATCGCTGCAAGCAGGGGCACAGACGCGATAACGCGAGTTCAATAAGAAATCGAGATGATCGCTGGCGAGGCCGTGGGTGCAGGTGCGGACGCGATAGACATCCTTATTCTGAATCCCAACGATGCGACATATCCCCCGGAATGTCTGCTCGCATCTACCTACGGTCAGGGATTCAGAGAGGAAGTAATCAGGTTCGTACATTATGTGATGTGATGAATCAAGAGCATATATGTTTTTTGAAACGATGAGCAATAACGATAAATAAGAGCGCTATGAGAAGGAGTTATAACGATAAAAATGGATGAGCAAAAGCGATCATCAGTGCTGCATCCCTATGCGCAACAACCTGAACAGGCGACGGCGAAGCATACAGCTAACAATACAGAAAGCACGGAAATGGCCGCGCCGACACGCAAGCAACGTATTATTGCCACACCGACAGAGCATGTGCCTGCACAAGCCTATGCCACGAAGCAGCATCTTCCAGCGGATAAGGTCCAGGTCGCAGTGCGCAGGTTACGCAGGTATCCCAGAAGAGTCAAGGTGCTCGGCGCGATGCTTGCGGGCATGGTACTGCTGGGTGTCGTCGGTTTTACGCTCTGGTCTATCTTCTTCGCGGTGCAACCTGTGACGGCGTTCGGGGTGGGACAGAAACAGAGTGTCAGTGAAGATATTGGCGGCGGAGGTATTGTTTATCCCAGGCAGCAGCTCAATATCTCGTACCCGATCTCGGAGCGCGTGCTCAGCGTGCTGGTTAACGCAGGCGATCATGTGAACGCCAATCAGTCGTTGATCAAGCTGGACCCCACTAGTTTGAACGCGCAACTCACGCAGGCATCGAAAGATGTGCAGGCGTCGCAGGCGTATCTGAACTCGGTTTCGAACGCGACACCGTACAATCCGGTCACTGTGGCGGCGGCGCAGCAGGCATATCAGGTGGCGCAGAACAGGTATAACGCACTACTGGCCCAGACATCCTCCTCTACACTGCATAACGGTACGCTGGTCACACCGATCAGCGGGGTGGTCACGGTGGTCAATGTGAACTCCGGCCAGACATTCGCCGCGAACTCGACGCTGATCACCATCATGGACCAGTCCACAGTGACGGTACGCGCGAAAATTCCTTTGACCAATCTGGGGCAAGTCAAACTCGGCGAGTCCGCGCACGTCACGCCGTCCGCGCTGCCCAATGTCAATGTGACTGGTACCGTCTCGTCGATCATCCCACAGGCCGATCCACAGACCGATACCTTCGGCGTGTGGGTCACGATCAACAACAATCAGCAGATGATTCTACCCGGTATGAGCGCCTTCGTAAGCTTGCAGGCGCAACAAAGCGCGTTTGTCGTGCCGCGACTGGCGGTGCTCAATCCTGACCGCGACTCGTCCGTGTTCATGATCCATGATGGGCACGCCACGACGCAACGCGTCCATATCGTGGGGCAGACGCAGAATTCATACTTTGTCGATAGCGGCCTGACGCCGGGGGAGCAGATCGTGCTGCTGCCACTGGACAAGTTGCACGACGGTCAGCAGGTCAATGTGACCAGCGGTACGCACTAACGCAACGAAGGTAGAGGATGAGAGATGACTGTGTCAGAACAGTTGCGTGTGCTGCATCCCGGTCGTGTGCTCTATCTACTGGCGGCACCGCTGCTGGCGGGTAGTATGCTGTTGATCGCGACCCTATTGCCCTGGATTACGGACCCCACTGGACGCAATACTATCGCCTGGCTGCTGCCGATCGATCTAGGCTGGCAGGTACAAACGGCTATAGGCAATTATGGTGTGCTGTGCACCTTATGCGCCTGCTACGCTTTTTTTTTAGTGTTCCGTGTGTGGAAACGCTGCTATGGGAGGTACAACAACCTGCCTCTTCCGCTCACACGCGAGCTTCCCATCGGCGTACACTATGCTATCGCGGGTATGTTGTGCTTACTGCCGCCCGCCATTTTCGTCTTCCAATATCTCTTCGCCGATATGGGTAGTATCGCTGTGCTGACACGCAACGAGATGCAACTGCTACTGATCAAGGCACACTTCGGGTATAGCACGCCGCCGCAACTGGTGCCGCTACAGCTCGCGACCTTTCATCCATTGGATTTGACGGGTCGGCTATCCCTGCTGGTCGATCTGGTTGGGACGGGCTTTTTCTTACCGTTCTTGAGTTGCCTGCTGCTGCTGTTCGCCGGAAAGAGCTGGCAGCGTCTGTATGCTCCGTTCTCGTCCTCAGCGATCAGCGGCAACGCAACACGTGGGAGAAGATGGAGTCGCAAGCGTAGCGGGATCGTGTTGGGGTTGCTACTGATCGGTCTATTGCTTTTCGGGCGCGCGCCTGCCGCGCTGGCCTGCAACTACGAGGCGGAACACTTGCTCTCCAAGGGCAATTATGCTACGGCTTTAGGCTGGCTGGATCGCGCGGTCGTGCTCAATCCAGAACTCGATGATCTCACCGCCTATCATCTGGAACGTGGGCAAGCAGACTATTTTCTGAATCCACAGCAAAACGGCGTGGACAGCCAGGCGTATCTGTCGTCGTCCTATCAGCAGCGCAACGACCTGCTTTCGGCCTATCAAACGATTCTTTCCGCCTGGCAGAGCTATCCACATAGTGGATGGCTTTTAGACGAGAGCAGCCAGACGCTGGAGTTGCTGGCGGAATCCACGAAACCGACGCAGGGCGCGCCCAATGGGCTGCTAGCGGAAGATGAACCGGCGCTCACATGGCAATATAAGCTGATGGCAATCGATAGAAACAATCTTTACGCGCAGTATATGATTGGGCGCGCGCTCTACGACCTGCACGACTATAGCAATAGCGAGCAGCAGATGCAAACGGTGCTGGATCTGACCCAGCAAAGCGATGTGCAGTCCAGCGCTTACACGTATATCGCGCTCAGCAAGATCGAACTCGGTGACGAGGCTGTTGGACGCGACGATCTATTCAAAGCGCAGGAGCTCGACCCGGATTATCGCAATAACACGGCGCGGCAAGAGCTTTCGGGATTGAGGTGAGGGTCGATCATTCAAGAGGGGATGGCAGCATGCTTATTTCACAGACGGATACCAGGACACGCTCTGCTCCTGGCATAACAGTACAACGAGAACATAAAAAAGCTTTTTTGGGCAAGAGTCGTCAGCGTCTGCGCCAGAGTTTTACCTGGTTGATCTTGCTGCTGGTGTGCGCGGGGACAAGCTGGTTCGCGCTGCAATATTTTCTGCTGCCGCAGAGCAGGGATTACGCGCCGGACTGGCAAAACGCGCAGTGGATACAGGCAATCGATTCGAACGAGCCAGTTGCTTATTTTCGCTATAGCATGAATATGAGTGCGCTGCCCGATAGCGCCTTTATCACGGTCACGGCCAGCCAGGTTTTCAGCATCTACGTCAATGGCGTCTATATCGGGGCCAACAACGCGAGTTTCGTGCAGAGCGCCACCCCTCATACCTATATGTTCGATATCGCTTCAGTGCTGCAAAACGGCGATGACACCGTCGGTATTCGCGTCGCCAATGTGGATCAAAAAACGCCGGAGTTGCGCGCCAATATCGGAGTCGTGTGGGGCAAGACGACGCATTACTACGGCTCGGGTCCAGGTTGGCTCGCGACCGGCACACCAGCGCTGGCGCATCCACGCGGCCAGGTCGATAGCTACGGCTGGACGCTGCCGAAATTCGACACGACGCAGTGGCAGGCGGCTCGCATGGTGGCGCAACCGCCTGCGTCACCGGCGCAGCAGGTGAATCCGCAGGTCTACGAGCAGCCGATGCCCGCGTACTGGCTGAGCGCGGGCAGTGGACCCGAAGGATATTACACGCAGACGATCACGTTGCCCGCGGGTTTCAGCGATGCCTTTATACGCCTGGTCGCCACAGGCAAGAGCGAGGTTTTCATCAACGATCACCAGTATATTCGTTGGGATGGGCAGGTCAGCGTGCCGCAAGGCAATGTCGCGAACTACCTGGAAGATCACAGTGAGGAGGCGCCATATCGCAATGGCCTGTTGCTCGGTACCTATGCTGTCAGCCCCTATCTGCACGCGGGGCAGAACACGATCGCGGTTCACGTGGAATCACCGGGAACCAGCACGGCCAAGGTTGGCTTGGACACGTTGAAGAACGCGATGTCGATCGATCTACTGGTGACCAGCGGCAACGTGACTTATACGCTGCTCACGCAGCCTGGTGGCTGGCACGCGGCCACTACACCGGTGGATGGCTGGACACAGAGCATGGCCGCCACTCAGTCGTGGTCCGCGCCAATCCTGGTGGGCAAACCTGGCAATAGCCGTGCCAACTATATTGCTAATAGCGATACGCCGCAGAGCAGCAGCACGTTGCCACCGGGGCTGGTCGTCGAGGTCATTTTGTATAGTACGATCGCCATACTGGCAGCGTGGATCGCGCTGGCGTTGCTGCTGACGAGGCGCTACGCGGCCTCTACGCGGCAGGCGTTCGAGAGCGCGAGCCTGGTTTTCTTGCCCGCGCTGGCCGTGGAGTTGCTCTTGCTGATGCTCGCGCGCGAGCCGCTCTTCAACCAGCCCTTTCCTTATACGCCCTTCTGGGGCTGCGTCTTGATCGGCATCGTGATGGTCAGCATTATCGGGTTGTGGCTGCAGCAACAGGTCCGCGTAGGGCAAACGCGTGGTTTGCCCTACGCGGACCGTTATCGCGTGACACAAGCCTTCCGCGTAGAGCAAACGCATGGTTTGCCACGGGTCGATAAATCTGCCCTACCGGCGGATAAATCCAGCCTCTACAACAGCGCGGACCGGATGCCTGTGCGATGGGTGAAACAAAACTGGGGCTTGCTGCTGATCATGTTGATCGCGCTGCCGATGGTGTGCTACAACATCGGCTACGAGCCATACTGGCAGGACGAGCTTTCCAGCTACTACGCGGCGCTGAATATCATGCAGCATGGCTTTCCCGCCTTTCCCTCGGGCTTCATCTATCCCAAAGGCGAACTTTTCTCCTACTTTCTGGCGCTGCTCATGAGTGTGCTGGGCACGACCAGCAGCGTGGTGCCGCGTACGATCAGTGTCAGCTGGTATCTTGTCAGTTTGCCGATGATGTACCTGCTGGGACTGAAACTGTTCAACCGTAGGGTGGCGTGGCTGGGGACGACGATGCTGGCGTTCTCGCCCTATGCGCTGATCTGGGCGCGGCAGACGCGGATGTACGAGCAGGCGCAATTGATGGTAATCATCGTGTTGCTGGCATTCTATCACGCCATCAAGCATCCAGAGCGCAAGCGGCCCGTCTATGTGGCTGCGGGGTGCCTGGTGCTGGCTTATTTCAGTCACGAGGAAAACTTTATTATCCTGCCCGCGCTGCTGTTCTCCGTTTTGTGGTGGACACGGCGAGGAGCATATGGTATTCCGGTCGCGCTACGCCAAAAACACTGGTGGATCGCGGCCTTCATCGCTATCGCGATTATCAGTGTACAACTGCTGATCGTGTACTGGTCGCACCCGCCGGTACTGGGCACGGACCAGAGTCAGCGACCGCAGATTCAGCTTTCCGCCGATAACGTGCCGTATTATCTGACGTTATTATTTGGACAAAAGGTTATCAAAGATGGGGCCGCGCCATGGGTGGCATCGCAGCCGTGGCTGGCGGTCGATTCGCTGCTGGCGCTACTGGGTTGTGTGCTGGCGTTGGTACGCAAGGATACACGCGCGCGCTACTGCGCCTTTTTCCTGCTCATCTCTAGCGCCACGCTGATATTCATCTTTACGATGCAGGCCGATCGCTACTACTATCCGCTACTGCCGATGTACTACTTGATGGGAGCTTACGCGGTATGGAGTGTGCTGCAGGCGGCATGGCGCTTCGCTCGACCGCATTTCACGCTGGCGGGGGGTCAATACAACGAACACAGGCAGGCACGCACTCCGCTACCGGTACGCGTACTGGCGACAGCGATCGCGGGCGTGGTGATTGCCAGTGTGCTCGTCGCGCCGATGTTGCCGATCAGCAACTACAACCTGTTCGTGAGTCGCACGCTGGGCCTGAACTACCGGCAGCACTATGCCGATTATAACGACGTTTCGAACTATATGCAGGCGCACCTGCGACCGGGGGATGTAGTGATTACGGTCGCGCCCGCCGTCATCGTGCTCTACTATGTGGGGCAGGTCGATTACTACTTCTCGGTGGATCGCGCGCTCTTCCTATTCGAGAAAAACGGCGAGATGGTCGAGACGACCTCGGGCGCGCATCCATTGCTGAACGAGTCTGATTTTCAGAGCGTGCTCTCGTCGCACGCGCGTATCTGGCTGATCTCCGATAATGGCAGTTATCAGGCGGGGGTGACAAAAAATGGGCGTTTTGCGTTTCCACCGTCAGACTTTCTGATGGTATACGAGGGATATGGGGCATCGATCTATTTTCGGGATGCCACAGGCTAAACAGCCAATACTGTAGTGTCGATTAATAATTGTAAGGGGGGTAGGTGAAAGGCCGCCAAGGCCACCGACACACCTTTTTTTGGGGAAGCCTTTAGTGGAGGGAACACGAAAGGCTTCCCGCTTTCTAAACAGGGACAAATGTGGGGCGGAGATGCCGGGGTGCATCTCTTGCCCTACGGGAGATTAGAACACAGAACGCGCGCCTACGCGGGACCGATGCGGGCATGTACGGGATTCGGCCCCAAGCGTAAGAGAAGGATAGGGACTGAGTATGCAACACAATACATCAAAAACACCAACCGCGGAAATGGACGCCGTCAGGCTACTACCAGGCAAGGGTGTAGCCAGAGGGAAATTACTACGCAGAATGGGAGCGATCCGGGAGACGCGGGACTATCCGAAAAGCCAGGTGCTGGCCTATCGTCTCTTCTGGCTCACGTTCGTGCTGTTCTTCGCCTCGACTGGTATTGGAAAGCTGTGGGACCGCGTCTGGCACGCCACGCATTTCTTCGATACGTTTCTCACGCCACCACATCTTTTCATTACCTTCACGACCATGCTGTGTGGCTTCCTGGTGGCAACGATCGCGTTTATCCCGTCGCTGCGACAATGGTACGGGCAGCCACTACGCCTGCCTCTGATCAAGTGGCCGATGCCGGGTCCACTGGTCATTCTCGGCACGGGGCTGATCTCGCTTTCGATCGCGATCGTGCTGGACAATTTCTGGCATACAGCGTACGGTCTCGACGAGACACAATGGTCGATGCCGCACTGCATGCTCGGCTGGTGCTGGTTGACGATCATCCTGGGCTTTGTTTCCGCGCGTCTCGCCTTCCGCAAGTATCGCCCACTCGATTGGATCACGAGCCTGGTGATCGCGCTACTGGTGCTGGTTTTTCTGTGTCCAGCCATACTTGGTCCGTTTTATTTGATGTACTCGCCACACCTGGTGCACGCGCTGGCGACGATTCCGATCGTGCTGACGGAGCCGACAGCGCAGCATATGTATCGTATTTACCTGCACTACGGACTGACGAGACAGACCAGCCCGTTGTTTATTCCGTTCGCATCGATCTTTGCGGGCATCGCGACGATGTTCTTGCGCAAATTCGATCCGCGCCCGCGTGTGTTTCTGCTGGCCCCGTTGCTGTGGTCGCTGACATTTATGCTGCGCGATCTGTACACGATTTATTTTCTGCATTATAAAGGAGTGAAACATATCACGCAGATCATACCGGTCGCGCTGCACGAGCCGTCGTTGTGGGTGCCGATTCCGCTGTTGCTGGTCGCGGTGGTCTATGTCGCGCTGAGACGCACGAGTTTTCGCGAGGATCGTATCCTCGCGATCGCTGGCTTCTGCTTCGGCATTGGCACCTTTCTGATATGGCATAGCACGCCCTGGATGATGCTGCTGGCCGTGCCCGCCGCTGTGCTGGTAGCATTCGGCGGCTGGATCGGCAAATGGCTGTATCGCTCCATTCTGGAGAAGCCAACGGTGGTCACGCTGGCGAAATTCCTGCTGCTGACCTGCATGTGGATTCCCGCCGTGCTGGGTGTTGTCGATCTGTTCATGCGTACGACGACGAAGTAGGATCAATAACAGCCAAAAAGCGAGAGGTGATGTCAAAACAGCATCACCTCTCGCTTTGCTCTATCACTCATTACTTGCATACATTAACTATCGAACGCGGCAACAAGCATTTCCACCAACTGCTGCGCTAACGAGCCATCGGGATCGAGGTCAGGATCGAACACAGTGATCTCCAGGCCTACCGCGAGGTCTGTGTGCAGCAATGGACTGAGCAGACTGCTGAGTTCCAGAAAAGATAAGCCGCCGGGCGTGGGGGTATCTACCGCGGGCATCAGCGTGGAATCGAGCGTATCGGCATCCAGGTGAATCCAATAGCCCGCGACCTGACGGGCTCGCAAGGTATCGATCGCATGATTGGCGACCTCGATGCTTCCTCGTTGCCGAATCTGCGCCGAATCGACAAGCATCATGGTTGTATGCTGGGCCTCAGCGAGATATTCATCATCGGGACGAAAGCCGAGTGCGACGATATCGCTATCGTGCACGAACGGTCGTAGCCCCTCCAGGTCCGTCAGTGTCGGGGTACCACGTCCGGAGACAAGGGCAAGATCTTCGCCCGCGGCTGAGCCCACAGCCTCAGCATTGCCAGGATGACGAAAGTCGAGATGACCATCGATGAAGACAAGACCATAGCGGCCAGTGCGCCGTAAAGCCAGCATGGGACCCAGGAGAATACTGCAATCGCCACCGAGCAGGAGGGGGAACATTGCCAACTCATGATAGCGTTGTACTCTATCAGCCAGGCGACGTGTATAAGTGGCGATGGCAGAGGCATTGCGCACAGTTTTACCATCCCAATGCGAGGAGTAGCGCGGGGGAACGACAACGCCACCATCCTGTGCAGCCAAACGTGGCAGCAGCTTTTGATCGCGTAACGCGCCCGCGAGCTTGTAGACGCCAGGCACTACGCCAGGCAGCGGCGGACGCAGGCCCAGGTTCGATGGCGCATCAATTACCACAACAGGCTTGTTCATCGGACTGATTCCTTTATTGATTATTCAAGATGAGAGGCTTTCTCATTCTATTCACAAGCATTGTAGCATCTTTGTTCATATTGTCAGTCATAGCAATAATTAAGTCATGTCCGCTATTCTTTGTGTTTTACTCTTACTTTAAAGAAGAAGCGTTGCCACTGGGTTAAAAGAACCGAAGGAGCAGGGAAATAGAGCCAAAGATGAGCAGGACCAGACCAGGCCATATCAGCTCTGGCCCATACCACATCTCTTGTGGAGTAGATACCTGATTTTGGCTTCTACTTATAATGCCGCTATAGAGACCAAAGAGACCAAGCAGAAGCAGGCTACCCGATCCAAACAGGTTAAAGTAAAGCAATGAGCGATAAAAAAGAATAGAGCCGAACATGGAAAGACCTGCGATGAGTGTCAGTAGCAGCAAAAGCCATTGAATGAGATTGAATCGAATTGTCATAGTATCTTCTCCTTGTATTTTGCATACTACAACCTGTACGCTCCCAAATTCCAGGCCGTTGTTGATCGGTTAGCTCGCCGCATGAACACAAAGGCATAGATGAAAAGCAAAGCAAGAAGAATAAAGAAAATGCCTACACTGAAAAAAAAGAAAAATTCGACGGAAAACAATGGTGGATGAAGAATGAATATCATTGCAAGCAAGACAGCAATTCCTATCAACAGTGCTAGAACAACGAGAAATAAGTAATAAAGAACTGCAATTTTTTGCAATCTTTGACTTGATCTGGACATATCGTACTTCCTCTCGGTACATCTCAATAGTTGTTTTTCA
>CAZZWK010000026.1:0-27694 GCA_964657925.1 uncultured Dictyobacter sp.
TCGGGGGCGTCGACGTGGGTACAGTAGTCCAGGCACATGATGATATCGGAATCGTAGGCCATCTGAAGTTGCACCGCTTTTTCGGGTGTCAGGTTGAATTTGCGATCGGAACCTTCGGGTTTGAGCGTGATGCCCTCGTTGTTGATCGAGCCGAATTTCGCGTTTTGCTGGATGAGCGAGTAGGCCTGGAAGCCGCCGGAATCGGTCACGATGGGATGGGGCCAGGCAGCCATGGTGTGGAGTCCGTCGAGGGCCTGGATGGTCGAGCTACCGGGTTTTTGCATCAGGTGGAAGGTATTCATGACCAGGGCTTCGATGTGGCAGGCGGAGAGATCGGTGGAATCCAGCGAGCGCACCACGCCGAGGGTCGCGTCGGGCATGTAGATAGGAAACTGGATATGCCCATGTGGGAGGTCCAGGGTGTGGTCGATGTCAGGTGTGATGGTGTAAGTTGTGTTTTCTGGCATAGTGATTTGGGTTCAGGTTGGTGTTGTGTTCAGTTAAAGTATATTGATTTGTAGGCCGCATACAGGGTCGATATGACGCATATGCAAGGCTGGTAGAGCGTCGTGCCGACAGTAAAGATAAAGAAAGAAAATCGGACAATGTTATTAGGCGATCAATCGTGGGTGGGTTGCGGTGAACCGACCCCTACAGTAGCAGAATTTGGGGGGAGAAGTCAAATATTTTTGTGGGACAAGAGAGGAAATTCAAGATGAGGACTGTTTGTCGTTTTTGAATGTTGGTAGAAACTGGGAAAAGCGGTGATAAATAGAGACGTAGGCAATAAATATATTCAAATTGTAGATAAAAGAGACGTAGGGATGGATATAGTTGATGTAGAGTGCGAAGAATAAAATATATATGAAGAGCCAATAGGGAGAACGATGGATACGAGACATGAATCGCATTTGATTTGTGTTGAGAATGTAAGCGGTAAAGGTGAGGAGGCAGACGAGGATACCGAGCAAGTTGAAAGGAGCATTCGTGAGGACGAGGAAGAAAGTAGTAATGAAGACGAGAGAGATAAAGCTGTACCACAAAGTGAACCAAATGCAGCGGACACGAGGATCATCTGAGCTGATGTGTGTAGTGTGGTATACTACCCGCTTTTCTGATTTTTTGCCAAACATGACTGTACCTGCCGGTGAAAGTTTTTTACTCTATTGACATATGTCAGGTTATGTATAGTATAGCACACGTGTGACGGTTAGAAAGAGTTTTTATTGATGGATTGTCGGAGCTATAGACAGGGGATGGAGAAACTCGTACAATGGGAGAGTGGACCGAGACATTTTCTGCTCGACGTGGTGCCATTGGAGTGGAGATGTGAGAGGGTTTTGTCCTGTTCCTTTTTAGATGTGCCAGCTTGATGCGTCTTAGTGGAGAAGTCGTTAAGGAGTTGAGCAAGCGAAGCGTGTGCGCGCCCACAAGGGGACGCGGCTACGTGGGTTGCGTGCGTATGGAGCGACTGCACCACTTAGTTGGTAATTTCTGTCTTTTTTTGTTGTGTGTTACAGAGTTTTGTAGAAAGAACAGGGTGTATGCGGGAATTAGCTATGAGGGCGCTTAATGTCGCTCAGCAACTTGGGGCTAGCTATGTCGATGTACGCGTAATGGAGCGTACGACCGAGGGTATCGAGGTGAGGAATGGGCGGGTCGAGGGTGTGTCAAGCGCGACGAGCAGTGGATTCAATATACGGGTGTTGGTGAATAACGCGTGGGGATTCGCCAGTAGTGCGCGTACGGATGATGAGGAGGTGGAGAGGGTCGCGAAGCTGGCAGTGCAGATCGCAAAGGCGAGCGCGCTGGTGCCTGGTACGCCGGTGACGTTGTCGCCGTTGGCGGCGCAGAAGGGATTGTATCGCACGCCTTTGAAGGTAGATCCGTTCGAGGTGCCATTGCAGCAGAAGGTGCAGTTGTTGCTGAACGCGGACGAGGCGATGCGTAGTGTGAAGGGGATCGCGTTAACGAGCGGAATGATGGAGTACTCGCGTGAGCGCAAATTTTTTACCAGTTCCGAGGGGAGCGAGATCGAGCAGGAGTTGTACGACACGGGCGCGGCTATTTCTGCAAGCGCGGTAGACGCGGAGGGGGGAGAGATTCAGACGAGGTCGTATCCGAACTCGTTTGGCCGGCAAGCAGGCACGGCGGGATACGAATTTATCGAGGCGATGAGGTTGCCCGAGCATGGTGCGAGGATCGCGGAGGAGGCGGTGCGGCTGTTGACGGCTGCCCAATGTCCGAGTGGAGTGATGACGGTCATTCTGGATGGTCCGCAAACGGCGTTGCAGATCCATGAATCGTGTGGGCATCCGATCGAGTTGGACCGCGTGCTGGGATACGAGGCGGGTTTTGTGGGCAAGAGTTTTCTGACCACGGACAAGTTGAACAGTGGCTATCGTTATGGTTCTGATTTTGTGAATATCACGATGGATGCCACGATTGCAGGCGCGTTGGGGACGTTCGGGTGGGATGACGAAGGGGTACCGGCGCAGAGGTCGGAGATCGTGAAAAATGGCGAGTTTGTGGGGTATTTGATGTCGCGCGATACCGCGCCGCTGGTTGGTTTGAGCAGCAACGGGTGTGTACGCGCGGATGGATGGAACCGTTTGCCGATGATTCGCATGACCAATGTCAGTCTGGAGCCGGGGAAGGGGAGCCTGGCGGATTTGATCGCCGATACGGATGATGGATTATATATGAGCATCAACAAGAGTTGGAGTATCGACGATCGGAGGCTGAATTTCCAGTTCGGGGTGGAGATGGCGTACGAGATCAAGGGAGGCAAGCTGGGGCAGTTGTATAAGAACGCGACCTATACCGGTATTACTCCGAGGTTCTGGGGCTCGTGCGACGCGGTGTGTGGGCCGGAGGAGTGGACGGTATGGGGGACGCCCAATTGTGGGAAAGGTGAGCCGATGCAGGTCATGCGTACAGGGCATGGCGCGGCACCGGCGCGTTTTCGCAATGTGCAGGTCGGCGTTGGACGCTGGTCATAGCAGGAGAGTAGAAGTATGTATAGTGACGAGAAGAGTGTGCGGGCACTGACGGAGAAGATTTTGCAGTACTCGCAGGCGGAGCAGACCGAGGTAGTGTACAGTCGTACGGAGAGCGCGTTGACGCGTTTCGCCACCAATCATATTCACCAGAACATAGCGGAGAGCGATTACGAGGTGAGGGTGAGGGCGGTGGAGGGCAAGAAGGTGGGTGTGGCCTCCACGAATCGATTGGATGATGCGTCGTTGCGACAGGTGACGGAGCAGGCGCTAGCGATCGCGCGTTTGCAGCCGGAGAATCCCGAGTTTTACTCGTTGCCGCAAGCGACGAAGATTACGCCCGCGGATGGGTACAGTGAGCAGACGGCGGGTTATACGCCGGAGCAGCGGGCGAAATGTGTGGGGACAATCGTGAGATTAGCGCGGGAGCAGGGATTGGAGTCGGCGGGAGCGTTTTCGACCACGATGCACGAGATGGCGGTGGTTAATTCGCTGGGAGTTTTCGCGTACGAGCCGCGCACGGAGGCGGAGTGTCACGCGGTGGTGATGGCGGATGGGCAAGGTTCGGGTTATACGCAGAGGGATGTGACGGATGCCGCGAAGCTAGATTTTGAGGAGATGGGGCGCGAGGCGGTCGAGAAGGCGGTGAGGAGTCGCAATCCGATCGAGATTCCCCTGGGCGAGTATGCGGTGGTATTGGATGCATACGCAGTGGCCGATATGTTGCAGAATCTCATTTTTATGGGGCTGTCGGCGATGGCGGTGCAGGAAGAGCGCAGTTTTATGAATGGGCAGTTCGGCAAGCAGCTGGTGAGCCCTATGGTGACGTTATATGACGACGGGCATGATGTGGCGGGATTGCCGCAGGCGTTCGATTACGAGGGGGTGCCGAAGCAGCGCGTGGTGATGATCGAGCGGGGAGTGGCGAACGCGGTGGTATACGATTCGTTTACGGCGGAGCGCGAGGGGAAGCCGAATACTGGTCACGCGTTGCCCGCGCCGAATAGCGAGGGTCCGTTGCCGTTGCATACGATGTTGATGGCGGGCGAGGCGAGCCGAGACGAACTGATACGAGGCGTGCGACGGGGAATTTATGTGACGAGATTTCACTATACAAATGTCGTGCATCCGGTGAAGACGTTGTTTACTGGTATGACACGCGATGGAACGTTTTTGATCGAGGATGGAGAACTGACGAGGCCGGTGAAAAATTTGCGTTTTACGCAGAGTATTCTGGACGTGTTGCGGGATGTGGAAGCGATTGGACGGGAGCGGATACAATGTACCGATTACCTGACGGTGGTCGCGCCCGCGTTGCGTGCGGCTCGTTTCCAGATTACCGGAATTACGGGTTGAGAGCAAAGGTTGAGTATGTGAAGCGTGTTATTGAATAGAGAGAGAGCATCCAGGTCGGAAGGCCTGGATTTTTTGTGGTTGGTGGGAAACAATCGACAGATGGTAACGTATAAAGATACGAGGAAAGAAGAGATATGTTGATACATACAGGGGAGGGTTTTGGGTATGACATTCAACTGGGTCGATGTGCTGTTTGTGATAACCGTTGTTGTGCTTGTGCTGAATGGATTGCGTAGTGGAGCCCTTTTTAGTTTGATCAATCTGGTCAGTATTCCAGTCGGGTTGATTGTCGCGTATCGTTATGGGGGACAATTGACAGATTTTTTGGCGGGGGGTGGACTGGTGATCACCCCACTGGTCACTTATGGTGTGTTGTTTTTGGGGTCGGTGGTGGTGGTGCATATGCTGGCTGGATTCGTGCGTGGGATTGTCAAGGGTATTCCATTGGTGAGCCAGGGGGATGCGTTGTTGGGGGGAGTTGTGGGATTCGTCGAGGCATGGTTATTGTGGCTGTTTCTTTTGATCGTGCTGGGCACGTTGCTGGGGAGTACGCAGACCGCGTTGGTGCAAGGACTGCATCCAACGTTGATGGGGAATGTGAGCGCGGGACAGTTGCAGGGCTGGCAACAGTTTTACAACCAGGCGGTTGCGCATAGTTTGTTCGCGCGGGTGAACGGATTTTTTATTCATGTGTTGCCGGGGCTGCCATCGTTATCGAGTTTTGTGAGGAGGTAGGAGGTGATGGAAGCTTGTGTTCTCTTGCGTTCTATGATAGGGGCCTATACAATTGAGAGAGGGCAGACAGATGCAAGGTTTGCTCCCGGTGATCGGGAAAAGCAGGGTATACGTGTTTAAGAAAATGAATGGAGGTTCAATACGACAAACTTTGAGCGTTTCGTTGAGAGCGGGATGAGGCGGGATGTCGAGCGTGCGTATCTGATCGCGGTAGAGTCGGCGAACAAGGATACGATATGGAGTGCTGAAGATTCGATGAGTGAGTTGGCGGCGCTAGCGGTTACGGCGGGTGCCGAAGTGGTGGGAACGCTGGTGCAGCACCTGGCCCATCCTGATGGCGCGACGTATTTAGGCAAGGGACGCGCGCAAGAGCTGGTTGGACTGGTGCAGCAGGAGCGCTGTGAGCTGGTGATTTGTGATGACGAGTTGACGCCGACGCAGCAGAGGACGCTGGAGAAGCTGGTGGATGTGCGGGTGATCGACCGGACGGCGCTTATTCTAGACATATTCGCGCAGCATGCACGGACGCGCGAGGGACGTTTGCAGGTTGAACTGGCGCAACTGGAGTATCGATTGCCGCGGTTGGCGGGTCAGGATACCGATTATACGCGGCAGGCGGGTGGTTCGAGAGGAGCCGGTGGAGTGGGGGGCGCGATCGGAGTGCGAGGTCCGGGTGAGACGAAGTTAGAGATCGATCGACGCCGTATTCGCAGTCGGATTTCCGAGTTAAAGGAAGAGATCGCGGAGATTCGCGAGCAGCGCGCGTTGCATCGCAGGCAACGGACGGAGCAAGCGATTCCAGTAGTTGCGATTGTGGGATATACGAACGCGGGCAAGTCGACACTTTTCAACGCATTGACGGATGCGGGCGTTGTGGCTGAGAACAAATTATTCGCCACGCTCGATCCAGTCACGCGTCACGTTGTGCTGCCGAACAACCAGGAGGCGCTTTTCACTGACACGGTAGGATTTATCCAGAAGCTACCGACCAAGTTAGTGGCGGCATTTCGTGCTACGTTGGAAGAAGTGGTGGATGCGGACCTTTTGTTGGAGGTGGTGGATGTCAGCCACGAGAATGCTATCGAGCAGAGCGAGACGGTGAATGAAGTGTTGGAGGAGTTGGAGGTTGGGCACAAGCCGAGGGTGACCGGCTTGAACAAAATGGATCGGGTTGAGAATATTGAGGATGTGGATACGAGTTTGTATCCGCACGCGGTACTGATTTCGGCGTTGCGGCGAAAAGGGTTGGAGGAATTGGGTGAAGAGATCGTGAAGGTGCTGGCGGAATCTATGGAGACCGTGCATGTGTTGTTGCCGTATCAGAAGGCCAAGCTAGTAGAATTGTTTCATCGGCGAGGGACGATCGCGCAAGAGCAGCATGAAGTGGATGGTATTCACATCAGTGGTCGTATTCCACAATCGCTGAAAGGGTATTACCTGCCGTTTGTCGAAACCTTGAGATAGATGAAGGCCTCTGGCACGATGGAGATAAGGGACATTGTGTCGGAGGCTTGTTTTATGTGGTGCAGTAGAGTGGATGATGGAAGGAGATTGGTCGTGTCGTGTGATGATGAGAGTGGCATAAGTGTGTGATAGGAAGGTATGCAGGTTGCCGGTTACATGACGATATGCTATCGTATGCAGCATTGGGAGCATTGAGATGAGTGTCGTGGGATAACGAGGGAAGGTCAGGAAAAGGATATGACGGAGCGAAAGATACAGGCCAAACCGATTACCGCGCGTGTGCGTATCCGGTCAACGATAGATGTTGGTGAGCGGGATCAGCATATGATTACGCGAATACCCTCGATGCAATACCGTCAGCCGACCTTGCCCAGTCTCGCGCATGTTTCGAAATCGGAAAAATACGCGCAACAGATCAAAGAGTTGTTGCGTTTGAACGATATTCTGCGCATTGGTTTGAGCCTGGATGAAATTTTGCAGCAGATCATCAATTCGGCCACGATGTGCACTGGTTTCCGTGCGTTAGCGATGTATCTGGTGGACGAGAATGGAGCGACATTATCACCGGTAGCCTTTTCCGCGAATATCCCTGAAGAGGATAAAAGAGATATGATCGAGCACCCGAAGCCGATAAGTCTTTGGGGTGAGATTATGCGTACGGAATTTCAGGTGAGCCAGAGTTATTTTATTTCGCACAAGCAAACTCCTAAAGCGTTCGATCAGATGCCTGGCTCAGTAACAATGAAGGTAGACGAGAGGTCCGAAGAGCAGGGACGTTGGCATCCGAACGATATGTTTTTCACGCCTCTTTATAGTGTGCGCGAGGAGAGTTTGTTGGGCTTTATATCGCTGGATGATCCTGAAAATGGTGCTATTCCTGACCAGGAATCAACGGAGATTATAGAATTATTTGCTAGTAAGGCGGCGATGGCGATCGACAATGTGCGTGTTTTTCAGGAGCGAGAGACGGAGCGTGTTTTACTGGAGCACGGGATGAGTGTGTTTTATAGCGTGTTGCAGAAGTTGCAGGGGGGGGATTTTCGTGTTGTCTCGACCTCGGTTGATACAAAGTTTCAGCCGATGACGGATACGATCAATACGGCGGTGAGCCAGCTCAATAATTTGTTGCAAAATATGCGTGTGGTGATTAAGAAGGCGAACGATGGTGCGCATAGTATGCAGATCGGGGTTGGTAGTGTGACCAATGACATGTTGCAACAAAGCTTGCATATGCGAAATGTGTCGGACGCGACGGACCTGCTCAAAAATGTGATGGGGTTTATCGTAGGAGAGATGGGGGAGTTGGACAGGACGGTGAAGGAAGTGGTCGAGGTGGTGGCGCGCGCGCAGGAGGAGGTTGATCGTTCGATCGAGGGGATGAGGGAGGTGCGTGAGATGACGAAGCGTTCGGAGCGATCGATCAAAGCGTTTGGGGAGAGTGGGCAGAGTCTCAATGAGACGATAGAGGTGTTGGAGGACCTGGCGATGCGTATGCACCTGGTGTCGTTGAATACGGCAATCGAGGCGAATCGAGCGGGTGAAAGTGGGCAGAGTTTTTTAGCGATCGCGCAAGAGTTGCGTACGCTGGCATCATTCAACACGGAGGGAGTGCGGAAGATGCGCGATGCGATCGGATCAATGGATCAAGAGACCATGATCGTTTCGCAGAGCATCGAGAAGAGTATGGAGCAGGTGGTGATGCAGACTGAGCTTGTAACGGATGGTGGTGTGACGTTAGAAACGGCAAGAGGCGAGCTGAATAAATTGAGCAGTCAAGTGCAGAATATGCAATTAAAGACGGACGGCCAGTTACAAAGCACGCAGTTGATTACGAGTTCGATAGCGGACGTGTTGGATTTAAACGAGCGTGTGACGCAGCACGCGCAGGATCTTCAGGGTATCGCACATCACCTGGCGGAGATGACGCAAACGTTAAATTCGCGTATATCGTTTTTGAAGTTGCGGGGCGATGAGTAGGGTTATGAGCGTGATTTTCTTGTTTGTGATTGTGCGTTGCGTGTTCGTCTTTTGTTAACGGGCGGGTCGTATTCACGATAGGCGCGTTTGCCGATTTTCCAGCCGAGGTAGCCGCAGATAATGATAGCGACGATGGCGACGATTATTGTAGTGACGCGGACGACCGTACTGAGCCATGTACTGAAGACCTGCGCGAGCTCGGTGGCGTAGAAGCGACTTAAAACGATGATGATCAGGCTGAGCAGGAGGCCGATCATTACGCCCAGGCAGCAGCCGAGTGGGCCACCGTTTGCTTCGCCCTGGGCTTCCGGTGGCAATGTAGGGTTTGTTGTGGTGTCAGCGGCGTCATGAGGTGGTATAGCCGGTATGGGTGGCTCTTCTTTTAGCGAAGGTGGTGAGAACGATATTGCCGGGTTGGGAGTCTGTTCGTTCTGCTGGTGCTCGTTGTTTGACGATGAATCTGGTGGAGTAGACACAGGTTTGCTGTTCCTTTTTGTTTGTTTAGTAGGTGCCGAACTGGCGGTCGCCCGCGTCGCCCAGGCCAGGGACGATGTAGCCATAGTCGTTAAGAGCTTCGTCGAGGGTGCCGACGTAGATGTCGATATCGGGGTGCGCCTGACTAAGTCGCAGGACGCCATAGGGTGCAGCGATGATGCCGATATAGGATATGCGTTTGATACCACGCTGTTTGAGCGTATGGATGGCGTCGATGGCTGATCCGCCGGTGGCGAGCATGGGATCGACCGCGTAGCAGATCTGGAGATCGACCTGATGTGGTAACTGGTTATAGTATTCCAGCGCTTGCAGCGTGCGTTCGTCGCGTTTGAGGCCCAGGTGCCATACCTGGACATCGGGAATGACCTGGCGGAAGCCTTCGGCCAGGCCGAGTCCGGCGCGTAAGATGGGGGTGACGCCAATGCCACCGGCGAGCCGTTTGCCGATCATAGGTTGCAGTGGTGTTTCGATGGAGACATCTTCGAGCGTGAGATGGGATGTCGATTCGTAGGCCAGCAGGGCGCCGATTTCTTTGACCAGTTCATAGAACTGGGGTGAGGGTGTGTTTTTGTTGCGTAACATGGTCAGTTTATGGGCCATGACGGGATGGGTCGAGACGTGGACATGTGAGAGTTGCAGCACATCTTCCCGTGTTGGTTGTGGCACGCCCTGCATGGGTAATTTCGAATGACCACCTTGTGTGTCTACTCCAGGCATAGATAGTCCTTTCCAGCAATAATTGCGGTTAGCTGTCCGTATTTATAGATCTGGTATAGATCTTGTAGAAGATTGTAGCAGAGATATGGATAGGCGTCGAGTTATGGTGGGCGATAATCGATAGGGGGTGGTCCTGTTTAGCGGAATGAGGGGGTGGGGTATGCTATACTGGTCGCGTATGAGGACGCGGACCGGACACACAATAACCCAAATAAATGATGAACATTTATAATTGGGTCCGTACATCAGGTGTGGTTGTGCTGTTTGAAAATAGTAGATGATGGTGAATGTCCATCTTTTTATGAACGATATGGCAACAAATACGAAGAGTACGATGAGTGTTGGTGTGGGTGAGATGATGCTGCATTTGCCGGAGTGTCATTCGTTGAAGGAGAAGCGGCAGGTGATCAAGTCGATTATGGCGCGGGTGCGCAACCAGTTCGAGGTAGCGATCGCGGAGGTTGGGGAGAACGACCGTTGGCAGATTGCCTGTCTAGGGATCAGTTGTGTCAGCAATGATGGGCAGCACGCGAGCGAGAAACTGGAGCATGTGCGGCGTTATATCGAAGAGACGAGACCGGATTTGCTGATCACGCAATTCGAGACAGAAATAATTCATTGGTGAATTGTATGGTACAGATAGTGAATACTGCTCAACCTGAACCGGTGTATGTGCTGGGGGTGCGCGTCGATCGTGTGACGCGGGCGCAAGAGTTGGCGCATATCGAGCGGGCGATCGAGCAGCGGAGAAAAGGGGAAGCATTCTGTCAGCAGGTTATTACCGTCAATCCTGAGTTTGTGATGATGGCGCAGCGGGATGCAGCGTTTCGCGCGTGTATCAACCAGGCATCGTTGGTGGTGGCGGATGGTATCGGGGTGGTGTGGGCGACGAGATATCTGGGAAGACCGACGCCTGAGCGTATTGCGGGTGTAGACACCGTGCAGGCGCTGGCGAAGTTGTGCGCGGAGCGTGGATATCGGTTGTATCTGTTGGGTGGGGGGCCGGGAGTGGCCGAAGAAGCGGCGCAACGTTTGCAGGAGCGCGCGGCGGGTTTGCAGATCGCGGGAACGTACGCGGGTTCGCCGGACGTAGGCGAGGAGGACGCGCTGATCGAGCGTGTGAGGGTTGCGCGGGCGGATGTATTGTGTGTCGCGTACGGCGCGCCGAAGCAAGATTTGTGGATTGGGCGCAACCTCGCGCGTTTGCCGGTAGGGGTGGCGATGGGGGTGGGTGGAGCATTCGATTTTATCGCGGGTCGGCAGCGGCGCGCTCCAGGGTTGATGCAAAAGGTAGGGCTGGAGTGGCTCTATCGTCTTTATCGAGAGCCGTGGCGTTGGCGGCGCATGCTCGCGCTGCCCAGATTCGCCGTGCTAGTTTTATGGAAAGGACGGGCGACACGTGGCGCTTGATACCTCTCTTTCTAATCCATCTGCAGCGTATTTGCGTTCTATTATAGATACATTCAAAGGCAAGCGGACGCTGGTGATCGGCGATATGGTCGCGGATGAATATCTGATTGGGCGTCCGACGCGCATCTCGCGTGAGGCACCAGTGCTTATTTTGGAGCTTGACGAGGAGCGAACGATTCCGGGGGGTGCGACCAATGTGGCGGTAAACGCGTCGTCGCTGGGAGCGGAGGTTTTCCTGGCGGGCGTGGTGGGGGAAGATGTGCCGGGGCAGAAGTTGCGGCAAGCGATCGAAGCGTTGCATATGCACCAGGATGGGTTGATTACCGATAAGACGCGACCGACCTCGACGAAGACGCGTATCATGGCGGGAAGTCCACAGATCGTGCAGCAGCATATTGTGCGATTGGATCGAGTGGTGACCACGGATATTTGCGCGCCTTGTAAAGACGAGATCATCGCGTACATCAAGCGGATGTTGCCGACGATCGACGCGATCGTGCTTTCAGATTATGAGAATGGGGTGATCAGCCCAGAAATTATCGAGGCATGTATTCCGGAGGCGCGCGCGTTACAGAAGAAGGTTGTGGTCGATTCGCACGGGTCGTTGTTCCGTTTTCAGGGTGTGACCGCGTTGACGCCGAATCAGCCGGAGGCGGAGTTGATGCTGGGGATGACGATCAGCAATGAAGATGAACTCAACGAAGCGGGTCGGCGTTTGCTGGAGGGAAGCAAGGCGCAAGGGGTGTTGATTACGCGTGGCAGCGAGGGGATGAGTCTGTTTGAAGAGGGCAAGGAGCCGTTGCACCTGCCGATTCACCCGCTATCGTATGCTATTCGCGATATTGTGGACACGAATGGGGCTGGCGATACGGTCGCGGCGACGTTCACGCTGGCGCTGACAGCGGGGGCGAGCATGGTAGAAGCGGCGTACCTGGCAAACGCAGCCGCGGCGTTAGTGGTGCGCAGACTGGGGAACGCGAGCAACACGCCGGAAGAACTGGCAGGTGTCTTATGATAGGGACGAGCGAGGAGAGGACGCGGCAGAAGATTGTCGAGCGGGGCGAGCTGGCGCGAATCGTGCGCGGAAGGCAAGCGTTGGGTGAGCGGGGAGTGTTCACGAATGGTTGCTTCGATCTGTTGCACCTGGGGCATGTGCGCTATTTGCAGGAGGCGCGCGACCTGGGGGATTTTCTCGTGCTGGGTTTGAACAGTGACGAGAGTGTGACGAGGTTGAAGGGAGAGGGCAGGCCGTTGACGAGCGAGAACGAGCGGGTGGAGATTCTGGCCGCGTTGATGTGTATCGACTATGTGACTATTTTTGGAGAGGCGACAGCGAGTGAACTGGTTGACCTGTTGCAGCCAGCAATTTACGTCAAAGGTGGGGATTATAGCGTTGCCGGTAACGTGGGTGGAGTGCAATTCGATGCCAAACGTTTGCCTGAGGCAGCGCATGTGCAGGCCTATGGTGGCACTGTGCGGCTGATTCCCTATTTACCGAATCACTCGACGAGCGCCATGATTGAGAAGATCAAACGTTTATAAAAATGGTTATGGATGGTACCGGCTCAACCTGGATGGGTAGAAAAATATATGGCAAAAGATTCTATAGAAAAAGATAGCGCAACAAAAAAAGCCCAAAAAGATGTTATGCAACGGGACGAAAAAAATGGCAATGATTTCTCCCACGATGATGTTTTGCAAGAGGAGAAAAACGATATCGAGGTTGAAGTGATTCCTGCCATTGTGGGGGGTGATCCGGGTCAAGCTGAGCCGATGGTGAATGTGTTGGAGGTCGAGACGGGGGAGGGTGTCGAGGGAGCGGAGAAGAGCGGCGAGAGCGGTAGCGAGCGTGGAGGTGAAGAGGGTCAGCCGAGCGAACGGCGTGAAATGGTCAAGTCGGCGTCGTTGGTCGCGCTGGGCAATTTGAGCAGCAGCATTATGGGGATGGTGCGCCAATCGTTTCTGGCCGCGACGGGGGCGGGAATTTCGGCACCGTTTCTGGCCGCGATTCTACCGGCACAGAGGTTCAATGATTTTATCATCAACGGGTCCGCGCAGAGCGCGCTGGTGCCTGTATTCAACGATTACGCGGTACCGGAGAAGCGCGAGGAGTTGCGGGATTTAATTTTCACCATTGTCAATCTGGTGTTGCTGGTGATGACGATCTCCTCGGTAATTTATTTCTTTATCGCGCCGTGGTTGGTGACGACGGTATTGGCGACAGGGTTGACGGCTGCGGAACAGGCGCTGGCGCTGGAATACACACGCATTATTTTCTTCTCGCTGATGGCGTTGGGACCTTTTTCTGTGTTGGAGGCATCGCTGTACGCGCAGAAAGAGTTTGGCTGGACATCGGTGGCCTCGACCTCGTACCACGTCGGTATTATCATCGGAGCGCTGGTGACGACCATACTGGGGAACCGTTATTTCGGAGCGTATGGTTTGCCCTCGGGCGTGATTTTGGGGGCGTTGGGAGAGATTGGTCTGCTGGTGCCCGCGATGCGCAAGCGACATATGCGTTACAAGCTGGTGTTGGATTTGCGGCATCCGGCGTTGCGTCCGATGATGAAGCTGTATATACCGGCGGCGTTCAGTTTTTTCTTTACGGCTGCGCTGGCGTTGTTAGATCAGCACCTGGCGACGCAGACGCCATGCATGGCGTTCATGGCGCAATACAAGAAGTGTGGTGATGTCAACCTGTCCGCGATGGCGTTCGCGACCCTGTTGATTCAATTTCCGGGTGGGTTGGTGGCGTCGGCGTTATCTTTCGCGGTATTGCCGACGCTGACGGCGTATATGCGCAACAACGATCTGGAGCGTTTCAAGAGTATGTTGTTGTTGGGCTTTCGACTGGGGTTGTTATTGATGATTCCAGCGGCGGCGGGGCTGATCGTGTTGCAGTTGCCGATCGTGCAGGTGCTTTTTATGCACAAAAATTTTACCTATGATCAATCGGTTTTAACGGGCATTGCCTTGCAGAACTATGCGTACCAGTTGCCGTTTCTGGCGATCGATCAACTATTGCTGGCGGCGTTCTACGCGCGCAAGAACGCGTTGCTGCCGGTAATCGTGTATATCGTGAGTATTTTGGGATATCTGGCGGTGGCGTTGCCGTTCTGGCAGACGATCGGTATGCCTGCACTGGCACTGGCGAACGCGGCGCAAAATATTATGCACGCGGTGATCTTATTTATACTGTTGAGGCGTTCGATCGGTTCACTACACCTGCGTGGGGTTGTGCCCGCGTTATTGAAGATTTTGCTGGCGACAGCGATATTGATTGTGGTGGCGTGGAGTTTGCAATACGAGCTTGTGCGGGTGTTGGCGTCGATCGATGTTTTCGTGCGATCGTTGATTATCGTGGTGGTCGCGGGCGGTGTGGCGGGTGGAATCTATTTTGGGTTGTTGATTATGTTGAAGGTGGAGGAGATCGCGTTGTTGAAGGGGGCGGTGATGGCGAAATTGGGGAAACGGACGCGATAAAGCGGGTCCGTACTTTATGTGATGTGATAAGTGGAGCAGGAAGAGAGTTATTGGACGTGGGCGAAGAGGTCATTTTCGCCTGGGAGGTCGGTGCCGACGCGCGAGGTGGCGAGTTGGAAGTATTCGGTGCTACGCCATTTGCGCTGTGATTCTCTGGGGAGGCGAGAGATGGGCATGACTGGACTGGAGAGGGTGCGGTGCATGGCTTGCGCGTTGACTTTGGTCTGCTGCCACTGTTCGACATTGAGGATGACGTGAATCTGCTCGTCGGAGAAGCCCGCGTGGTTGATATCGACATTTTCGAAGATGTTTTCGAATGCCTGGTCCTGTAGCCATTCGGCCATTACCAGGGCCTGGTGGCGAGAGAAGGACGCGTAGTAGAGTTTGGCGGCGGAAAAGGCGGGGCCGGTCTCTGGATAGAGGAAGTCGTCGGCGGCGGCATGAAACGCGCCGATGGTATATTTGTAGACGGCGATATGATCGATGTGTCCGTTGCCACCGAACTCGTCGAAGGTGATGATGACCTGAGGGTGGAACTCGCGAATAATGGCGGCGAGTTTGCCAATTACTTCAGCCGGGTTGGCCTGGGCAAGCGCGCGAGGATGATGGTTGTCCGCGTCTCCTGGCGCGCCTGAGTCACGATAGTCCAGGAACCAGAGTTTTTGAACGTGGAGGACCTCGGCGGTGGCGATGGTTTCAGCCTCTTTAATCTCGCCTATATTGTCTGGGGTCGCGATGGCGGAATTGGCGAATTCCCCGACCTCGCCGCGTGTGGCGTAGACGAGGCCAGTTTGTACGCCGAGATCATGGTAGTGCAAGAGGGTGCCGCTGATCAGTTCTTCATCGTTGGGGTGTGCGAAGATACCTAGTAGTCTTTTTGTTGACATAGATCCCTCATTCTTTTCTTTTACCTCGTCTGGTTGGGATGGCACCCTGCTGCTACTTTAGCATGCGTGAGGAATTGCTGTCAATTCTTCAGTGTTCAAAAGCAGGATAAGAGGTATTAAGATTTCGAGTACTAGAAAGAGAAATTAATGCTCCAATCTTTTTTATGCTTTAAGAGTGATTTTTTCGAAAAGAAATTGTTCTGTTTATAGCAGGACATATCCTTCAGGCATAGAAACGTCATGGTGTGCATGATGCTATCTTTTCTGTATTAATTGTGATATATTGATGTGAGATGATAGGGTTATGGTGTTTTGTTGGGGAGGCACGGATGTGGACGCGGACGCGATAATTGGTGCATGTATCAAGTCTTCGGGAGTACGGAAAGCAACATTGCGGCGCGCGCCCACAAGGGGACGCGCCTACGCGGACCGGACACACAATACCCAAAATAGATGATGAACATTCATAATTGGGTCAGTACATACGTAGCGCGATGAATCGAGGGTGGTGGAGGGATGTGGTGAGTTGGGTTTGTATTTTGGGGAGGGTTGTTGACAGGGCAGGTAGTTTTGAGAAGCGATGAGCGTTAGAGGAGAGAGAGATGGCACGAACAGTTTTGGACAATGAACTACAGGACCTGGATACACAGATTCAGCGGATGGGGACGCTGGTCGATGAGGCGCTGGGGAAAGCGTTGGATGCGTTAGCGAAGGGTGACCTGGCGGAGACGAGCACGGTTATCGAGGCTGATGTGATTATCGATGCTTTGCGCACGACGGTGGAGGAGCACGCGGTACGATTGCTCACGTTGCAGCAGCCGCTGGGTGGGCGAGATTTGCGCTATTTAACATCGGCGTTGTCGATCGCGAGCGATCTTGAGCGTATTGGGGATGGAGCGGAGGGGATCGCGCAAATTTTGTTGCGCATGTTGCCGTTGCGCAGCACGAATCCGCAGGAGGATGCGCGTATTGTGGCGCGTACGGTGGATGGAAATCCGCAACTGACCGAGGCGGCGGCGATTCGCGAGTTGTTGGATCTGGGCAAGGAGGCGAGGAGGGTTTTGCAGGGGACGATGAAGGCGTTCGCGGGACGAGATGCGAAGGCGGCACGGTATTTGTGGGAGGAGGATGACGTGGTGGATGTGCGTTATCACCTTGTGCGCCATAATTTGATGGCGATGATGACGGGTGCGCACGCGATTCCGACGCTGCAAAACGATGCACGGGCATTACAACGGGTGACGTATCTTTTGTGGATCGCGCACAAGCTGGAGCGGGCGGCGGATCATAGCCAGAATATTTGTGAACGCATTGTGTTTACGGTTGAGGGCGAGGCAGATTTTCACGGGGTGGAGAACGTTGAACAGGTTTGATGAGGTTTCAAAAAATGGGCAAGCTCCGAGTTTGCTCATTTTTTTGTCCTTTACTGAATGTTAAAGTTGTTTATATATGTCTCTTTCTTTTCTGGACAAACGAAATGGACTCGTTTCTCACGCGTGCAGGAGGCAAGCTCCGGCTTGACAATGTAACGATATATCGTTACATTGTCAGGAGAAGAAAAATGATGGTAGAACAACCCATTACGATTATTGGTGCTGGCCTCGGTGGCCTCACCCTCGCACGTGTCCTCTACGTCCACGGTATCCCCGCAACGGTCTACGAGGCGGAGTCCTCGGTGGAAGCCCGCATCCAGGGCGGCCAGCTCGACCTCCACGAACACAACGGCCAGCTCGCGCTCAAGATGGCCGGACTCACCGAAGAGTTCCATGCAATCGTTCGAGAGGGCGGCGCAGCTTCACGGGTACTCGATAAGCAAGGGGTTGTGCTGGCAGAGGTACCCGATGACGGCTCCATGGAAAAACCCGAGGCACTCCGCGGAGACATCCGACGCATACTCCTGGACTCGCTTCCAACCGATACCGTCCAGTGGGGTAAAAAGCTGGTCTCGGCTACTCCGCTCGGTGAGGGCCAGTATGAACTTCACTTTGGAGATGACTCAACTATCACTACCGAAGTTCTGGTGGGTGCCGAGGGCACGTGGTCGAAAGTCCGTACGCTCGTAACTGATAAGAAGCCTGAGTATACGGGCATGAGCTATGTCGACGTCTACTCTCACGACGTCGACGAGCGGCACGTAGCCGTGGCCGAGGCGGTCGGCGCAGGCGCCATGTATGCGCTGGTCCCCGGGAAGGGTTTCCTTGCCCACCGCGAAGCGAACAACATCATCCACACCTATGTCGTGCTGTTCCGTTCAGTTGAATGGTTCAACGACATAGATTTCGACAACGCCAGCGCCGCGAAAGAACAAATCGCCGCAGAATTTGACGGATGGGCACCCGTACTAACATCACTCATCACCAATTGTGACACTCCACCGATCCTTCGTACCATCTATCAGCTGCCGGACCGACACAGGTGGAACCGGGTTCCAGGAGTAACACTCATCGGGGACGCTGCGCATGTGACGCTCCCTGGCGGGGAGGGTGCGAACATTGCTATGCTCGACGGCGCCGAACTGGGGCAAGCGATCGCTGCGCATTCAGACGATGTCGAGGCTGCTTTCGCGGCTTACGAAGCGATGATGTTCCCCCGTAGCGAGACTGAGGCCATTGCCGCACACGAAACCGTAGAACTGATCTTCGGTGCTGGCGCACCGAACAGACTCGTTGACCTCTTCAATGGCACCCTCAAGGAGGAGCACACATCATACGGGCAGCCCTGATCCACCTCCCGACAGTCCCGAGAAGGCAGATGCAATCAAGTAGTGCCCGCTGAGAGATCCCTTTGCGGGCATGGCATCAGCCAACACATCCAGCCGCCGATACCCATGATGCATTTCTTGAAAGAATTCTTGACAGTTTCCACCGTGGGCAAAGTTGCTGCTGTTGTGGAACAAGTAAGTATGGTTTAACGGTTGCGTTCGTGGCGCACAAAGAGCAGTGTGCCAGCGATAAAGCAGACCAGAAACATGACCACCGAGACGATCAGGTCGATCCAGGGACTTTCGAGTACAACCTGAGAATAAGTGGGTTGCCCGGCATAGAAGAGTGCGCGCGTGAGGTCGATGACATAGCGCATGGGCGAAAGTTTGGAGACGATATCCAGGTACCAGGGCAAATTTTTGAGCGGGATAAAGACTCCTGCCAGCAATAACTGTGGTATCTGGACCAGATTGATGACCTGGGTGGCGGCGCGCTGGTTGCTGATGATTGAGGTAAGTAACGCGCTGAACGCGCCTCCCAGTAGACAGATGAGAAGTGCTACCGGAATCAGGCTCAGCAGCAGTACCCAGGTGAGATAGGTGTCGAAGAAGATGGCCGCGATGGCTAAGGTGACTGCGCCCTGTAATAACGCGATGACGGATTGCCCCAGCATCTTCCCCAGGATAATCGCGTAAGGCGATATCGGCGCGATAAAAAGTTCCTGTCCAAAATCGTTATCGCGGTCTTCAACGAGCGAGGCTACGCCATCGACGGTCGTTGTAAACATAGTCATGACAAAGGAACCGATCACGCTAAAGGAGACCAGGCTATAACTCACGGCGTTGCCCAGGCTATACTGCAAAATACCACCCATACCACCAATTATCAGCAGAGGAAAAGCAAGTGAGGTGATGAGTCGGGCATAATCATGAAAGAAGCGTTGGGTGTCGCGCCCGGCAATGGTCAGAAGCGCCGCGATGAGCGAAGGATGAGCGACAACAGTGCTGGATGGAGCGCTTGCCGTGGCGTTGCTGTGTGTTTGTAACGTGTTCATGCGTTTTCCCTCACAAGTTTCAGGTAGACTTCTTCCAGGGTGGGGGCGTGGGTGCGCACGAGGTTGAGAGGAGTCGTGATTGTTTGTAATGCGTTCTGGGCCTCGTGCCCGCTCAGGGGTAGACGAAAATGGTGTTCCTGCGTGAATGGCAACTTCAGGCGCTGGAGTTCAGCGCGTAGTCGCTCGTGGTCCTCCGAGTCAAGCAGCAACGCTGGCGCGGTGAGTTCGGCTTTAATTTGCTCCGGCGTACCGGCTGCCACGATGCGCCCGGTATTGATGATACAGACCTGATCGGCCTCTTCGGCCTCTTCCAGGTAGTGCGTGGTGAGAAAGATGGTCGTGCCGCTCTGGCGTCGAACCCCATTCAGGTATTCCCACAGACTCTGGCGGCTGTCCGGATCGAGTCCAGTGGTTGGCTCATCGAGAAAGAGCACATCGGGTTGATGGAGCAGGCTGCGCATAATTTCCAGTTTGCGTTTCATGCCTCCAGAGAAAGTTTTCGCGGCCTTGAAGAGGCTCTTCTCAATACCCAGCAGTTCAGCCAGCTCCTGGACACGCTTTTTATAGCTGCGTGGCATCATGGCAAAGGTCGGGCGATAGGGATAAAGGCCGTAAAGCAGAGCGTGTAGGCGCACATTTTCTTCGGCGGTCAGGTTGAGGTCCAGGCTGGGACGTTGAAAGACGATCCCTATATGCTGACGAACTTGCGTAGACTGCGTTGCGGGATCATACCCTGCGATCAGGAGTTTTCCTGCTGTCCGAGAAAGCGTTGTGGTCAAAATGGAGATGATGGTGGATTTACCGGCGCCGTTGGGGCCCAGCAGGGCAAAGAAGGTGCCGCGTGGTACCCCAAATGAGACATCATCAACCGCGTTATTGTCAGCCTTTTTATAGCGTTTGATAAGATGTTCGACGCTAATCACAGGCTCGCTATAGGTATCCGATGAGATTATCCGGTTGGGGAGCGTGATTACCTCACCAGATGCTATCTGCGCGTCCAGGCCAACCAGGGAGTTTTTTTCTTCTCGCATAGAAATGCTCCTTGTTTCTAAACTATCGTTTGACTCAATTATTCACTGCTTCCGGCTCATAGCTTTGCTCAATCTGAGATGCACGCGCTCCTGCTTGCTCGCGACGGGGAATCGCATTACGTATGCTTCTTATTGGCCTCACCTCCCTTGCGTTGGAGTACTGCGCGCACTTCAGGAGAAGCATTCAGTTGGCCTTTGATATGGAAGCTAGAGATGGCCCGTTCAACGAGGTCAGGGGAAATGTCCTCGGTAAAGGTGCAGGTCCCGAGAACATATATATTGCGTGTCTCTCCTTGTGCGAGAAACCCTTCCAGATCCCAGTGCGTATAGCGACCGGTGCCGACGATAAGAGTCAGTCTCTGCTTGAGAGGTTTGGATGAAGAGGGCATGAGCGACTGTGCCGAAGTGGTCACGTCAGATGGCTCTGAGACTGCCTCTGTTTCCTGATCGCCAGCCAGAGCAGTTGGATAGGCCATCCACAGGACCGTCTGTTCGCGCTCATCCGCGCTGCCTCGTTGCTGCTCGTATGGCTTCAGCAAAGCCTCGATTTGTTTGTTAGCCTGGGCGAATTCCTCTGTAGTCATCCAATAATGACCTGAGGAGATTTGAAACATGTGATCAGGCTGCTCCTCTGGCGAGAGACGCATCATCTGCGCCACCGCGCGCACCATTCCCTGAAAGAAAGGTTGCGTAACCTCGTTGAGTATGGCCTCGGCTTCATCGGGAGCCATGCCGCTCAGCAGGGTTTTAGGCACGATGATATTTTTCGCTACTGCCCGGTAATACTTTTCGAGAATTGCTCCCTTCTCGCGTGTCTCTACCTTCTTCAGCAGGCCCACTCGTTCCAGTTCGCGTACATGGTAGTGCAGCTTATTTGGAGCCTCACTAAATAACTCCGCCAACTGAGTTACTGTCATTGCCCGGAACGTAAGTTGCTCTACAATGCGCACCCGCAATTCATCAGCAACAGCCCGCAACTGTTCGATCGTTTCCAGTTCGTAGGTTTCCAGCATAGTATCCATTTTTCTTGCCCCATCAGGATTTTTAGTACTTTCAATTTTATTTGCTTAAACAAATTATACTGATATGATGGGTGGCTGTCAAGGCTTCCTTTAATACTCAGGGCCAATATCAGGAACGTTGGTAGATGATGAATTTTCATGAGCAAGGTCGGGAAGGGAGTGTTTGATGAGGGAAATGCTTGTGTATGGGGAGTATATATTTAGTGCGACGTAAGGCAAGCTAAAGCGGGATGAGCACGATAAATCTACTCCTACCGATGGTGGGTACGGTTACTGATTTTGTTTGGCGAAGTTAATTATCGAGGGTGGGTCAGGAGGTGATGGCGGACCAGAAGTAGGTGGCGAGCTGGGCGTAACCGGAGGCGCTGGGGTGGAAGCCGTCGCCGCTGATATATTGGGGGTGGGCGGTGATCTGGCTGTTTTTGGAGTAGAGGTCGACGAGGGTGACGTGATATTGCTGGGCGAGGATGGCGATGCGGGCATTCCAGCGTTGGATCTGAGCGCGCATGTTTGTTTTTTGCGTGGTGCTGAGGCGCGAGAAGTCGGGGAGCAGGGTCAGGTCGGGCAGGTTTGCCATGACGATACGAGCCTGGGTGCCCTGGCGGAGGCTTTGCAAGAGGGTGTTGAGGTCCTGCATGTAGCTGTCGTAGGGGACGTTAGCGACAAAATCGTTGGCGACGAGCCAGATGGTGATCAATCTGGGGTTGGTGGTGAGGGCGATGGGGAGTTCTTGCGTGAGGGCGGCGTGGAGGTGGATGCCGCTGATACCGAGGTTGACGGTGTGCGAGCCTTTGGGGAGGTGTTGCGATAACAGAGGGATGTAGCCCTGGGTGGCGGGCTGTGTGGTGCCTACGCCTACGGCGTCCGAGGCGCCGAGGGCGACGTAGACGACGGGCGCGGAGAGGAGTTGGTGGGCGGAGACAGGTTGGTCGACGGTGGGGGTGGCGGCCATGATTGGGGTTGATGTGGTAGTCGTGGTGCCGGTGCAGGCGGAGAACGCGCAGAGCAGAGCGATGAGGGTGAGGATGATGGTGAGATAGGGTGAATATTTTTGCTGCGCGTGCATGGTGGTTTTTGTCTTTCTGGGATTGGTTGGTTGATATTGGTTGTCGGGTGCGCGAGGGCAAACGCGTGGTTTGCCCTACGCGGATTGGGGACGGGTTTTAGGCGCCGGTGACGGAAGAGTAGGCGACTTTGCCGTCGAAGGTGTAGAGGTTTTCGATTTTGATGAAATCGAAGTCCTGGGCGCTGACGCGATCGAGCAGCGCGGTGATCTGGTGATGGGAGATGGGTCCGTTGTCGGTGCCGAGGAAGCGGCAGCGCCAGTGATCGACCGTGAACGTTTCTGGCTGGCCGTTGGGCCAGACGAGCGCGCCACGGTTGGTGATCAGTTTGAGGGTGAGGCCATCGCCGCTGGTTTTACTGAGGGCCTGTCCCAGATCGTTGGGCGTGCCTGCGCGCCAATCGAGGAAAACATCGACGCCGACCAGTTCTTTTTTCGCCAGAGGCCTGGTGGGACGGGTGGTGCGGCTTGCAGCTGGTTTGGGCGCGGTCGTATATTTGACCGCTTTAAGCACCTGGGGTTCCTGTCCGAGGTGGTCCACAACCGCTTGCGCGAACTCTTTTGTGCCTACTTTTTGCTTGCTCACGCCCTCGACGAAGATGTCGTAGGTGTGGATACCGTCTTCGATGGTGCGCAGCCAGGCGTTATGGACGCGGGTGGCGACATCGGGTTGATCGATGTGAACGAGCATGAGGACCGCCGCGAGTAGCAGGCCGGAGGGGTTGGCGAGGTTCTGGCCCGCGCGACGGGGGGCGGAGCCGTGAATGGCCTCGAACATGGCGCACTGGTCGCCGATGTTGGCCGAGCCCGCGAGTCCGACGGAGCCAGCGATCTGCGCGGTCACATCGGAGAGGATATCGCCGTAGAGGTTGGGCATGACCACCACATCGAAGGCCTCAGGCGTATCGGCGAGTTTGGCCGCGCCGATATCCACGATCCAGCTTTCGTTGATGATATCGGGATATTCTTTGGAGATCTCGTTGAAGACTTCGTGGAAGAGGCCATCGGTTTGCTTCATGATATTGTCTTTCATGAAGCAGGTGACTTTTTTGCGGTTATGGCTGCGGGCGTATTCGAAAGCGTAGCGAATGATTTTTTCGGAGCCGGGGCGGCTGATGAGCTTGAGCGTTTCCGTCATGTCCTGTGTCTGCTGATATTCGATACCGGTGTAGGTATCCTCCTCGTTTTCGCGCACGATGACCACATCCATGGTGGGGTGTTTGGTCTCGACGAAGGGATAGTAGGAGACGCAAGGGCGGATATTGGCGTAGAGGCCGAAGGTGGTGCGGGTGGTCACGTTGAGGCTTTTGTAGCCGCCGCCCTGAGGGGTCGTGATGGGGGCTTTGAGGAAGACTTTGGTGCGGCGCAGCGATTCCCAGGCGCCGGGCTCGATACCGGCGCTGATGCCGCGCAGGTAGACTTTTTCGCCGACCTCGATGTGCTCGATTTCGATTTGAGCACCAGCCGCTTCAATAATCTGGAGTGTGGCATCCATAATTTCTGGTCCGATGCCATCGCCGGAAGCGACGGTGATGGGTACTTTATTTGCCATTGTAGGCACCCTTTCCATGTGTTATGAGTAAAAATCTATAGGTTTTGCAAGGCTATAGATAGGAAGCAGAGGGAAATCTATTTAAAATAGGGCATTGTTGTTCAAAACTATTGGCATTGTACCACACGAGGTGGAGGGGAGCGTTAAGAAGTTTTTTGAGCGGGCGCGAGGGGCAAACGAGTGGTTTGCCCTACGCGGGTGGGGATGGTGAGAGAGAGGAATTATGGAGTGAGGCGGGAGTCGCGATCAACGAGGGTGAGTTGCGCGGTGTCGATATCGATGACGAGGCCGTGAACGGGAATTTTGGGGATGAAGGGGCTATTGCGAATGGTGTTGACGACGGCCTGCACGTTGAGGTGAACATCGTGAAAGGCGCCGATCCAGTTGACCAGGCCATCGATGCCCTCAAGCGACTCTTCTGCGATCAGGTGTTGGGGATCGACGCCGAGTGCTTGCATGGAGGCGGTGAGCGCGGTGGGGTTGACGTGTGAGAGGCCGCAATCGGTATGGCCGACAACGATGACCTCGCGTACGCCGAGCAGGTAGATGGCGCCGGTGAGCGAGCGAATGAGATCGTTGTTGGCATCGAGGCGATCGGGATTGGAGATGGTGGCACCGGCGGTACGGAGTTCGACGACATCGCCGCGTTCGATGCCGAGCGCGGGTTCGAAGAGAGAGACCAGGCGGCAGTCCATACAAGTTATCAGAGCGGTACGTGTACGGGGAGTGTGGCCGATGTGGGGAATGTGGGTGGATTGTACGAACTGTGCATTTTTTGCCAAAATATCATCGAGCATTGCGTTTGTGTCCTTTTTTTTGTGGTGTGTGAATGTAGTCTAGCATGGTTTTGCAGCAGGGGAAAGCGATGAGTAGATGGGTTGATTGTGAGAAACGCGACTAGACGGAAGGGGAGAGTTATGATATAGTGTATGCAACAAAAATACACCAGTTTCCTAGTGAGGTCTTTGGGCTTACGGGTAGTTCTATTGAGTGATGAAAACCCTTTACAAGATATAGAGGATCTGGTTCATAAACAAGGATATCTGGGGGAGACGGCGCCTCGCGGGGCGTTGATGGCCCCGGGTAAACGGATTTTAGTAGATCGTCCCGCTCAATTGCAGCAGGTTGTGGGCGTGTTGAGGCAGGCGAAGATTATCGCCATCGATGCTGAATTTTCGCAGGCCCGATCGCGCGCGCGTGTAGCGGGTACATCAAATGTTCCTCATCTTGCGCTTTTACAACTTGCAATTGAACGGTCCTGTTTCGTGATCGACGTATTGCGGTTACAGGATCTTTCACCCCTGGAAGAAGTCATCGGCAATCCTGATGTGACCGTGCTGTTGCATGGAGCGGGCGCGGATATACGCGTGATGGCTGAAAGGGGACTTTTTGTTGCCCATTATTTTGACCTGGAAGCCACATGTCGTTCAATTTTCGGCCAGCACGAATCTTCGCTGGCGGCCATGATGCAGCGAGCGTTCAACGCCCACCTGGATAAGAGTCTGCAACGGGCGGATTGGACGCATCGTCCATTGACGCCCGCGATGATCGTGTATGCCGCGCGCGACGCGGAAGTCACGCTCGCGCTTTACTCCTGGTTGGAAATGTATTATCCGCATATTCTGGGTCTGCACGAGAGCACTGATGAGCCGGAGCGGGTGGCCGAGTGGATCGAGCCATTTTTGCAGGGGAACGCGGCGCTGGCGGCGGAGATGGCGGTCGCGGATGCAAAAACGAAGGGTAGTATTCGCAACAAGGCGCAGGTAGTGAGCGATTGTCGTGCGGCATTGGCGCGGGTCAGGCGTCCTATGTACAGGAGTCGTTTGGTACGTTTGATCGCGGACCTGTCGTTGACGCAATTAACGCCGGAATTGTTGATTGCGTTGCATGCGGAAACAGCGGACGAGCGGTCGGCGGCGATACGTGCGTTGAGTCGGATGAATGTGATGGACGCGGTGGATGAGATTAGGTCTTTATTGAACGATCCAGTACAGGATGTGCGTGAAGCTGCCTGGAACGCGTTGCGCAATATGGTAGTGAAAGAGACGCAGCATTCGCGGACTACGCCGGTGCGGGCGGAAGATGGAACCAGGAGCTGGGTGGTGGAGGACAAAAGTGTGGGGGAGAGTGAGGGGAAGAACGACTGGAAGACGATGTTGCGCTCTATTATTGATGCGTGAGTGGGCAAGACAATATGTGGCAGGATCAAACGGGCGGGTCGCGGGTACATACAGAGTGTACTCGCGACCCGCCTGTTTGATCTTCGTTGAAGGGGTGAGGGGAAGAGATGTTAGCGGCGTTGAGGGATGCGTGTGCCGACCCAGACGAGGAAGAGGAGGGCGGAGACGATGCCGAAGCGTCGGATGCGCTGTTCCAATATCAGTTGTTGAGCAGGGTCGTTGTGAGCGAGGTGGAAGAGCCGAATGCAGCGACCGAGCAGGGTGGTTGATGGAGTCAGAGAGAGTGAGAGCGAGCTGAACGTATCTTGCTGGGTATTTTGTTGATAGATAATGATGATGTCGTCCGTATCTTCTGTCGTTGACTGAGCGTTGTAGTTCGCGCGCAGATAGTCGGTCAGTGCTTGAAAATACTGTTGGATGAAAAGTTTGATAGCACCTTTGGTGAGCATGGAAGACTGAATAGCGTTTGTCGGGGCGAGGGTAAAGGTACCGTAGTAGGAGATAGCCGTTGTGTAGCCGTTGCCATGCAAGGAGATGTCCGCTTGCCCGTTGAAGGTACTGAGCGAGCCGTCGCCCTGGATGGTCATGGTATAGTGCGAAGGAAATTGCTGGTTCGAGAGATCGATATAGACGTGATGGGTGCCATCGAGCGGTTTTTGCGCCAGGTGGATAGTCAGATCGTAATGGGTGTCGTCGACAAGCTCGATGTGTTGTAGGCCGGGGATAGTCGCACGAAGCACCTGTTGATCGAGCAGGCATTGCCACAAGGTAGCAGGTAAGGCCTGAAGCGTGTATGTGCCTTCAATGTTCATGAAAAAAAACCTCTTCACAAAAATGGGTAGAATAGATAAGTTCGTGTTGTTGCATAGAACAATGGAATGGTCAAGGTTATTATAGGTGAGAACGGGAGATGCCGCAACAATGCTTTTATATAGCTTGCGTTCAGAAAGTGCAGGGTGTATACTGTCTCGCGAACAGCGTGAAGAGGAAAACGGGTTTGCGCCCCCCTCTGTGAAGAGAGAAGAGAGATAAATGAAAGTTATTCTATTACAAGATGTGGATGGTCTGGGAAAAGTTGGTGATTTGAAAGATGTCACCAATGGTTATGCCCGCAATTACCTCTTGCCGCGTCGTTTAGCCGCGGGAGCCACAGCCAGTTTAGTCGCGAATCGCACGCAGCGTATTGCCACGGAGCAGCGTAAGCAAGAGAAGCAGAACGAGCAGAGTCGTCAGCTCGCGGAGCGTCTGAATCAGGTCAAGCTGACGTTCAGGGCAAAAGTGGGGACGCAAGGTCGTCTGTACGGTTCGATTACCAGTCAGGATATCGCGAACGCGTTGCGTGAGGCCGAGGAAATTACGGTCGATCGACGCGCGATCGAGCTTGCGGAACCTATTCGTGCGTTAGGGAATTTTACGATTCCGGTACGGGTTGCGTCGCAGGTCGAGTCGAAGATTACCGTCAACGTGATTGATGGGTCGGGCGCGGGTGTCGCGGCTGAGTGATCAGTGTGCAGAGATAGAAAAATGTCATGGCTCGCGTAGGGCAAACGCGTGGTTTGCCCTACGC
>CAZZWK010000026.1:27704-33869 GCA_964657925.1 uncultured Dictyobacter sp.
ACGCGAGCCATGACATTTTTTAATTTTTAGGTGTTGTGGGGCAAATGTGTGGTTTTCCCACGAGATACGACGTTTTTTGGTGGTCGCGCATGGTGTTAGTATTCGGCGTGCGTGGTATCGACGAGGGTTTGTGGGAGATAGTCGAGCAGGTCGGAGGCGAGCAGACCGGAGCGACCGAGATGTTTTGCCTGTGTGACCAGATCGGCGGCGGCTGTATGCAGGTAGACCGCGGCGCTGGCGGCGTTGAATGGTTGCATGCCTTGCGAGAGGAAGCCGGAGATCATGCCCGCCAGGACATCGCCGGTGCCCGCGGTAGCGAGGACGGGATTGCCCCACCAGTTGATACGTGTTTGCGCTTGTGGATTAGTCACAATGGTGCAGGAACCTTTGAGCACGAGGTTCACCTGCCACTGCTGGGCTTTTTCGCGCGCGAGGGCCAGGCGTTCGATATTGCCGCCGGAGACCTTGATGCCGCCGCACAAGCGACCCATTTCGCCAGGGTGTGGAGTGATCACCGTATTGGCAGGGAGGAGACGCCACCAGTTTTCTAGCGCTGAGAGGTTGTTCAAACCATCGGCATCGATCACGAGGTGCGGGCGTTCATCTTCAGAGAGGGAGCGCAGGTGTTCGAGGACTTGCAGAATGACCTCGCGTGTATTGGAGGATTGGCCGAGGCCGGGGCCGATGAGCAGGGCTTTATAGCCCGCGAGATGGCTGATGAGCGCTTTTGAGCGTTCGAAACTGGCATCGTCTTCGGGCGGTAGGATAGCGAAGGTGGCTTCGTGGAAGCTACCGGCGTAGATAGGAAGCATGGCGTCCGTCACGGCCAGAGTGAGCAGGCCGCCGCCGACGCGAGCCGCCGCTTTGCCCGCGAGATACGCGGAGCCGGGGTAGGGAAGTGAGCCGCAGAGCAGCATGGTTTTGCCGAAGGAGCCTTTGTTGCTATTAAGTGGGCGTGCGGGCAGGAGGGTATGCACCTCGTGACCGCTAAGCATTTCTGTGTGGATGTCCGCTTCGAGTTGCGGTGGTAGGCCGATGTCGCCGATGTGGAGTTGGCCGATGTAGTCGCGACCGGGGAAGAAGAAGAAGCCCTGTTTTGGGCAAGCAAGCGTGATGGTACTGTCGGCGTGGATGGTGCCTTCATCCACTGCGCCGGTATCGGCATCCAGTCCGGTGGGCAGGTCGATGGCGACGATGTGTAGCGAGTCGCGATGGGCGCGTTCCTGTTCCACGCGGGCGAGGAGGGCGCGCATATCGTCTGGCAGAGCGCGCGAGTGGCCGGTGCCGAGCAGGGCGTCGATGATATAGTCGGTGCTCTGGATCAGCGATTCCAGTTCGGTGGCTGTTTTGTCCGCAGGAAGGTCTTCGCCGCGTTCGGAGAGTTTTTGTTCTTTCCAGTGGTAGAGGCTGACCTGCGCGCCCGCCATTTCCAGATGGTGGGCCATAATCACGCCATCGCCGCCGTTGTTGCCTGGTCCGAGCAGGAAAAGGACCTCAAGGTCGTTCATGCTGTGGTGGGGAAGCAGGTGGGCTTCAAAGATGTCGGCGGCGCTTTTGCCCGCGTTTTGCATCAGGGTAGGAGAGGACAGGCCGTAGCGCTGATCGGCCTGTGTTTCCAGTTCGCGCATTTGGGAGACGGTAACGATATGCATTCTTTATCCTCCAGATAGGTTTCTCGCGATTGTATTTATTTCTAGCTACTTTTTCGTCTCATTATATATCAGATGGGCCAGAAGGCATGTAGTGGAATGTTGTTAGTTAGTATGTTCTCTTTTTATCTCGTGTGGGCGAGGGAGATTGTTTCAATGGGGGGCAAGCGTATGGGCATGTGCTATACTGCGCTCATGAGATTAGCGCTTAAAATTACGCCGCAGCGTAGCACGCAGTACGCGCAGATGACGACTGCGTTGGCGGCACCGGAGTTTTTGTGCAGCCCCTGGAAGGTAGTTGTAAAGAGTCTCGTGCCTATCGTGCTGGCGGGTCATGCGTATTTGTTGGTGGAAGTCGAGGATGACGCGTTGGCGTCGCCAATGTTGTTGGATGTGCTGGGACGATTGGGGGCGACGAGCGAGGTATACGAGTATTTCGAGCGCATTAGTGAGGTAGAGGGTCCATTTTTACGTCCGGTCGAGTCGACTGTCACGCCGTTTGTGCCGTTCGCGATGGCGGAGGCGAGGCGTTATAGGGGTAAGACGAACGAGACATTCACGCGTGTGTTGTTGAATGTCGCGCTTTTCGCGGGGGAGTATAGGGAGCGGTTGACGGAAAGGCTGAGGATATTGGACCCATTGAGTGGAGGTGGTACGACGCTTTTTCTGGCGCTGGCCTATGGATACAATGCATTCGGGATAGAAGAAGATCGGCAGGATGTGGAAACGACGGCGGTCTTTGTGCGGCAATACTTCGGAAGTGAGCATATCGCGTTCAAAGAGGTGGATGAACGGGGGCGCAGGGCTGGTAGGCGCTATCAATTCGAGGTGGGGAAGAAGGGCAACACGCGTCAACTGGTGCTCGCCACGGGCGATACGCGGAACGCTATGATGCACATGCGTGAAGTTGTGGGAGGTCCGAAGATGCACGCGATCGTGGGGGATTTGCCGTATGGTATCCAGCATTTCGCGGAGGTGGAAGATTTGTTGAGTGGAGCGTTGCCAGTGTGGGAGGAGATGATTTTGCCGGGGGGAACGCTCGCACTGGCGTGGAATGCCACGCATATCGAACGGGCCGAGATAGTGGAACTATGCAAGCGATACACGAAATTGCACATATTGGATGAGGCACCATATAATCAGTTCGCGCACGCGGTGGATCGTGTCATTAAGCGTAGGGATATTCTGGTAGGTGTGAAGACCGCTGGAGTATAGAGAGAAAGAACAGAGACGTTGCGAAGGGTGTCCCTTTGAGAAGGAGTCGAGATGCGCAATCTCCCGAACATATTGAGTACGAGCCGGTTGCTGGTGACGGTGATCATATTCGTGCTGATACTGGTAAATCAGCCATGGGCATTTTTGGTGACCATGGTGCTCTTTTTGCTAGCGTCGGTAACCGATTACTTTGATGGATATCTGGCGAGAAGGTATAAGCTGGTTTCCTCGCTGGGAGTTTTTCTGGATTTGACTGCGGACAAAGTGCTGGTGGGAGGGGCGTTAGTGGCGCTGGTGCAGCTCGGATTGGTGCCCGCGTGGGTAGCTTTTATAATTATTACGCGCGAGTTTCTGGTGTCTGGTTTGCGCTCGATCGCCGCGGCCAAGGGGCACGTGATTCCGGCGGGTCCGTGGGGGAAGCAGAAGACGTTTATCACGCTGGTGGCGCTGGATCTGCTGTTTCTGGCGAAGGGATTTGGCGCGCATCTGCTGTCGTTGTTTCCGTGGGTGCTCAATTTTGGTGTGGGGGGGATCACGATCGCGGATTATTTGTTGTTGGTCGCGGACGGGCTGGTTATACTGGCGACCATCTGGACGGCTTTTTCGGGGGTTGAGTATATTGTAGGCGCGTTGCCTATCTTTCGCGAGGAGTCGAAGGAAGGTGTAAAGAGGATGTGAAGTATTTTGGGGGGGGAGTGTTTGAAGTTTGAGAAGTATGGCGAGGGAAGTTGGGCAAACGGGATATTTGCCCATGGATGTTAGCGCGCGGGGACGGTGGAAGATGTCTCGACCGGCTTGCTGCCGAGTTTGCGTTCGGTGCCGGAGAGCAGGCGACCGATATTGTCGCGGTGGAAGAGAATGATCAGCGCGGGGACCACGACCATCATCAGCATATGTGGGAGGTCGACTTTGGCGAAGAAGGTGGGGTTGGAGAGGCCGATGAAATAGAAAAGGATGCCGCAGAGGATGGAGGTAGCGCCGCCGACGATGGAGCCGAGGGAGACATAGCGCCAGAGAGCGATAGTGCCGATGGTCAGGATGGCGCAGATGAGGAGCGCGAAAGGAGAGGCGACGAGGAGAGCGCCCGCACCCGTCATCACGCCGCGTCCGCCTTTGAAGCCGATGAAGACTGGAAAACAGTGGCCGATGAGCGCGAAGAAGCCCGCGATGAAGATGCCCCAGCCCATGACGGAGAAGATAGGGACGTGGGTAGCGAGGAAGGTGGGGCCGATGCCTTTTGAGAGATCGAAGACGAAGACGATCGCGGCGGGTCCGTTGCCGAGTGTGCGTTGCACGTTGGTGGCCCCAGTTTTATGACTGCCGTAGTCACGGATATCGTAGTTTTTGCCACGAAGCAATTTTCCCATCCAGTAGCCGGAGGGCAGGGAACCCCAGAGATAGGATATGATGGCAGTAAGCAGAAGTGAGCCAATGACGCCAGACATCGTAGTCTCCTTTATATGTTATACGTCTATCTGCCACATTATAGACCTGTTCGGAGCAATTGACCAGAGCAGGGGATGGGGAAGGTACCAGAAAGTCAGCATAGAATAAGGCAACGTGAGCACGAATGATATACTCAGGAGGGTTAGATGCTCTATTTTGCTGTATGGCGTAGTTTATTTGGAATGAAGACGTGAGGAGGTTTTCTTATGCAGAGAGATGACGGAAAGCAGTGGTCCATCGGGCAACTGTTGTTTCCTTTGCTGGTAAGTTTATGTATTCTTATTTTACGTTACAGATTGAAATCATCTTCAATGGTTGGTACAGCAGATATTAAGGCTGTGCCTGAAGGGGTGTCTTCTGGCGATAGAGGCCAGCGTGAGACAGGTGATGGAGAGGACGAGGTAGAGCGCGAGGAGGAGATGAAACCCAGTGAGGGTTCAGACGTAGCTTTCTCAGAGGAAGTTGTGGAGGTAGTGGAAGTAGATGGGGATGAGGGGAGCGCGATTGCCGAAAATGGGCAGGGGATAGAGAATGAGGAGGCGGGCGAGGATGAGGAAGGGGGATCTGAGGTAGAGGCGTACTGTGTCAAGTGTCGGCAGAAGAGGAGTATGGAAGATCCACAAGAGATAGAGACGAAGAATGGACGGCACGCTTTAGAAGGAACGTGTCCTGTATGTGGGACGCATCTGTTTCGTTTTGTGGCGCGTTAAAAGAGAGGATGAGTGAGAGGGTAGGGGTGGAAAGCCCGTCGGTGCGAGAAGTGTTCCATTTTTTTGGAAAGAGGTGATAATTGGGAAGAAAATCACTTGACGTTCTGTAATTCTCAACGTATAATCTCCCTCATGCGCATTGAACGTCTCACGTTTCGTCTCTATGATGTACTAAATGGCACGTATGAGCAGTGAAGAGTCCGAAGGTAAGGATGGTAGGAGAGGGAAGGTGTGACCTGCGGTTGAAGCTTGTGTAATAGTACAAACTCTCTTACAGGTTCTCGCACACGAAAGTGATGAAGAGGGAAAAATTCTCGATGGTGGTGCTGGCGGGTAGTGAGGAAGGGACTGGGAATAAGAAAGAGGGAAAAATTGTATGAATAGGGATGAAGTGATGCGAGAAAAGGAGTCAAGATAGATCCTTTTAGGAGTTTGAGGCCGTGAACTTGATACCTGTTTGCGGTGATGAGAGTGGTTTTATAGAGTTTGAAAGGCAGTAGTACAATGAGTATCGGTGGACAGAGTGACGCAAAGTCCGATCGCAAAGTCTATCGCCTGACACCAGAAGGCTTTGCAAAGAAAAAAGAACGACTAGATTATCTGCGGAATGTGAAACGCCGTGAGATTGCCGACTACATTCACGAGGCCAAAGAGGCGGGCGATATCAGTGAGAGTAGTGCTTACGAGGAAGCGAAGAACGATCAGGCGAAACTCGAAGGCGAGATCATGGAGTTGGAGCAGTTGCTCGCATTATCCGAGATTATGACACCGGACATGCATGCGAACACGACCGGTCCTCTAGCTGTGCGCATTGGAATGGAAGTCGATGTGGAGACCGATAGTGGGTCGAAGCGAAACTTCAAGCTTGTGGAGACCTTTGAGGCGGACCCGAAGGCGGGCTTAATTTCGGACCAATCGCCGGTAGGGAAAGCATTAATGGGACACAAGGTAGGTGATGAGGTCAGTGTTTCGACTCCTGGTGGAGTTACGAATTACACGATTCTATCTATCCGTCCAATGTTGTAAATACAAAACATGTCGATTCTGGTGTTAGACGAAAAAAAGAAGTACCTTCTTTAATAGGAGGTACTTCTTTTGTTAAGGGATGTGAGTGAGAAGTGGCCCCTGGTCCGCGTAGGGCAAAC
>CAZZWK010000026.1:33879-47049 GCA_964657925.1 uncultured Dictyobacter sp.
CGGACCAGGGGTTGAACATTCTGGCACGTGGTTTGCCCTACGCGGACCAGGGATGAGTATTATAGCTCGACGCCAGCGTCGGAGAGCAGGTTGTTTTGTAGGGAGAAATCCTGGTCGGTATCGGTGTGCAGTTGTTGGTTGTGGAGGCTGGCGCCGATGAAATCGCGGAAGAGGGGATGGGGGCGGTTGGGGCGGCTTTTGAACTCGGGGTGGAACTGGGAGGCGACGAACCAGGGGTGATGTTGGTGTTCAATGACCTCGACGAGGTTGTTGTCTGCCGAGCGTCCGCTGACGACCATGCCGTGGGTTTCCATACGTTTGCGGTATTCGTTGTTGAACTCGTAGCGGTGGCGGTGGCGTTCGAAGACGATGGGTTCGCCGTAGGCCTGGTAGGCTCTGGTACCTGGTTGTAGGCAGCAGACCCAGCTCCCCAGGCGCATGGTGCCGCCTTTGTCGGAGATGGTGCGTTGTGTTTGCATGAGGTCGATAACGGGATTGGATGTCTGGGGGTCGAATTCGGAGCTATTGGCATCGGGTAGGCCAAGTACGTTGCGCGCGAATTCTACCACAGCCACCTGCATACCGAGGCAGAGACCCAGGTAGGGGATGTTATTGACGCGCGCGAAGTTGGCGGCTTTGATTTTGCCTTCGATGCCGCGATGGCCGAAGCCGCCGGGGACCACGATGCCCGCGACATCCTCCAGCACCTCGGTGTAGTTGTCGCCCATTTGTTCCAGGGCCTCCGAGTTGATCCATTTGATGCGCACATCCACGTCGTGATACCAGCCAGCATGATGGAGGGACTCGACCACGGACAGGTAGGCGTCGTGCAGTTCGACGTATTTGCCGACCAGGCCGATGGTCACCTCGGGTCGTGGATGTTTGATTTTCGCCACCAGCTGGGTCCACTCCTGCATCTGGAGGGTCTGGTGTTTGAGTCCGAGTTCCTGGACGATGTATTCGCCGAGACCGGCCTCTTCGAGCGTGAGGGGGACCTCGTAGATAGTTTCCGCGTTGGGCATGGGGATGACCGCATTGGCTTCGATATTGCAGAACAGGGCGATTTTTTCGCGCAGGTCGTCGCTGACGGGGAGGTCGGAGCGGCAGAGGATCACGTCGGGCTGGATGCCGACGCGTAGGAGCTCTTTCACGCTGTGCTGGGTGGGTTTGGTTTTGAGTTCTTTGGTGACGTTGAGGTAGGGGAGCAGGGTCACGTGGATGTAGAGCACATCGTGGCGACCGACATCTTTGCGCATCTGGCGAATGGCTTCCAGGTAGGGTTCGCCCTCGATATCGCCGACCGTGCCGCCGACCTCCACGATGACCACATCGCTGTCCGAGCGACGGGCTACGGCGTGGATGCGGTCTTTGATCTCGTTGGTGATGTGGGGGATGACCTGGATGGTGCCGCCGAGATACTCGCCGCGGCGTTCTTTGCCGATGACCGCATTATAGACCTGGCCGGTGGTGACGTTATTGGCCTGGTAGGCGGGCTCGTCGGTGAAGCGTTCGTAGTGGCCGAGGTCGAGATCGGTTTCGGCACCGTCGTCGGTGACGAAGACCTCGCCATGCTGGTAAGGGGACATGGTACCGGGGTCGACGTTAATATAGGGGTCAAGTTTCATGAGTGAGACGGAGACTCCGCGATTTTTGAGGAGACGGCCCAGTGAGGCCACACTGATGCCTTTTCCCACGGATGAAGCCACACCGCCTGTGACAAAGATAAATTTTGACATGAGATCCTCCCTAGTAGACATGCGGAGTCTGGTTAGATAAGCAGTCCATGTTACGATTTGTACCTTGATGATAGTAAAACGACCTGGGTTGAGGTTGGTAGTGCACTTTTGGTGATGTTGTATTTGGGTTGGGGGTTGATGGATTCGACCCCCATCTCGCCGCAAAACTTGGTGAGCGCGTTAGATGGTTCGTCCACGGACCATTGATAGAGCATAGGAATAATGATGCGCGGTTCCACCTGGCTGACTGTTTCGGCGGCCTGTGCGGCATTGAGTATCTCATTGCCACCGATGGGGACGAGCAGGATATCGGCGTCGGCCACTTCTTCCAATTGCTCTTCTTGCAAGGGATGTGAGAGGTGGCCGAGATGGCAGATGACCAGTTCATCCATGTGAATGACGTAGATTGTATTGTGTTTATAGGTGGGAGCATGTGTCTCATTATACGAAGAAGCGACGCCTGTAATGAGCACGTCGCTGATTTCGTATTCACCTGGTCCTTGTACCACGCGTGGTTTACCTGTTATGCCTGCCAGGTAATCTTGCTGGGAATGCCGCTGGCTGACAGTGACGATAGAGGTTGGTGTGGTCGTCAGTTTAAGATTTCCTCCTGCCGCATCCTTTTGCTGAGGAAGAAACGGGTCGGTGACCAGGACAGCATTTTTGCCACGTAGCCCGAAGCAGGAGTGGCCTAACCAGGAAATTTCCATTATAATCGTTCTCTCAATAATTCTTTGTATAAGTCGGTACGGTATGCGCGCTCATCCGAAAGGAACAAAGACGAACATAGCATATATCTAGTGGAGATAGAGCACGCAGTACGTATCTCCAACGCAACCATGTGCCATGTTTTCTGTAAAAAGAATGGATGCGAAAGCATGGTACGAGGTTTGCGCAACACAAGTTCGGGCGGGGACCCAGTGTCCTCGCCCGAATTATATTGTACCATATCGTCTCGACAACCTCAAATTGGTCGTAGAATACTGGTTATGGAGAGGTGAGTAAGGGAAAACAGAGAGAGGGAGAATACAGGAAGAGTGTTATATTTGTAGAGGGAGGAATGGAGAGAAGTGAGAAGTACATTTGGGAAGTTGCTAGGAAGAAATGGTAATTTAGGGTCTACTGTTGCTATTCTTTCTATCAGTTCGTCATACGAAATAATGGGAGTTTATTTTCTCTTTACTTTGTGAACAAGGAAACGAGGACTTATTTATGCTTATTTCTGTAGTGGTTCCTGTCTACAATGAAGAAAAGACAGTGGCGCAAATATTGGAGAGTCTTGCACGTGTGCCATTAGATCTGGAGGTGATTGTCGTAGACGATGCATCGACGGATGCGACCTGGGAGATATTGCAGGGTTTGCGACAGCAGGCACCGTACGATCAATATCGATATATACGACATGAGTATAATCAGGGAAAGGGAGCTGGCTTGCGCACGGGTTTTGGGCTGGTGCATGGAGAACTGGTCGTGGCGCAGGATGCGGACATGGAATATGATCCTCAGGAATTGCCCGCGCTGGTACAGAAGTGGGAAGGGGAAGCAGTTGTGGGAGAGAAGCTGATAGCGGTATATGGTGTGCGCAATCTCGCGCCGCAGAGATTTACCACGCGTTGGGGAAATCGGTTCTTGACGATGATGACGAATATTTTGTTCGGCAGTCATATTCACGATATGGAGACATGTTATAAATTGATGCCGAGTGTGGTAGCGCGGGCGTTGCCGATGGAGGGGCGACGTTTCGAGATCGAGCCAGAGATTACGGCGTGTTTGATACAGGCAGGCTGTGTGATGTTGGAGGTGCCGATCAGCTACTATCCGCGTGAGGAGAAGAAGCTGTCGCCCTGGAAAGATGGCTGGCCCGCGTTGGCAATGTTGTTCAAGCGCCGGTTCCGCGCGCCATTTCGTTTTAATGCCGAGCGAGGGTCGCAGGTGGTAGAAATCGGTTCCGCAGAAATGTTATGAGTGATAAAAAGGGGTGGTAGCGGAAAGCCGAATATCGATAGATTGGTCGATACTATGTCGACGAGGTGGCAAGGGTGTGCTATAATCTGTCAGAAAACAACGCATGGTATGAGTTGACGGAAGTCAGCGTGTCGATATGAGAATGAGATAGTGTGAAAGAGAGGAAACCTTGTGGGTCAGTTAAGTCAGTGGGTTGTGCCGTTGCACGTCGTGCAGATTGTGCTTGCAATCGCGGTGGTTATCTTTATTCTTTTGCAGGTGCGTGGCGCGGGCCTGGGCAGTGTGTTCGGTGGAAGTAGCGCGGGCACTGTGTTTAAGACACGGCGCGGTGTGGAGAGACTGGTGTTTAACGCGACGATCGTTTTTGTGATATTGTTCGCGCTGGTCGCGATTTTGAGCTCGGTTATTGCAGGGCATGTCGGGAGTTAAGACCTCGTGGGTACGATACGGCAATAAAAAACGAGATCTGGGTGAGCGGGGGAGACGGAGGCGATAAATCGGGTCCCTACTTTATAGTAGAGGGTGGAGGTGTTCATCTGGCTTTCACTTTCGCGTTGTATAGTATGGGAAGGCCGATAGATTGTGTGGGGGGGAGTGATACATTGAAACCCGCCGACTGCGCCATAAATGTCGCGTGAGCCAAGGGAGCAGGCGATGAATCGGCTCCTACCGGGGGTACGATGTCGTTTGACAGAGCACTATGAGGATAGAGAACGAGTAGACATACAGGTACATTTTGCAGGCACGGTTTTTTTCTCATCACAGCTTGAGCGCGTTAAATAGGTCTTTACGTTCAGGGACAAGTGGACGTATGAAGATGCTATTTGACGCATTCTTTTTGTCTTTTTTGCTGCTTGTTTGTGTTTTGGGAACGGCATGTAGTTCGTTGTGGCCGCAACAAGGGTCCACCTCGGTTGTCAAAGTGCAGCCACTGCCCACGGCGCGGATAACGTATGTAGCGATTGGGGCTTCGGATACATTTGGGATTGGGGCGGACGATCCGATTTCGCAAAATTGGGCCGCGGACCTGGCACAGAAGTTGGGAACGGGGGTGCATTTTGTGAACCTGGGTATTCCGGGTGCGGACGTTTCCGATGCTTTGAATGAAGAGGTACCGGTGGCGATTGACGCGCATGCTACGCTGATTACAGTGTGGTTGGCGGTCAATGATCTGGCGGACAAAGTGCCGGTTGGCACGTATGGACGGAATTTGAATACATTGCTAGATCGTTTGCAGCGGGCGGTGCCGCACGCGCGTATCGTTGTCGCGAACGTGCCCGATCTAGTATATGTGCCGCATTTTAACACGGTGAATGTACAGACTTTGCAATCTCAGATCTCCGCTTACAATGATGTGATAGCGCGGGCAGTGTCGGCACATCACGTGCTGCTGGTGGATTTGTATAGTCGCTGGCAGACGCTTTCCAGTCACCCCGAGTATATCAGCGGGGATGGTTTTCATCCCAGCAGTGCAGGATATCAGCAGATCGCCACGATTTTTTATCAGACGCTACAATCATGATACAATTCTTTGGCATTCCAATCGATACGCTTACCTCTATCACCGTCATTATTGCAGGCGTGATCATTGTGGTCGTGCTGCTGTTGGCGGTCGCGAACCTGCTCTTTTTCAAGATAGGCGTGCGAAACATCTGGCGACGGCGGGCGCAGATGTTGTTGATCATTTTCTCGTTGATGCTTTCGACCACGTTGCTGTCCAGTGTGCTAGGGATTGGAGATATATTGACCTCGGCGGTACAGAGTGTGGCGGTCTACAACTGGGGCAATATCGATGAGGTGATCGAGGGAGGGCATGGTGCGCTGGCGACGTATCCTGATGGTGTGTATTATCGGCTAGTGAGACATCAGAACGAGATCAATGGCGTGAGCGCGATCGGAGCGGCTTTTCGTGAGCAAGATCTGTTGGTGGCAGACGAAACATCGCGGCAGGTGCGTGCGAGTGTAACCGGGCTGGGAGTGATTCCTGGCAGCGAGCTGGGTTTTGGAGGGTTGCATGATGTAACGACGCACCAATTGAGCAAGGTGTCCAGTCTCAAAGCGAATACGGTGTATTTGAACGCTACATTGGCGCAACTGTTGAACGCCAAAAGGGGAGATACGCTGTATCTGTACTCATCGCGCTGGTTGGGGAAGCGTTATACGATGCAGGTTGCGGGGGTGGTGGCGAACAGCGGGATCATTGGCGATAATCCGTATATGGTGGCGCAGGTAGGGACGTTTCAAAAGATAGAAAACTTGTCGGACAACATCAATCAGGTGTTCATCGCTAACCGAGGAGGTGGGGGGGTGAGCGGGATTGACTTGTCGAACAGCGTGAGTGATAATCTTGAGCAATTTTTGCCGCCTGATGTGCATGTGATTCCGGTAAAAGAGCAGGGGGTGCAGGATTCGCAGCAGGCGGAAGAAATTTTTACACGAATTTTTACTTTTTTTGCCCTTTTTACGCTGGTAATCGGCCTGTTATTGATTTTCTTGATTTTTATCTTGCTGGCGGCTGAGCGACGCTCGGAGATGGGGATGGCGCGAGCGATTGGGGTACAACGGCGTCACCTGGTGATGATGTTTTTATTCGAGGGGGCGGTCTATGATCTGCTGGCGTCGCTGGTGGGGATACTATTCGGTGTTGGGCTGGGTGTACTGATTTTTAATCTGTTGGGGCCATTGCTCGCGAGCTTTAATTTTCCGCTGAAGCTGACGATTCAGCCGCATAGTTTGATACTGGCGTATTGTCTGGGGGTTATCTTCACCTTTTTCGCGGTCGTGATCTCGTCCTGGCTGGTGAGTCGGATGACGATCATCGACGCGATCCATAATTTACCAGATACGGAGCGAGCCACGCTGACGGTGCCCGAGCTGGTGCAACGGCTGGTAGACTTGACGGGGGAACTGCGCGAAAGTTTGTTTTCGGTCAAGAGGAACGGGAGACGGGCGCGGCGACTGGTATTCGAGTTTTTCCCTGATGTGTTTTTGGAATGGGGGCGTTTGATAGTGGTGTGGGGATTTGTGCCGTTGCTGGTCGGGTTTGTGTTGATGCGTTATGGATTGGAGCAACAGCAGGATATTCCTTTTTCGTTGGGATTGACGCTTTTACTATTGGGCGGAGCTTTGCTGATCAAGACGTTCGTATTGCAGACGATACGTATGATGCATGTGACGCGTCGGCGCGAGAAGCTGTGGGATGGGGATATGCGGCGTACCAACAGGTTCGCGCATGGGCTGGTGGCGACCGTGGTGGGATTATTGATCATGGCGTACTGGGCGTTGCCGTTCGATGCGCTGGTGGGATTGGGTTTGCCGCGTTTCCAGGGAGGGATCGAGGTTTTCTTTGTCGCGGCAATCATGATGGTGAGCGGGTCGGTATGGGCGTTGATGGCGAACGCGCGCTGGATAGTCGAGCCATGGGTGAGTTTTTTCTCGCGTTTGCCACGCGTGGCCGCGTTGACGAGGCTTGCCACTGTGTACCCGTTGGATAGACGGGTGCGGACCGCGTTGAGCGTGATTATGTTCAGCCTGGTCGTGTTCGCTATGACGGTGATGGTGATTATTACGAACGCGATGCAGAACAGTTATGTCAACATCAACACACAGACGGGTGGTTATGATATCCAGGCCACGGCGTATTTCAAGGCGTTGCCGGATTTACAGTCATCCTTGACGCAGCATGGGTTGAGCGCACAAAGTTTTTCCGCGATCGGTGTGCGCAGAACCACGATCGCGGGAGTTGTGCAATTGGGTGCGGACGCGCCGAGGTGGTCGATTTATCCGGTTGAAGAGGTCACGGGCGGATTTTTGCAGGGGTATGGATTGAATTTGACGGCGCGCGCCAATGGTTTTAAGAGTGATGCAGACGTGTGGAAGGCGTTGCAGACGCATCCCGATTACGCGCTGATCGATAGTAGCGCGTTGCCGCAGCGGCCATCGGCGTTATTCGATGCCACGTCTCCGTCGCCTACCTCGCCGGGGGTTGCATTGCCAGGGGCGGCACCGACAGTGCCGGACAATATCGATCCGCGGTATGTGTATGCGGTGAGCGGGATGTACCAGGGAGATAGTGCATTTTCAGCTATACCGATCTGGGTGCAAGGATTTCAGGGGTCGGCGGTACGCAAATTTACGATCATTGGGGTGGTCGATAATAGCGATGGTGCGCACACGGGGTTGTATATACCAGGGACGACGTATAGCGCGGCGAGTCTGGGGAAAGAGAGCGATGTGCAGTCCTCGCAGGATGAGAGCTACTATTTCAAGGTTGCGCCAGGACAGGATGCGCACAAAGTATCGTTGGCATTGGGATCGGCGTACCTGGATTATGGTCTAGAGACGACTGTTTTGCAGGATGTGATTTTGCAGACGAGGGGACCGCGTATCCTGCTCAGCGATGTATTGTTAGGGGTGGTGGCATTGACGTTGCTGTTGGGGGTCGCGGCATTGGCGCTGACGGGGACGAGGGCAGTGATCGAGCGCAGGCAGCAGATAGGCATGCTGCGCGCGCTGGGTGTGCCACGACCGCTGATCCAGGGAGCATTTTTGCTGGAGTCGTTTCTGGTGGGTGTGACGGGCAGTGTATTGGGGGGAGTATTGGGATTGATACTCGCGCGCAACATTTTCGCGGCCAACTTTTTCGAGCAATATCAGACGGGATTATTTTTCAGTATTCCCTGGTCGCAACTTGCGTTAGTGGTGGTGGTTGCCTTTAGCGCGGCATTTCTGGGCGCGGTATTGCCCGCGTGGCAAGCGGGGCGTGTTGCTCCTGCTGAGGCGCTCAGATATACTTAGAGCAGAAGAAAAGATGTTATTTGGTGGTTGTGAAAGGGAACGAGAAGAATGAAGTTTGCGATTTTCATGCCGAACTGCCATGGAGATTTCGCGGATACGCGCCTGGTGGCGCAGGTGGCGCACGAGGCGGAGGACGCGGGCTGGGATGGTTTCTTTTTGTGGGACCATATCGGCGATAAGTGGGGCGATGAGGTGAGCGATCCATGGGTGATGTTGGCCGCGATCGCCATGCAGACGCAGAGGATGAAGTTAGGCACGATCGTCACGCCGGTGACAAGAAGGCGACCGTGGAAATTGGCGCGTGAAGTGGTGACGTTGGATCAACTGTCGAATGGTCGCATGATACTGGGTGTGGGCTCGGGCGGAGGGGTCGAGTATGTCAATTATCACGAGCCGGGGGATGCGAAGCAGCATGGGGAGATGCTGGACGAGGCGTTAGAGATATTGGTCAAGCTGTGGAGTGGTGAGCGTATCAGTTACCATGGGCAATACTATCAACTGGATAATGTGCGACATTTGCCGGTACCGGTACAGCAACCACGGGTACCGATCTGGGTTGGTGGTGTATGGCCGAAGGTAAAGCCGATGCAGCGAGCGGCGCGTTGGGATGGGGTTGCGCCGATTGGAGCAGGTATCGATATCGGGGGGACGATGTCAGCAGAGATGTTGCGAGAATGTGTTGAGTATGTGAGGGCGCGGCGCGTTGGCGAGCAGGAAACTTTGTCTTTTGATGTCGCGCACAGAGGGTCATTAGAGGGCATAGATAGGGGTGCAGACGCCGATTTTGTCGCGAGCTATAGGCGTGCAGGAGCGACATGGTGGTTAGAAAACATTTATTGGGAGCGAGGAAGTTTGCAGGAACAACGGGCATATATCCGCAAAGGGCCACCAGAGGTAAGGTAAGATGCCGGATTGTCTCTTTTTCTCAACTATTTGGAACGATAACAAGGCTATGTCTATATTAAGAAATCATAAAAATTTATGAAAAAGGGGTTGGAAGGGGCGAAAAAACATTCCCATCCTGTCTTGATTTATGCTATAAAGTAAGCACATGATAGAGTCGGAGATACGGCTGACTTTGTCTCATCTAAGCATCGCTCGCTCAGGTGCATTATCCTTTTAGCAGGATGATGAAAGGGGAATAGCCGGTACCGCGCCGGATATTCCCCTGTTTTTTGTTTTCAGGGTAGTAAATACCTGAATGGTCATGAATAGAAAGATCAGGCGGAATAACTGAGTAACGTTTTGACCATCGTTGCTCCAGCAATCGAGCCATCGGTGTTACTTATGGCATATATTGCTACCAAACCTTCTTCTTTTCCAGTTTGAAATGTCTCATTATAAGGAAGAGAGGCCGAAAACGTTGTCTGACCGTTGCCATGGGTGCCTTTTACCGATGTTTGCCCCAGTCGGTTGTAGTGGCTATCCAGAACCGAGGAGGAGCCGACGACGCCCTCGAAGGCTGTACCGGTGCCGGTGATGGTGACGGGGCTGCTGACTTGCTCAAGGTTGGTGGGGGTTGTAAGCGATAGACCGGGACTATTGACGCCGGTAATGATCCAGATACCGCCATTGGCATTGCCTTCGAGGCGACTCATAGTGAGTTGAACCGTGTGATTGCCGGGGGCGGCATTTTTTACGGTGACGACCGCATTGACATCGTGCTGACCACCACCGCTGGTGATAGTGGGAACGGAGCCGGAAGACCATTTGAGTAGCAAGGGATTGGTCACGAAATTCAAGGCAACCTGTGTGGGGCTGAGCATCCAGGCGTTCTGGCCCTGGTTGACCATTTGCTGATCATTTTCCGCCTGGTAGCGATCCATGGTGGGGAAGATACCGGGGAAGGTGATGGGAACCAGTGTACCGGCGCTATCGGACCATTTGAACTCGCTGTTGAGGTTGGTGGCGCTGGCAGTCGAGTGACTTTGTATGGCGTGTGGATCGATCTGGCTAGTGAGCACAGTATTATAGGTACTGATTTTCGCGGAACCTTTGACGAGGTTTTGCAGAGAGAAGATTTTTGTGGGTGGAGAATTGAGGATGTTGTCGTAGACGTAGACATCGAGAGTTGCGCTCGCTCCGTTGTTGCGCACCGTGACGAGTGCCTGGAGGGCGGTTTTGCCGAGGAGGTTGCCACAGGAGATGCTCTCGACTTTGTTGATATTGGTTTGTGTGGGTATGATGGGGTTCCAGTAATTGGGAGAACTGACAGTTGAGGGACAGGATTGTGTACCTAATTTTATAGATGGTGTTGGTGTTGGACTGGGTGTAGGTTTGGAGGTGGGACGAGGTGTGGCCGCTGTATTTGTGCTAGTTTTGGAGCTGAAAGGCAGGTTACAGGCTGATAAAGTAAGAAAAAGAGAGACACAAACGATGAATAAGAGTATGTGTCCATTCTGGAATGGATGAGACAAAGAAAGACGTTTTTTCATTGGAATCTCCTTCGTGTATAAGATCGCTGGATCGCGTTGTTATTAGAATAGACGAGCCTACTACCTGTTATTGTGTGTTGCAATGAGTTGGGTAGTGTGAAAAGAAAAATTCGTCGTGTGTGCATATTGACAGATGGGCAAGAAGTCGATATTATATGAGGGCGAGTTGATGGGGTGTCGTCCAATGGTAGGACCTCTGACTTTGGATCAGGTAATCGGGGTTCGAATCCCTGCACCCCAGTTTATAGTGACCTTTCCTCATGGCCCCTCTTTCTTTCTCCTTTATTTTTAATGTTCCCCATGTATACAGTATGCTATGGAAGCGAATCTTGTCACGTGGTCTTATAGTAGGATTACAGGATAAGAGTGATTTGAGAGGAACGTTTCCAGTGCGTTTATCTTGGTAGGTGTTTCAGATAAAGTCGCACGAAGCGAAGGCTGTCCAGGAGGGGAAGAATTATTTGCGCTGTTTTGTTCTATGAAGTATAACAATTAGTAATAATAGTGTGCTAGATAGAGTTGGTGGTATTCTCTGAGGAGAAACAATGATGTGGTACAACAATGGTCCAAGATATAGAAACTCGTATCGGCGTGGGGGATTCAGGGGATTGTACGGCCTGCCCTGGATCATTTTTGGATTAATCTGGTGGGGGCATTTGTCCTGGTTTATCGTCGTGCCGATTGTCGTGCTGGTTATCGTGTTTATTGCGGGGTCGCAGATGCGTCGACCGAGCGCGCCGATAGGGAATCAGGGGCAGCAGTATTCGAATAGCTATTACACGCCTCCGATATATCAGCCGCCAGTGCAATCGTCGCAGCCAGTAGAGACACCAGCGGAGACGTATTATCAGCCGTATGGTCAGGGATATCAGGAGCAGCCTGGTGAGCAGGAGCCAGAACAAAGAGCGCAGGGATATGCCTCGCAAGAGGAGCAGAGTTCTTCCGCGCAGGAGTATGATTTGCCGAGGGCCGAGTACCCGCAGCAGATGCCGCCGATGGAATAGGGTTATGGACGTGAGCGGACGGTAAGGAAATAAGCGAATTTGCTCTATAACGATGAGGAGCGTGCTGTGAGCGTAGGTATATACTATGCACACGGCACGCTCCTTGTTATAGGTAAGCGATGATGAGTGTTATGGGATGACGTTGGTATCTTTGTGGATGGAGAGCACGAAGTGGGTGAGGAGTTCGGCGACCTGATCCATATCTTTGAGCGAGGCTATTTCTGAGCCGGTGTGTAAGTAGCGGCAAGGGATGCTGACTAGGCCGGTGGCGACGCCCTCGCGGGCGACCTGGATGACATCGGTATCGGTATAGGTGCTTGCCGCCTGTGGATCGATCTGCCAGGCGAGGCCAGCGCTTTGAGCGGCCTGGACGAGCAATTGATAGACGCGTGGATTGACGTTGCCGCCGATGGTGAGGACGGGTCCAGCGTTGAGCTTTACCTCGCCGAGTTCTTGTTTCGAGGTATTGGGGTGGTCGGAGGTGTATGTTACGTCGACGGCGATAGCGATGAGGGGATGAACGCTATGGGCGGCTGTGCGTGCGCCGCGAGACCCCACCTCTTCCTGGACCGCAGAGACGAAGAAGACGGCGGCGTCAAGTTCCGTGCGACGGGTATGGATACGGCGCATGGCCTCGATCACGGTAAAGACGCCGGATTTATCGTCCAGGGCGCGGGAGATAACGAGATCGTTCTGCATATGTTCGAGCTGGGCGGCGCGGGTTGCCACGCTACCGATGGGGACGAGTTTGGCGGCATCTTCTTTGGAGGAGGCACCGATATCAATCCAGAGGTCGGAAAGTTTTGGCGCTTTAGCGCGTTCGTCGTCGCTGAGCGCGTGGACGGGTGGGCGTCCGATCACGCCGAGGACGGGACCGGTGGGTGTTTGAATCTGGACGCGATTGCCGGGGAGAGTGGAGGGATCGAAGCCGCCGATGGGTGCGAAGTAGAGGAAGCCATTGTCGTCGATATAGCGAACCAGGAAGCCGAGTTCGTCGCAGTGGGCCGTAAGCATGACGCGGGGTTCGCCAGTGGGATTGAGGGTGGCGATGACGTTGCCGTGAACGTCGGTACGGATTTCATCGGTATAGTGTTGTATTTCTTCGCGAACGACCTGTTGCAGCGGTTGTTCGAAGCCGGAGGGGCTAGGGCTGGCAATCATGTGTTGTAGGAACGAGACGCGAGAAGCATGCATGGAGGACCTCCAAAGAAAGATAAAGAGACAAAGAAGTGG
>CAZZWK010000026.1:47059-70112 GCA_964657925.1 uncultured Dictyobacter sp.
ACGCGTGGTTTATTCTACGCGACTTCTTTGTCTCTTTTTAACGTACAAATTGTTTGAGGACTTCGTCCACGCCGGGGTGTGAGCGATTCAGACGTAAGTCTTCGGCACCGGTGGAGTCGGTCTGTATGAGCAAGATATTTTGTTGTATACAGGAGTTTAAGAGTTCACGCGCGGACTCGCGAGTCAGGCGGCCACGGAACCGATTTTTGGGATTCACGGGATCGCCAATGAAGTTGGAGACACCGATAATGGTGCGCCAGGACCAGTTGCGATCGATATAGTCGAGGAACTGGAGGAATTGGGGATCGAGCACGTCCATGGGAGGCCCACTGTACGGCTGGAACTGGGAGGGGCCGCTGGGATGAACAGCGGGCATCGAGCCCGTGATGATACCCAGAGGTCCGCTATTAGGGGAGGGGGACATCTGAACGATGGGCAACTGCCCAGTGGAGCCGCCGGTGCCACCGGGGACAAGGGGGACGAACTGATTGGCGCTACTAATAAGATCTCGGCTGACGGTTCCTGGAATACCAACAACAATAACAGTTTTGTTCAAGCGAAGTTTTAAGCGAGCGCTAATACGAGTAAAATCTTTATCGCCAGTCATTAAAACGAAGGTAGAGATAGTAGGACGATCGAAAACGGTTTCAATAATATCCATCAACATATTGAGATCGACAGTACTTTGAACCACGGTACTTTGGACAATGGTGCTGTTATTATTGGAGTTGACAGCGGGCAAATGTCCAGTGTTACCGGTATGTCCAGAATTGTTCGCATAACCTAAAGGACCAGTATTGTTCTGACCAAGAGGGCCAGTGGGTGTTGGGTTACCATAGGCATGCATATAGAAGTTCTGGCGGTAGGGGTCGCGTTGTGAATCCTCGTTCAGATTGAAGGAGTCAACGACATTAGGTTGATCGCCTTCGCCCTCACTGAGGAGGGGGTCGTTTTCGTCCAATCGATTCTGGAGGGAGAGATCATCGGTATCGGCGGGCCATCCGTTGTTGAGCATTCCGGGTTGGAGTGCTGGTATCGAGCCAGAGTTCGTAGTGACGGTGGAGGGCCACTGTCGAGGGAAGACGCCACCGGATGGTTCTGGATAATTGGGAGAGCCAAGAGGCCCAGTGGGGGTACTATTGCCATAATGGGTCGCACCGGTACGGATACGATCCCGTTGTTTGGCGGGGCAGTCCACGCGATCGATCATAGCGGCAGTCAAGCTACCTTTGAAGGGTTCGGGCTGTCTAGACCAGTCGGCGTAGGCGCGAGCGACCATGACGGTACCATAGCGGCGAGCAACGGCGATAAGTTCCTGTGGATCAGGTTCTCGTCGTTGTATATTCAGCATACTATAGCGTATGTTTTCAAAATCAATGAATAGAGCAATATCTTCAGGCACAACCTTCTCCTCTCGGGGGAGAAACCGCGCAAGCCAAGATTTCTGATTTGTTCAGGTGCTGGAGACGATATCCGAATAGGGTGTGTCGAATAGTCCTTATAGCAATGAGCATATCATACTTTAGGTATAAAGTCGAGAGGTCTGCGCTATACTTTGCGTATCGTACTATGATATATTCTGCGATGAAGAGAGAAACGAGATAGAAGGAAGAGTGACGAATAAGCAAAAGGAACGGGACTGTGATAGGAATAGAAGGGAACTGTTTCATTCTTCCATGAGATGAATCATAATGGACGGTAAATAGATCATAGTCGTTATCGCGATTTCAATAATATTTTCAATTGTAGAGGGACATATATCAGAAGAACCGGAGAGAACTCCGGCTCTTGCTGGTTGAGCGAGACGTTTTAAAATGAGGCTCCAACTAATTCGCGCTCGTGTGCGGCCAGGAAGCGACTGAGAACTCCGTTTACTTCTGTAGGAGAAGTATGTTCAGCGCCTTCCGTCCGACTGACTAATTCGTACAAGCTAGCGATATCGTAACGCATTTGCACTTGTAGCTGGCCGTCACTATTAAAACCCTCTACGAAGAGACCGTCCTCTTCCTCATGGATTGCGATACTACTTACACCAATCTGATCGAGCACTTGACCGACTGCATGCAAAATGTTCGCATAACTGAACGTGGCCAACATCATTTCCTCCCTAAGCGTGTGGAAAAATCGTATTTTTCATCTGTAACAAGTACTTTTTGCAAGAAGTGTCGTCGCTAGCAATCCAGGGTGCAAAAGGCAAACTGATTGCCAGGTCCGATACCATACTTTACAAAGTGTACCATATTGATTTTTTCGCGTCAAGTTTTGTGGAGACGTGAAACAGTAGAAGTTGATGAAGTGTGCCATCTACTACTGATGGGGAGGTGTAGTCGAGAGGGCGAAGAGGATTTCTTGTTGGACGGTTGCGTCCGTTTCGGTATGTTGAGCGGAGCGAAGTGCGTGCAGGGCTTGAGTGCCACCAAGCTGGCCGAGCGCCCAGGCGGCGTGGCCGCGGATAAGGGGTTCGATATCGTGCAGGGCAGTGATGAGGGCGGGTATGGCGCGTGGGTCTGCGCTATTGCCGAGGGCCACGCACACGTTGCGGAGGAAGCCACGTCGTTTAGCGCGTTTGATGGGGCTATGACGGAAGCGTTCGCGAAATTGTGCTTCGGTCAGCGAGAGCAGAGGGATCAGCTGTGGTGATGGACCGATAGTGGGACGAGGTTGAAATTCTTGTTTGGGTTGCAATGGTCGTGGAGCACTGGCTGATGTTCGTCGTTGCACGTGATTGAGGGGGATAACTGGACTGCTGGAGGTGGGCAGGCCCAGGCGTTTTTCGGTGATCGTATTGACGGGGCAGACTTCCTGGCAGATATCGCAGCCGAAGATCAGGTTGCCCATCAGAGGGCGTAGTTCGAGCGGGATACTATCACGCAATTCGATGGTGAGGAACGAGATGCAACGTGTGCTATCAAGCTCGTAGGGGCTGGTAAAGGCATGGGTGGGGCAGGAGTGGAGACAGATCTCGCAGGAGCCGCAGTTGGTAGCGAGTGGTTCATCTGGTGGGAGGGGGATATTGGTCACGATGGCAGCCAGGAAGAGCCAGGAGCCCCAATTTTTGGTCAAGATGTTGGTGTTTTTGCCGTACCAGCCGAGTCCGGAGCGTTGCGCGACTGCGCGATCGACCATGCGTCCAGTATCGACGAAGAGGCGTGTTGCGCAAGTATCTCCCCCCTGCTCATAGATATAGGTGTCGAGCCACTGCGCGAACTGGCGTAATTTTGGTTTGATGATGTCGTGGTAGTCGTCGCCCCAGGCGTAGCGAGAGATACGACCGTGAGGGCCGGAATCATTGTCGGGGGAGGCTGGCGGTTGTTGTGTGAGGTAGCACATGCCGAGGGCGATAATAGATTGCGCGTCTGGTAGGAGGCTAGTGGGTCGGCAGGAGACTTCCGCGCGTTCGGCGGTGAACCAGGGAAGGCCATCCAGCAGGCCGCGTGCGACGCGTTCTTTGATCACACGCTCGGCTTCGGGGAAGTCCTGCGCGGTGGTGATATGCACCGCGTCGAAGCCGAGTGTGTAGGCATAATTTTTAATAAGCAGGGTATCGAGCATGATGCGAGTTTCTGGTCTAGTTTGTGATGTCGCGAGTATGGTTCACCCACCAGGGGACCGCGACAAAGATGATGGTGTACACGAGGACGACCAGAATGGCATGAATGTCCGAGATCGAGCCAGTCGAAGGTTGTCCACTCCAATATTGTACCTGATTATCGAGGAGCGCGGAAAGGTTGTTGCCCACGAAGTAGTCGGGAATGGCCTTCAGGAAATTGCCGAAGGAGCCGGGGTTCAGGGTACCCACGAGTGTGAGGACGCTGCCAACGACGCCTTCCAGGAACCACCAGATGAGGGCGCCAGCGACACCGGCAGCGGGTGATTTGCCCAGAATGGCGAGGGCGATAGCCAGCAGGCTGTAGAGGAGAAGATCGAACATGGTCAGCAGGGTATAAAGGGTCATGTGCGAGATCTGGGAGCCTGAAAGGGCGGGCGCGCTGCCCGCGACGCCGATGAGGAGGCTGAAGACCTCCGCAGTGAGCGCGCCGATGACAAGCAAGACCAGGGTTGTTACGACGACACAGACGAGCATCGCGCCGATTTTCGCGAGGAGAAATTGCAAGCGTGTTGGTCCACGAGTCAGGAGCAAGCGGATACTGCCCGCGCTATACTCGCCGCCGACGATGGTACCCGCGAGTATGATGAGCACGATGACACCGATATAGCGGATGACGGTGCCCAGAGAATTGAGCAGGTCAGGAAATTGCAGGGATGCCGCGTCAGCATTGACGGCCTGTTGTTTCGTGCGTTGGGCCTGGGCCAGGTCTTGTTGGGTGGGGGCGTGATTGAGACAAGGGACTCCGGTTGTGCCAGATGGTAGTTCGCTACATTGTGGGGGGAGGAAAGACGAGGCAGGCTCCGATCTCGTGATAATGACAGGGATGGAGATGACCACAGCGCTTAAAATGATGATCACGAGCGCGATGATGGCGAGGATGATAGACATCAAGCGGTGTGTTATTTTGAACAATTCGCCCCAGATGGAGCGGAGGAGGACGCTGACGAAATCGAGCCGTCCCAGCACAATCGCGCGCTGTGGAGCAGCGTGAGCGAGGGATGGATCTTGAGGATTGGGGCGATTGGAGAACGGTTGTGGAACAGTGCTCATTGTAGGCCACCTTTCTTGTTGCCGGTAGGTACTGCCAGCGGAGCACCCGTTGCGGTGTTGGCCTGTTGTGGCGTGCCCGTAACTTCGAGGAAAACGTCTTCCAGGCTACCCTCGCGTGGGTGAAGTTCAGCGGCGAAAAGGTTGTGTTGGGCGAGAATCTTGTTCACCTCAGCCGAGTAGGAGTTGGGGGCATCGATCATCAGGATGGGTTGTCGATACTGGTTTTGTTCGATGGTCATAGAGGAGAGCCATGGTGTTTCGCGTGCGTGCGCATCTTGTAAGATGGCGAGAGCCGCGTGAAGATCGTCGACCGCATTCATGCGAATTTCGATCTGTTCTTTGGTGCGTAGCAGTTCGCGCACGTCGCCCTGTTTGACGAGATTGCCCTTGCGCAGGATCGCGACGCGGTTGCATACCTGTTGTACCTCGAACAGGATGTGGCTGGAGAGAAATATTGTTTTGCCGAGGGAGGAGAGGCGTTGAATGAGTCGGCGAATCTCGATGACGCCAGAAGGATCGAGGCCATTGGTTGGTTCGTCGAGCATGATCAGCTCTGGATCGGCCAGCAGGGCAGCGGCGATACCCAGACGTTGTTTCATGCCGAGAGAGTATTTGCGATACGCTAATTTTTGGTAGGAGCCCAATTCGACGATATCGAGCACTTCGGCGAAGCGGGGTGTATTAGCGTGGCCCAGAGCCATGCCGGAGTTGGCGGCGATGACACGCAGGTTGTCGAGTCCGGAGAGGTAGGGATAGAACGTTGGTGTTTCGACGATGGCGCCGATATGGGGCAGGATTGCGGGGAGCTGGTAGGCGTTATCCATGCCGAAGAGAACGGCGCGTCCTGCGGTCGGATGAATGAGTCCGAGCAGCATACGAATAGTGGTTGTTTTGCCTGAGCCATTGGGTCCAAGGAACCCGAAGACATCACCGCGCATGACTTGCAGGTTCAGGTCGTTGACCGCGACGATGTTGCCAAAGGCTTTTGTCAATCTACTCGTATTGATGATAGCTTGATCATTGGATGAAAGTGTATCGTTCAATAACAACTGCCTTTCAAAATAAATGGGATGCAATGCGAAAGCGAGTATTTTATGCTCTTCCTTGATAGTATACGTTTTTTCATTTGTTCAGTTGCGTGGACTGCCAAGGAGTAAGAATTTTGTGTAGGCAAGGGGTCTGGGCAAACGCGTGGTTTGCCCTGCGCGGACCAACGGTATGCAGAGAGGTAAGTGGGAGTTGGGTGATAGGAAGAGGGTGATGGAGCGGTTTCGGGTTGTTCGGGTTGCAAGGCTTATGCTATAATCCGATTATAATTTACTGACAAGAAAAGTCTTTATCCACTTGTCTCCCCTGTTCCGGGTCGATACTATCTTCCTTATGTGAAAGACACAGATAGATACAGTCCGGTACCCAGGAAAGGAAATAGTAATGATAGATCCTGATAGTTCTTTGGACCCCAGATATCGTTCGGTGACAGTGACGCCGGACTGGTATCAGACGAACATTCCGTGCCAGGTGGGTTGTCCGGCGCACACTGATGTATCTACGTACATTGGTCTCATATCGCAGGCTCGTTTTGACGAGGCATATCTTTTGAACCGGAATGCGAACGTTGTGCCGGGTGTGTTAGGGCGAACGTGCGCGCGTCCGTGCGAGCCGGTGTGTCGTCGTAATAAAATCGATGGTAAGCCGATCGCGATTTGCTGGTTGAAGCGTGCAGCCGCCGATCACCGCGAGTATCGTCATCGTGCCGAGCGGCCTCCGATCACCAAAAATAAGAAGGTGGCGATTATCGGCGCGGGTGCGGCTGGTTTGGCGTGTGCGCGTGATTTACGTGAGATGGGATATCCGGTCACTATGTATGAGCAGTATCCTACGGCGGGTGGTGTGATGGTGAATGGTATCCCGACGTGGCGTCTTCCTCGGTATGTCACGACGGAAGAGTGTGACGAGTACATGGAAGACCTGGGAGTTGAGGTAAAATATAACACGCGAGTGGGACGCGATGCGCAATTGACGGATCTGCTCAAGGAGTACGACGCGGTTTATCTCGCAGCTGGTTGTTATATCCCGAATCCATTGACTGGTCCGGACAACAAAGTGATTCCAGGGGCTGACCTAGAGGGTGTGATCGACGGTATTCGCTTGTTGGAGAAGACCAACTATGGCGAGCCCGCGTACATAGGGAAGAGGGTCGCGGTGCTGGGTTCTGGCTTTACCGCGATGGACTGTTGCCGCACGGCTATTCGTTATGGGGCGGAAAAAGTTTACATTATGTATCGTCGTTCGAAGGAGGAAGCCGGTTCGGACGAATACGAGGTAGATGAAGCGGCGTTCGAGCATGTCGAGTTCAACTATCTGGTATCGCAGCTGGAGGTTACTAGCAAGGACGGTATCCATGCCAGCGGGATGCGCTTCGTACGTAATAAACTGGGAGATCCGGACGCGGGTGGTAGAAGGCGACCGATCGCGATCGCGGGAACCGAGTTCGAGATCGATGTTGATACCGTGGTGCCAGCGTTCGGTCAGTACAGTGACACGTCGTGGTTGCAGGCAGAGGATCTGGGGCTTGAGGTGAACAAGTGGGGGGTGCCGTTGCTGGATCTGGATACCTGGATGACGAATCACCCTGGTCTATTCGCGGGCGGTGACTTTACGCAAGGTGCACGTAACCTGATCTCGGCGGTTGGAGATGGGCGTGACGCGGCGTCATCGATCAACCGTTATCTTGGTGGTGTTGATAAGCCCGCGGAAGCTGCCGAGGAGATCGAGTTGCCAGATTATCGACGAGGTTTCGTGGATAATTACGAGTCGATTCCGCATCAGATGTTGCCCACGCTGCCATTGAAGGAGCGCTACAGTAACACGCGTGAGACCGAGACGGGCTATACGCCGGAGGAGGCAGTGAGCCAGGCGAGACGGTGTTTGCAGTGCCAGTTGAATATCATGATCGATCCGTCGATCTGTATTCTGTGCTCGGCGTGTGTCGACATTTGTCCGTACGACTGCATCAGTATGGAAGGGTTGTCGCGGGTGGTGAAGAACGACCCGATGCACCAGCAGACGCAGACGTGGGAGGGTGGCGCAGACATGATCATCGACGAAGAGAAGTGCATTCGTTGTGGATTATGTATCGTGCGTTGTCCCACGGATGCCATTGCGATGGTGCAGTTCGAGGTGTCCAGTCCTAACGCGCGCTGGAGCGTTTCGAAGATTCCGGTCATCAACGTCAATTAAATGCAGTACAGAGTATGAGTCTAGAAAGAAGGAATGTCACAGGCATTCCTTCTTTTCTTTTATACTGTCTATTTATACTTTATAGGGGAACAAGTGGATGACAATTGATGTGGTGCAGTTAAGCCGAACAATGGCGTATGCTTTGCGCCATCATCCAGAAAGTTTTGGTCTGGTGCTAGATGATGAAGGATGGGTGAGGGTGGAAGATCTTTTACAAGCTTTGCGAAAGCAGCGAGGTGAGTGGCGCGACCTTCGAAGAGAGGATTTCGCACGGGTGATCGAGCAAGCAGTAAAGAAACGCTACGAGATGTACGGTGATAAGATTCGTGCATACTACGGGCATTCAATCGGGGGGAAGATTGTGCATGAAGGGTCAATCCCTCCGCGTGAGCTTTTTCATGGTACAACACCAAGAGCATATGAAGCGATAAAGTTGGAGGGTTTGAAGCCGATGGGAAGGCAGTATGTGCACCTGTCGGAAGATGAGGAAACGGCACGAAGCGTTGCCCTGCGGCGCACCAACAAGCCCGTTATTTTGTGTATTGAGGCGTTGCGGGCATTTGAGCAGGGCTGTATTTTCTATATTGGCAACGATAAGGTGTGGTTGGTAGATGCGATTGCTCCTGAGTTTTTTGAGAAGAGGGTAGAAAAATGAGAATTTCTCAGGAAGTTCTTATTTGCTTAAAAGAGGCTGTGAATTTTGTTGTATTTGCCCATCAATATGGGTATAATAAACCATCGATACATCTCTATCATAGGTGAGTTATCTACCTTTTATTGCTGATTATCCCTGAGGTACTGTTGTTAAGAAGCACCAAGCTTATGAGAAATACGCGTTTGTGCCGACGTAGTATTAAAAGAAAAGGTTTGGTGAGTGTTCCGCTGATCGCATATATCCCTTCCACGTCAAGCGAGCTGTGTTATTGCAAGAAGAACGTCTATGGTATGTTCTGTCTTGAAGGGATATGAGATCGACAAGGAGTGATGATGATACGATATGACTGGACTGATGAGAACCTTGTTCAGCACCTGCACGAGCACGATCCTGAGGCGCTCGAGACACTCATCTCCCGGTATTCTCGTGAATTATTTTATTTCATCCGTCTGGTTCTCGATAGTGTGGGTGTGGCGCAGGATGCAGAAGAGTGTGTCAATGATCTTTTTGTAGCGGTGTGGCAAGAGATTGACACGTTTGACGCGAATCGAGGGACGTTACGAACGTGGTTGACGATGCGTGCCAAGTATATAGCGTTGGATCGGCGGAGGCAGCTATGCCGACGGCAGACGCATACAATGCAGTCAACGGATGAACTGGGACAATGGAATGGAACTGATGGGCGTAGCGGACGGAGCATTTCCAATTGGGGGTATGATGTAGATGGAAGGACGATGACGTCTTTGTATCAGGAAGTAAGTATGGAGCATCTTTTAGAGCAAAGCGAGAGGCGTGAAGAACTGCGCCAGGCTCTAGCAACGTTGCCAGAACTGGACCGCTTTTTAATTTATCAGCGATACTTTAAATTCTCTAGTACAGAGGAGCTAGCCGCCAAGACAGGCCTCACGAGGCATGCGGTGGATACGCGTCTCTGGCGAGCGCGCAAGAGCTTGCGCGAAACGCTCAAGGATCATGCATATGAGTATGAGCGAATTTGAGAGGCAACGAGATGAAACTGAGAGTAATGTTTTTCATCTAACACCTCAAGAGGAATTCCCGGCGGACTTTACCGATGAAGATATAACTTTTGCCCAGGAGCTAGACGATCTTTTTGCGATCGAGCAAGAAGAGATGCCGCCTCTTTTTGTACAAACGCTCAGTGATGCTGAGAAGCCATTGTATGCCAGTGTTGAGCCGGACCTTGAGCTCAAGATGAGGGCGAAAGTTTTTCGTGAGTTGCATCTGAAGAGAAGGTTGTTTCATGCATCGCGCCCATCATTGCAAACGATGATCAGTGAGGTGAGTGGGTATTGTCGTCCTCTGCGGTCATTGTTGATCGCGTGTGTCTTTTTTATGGCGCTCACGATGGTTATTTCGGGACCGGCGTTTGCTTCAGGATTACATTATTTATGGGTAGGTTCGCACACCGGTGTGGTGGAGGTAAATAGTTATCCGAAGGTAGCGAACAGTGCGAATGTGAAAGCGAACGGTATACAGAGGCCACAAGTGACGACGCTGAGTTTTGGACGGGCGCAGCAGTTATTACATTTTCCGCTGTATGTGCCGCTGTATCTGCCCACGAACTATGTCGACAGTAATTTTTATATGTACGCGGGCGACCCTACCTGGGCGGATGGACCGATCATGGTTTTGAACTATTCGCACCCGGTGCCAGGGATTTCCTTGAACCCCATCTCCATTTATGAGTTCAAGCCAAAGGGAGACGCGCGTGTGTATCAGGTTGTGCAGGATGGTTCGGTGCAGCAGATTCAGGTCAACGCAAAGAATGGTGGTAGCGCGATCTACGTAAATGGTCAGTGGCAGCAAGGAAACGGTGCTGTACCGTCGTGGGTTTACAATGATCGCAGTGAGGTGATTTGGGAGCAGAATGGGGTGGTATTCTGGGTAGTGGGAGACAAGCGGGATGGAGTAAGCAAAGATGTGTTGTTAGCGGTAGTCAAGTCTTTGTATAAGTTCAGTGCTACGCAATTTCACGGGCATGTGGCCTCGATCACGCAGATGAACGAGAGCAATCCTTCGGCTTTCGCTAACGATGTAATCTACCTGGATGATCCGAACAGCACGAATGGGCCATCATTCTATTCGATAGGGAAGCAGGCGCCGCCGTTTACGCCGGGACATATGGGTATGCATGCGAACTCTTTTGCGGGTGGTTGATACTTTTATGTGAAATCTGGTATGCTATACGTAGTTGGAGTTGTGTTTAATTCCAATGTTTGGTACCGATCTTCTTTTGCAATGTGGCTTGAGAAGAGTAGCGTAAAGGCCTCGAAGGAGAGGGAGATGAAGGCGATAGCGACCAAGTTACCGAAGCTGAAAGTCGTAAAAGCGCGTGGTATTCCCAATTTGCGTAATTTGCGGCAGAAAAAAGGGCTGAGTCTGGGTCAACTGGCGGACCTTTCGGGTTTGCGCAGGGACACGATCACTCATCTCGAAACAGGGCGAGAGGAGCCACAGCCATCGCATGTGCGTATGTTGGCGCGTGCATTGGGGGTAGCGACGCTCGACCTTGTGTCTTAGTTCTAGCATGGAAGATGATACGTAGTGCGTCAAAAAGAGGCGTACAGGTACGTGATTTTAGAATAAAAGGGCGCGGCAGACCAGAAAGGTTGCCGTGCCCTTGCTATAGGTAGAGTAAATAGAGTGTTTAGTTCAACTGCTTTTCCAGATTTTTGAAGAAGTGATCGATACCGCCTTTGAGGATGGGTTTGAACACGATTTCTGGGATGGCGGCGACTTTCCCGCTCATAGCGGCGGTGGCGGCATAGTTGAGCAGGGTAAGATCGCCATCGGGCAGGAGGTCTACGGAGCAACGGGCTTTGATAGAGCCGACGGAGCTGTTGGGTTCGGTGATAATGACGAGGTGTGAAGGTTCGATGACATCCTCGGTGCGCAAGTAGAGCAGGAAAGTGCCTTTGAGACCAGGAATATTGACGTTGATGGAGAGTTCCATTTCGCGTCCAGCGGGAGTATCAACGTACTCGGCTTTGTTGCAATTGGGAACGCAGTGTTGAAGGATTTCTGGATTGAATAAGGCTTGAAATATGCTTTGCTGGCTGGCTTTAATTTTTTGGCTTCCGGTCAGATCCATAATGGTATTGAAACCTCTTTCTGTTTCATCATAAGTATAAGTAGGTAGGTAGAGGTATAAAAATGGAATCGACTCACTACTTTGAGGTGAAGAATGGTGAACATGGATGTAACTCCGAGGGGTAGGATAGAGCGTTCAAACGGTGAAAACGGTATTAATGCGCACCTGATTGCACCAGTAGGAGCAAGTTTTTTCCTCTGATGAGTATACAAAATAAGGTGTTAGAAATCAATACACAAGTATTTTAGTCCTGTTTTTTAGGGAGAACGATGGGGCAAACGCGTGGTTTGCCCTACGCGGGGGAGACGGGTAAATTTCGCGTTTACCCGTCGTGAGTGAGGGAGTAGTTAAGGTGTGCCATTTTCTGGTTGAGCGGCGCGAGGTTCGGGTTGTGATTGCTCCTGCTGGAGTTTGCTTTTGCGCCGACTGTAGGCGAAGTAGATGATCAGGCCGATGATAAGCCAGATGATAAAGCGAGCGATCGTGATGAGAGGCAGGCTCACGATGAGCACAAGGGAAGCGATGATAGAGAGGATGGGTAGAAAGGGAACCAGAGGGACGCGAAAGCCGCGACGGAGATCTGGTTGAGTGCGGCGCAGGATGAGGATGGCGGCGGCAACCAGGACAAAGGCGGAGAGCGTGCCGATATTGGTGAGTTGGGATACGACATCGATAGGAATGAAGCCCGCGATGAGCGCCACTACGATGCCGATAAGCAGGCTGGAAAGGTAGGGTGTGTGGAAGCGAGGATGCACGTGTGAGAAGATGCGTGGTAGCAGGCCATCGCGCGCCATCGAGAAGAAGATGCGGCTTTGACCGAAGAGCAGGACGAGCAGGACCGTAGTCAGGCCGCAGATGGCACCGATGGAGATAATCGAGCCAAAGGCATTTTGACCAATGTCGATGAGCGCGGTCGAAATCGGGGAGGCGACATTCAATTTTTTGTAGGAGACGATACCGGTCAGGACGGCGGTGACAAGGATGTAGAGGGCGGTACAGACGAAGAGGCTAATGATAATGCCACGGGGGAGATCTTTTGAGGGATTGCGAGTTTCCTCTGCCGAGGTTGAGACCTGATCAAAGCCGATGTAGGCGAAAAAGATGATACTGGCGCCGCGGAAGATGCCGCCCACGCCGAACGGGAGAAAAGGCTGCCAGTTGGCGGGATTGATATGTCCGAAGCCAACGATGAGGAAGAACGCGATTACGGCTAACTTGATGACCACGATGACGTTATTTACTTTTGTGCTTTCGCTGGTACCCAGTATCAGCAAACCGGTGATGACGAGGATGATCAGGAAGGCGGGGAGATTGATGATGCCGCCAGCGAATGGAGAGGCGGTCAAGGCGACGGGCAACGTGATGCCGAAAGCGCTTTTGAGCAAGTCGACGACGTAGCCAGACCAGCCGATGCTGACGGTGCCCGCACCCACTGCGTATTCCAGAATCAGGTCCCAACCGATGATCCAGGCGATGATCTCACCCAATGTCGCATAGGAGTAGGTGTAAGCGCTACCAGAAATAGGAACGGTACTGGCAAATTCCGCGTAGCAGAGGGCAGCGAGACCGCTGACGATACCTGCGAGAATGAAAGAAAAGATCAGGCCGGGGCCAGCGTAATTGGCAGCGGCAACGCCGGTGAGGACGAAGATACCGGTACCAACGATGGCACCGATGCCCATAGCAGTAATGCTCCAGGGGCCAAGTGTGCGTTTGAGCTGTTGCTCGTTCTGGTCGCTTTGTTGCAGAATGCGATCGACGGATTTGATGCGCCAGATAGACTTTTGTCGGACTGCAGCCATACAGATCTCCTTTTTTAGCTCATCCTATGGAGTGAGAGCAAAAACGACGTTTATCAAAAAGAGTCCATCAGGTAGGATGGAGCATCCTTTTTCCAAAAGGGAGAAGAGCCATGATCAGGTCGAAAAGTTCATCGATTCGATGTGATCGTGGAGCAAAAAGCAAATGAGGCTTCAGTGCCAAACTCAGGCATGTTTTTACAAAATAATTGAATGGAATATGTGTATTGTTCTCTATACGTTTGTCACAAAAAAATGTTTCATTTTCAGGGTTGTATTGAGCGAAAATGTGGAGTTGGGTGGGTTGGTTTACCAGATTGAAGGTTCTTACAAGCGAGTAACCAATTTAGGTTGCCTACTTATGGATAGGATGATGGTAAATTGGGGGAGTGCAACCCGAGCATAATTTGTACGTAGGTAGCAGTGAGAGTCAGACATGTGAGAAAGAAAAGTACGAAGAAAGGGAAGGTGCACAGTTTATGCAATCTATGGATGCCGATGGTCCAGGACAGATACAAGCGAAGGCGGGGTATCAGGGATATGAAGGGAATCAGGGCTACAGTCGTCAGGGGCAGCAGCAGCACGATCCGTTCGGGCCAGCGGGTCAGGCGCAGCAGGGGGCAGTTGATGACGATTTCGCGGACGCGGTGGCAGCGCGGATAGCGCAGCAATTCAATCAGGGGCCGAGCGGAAAGATCTACAGTAAGTCGCGTTCGGATGTTTCGGTAGGTCAAAGGGTCGCGGTCGCGATCGTGTCTGTAGTCATGCTGGTGCCTTTAGCGGCGATTACGCTGGGTATTTCGCAAGGCTTCGGTTTTTTGGCTTTTATTGTGGCGTGTGGAGCGATCACACTGATTAATGTTGCGTTCAATCTGGCAGCGAGACGATAAGATATTCTCCTAGTAAAAAAAGTTACAGTTGTTCGATTTCATTTTGCAGTGTGGTGATGGTTGTACCGAGCGCGGCGATTTGTTCTTGAATCGCCGTTGTTTTTTGTTGCTCGGAGCGAACGAAACGTGTGTAGGGCGCGATGGAATCCTGGATGTGGTTGATCGAATTATGCAGTTCTTTGTGAAACTGATCGTTCATTGACGTGCTCAGGCTTGTTCTTAACTCGTTCATTTTCGTTTCGAACTCCTGTTTCGCCTTTTTGCGGCGCAGTGGGATGATGCCGTAGCCGATAAGGACCAGGCCGACGCCTGCGAGTATGCCGGTAACATCAGCGGCCATCGTACCAACGAGGGCGACGATGATCGCGCCAAGGCCGATACCACCAGCGCTTGTGAGAGCGGCATCGGTGACGGCTCGGCGCATATTTTGCGAGAGTTGGATCGTTTCGGCCTCTTGATCATAGGTTTGAATGACGCCGGAAACGGTGCGAGAGACTGATTGCAGGAGGGTGCGGCGGTTGTAATCGAACTCGCGGGAGACGGAGCCGAGCATCTGGTCCTCATTGCGCAGGCTGACCTGACGACGGCGGTCGAGGAAGTCCATGATATTTTGCCAGAAGCGATGTTCTTGCTCGACCATCCAGTCGATCAACTCTTGCACGGCCTGTTCGATGCGTTGCGCGCTGTTGCCGAGCACCTGCTGTTCGAATTCCTGGCGGATGCGTTCTGTTTGTACGAGATCGAGCACGTGGCGCAGGCGCATGGTGTCGTCGAAGAAGAGGTCGCCGCGATGGCGCATCTCCAGCACGATATTTTCGATTTCAGTCAGGCGGTGCTGAAAGTTTTTGCGCATATCTTCTTGATAGAGTTGGAGCTGTTCGTCGATGGTGATGACGGTGCGTGCGTCCTCGGCGAGTAGTTTGGCGCGTTCGTCGACTGCCTGTTGCATTTCTAAGAGCACGCGATGCATGACGCCGAGCGGATTAAGCAGCTTCAGGCGTACGCGTTCGGCCTCGTCGAGTGTCTGGAACAGATATTCCTCCAGTTTGCCGAAGCGACTGCGTTCCCACAGGTCGACCGCCTGGTCGCCAACGGCGTTGCGGGCGCGTTGTGCCTGGAGGGCGGAGACGGGAAAGATGTCTGGCTGAAAGTCGAGCAGGTGTTTGCAATTATCGCTGACGAAGTTGATGATTTTTTGTAGTTCGGCGGAATCGCGCAATAGATCGATCTTATTCAAGATGATGATAACTTTTTTGCCCCAGGAGCGAATACGTTGCATAAAATCTTTTTCGCTCTGGGTGAAGGGGCGGTCGACGGAGGTCACGAAGAGGATGAGGTCGCTGCGCGGCACAAATTCCTCCGTGAGGCGCTGATGTTCGAGCAGGACGGCGTTGACGCCGGGCGTGTCGACGATGCTGATATCCTGAAGGAAGGGAGCGGGATAATCGATTTCGGCGATGGATTGTGTCTGGGGATGCGTGTTGTACTGATCGCCGTAGCGCAAGATGGTGACCTGCTGGGTAGTTGGGATGACGCCTTCCTCAAGCACGTCATTGTGCAGGAGCGAATTGATGCATGCGGACTTGCCCGCGTTAAATTCACCCACGATAACCAGGAGGAAGAGATCATCCAGGGAGACGAGGATTTGTTGTAGTGTGATTTTGTGGTTTTCGTTGCCCTCAAAGGTCATGATACAGGTATCGAGTTTGCTGGCGAGCTGGCGTTCTTGTTGAAGCAACTGGCGTTGTCGTTCCTGTAAAAGTGTTTTTGCCATAAAAATTATACCTCCTTCGGTTGTGGGTTAGAAGTCAACAGTGAGAGCGGATGAGTCAGGATTGGGAGAAGAGATCTCCCGCCAGGACTGATGGGACGATTACATTGAGCGTAGCGGGTACAATGCTGATGATAGTGGCAGAGCCATCAGCATTTGTGTAGCCGAAAGGTTCGCCATCCATCTGGATAGCGACCGTTTTGCGTGTGTGAATTTTGACGGTGCTGCCGGTTTCGTAGCGAACCCATTGGCGGCGTTGTTTGCGCCGGAGGAAGAAGTCCCAGAGCACGGCGACTCGACCGAGTATATTTTGTTTGTATACGATACAGATATCGAGGAGACCATCGTCGCATTTTGCCTGCCAGGTGTATTTGAGCGCACCGGCGTAGAGCTGTGTATTGCCGATGACAATCTGGAGAGTATTGCTTTTCGTGACTTTTCCATTCAGTTCTATAATAGAGCGAAAGGCCGCGTATTGTAGTCCGAGACGGGCACCGATGAGGAGGTAGCCGAGGACGCCGAAGCGTTTCAGCGATCTTTTTTCCACGATATGGGTAATTTCGGCATCGAGTCCGAGGGTGGTCATGAGCAAGAAATAGCGGTTGTTGATCTGGCCCAGGTCGATGCGTTTTTTTTGTCCGTGTAGCAGGACCTCGCGCGCGGCGGTAAGGTCCAGGGGGATGCCGGTTTCGCGTGCCCAGACATTGACGGTACCGGAGGGAAGGACAGCCAGGGCAGTCTCGCTACCAGCGAGCGCTTGAACGACCTCATTAACGGTGCCATCGCCACCGATAGCGATGACAACATCGATGCCCTGCTCAACGGCTTCACGAGCAAATTTTTGGGTATCGTCAGCATGTTGTGTCAGGCGTAGCCTTGCGTACCAGCCTTCCTGCTGGAGAATGGCGACGGTTTCTTGAATTTGCGCGGCATTCGGCAGATAGCTACCGGAGGTAGGGTTGGCGATAAGGATGGCTGATTGTTGTTTTGCGGTGATAGACGAATCGTCCTCAAGAGTACTGGATCGCATGCTTGCTGTCCCTTCGTAAGAGTGGTCATTATATATGGTACGTAGTGCGGGGGGAAAGAGTTGTTTTTTGTGGTTTAATCGACGCGAGGGACGCGAGCGAGGATTGCGGAGACGACCTCGTAGTTGATGGTGCCGAGGCGCTGGGCGACGATTTCGGCGCTGAGCACGCCATCGCCCTGATGACCGATAAGAACAACTTCATCGCCCACTTGCACGTCGGGGATGTCAGTGACATCGATCATGCACTGGTCCATACAGATGCGACCGAGGATCGGGGCATGCTGGCCGTGAACGAGGACGGTGCCCCAGGTGTAGGGCGCGCGGCGGAAGCCATCGGCATAGCCGACGGGGAGTACGGCGACGAGGGTGGGGCGGGTAGTGGTATAGGTGCTACCGTAGCTGATGCCCTCGCCGGTAGGCACGAGTTTGACCTGGGAGACCTGTGTTTTGAAGGAGAGCGCGGGTCGAAAGCCAGTGGGGAGTTGTACTTCGTCCGAGGGGTGCAGGCCGTAGATAGCGATGCCGGGCCGAATCATATCGAAATGGGCTGAGGGTATGGTGAGCGCAGCTGCGCTATTGGCGGCGTGCACGAGTGGTGGGCGTAGCTTCTGGTCTGCTAGTGTTGCGATGACTGAGTTGAAGCGTTGCAACTGCATGTGCGTGTAGTGTTGATCAGACGAGTCCGCTTGCGCAAAATGGGTGTAGAGTCCTTCGAGTTCCAGGGCTGGCAAGGCGCGAATTTCGCGTACGAGCGAGACGATGTGATCGATATCTTCATAACGGATACCGAGGCGAGCCATACCGGTATCGACTTTTACATGGACTTTGACCGTTTTGCCGAGCGCAATGGCGGTGCGCGAGAGTTCTTGCGCGGCCTCGTGTGAGTAGAGTGTGACGATGACGCCGAGACGGATGGCCTCGCGCATTTGCCAGAAAGGGACGTAACCGAAGACGAGGATGGGAGCGGTGATGGAAGCATCACGGAGGGGGACGGCTTCGCTGACGGTTGCCACACCAAGCATGGTCGCGCCGTTCTGGAGGACGGTGCGCGCAACTTTGAGGGCGCCGTGGCCGTAGGCATCGGCTTTGAGGGCGACGAGCACCTGGACGGTGGGTCCAACCAGCGATTTCATATGACGCGTGTTGCTGGCGATAGCGTTCAGGTCGACCTCGACCCAGGTGGGACGTTCAGCATGCATGAAAAAGATTTTTTTCCAGCCGGGTGCCTGGCGCACCAGTTTTTCCGAGGCCTGCCAGGGGTGAGCCATCAGGAGTTCGGTGACGCGTTCCATACGCGTTTCTTCCGAGCCTTTCAGCAGGATCACGTCTTGATGCTGGTCGATGGAACGGGGGGTTGTGACGATGTGGCGGACGGCCTGGGCGGCATCTTCGTGGGTTGCGGTCATAACGATATGCGAGGAGGGTAGGCCAGAAAGGCGGGCCCATTCCGCGATGAGGGCGGCGCGTTCGCCACGTGTGACGAGGTAGTCGACGGTGCTGGCGACCTGTTGGCCGACGAGTTTATGTGCCTCTTCCTCGTATGTGCCGAGATTGAGCATGTCGCCGAGGACCGCGATACGCCTGCCATCGAGTGGTGTGAGCGTATTGAGGGCCGCGAGACCCGCGTTTACTGCTGCGGGCGAGGCATTGTGGGTATCGTCGAGGAGACGTGTGTTGAGGATGCCGGGGAGTGGGTTGAGGCGTCCTGGCAGGGGCGCAACCTTTTTTAATGCTGGCACTGCGAGAGTGGGATGCATACCGCGATTGAGGGCAAGCTGATAGGCGGCCAGCATGGTATCGAAATGGTGCGCGCCTAGCAATGAAGAGGCGAGGAGATGTTCATGGGGATGCGAGCCAGAACGTGAGGTTGCTTCGCCTTTCTTTTCCAAAGTGGGGTCAAGGTGATAGCTGCCTTGCAGGCCATCCCAACCAATATGGCTGATATGTGTCGATGGTGTCGATGCGTAAGGATGGAGGTGGAGATGATTACGCGCATCTTCTGCATAAAGAGAGACGAGTGTGTTGAGTGTGGGGTCGTTCTGATTATAAAAGAAGTGGCCGCCATCGGGCAAACTGGTGGGGAGGGTAAAAAGTTCGTTCGCCAGATGTTGGAGGGAGCCGAAATATTGTAATTGGACGGGTTGGATGTTGGTGAGCACGCCGATGTGGGGATGCAATATATGACAGAGGTCCGAGATCTCACCAGGGTGGTCGCAGCCTAGTTCCAGTACCGCGTACTCGTGTTGGGCTTCCAGGCGACCGAGCGAGAGTGGGATGCCCAGCAGGTCGTTATAGTTTTGCCAGCTACGAAAGGTGGTGAACTGGCTGCCGAGGACGGTCGCGATAGCCTCTTTGGTGCTGGTTTTGCCGACGCTACCAGCAACGGCGATGACCATGGGATGCCAGAGTCGTAAGATCGCGCTCGCGTATTGTTGGAGGGCGAGACGCGTATCTTCGACCACGAGCAGGCAGGCTTCGGACTGCGTGATACTATGCTGGACGTGTGTGGAGAGATTATTGAACGTTCTGGCCTCGACGAGCAGGCCGGATGCGCCTTTACGTATGGCATCGAGCAGGTAGTCGTGACCATTGCCACGCCCGCCTCGTACGGCGACGAACATTTCGCCGGGGACGAGCTGGCGAGTGTCGTGGCTGAAGGCGTCGAAGTAGATACTTTTGCCGGAATGACGCAGCGTGCCCTGTGTCGCTTTTATGAGGTGGTCAAGATAAATCATCGGGTGCCTCGGTCGTCGCAGGGTAGGGAGAAGTGGAGAGCAGGCAAAGGCGTTGAGTGAAGCCACCGCGCTGCGCATGGCGTTGTGCCTGCTGGGCGCGGACATCAGCAGGGTCGATAGAATAGGCGATCAAGAGCGCGTCGAGCACTTCGAATACATCGGCTAGCTCAGTCAGAAGTGTACTATCCTCAGCGTACAGGACCTCTTGTGCTTCCTCGCAAAGTTTTGCGCGGAGAGCCTGTTGGTATTGTGCCTGATCTAGCGTCGTGGTTGTGCAGTGTGCGCCATGATCGCGGATGATCTCAGGTATGCGATCGCGTACCAATTTATTGTAGTAGGTTGTCATGTAATCGCTCTTTTATCTGTCTATGGTTCAGAGCAGGCGGATGTATTGCATGCTGCCGACATGCCTAACGATACCTTTTAGCTCTAACATTGTCAATGTAGATGTGACTGTGCTGGTGGGAAGTTCGGAAGAGCGAATGAGATCGTCGACATGGAGGGGTTCATGCGAAAGGATGGTCAGGAGTTGGCGTTCCTCGGCATTTTCGAGCGTGAAATCGTGTGTAGTTTGATTGGTTTGAGAGGGAAAGATGTGGAGATTGAGGTTTTCGAGGATGTCAGAGATAGCGGTAACGGGGTGGGCGCCATCGCGAATGAGGCTGTTGACGCCCGCGCCACCGGATGAGAAGATGCCGCTGGGGACCGCGAAGACCTCGCGTCCCTGTGCCAGGGCGGAGCCAGCTGTAATGAGTGCTCCGCTTTTTGGCGGCGCTTCCGTGATCAAGACGCCGAGCGAGAGGCCGGAGATGATGTGGTTGCGAGCGGGAAAGTTGCCGGATTCGGGTTTGATGCCGAGGGGAAACGACGTGATGAGCGCGCCCTGACCGGATTCCACGATGCGGCGGGCGAGATTGTGGTTGGTGGGAGGGTAGATGGTATCCAGGCCACAGGCGAGCACGGCCAGGGTACGACCACCCATATCGAGGGCGGTAGTGTGCGCGACCGTATCGACGCCGAGGGCGAGGCCGCTGACGATCGTCATGTGGCCCTTCACCAGTTCGGTCGTGAGGTGCTCGGTGACTTGATGGCCGTAAGGACTCATTTTACGCGTGCCCACGACGCCGAGCGTGTAGCGGCGGTCGTCGTCGGTCAGGTTGCCACAGAGGTAGAGGACGGGTGGAGCGTACTCGATTTTGCGCAGGAGTGGAGGGTAGGTTATGTCGCGCCAGGTGATGACCTTAATTTTCAAGCGTTCAAGTCGTTCGAGTTCCTGTTGTGGGACGATGGTCGCGCGTTGTTTCAGGAAGCTGGCGATAGTTTTGCTATCAAAACCGACTTGCGCCAGGGTGGTGCTATCGGCCTGCCATGCGGCGGCGGCGTCATCGTGAAAAAAGTCGAGTAGCATTTGAAAACGGACGGGACCGATACCGAAGACGCGGCTGAACGCGATCCAGTGGGCGAGCGCGTCGAGTGATAATGCGTCGGAAGGATAGTAGCGGGCGCCTGTATCGGACACTGCCAACCACCTCTGCTTTTTGCCCATACCCCTAATTTCTCCTCACATGCCTCGTAGTGAATAAATGAACTTTGATATATATTATACATGAGTAAAGAAGAAAAGAGATCGGGTTAGCCTATCTCTCCTAACGCCTTTTAGTGGAGTGGATAGATTGATAAATGTGTATGCTATGATATAGTGTGAAGCGAAAGGTGGTGGAAGGGAGAAAATGAAGAGAGTTGTGCGATGATGCGGTGTGGTGAAGAGAATCAGGCCAGTAGAAGTAATCACCTAAATGGGTACGTGCGTTATATTGTGTCATCTTGTTCGTATGGATAGGTAGATTTCGTGCGGAATTAGAGAGTAGTTAAGTGGTTTATAGGGTGGAAGGTTGGTGGGAGATACTTCCGGAAAAAGGGAACGCGCCTCGTTTATTTGGATATGTTGTGATGAGGGATGTTGTGAGAAGGGATGGAGAAACGGGAGCGATTGTAGGATTCGGCCTGGGACAAGGATGGAACGAATGTGAGCATTGTATTGACCAGGGCGAGGAGACCTAGAAGCTTAAAGGGCTACAGAGGATTATATATAAGGCAATGAATAACGATATGGATCAACACCCTCTAGATAATCAGAACAATCAGCCTCCGAAGACCGGAGGGTTATTACATAATTTTAGCAGCGAGCCGGGACTATCAAACAGGCCCGCGTCCTCTGGCAATGGGCAATCGAGATCAGGAGCCTTAGGAAATGGGAGGATGAATGGTTCGTCATTCGGGCCACCACCCGCCTCACCGCCCGTGCCAGGGCAGATGATGCCGCCATTGGGGCAGCAAAGAGTGGCAGGTCCTGGCAGGCAGAACGGGGTGGGTCAGCAGAGGTTTCTGGCGAATACTGTGGCGCGTGTGCGGCAATGGTCTGGTGGCATGCGGCAGTTGACGGGCAAGATGGCGGCGGTTACTGGTTACCGGCCACCGGAGCCGCAGCCGCCCGCACCCTATATGGACCTTTATCGTCCGCAGGTGGAAGTGCAGGAAGTATCTAAGGTTCAACCGTGGCGGCGTTCGCGTGCGTTGCGTATCGCGAGGCAGATGCGTATGCGGCGCGCGCGCTGGCAGCAGGGTCCGGCACGTTTCTGGATGATTCTGGGCATTATTGCTTTGCTGATTCTGGTTTTTACCTCATTCGGCAGTTCGGCCTATGCGTACAGCTACTATCAGCAGCAGTTGCCGATGGTGCAGGAGTACGCGAGCAAGTCAATTGTGCAGAATTCGCGTATTTATGACCGTAATGGAATTCTCTTGTATGAGGCATACGATCCAAACCAGGGTCCGAGCGTGCCGATAGCGATCAACTCGGTGCCGCAGATCATGCAGGAAGCGATGGTGGATACCGAGGATAAAACGTTCTGGACGAACGATGGTGTGGACCCGACGGGTATTTTCCGCGCGGCCTCATCGGGTGTGGGTGGAGGTAGCACGATCACGCAGCAGGTGATCAAGAATCTTTCGGGTCAGAAGCAGGACAGTGTCTGGCGTAAGATTCCCGAGGCTGCGATGGCGATCGGTTTGACGCAGCAATATCCCAAGACGCAGATCTTGCAGATGTATTTTAACGTCGCGCCATTCGGATCGAATGAGACGGGTATCGAGGCGGCGGT
>CAZZWK010000026.1:70212-71646 GCA_964657925.1 uncultured Dictyobacter sp.
ATTGTTTATGCGACCGCGTTCCAGATGGGCTGGTATCCAGGAATGGTCGTGGATGATGGACGTACGTACTTTCCGAACGGGATGCCCGCGGGCACGTTAGTGCCTTATCAATACCCTGATAATCAGGTAGGTGATCACAGTGGTGGATTGTACGTACCAACAGATTATGGGCAGACGTTCCATCCATTATCAGCACGATTTCCAAATCAAAGCGTACATTATGCCATTTCAAGTTCTTACAACATTCCGGCATTGAAGGCGATGGAATACGCGGGCCCGAGCAATGTGCTGGCGATGGCGAAACGGCTTGGTATTAGTACACCGTATCTGGGCAGGAGCGGCAATATCGGGTGGGCGATCGGTTCGGATGACGTACCGTTGATCCAGATGGTAAATGCGTACCAGGCGTTCGCTGATGCGGGAAAACACGTAGACCCGCAAGGCATTCTGGATATCTACGATAACTTTGGACGTGATCTCTATCACTTCGATCCCAATCATCCACAGGCTACGCAGGTAATCTCACCGCAGGTCGCGTTCATGATCACTTCAATTTTGCGAGATGAGCAGAGCCGGTATATTGAATTCGGCGCGGACTATGACCTGTCGTTTACTGATCGTGATCCGACATGTATTAATGGAAATTTTGAGAGTGGGAATAGTACAGCTCCATATGTGGTGTGCCAGAACGACCAGATAGCGGCAAAGACTGGAACATCGAGTGGATTCGTGGATAACCTGGCGATGGGGTATACACCAAACTTCGTGATAGGGGTGTGGGCAGGTAATGCGAATGGTGAGCAGATGAACGGAAATACGATCGGTATCACGGGTGCCGGTCCAATTTTCCATGATGTGGCAGAGCGAACGGAGGGATGGTGTCCTGACACATATCAGGGAATATATGATACACCAAATAACGATGTGTCGTGTGGACCGCAGCCGAGGTTGCCATTTTCCACGCATCCGACGACGACGTTTACTGATCCAGGCGGGTTAGTGCAGGTGGGTACATCGGCGCAGACGGGACTGCCAGGTGGGGGATTGCCTGCGGATTATATGTTGCCGAACGAGACGCAGGCTACGAGCGGTGGGTATGTGCCAACGCAGCCAACGGGGAATCCAACTCAGGGTGGTGGATATGGGAATGGAGGAGGACAAGGTGGAGGAGGACAGGGAGGTGGGAATGGAAATGGGGGAAATGGGAATGGAGGAGGAGGTGGAAATCCGGTTCAGGGTGGGAATCCGCCGCACCAGTAGCTTACTACAATCTTGTTCTGCATAGTGGGTATGTTGTGCCACAGTGAGGGTTGAAGGTAATACCGTTACCATTTATGGAGGATCACCATTTATTCCCAGGTATCGTGTATCCGCGTAGGGCAAAGGCATGCTTTGCCCTACGCGGACACACGATACCCGAAGTTATTTTTGAAA
>CAZZWK010000027.1:0-4588 GCA_964657925.1 uncultured Dictyobacter sp.
CTAGTAGAAAGAAGAACAAGGCCATACTTATTTGCGCCTGCCTCCACCAGGGGGTTGATGTGCCTGTGGCTTTCGATACCTTCAACTGGAATAATCCTGCAAAAAATGTTAATACGGAGATCATTATAGCGCCACTTCCTATAAGCAAAAATCGGTAGGCTGGAAAAAAGAAGTTGGCGATCATGAGAATTAAACCAATAACAGCCAAACCAATAATCACCATAAACAACCACCTTGGGGAGTGGGGTCGCATTTCTCACCTCTTATATCATTATTTCTATACTCTTTTATCATGTACATTGAAATAACGAATTATAAAAAAGAAGAGTTTCAGTAGAAACAAACATGCCCGCTCATGCATTATCTCTATCAGAACATATGAAAAGTTGTAATGACACATTTTTTATGATCAAGAAATGAGACCTAGTTATGAGGCACACAAAACGATTATGGAAACAATTTTATCAGTTGCTTATAGTGGGTCTGCTGAGCTTGACGCTACTCGTCGTGAGTGGGTGTAGTACTGGACAAGCGAATAGCCAGGGCGGGAACACGCAAAGTACGCATACTCCATCACCGACCAGTACGACCACTACGACACCTGAAGGGGCAACACCGACGGCAAAGGGGCAACCGACAATATGGAACGGCGGCTGGAATTCTTTTATGCTGGGTCTCACCTTTTCGTCCGCACAAAAAGAGAATGGGGTAATGAATGTCGATTATCGTAACAGCAAAAGCGAGATGTTGACACAGTATGTACCGATAAACGTGAAGTTCTATAGTATTGCGCCGAATGGGAAAGATCTGCTTTTTCAGCAACAGACCGACAAGGGCGAGGTATATGACACCATTTTTTCTGCGCCCGATCCAGGCATTTACCCGCAAAAGGGCACGGGCAACGCCATCTGGATGTCCGACAGCCGCCATGTGCTGATTTTGGACCAGACGAAAGGTGTAATGGAAGTCGATGTGCAGATCGGTAAGGCGCAGTACGTCCTGCCCCCACAGTTTTCAAGCCAGGCTGTCGGTATCGGTCAGTTGGTTTTCTATCGCAATAGCTACCTCTACTTTATTGGCACTGGGAATGGTGGGATGTGTATGGACGCGTTATGCAGAGTGCAGATCGGCAGCAATTCACCTAGCGTTACGCAGCTTTCCGGTCGTCAGTCTGGTACGACCTACTGGCTGAGTCCCGATGGAAGGACCATTTATTACTGGAACTCCGGTCCAGTTGGGCAGCCAGGCATTTACGCTATTGGTGTCGATGGTAAACATGGCCGTATCGTGCGCCCAGGCAATGGACACGACGATAGTACAGGCATCCCCATCGGGTTCGCCTCCGACAATCAGTCACTGGTAATTATGCGTCGTGTCAATGGCAAATTTCAGGTCGTGCAGCTTGGTGCGAGTGCACAACAAGATCGTGTTTTGTTGGCGAACGCGGTGCCAGAGGCGAGCAGTTTGTGTCCCTCGTCCACGACTGGCTATAGTACACCGATTTGCGATCAGAATATTATACTTGCACCGTACGCGCACGCCGTTGTTGTGCAGAGCAACCAGGATGGCGGCAAACGGTTGTGGGCAACCGATCTGACAACCGGTAAACAGCAAATACTCCATCCACGATATCTTAGCCCTGATACCAACTTTCAGTTGCTGGGTTGGGATCAGCTCGCTGTTTGTGGTGGGAATCGTTGTTAGCAGACAGGCTATTGGATAAATCTTACCAATTGCTTCTTCTAGAGCCTGGTTCTCTACAATATATTTGGAGAGAACCAGGCTCTGCATTTTGCACTCAACATACGCCTATCACACGACAAAATGCCTATATTATTGCCTACTACTATTATAAATAACTATACTAAAGGTACAAGTTTTGCCATAAATAATAGGCAATTGGTGATCAGGCCCTTTGATTAATGAAAATAGGAGCGCAAGAAGTGCAAAATTCTGCTTCGTCTTTGCTCGGGAAACAAATCGGTAACTACCGCCTTAACAAAATACTGGGGCATGGTGGATTTGCCAATGTCTATCTAGCCGAGAATATTCATATTAGCACTCTGGCGGCAATCAAAGTTCTTCATGCTCAACTTGAGCAGAGCGAGATGGAACATTTTCGCGATGAAGCACGTACTATCGCGAGCTTAAAACATGCGCACATTGTACAGCTCCTTGACTTTGGCATTGAGCGTTCAAGCCCATATCTTATAATGGGTTACGCATCGAATGGAACATTGCGGGCACTGCATGAAGATAAAGAACCCGTACCGCTCGCGGTTGTCGTTTCTTACGTTCGTCAGATTGCCAGCGCGTTGCAATTCGCACATGATCATAGAATTATTCATCGCGATGTGAAACCTGAAAATGTTTTGCTCAGTGAGTACAATAATCTTCTGCTCACTGATTTTGGTATTGCTATCATTGCGCATACATCTCATCAACAAAGCACGAAAGATATTACCGGTACCTTTATATATATGGCTCCGGAGCAAACCCAGGGCAAGCCTGTTGCGGCCAGTGATCAGTATGCTTTGGGCATTATGACATACGAATGGTTGATCGGTGCTCCACCTTTTCAGGGAAGTATTCCTGAATTGATCGCGCAACACTTTTCCGCTCCTCCGCCATCTTTGCGTGCTAAACTTCCAACACTTGCACCGGAGGTAGAACAAGTCATACTGCGTGCGTTGGCTAAGGCACCACAAGACCGTTTTCCCAGCATTCAGACCTTTGCCGATGAGTTGGAATCCGTGAGCAAGCAAGTTGATCAAGACAGTACTGTGCGTGTCAAAAAATACATCGCGACTATGCTCACTCGTACTAAACCTGCCTTCAGTTCAACATCGCAAGTATCTGAGCCGCTCTCCTCGACAATTCCGCCTTCGCAATCATTTTCTCCAGGCTCATTACCTGCAAATCCACTATCACCACCGGTATCCTCTAAGCCACAACGAACACCTCCCTTTCCTTCAAGAGAGGTGCCATATGCACCTCAATATCCCATGTATCAATCACCGCCCCCACCTCCATATTACATGCCTCCACCCACTCAATATGCGTATCCACCTATGGTTCCCCAAAAACGCAACAAGCCGTTTCCAACGTGCTTAGTAGTTGTCATCGTGCTGGTTGTCGTGATAAGTTCCATATTCGCTTGTTCTTCTGCCTCCTTACTAAGAGGGCTAAATAGCGCAATTTCGGCAACGCCAACGACGACGGGGTCACAAACAGCTACAGCACTGCCTGTTATTGCGCATACGCTTTATCACGCGAACTGGTCTAAAAACCTCGATGGCTGGCAAGGTGAGTCTCAGTGGCATCATGTTGATACTGATCTTATTGGCAGCGATGGCAGTAGCAACTACAGTTATGATGATGCAAACATGTACAGTTTATTGGCCCCATATCAACCTCCTACCACTGACTATGCGGTTGAGGCACAGATCAAATTCGTTCGCTTCAATGGAGATGGGGATTTTGGAGTACTCCTGAGAGTTGATAACAATGGGGATGGGTATCTTTGTGGCTTTGAAGATTCATACGACAGTGCAACCCCTATTATCAGTGTAATAACGGCAGGAGAGTCTTCTTCCAATCCTATCAGTAGCGATAGCAATTCCAATTTTACGCTCGACACACTAAATTTCCATACCATTCGCGTCGAAGTAAATAAAGATATTATTACGATGTTTGTTGACGGAAACCAGCTGTTACAGGCCACTGATAACTCATATCTCTCTGCCGGAACAGTTGGGTTACGCTCCAATGGTGCAGTCTTCAACGTTCATAGTTTTCAAGTAATGAAGCTGTGAGATCGTTCTCTGAGACAAATCTGTGATCTCAGGTAGAGAAACTTGTGATTTCCTGATCCGAAATTTCGGTCTGCATTTTGTATGATTGTAGCGTGCTATAATCGAGTCATGAGTATAGAAAATCGTGTTACCATCATTACTGGAGCGGGACAGGGGGTGGGGCGCGCCACGGCCCGGCTGTTCGCTCGCATGGGGGCACGGGTAGTTTTATTGAGCAGGACACAGGCACACCTGGACGAAACTGTCGCGTCGATTACAGAGGCGGGCGGCAAGGCTGTGGCTATGGTAGGTGATGTCGCGCGCGAAGAGGATGTGCAGCGTTTGTTTCGGGAGGCGCGGGACGCGTATGGGCACGTCGATATATTGGTCAATTGCGCGGGCGTGGTCGCGGTCAAGCCGTTCGAGCAGATGGATACGGAGACGTGGGATCGTGTGATCGCGGTCAATTTGCGTGGTACTTTTTTGTGCTGTCGCGAGGCGTTTCAGGCAATGATTCCACAGAAGAGCGGTGTGATTATCAATATCTCGTCGCTGTCGGGCGTCAAAGGGGTGGAGAAGTTCCCCGGATTGAGCGCGTATAACGTCTCAAAAGCGGGTGTGGCAGGGCTTAGCGAAATTCTGGCCGTTGAGGGCAAGCCATACAATATTCGGGTCAGCGCGGTCAGCCCTGGGGCGATCGCGACCGAGATGTTGCGGCAGGCCGCGCCACACCTACAGGCAGATATGACGGCGGAAGAACTGGCCGATATCTTGCTGTTCATGGCCGATGATTC
>CAZZWK010000027.1:4688-6346 GCA_964657925.1 uncultured Dictyobacter sp.
TACCTTACACGACGTGTCACTTTTAGCGCGGCTCACCGTCTGTGGAGCGATCATCTTACGGAAGCAGAAAATTATAGCGTTTACGATAAGTGCGCTAACGCCAATGGGCATGGACATAACTATATCCTTGAAGTCACGGTACGCGGGGAGCCAGACGCAAGAACGGGCATGGTGTTGAACCTGACGGATATGAAACGCATCACCAATGAGCAGGTGGTCGATTGGGTCGATCACAAGCATCTCAATTATGATGTGCCCTGGCTGGAGGGCGTGATTCCGACAGCTGAAATGCTGGCGATCAAGTTCTGGGATCGGTTGGTACGCGGTTTTCCTGAGGGGTTGCTGTATGAGGTGACGCTACACGAGACCGAGAACAATAGCGCGAGCTATCGCGGCGAGGAACGGCCAGTAAGGGGATCAGTAGAGGCATGAGGATCGCGCTCGTTGCTCCACTGGTTACGACCATCGCGCAGCCGTTCGTAGGAGGGGCACAGGCTGTCGTCGCGGACCTGGCACAGGGTTTGAGTCAGCGGGGTCATCAGGTTACGCTGTTCGCGCGCGCAGGTTCGGCTGTGCCAGGGGTCGTGATCGAGCAGGTCGCGGTGCCTGACACGGTTACACCGGCCAATTTCACGCAGCCGGGGGCGACCCACGCGGATAGAGGATTTTTCGAGCAGGCGAATATCTTTCTGGATCTCTTCTTACAGCTACAGCAAAGAAGTGATGAATTCGACATCGTGCACGCGCACGCCTTCGATTGGCCCGCGTTTGTATGTAGCACGCTGGTTAGCTCTATTCCCGTTGTACACACGGTTCACCTGCCAGCGGTTTCGCCCGAGATCAACGATGCTTTAAGCATACTCCAGCGACAAAAGCACGCCTTGACACTGGTAACCGTCTCACAGGCCTGTGCGAGAACATATGCTGATGCGGTCGTGTTCGATCACGTTATCTACAATGGATTGGACCTGACGGCAATACCCTTTGTGAATGCTGTAGCGGAGAATGCGCCGTTGCTGTTCGCGGGGCGTATCACCCCTGAAAAAGGCGTGGAGGAAGCGATCGAGATAGCCGAGCGCGCGGGTCGACAGTTGTTGATCGCGGGGGGTATTTACGATCGGGATTACTATGAGCAGCGCATCAGACCGCGCCTCTCTAGCAAAGATGGGGACATGCGTTACCTGGGTCAACTAGAGCATCAGCAGTTGTGGCAGTTGATGGGGCAGGTCTCGGCGTTGCTCTTTCCGATTAAGTGGGATGAGCCATTTGGACTGACGCCAGTCGAGGCGATGGCGGCGGGCACGCCGGTGATCGCGTTTCGGCGCGGGGCGGCTGAAGAGGTCATCAGCGATGGGCAGACGGGCTTTCTCGTCGATGCTGATGATATTAAGGCTGCGGCTGATATGGTCGCGCGTGTAGGCGAAATTTCACGCGAACAGTGTCGCACGCATGTGGAGGCAAACTTTTCGCTGGATTTGATGCTTAGCAAATATGAAAATGTTTATCGTTCTTTGTTGGGTATTTCGTAAAAAGTAGGCGAGGGAAACGGACGCGATAAATCGGGTCCGTACGTTATTGCATCATATAATGTAGGGACCCGATTATGCAGATGAACAAAATAAACCGGACAATCAGGAGGTCCGCGTAGGGCATACCAT
>CAZZWK010000027.1:6356-12066 GCA_964657925.1 uncultured Dictyobacter sp.
GCCCTACGCGGACCTGGGAAACCGGAAATAATTTATTAATCTACATTATCGCGTCGTTTCCCTGACGACGAACAGGAGCATAGCTGGATTTCATTTTTAAGTCATGATTATCTCTTACACAGAGATGAGTGCCTGGGACATTATCCCAGCGGCTTGCGTCCTTTCATGAGCAGGGTATCCATGGTGAAGTCTTTGAGGGAACCGTCAGCATTGGTGTGGACCTCGTAATAGTCGCGGATAGGCTCGTCGGTGTGTAGGATGTAGGCTGTGAGCGCGGCTTTTTCGGAGGGCGCGAGTTGGGAACGGGCGGTCCAATCATCATAATCGTGGGTTTTGCGGAAGGTTTCTGCATGCTCAACGAGTAGTCCGGCCTGTGTGAAGAATGCGCGCCATTCTCTTTGCGTGTAGGAGCGACCGTGAGAGGGATCGCGCCATTGCTCGACTTTGTTGTTGAAGGTATCCAGTGCGGTATCATCGGGCACGATATTGTCGATCAACAGGAACAGGCCGCCGAGTTTGAGCACGCGGGCGACCTCCTGCACGAATTTGCCCACGTTGGGGAAGTGATGGGGCGCGATGCGGCAGGTGACGCGGTCAAAAGTGGCGGCGGCGAAAGGGAGGTCTTCCGCGTCCGCTAATGCGAAGCGGGCATTGGTCACGCCTTGCGCGAGTAAAAATTTGCGTGCGGTTTCCAGCATAGTTGGCGTGAGGTCGGTGACGGTAACCTGTGCGACATGGGGAGCGATGGCAAGCGCGGTATGGCCGCCACCGGTCGCGATATCGAGGGCCTGAAATTGCGGTTGCCATTCTCCTAGATCGATTAAACGTTTGAGATCGCTGCCGTGACGATGGCCCTCGCTGGTGACATAGCTGGCGGCGGTACGACTGAAATAAGCCTGGACCTGGGCCTTTTGCTCCTGATCATCCTGGGACATCACTTACCTGCTCTCTTCCTGTTTCTTATTACTCCGTCAAGATTAATGATGACCTTTTGAACCGTGCAATCAATTGCATGCGGGCGCATGAATGCTGCCCCTACCGGGTTACAACGAACTTTGACAGAGTATTACTAGACTATAAGAATTCCTGATTACTGACGAACCGCGTCGAGAATGATCGCGGGGACTTTCAGCGGGGCGGGTGCGGCCTCGAACGCGGTAAGTTTGGGGGCCAGCCGCGCCGCGGTTTTACCCTGGAGCGCGAACCATGGTGGTTTGGGTGTGCTACGGAACGGGCCACGGACAACGGACTTCTCGGCGCGATCGAACATTAACGTATTGTGCACAACACCGGTGCCGGATTGGATATCCTCGATACTGTGACCGGGGAACGCGCCCCAGGTCGTGACGCCGAAGGCGTAGCTGGTGCCACCCCAATAGTTTACACCGATGGAGCCGTAGCGCAGACGCGCGATCATGTCCTCCAGTTCTTGCACGACCGCTGGTTCTTTCAGCGTTTGCGGATGTATCAGGATGGTCGCCACCAGCGTGCCCCACACGCGGTCGTTGCAAAAGTCGATGGCGCGTCGCATAAATTCCACGGTAGAATCGGCATCGAGCGTCGTTTCCGCGAACAGGCCACAGAAGGCTTCGGTGGTGAAGGCGATATCGTCCGTCTGACGCGCATCGATATTGGGGATGAAGGTCCAGGGCAGCTTGCCGTCCGTGCTTTGACCGAACTGCTCGGCATCGGGATGGGCCTGGACAAAAGCCTGCTGGCGCTGTTGCGCGCCGGGATAATAGGCCACGCGTTCGGGCACCTGGCGCAGAACGTTTTGAATATGGTGAAGCAGGCGAGGGCGGCGCTCCCATGAAGTGGATTGCACGAGCAGGCGGGTGGCGTTACAGTTGAAGCCCGCGTTATTGACCAGAGAACTGACGATATGTTCCGCCTGGTAGGCCAGGTCCGCCTCGGTCCAGGGTCCGGGCACGATGATCAGGGGACTGACATTGCCCAGTTCGCCGGTAATATGTTTATGCAGCAGAGGGCTTTTTTGCTGTTTGCGCTGGGCTCCCTCTGGACCAGTGCCGAAGACGATGGCATCGAAAGTTTTGTCCGAGCCGGTGATGTGGACCTCGTCGACGCCCGCGTGATTGCATAAATACGTACCTTCGCTGGCGGCACCAGAGACGAAACGCAGATAGCCAGCTGCGACAAGGGACTGGAATATCTCGGCCAAGAGCGGGGTGAGATAGGCATTGACCGGATTGGATTTATAGACAACAACCATATTTTCGACAAACATTTTGTAGAGGATGTCCATGGGTCCAATGCTACCCACGTTGCCCGCGCCGAGCACTAAAGCGACTTTCCCCTCTCGGTTTTTCTGCTGGTACGCGACCGCCTGTGTCAGGTTCAGCGTTTCGGCCTGTACGCCTGGCTGCATCCAGATTTCGGCGCTGACGCCACCGAAGAAGATGCGATCGTAGGCTGATTGCGGGAACACTTGCGCCACGACCTGCCCGTTGGGCAATGTTTGCACGGGACCAGGGATGCGTGGATGGCCGGTGGATTTGATATCGAGCAGGGATTGGCGCAACAGGCGGATATTTCTGGCGACCGGCCACGCGGCTGAGAGCCACTCCTCGCCCGCGTTATTGGGATCGTTGTCGCGTCCTTTGGCTTTTAAGCCAGCCTCTACAAAGCGAGGCGCGACGGAGGCGAAGTCTTTGCTCAGGGTGTCCAGCAGGGCCACGCGAGCGTCGATGGATAGTTGGACCCACTCGTCTTTGTGCTGCTGCAAATCCTGGATCGCGCTATCCATGGCGGTCGTAGTGGTTGATGTGGTATCGTTTGCCGCCGCGGGAAATTGCGGGGAGCCATGTTGTACGTCGGTGGTCATCGTTGTCCCTCCTGAAAATAGCGCTCGATTAAGTTGATTGCCCGATTTATCGTGTGCAAAGCGCGGGGCAAACGCGTGGTTTGCCCTACGCGGACCGAGGTTGCAAGTGGTTGATAAATCTGCCACCGGTCGATAAATCTTCCCTCTACGAGGCGGATGTGGGGGCTAGATAATGGGCAGGTAGCGATTGATTTCCCAGGCGTGTACCTGCTGGCAATATTCGGTCCACTCGATTTCTTTGGCATCAAGGAAACCCTCGTAAATCGTCTCTCCCAGGATATCACGAATCAGGGGGTCTTCGCGCATTCTGTCGAGTGCTTCGCCGAGGGTCGCGGGCAGAAGCGAGGCGCGTGTGCGTGAGCGTTCGCTTTCCTCCTGCAAAAAGATGTTCTCGTCCATAGCTGGTGGGAGCGCCAGCTTATGGTGAATGCCATCGAGGCCGGTACGCAGCATCACGGCCAAAGCAAGGTGGGGATTGCAACTGGGATCGGTGCAGCGCAGTTCGATGCGCATCGAGGCCTGGAGGTCGGTATCCGGACGTGGGATACGAATCAGCGCCTGACGATTGACGCGTCCCCAGTTGACGTAGACTGGCGCTTCATAACCACGCACCAGACGTTTATAGGAATTGACGAGCGGGGCCAGGACGGCGCAGATCGAGCGCGCGTGCGTTAGTTGACCGGCGATAAAGCCGCGTCCGACTTCAGACAGACCGTACTCGCCATGATCGTCGGCGAAGGCGTTTTTGCCGCTATCTTTATGCAGCAGGTGTTGATGGATGTGCAGGCCGGTGCCGTTGATTTTATAAAATGGCTTGGGCAAAAAAGTCGCATACAGGCCATGGCGGAGCGCAATCTCTTTAATGATATATTTTGCCGTCATCAAATTGTCCGCCATATGCAGTGCATCGCCGGAGGCAAAATCGATCTCGTGCTGACCAGGGGCGACCTCGTGATGGCTGGCCTCGATCTTCATGCCCATACTTTTCAGCGTCTGCACCATCTCGTTGCGAATAGCGGTGGTATCGTTGGTCGAGAGGTCGAAATAGCTGCCGGAATCGTTGAGCAGGACGGGGCTATCACCATCGAGTCGCACGAGGAAAAATTCGAGTTCGGGCGCGACCTCGTACATGAAGCCCATTTCCTGGGCCATCGTGAGCGCACGCGAGAGCGCGGCACGTGGATCGCCGTCGAAGCGTTCGCCATCCGGCATACGGATATCGCAAATCACGCGCGCGAGTACATTTTCATGCGTGTCACGCTGTCCAGGCAAGACAATGAATGTGGCGAGGTCAGGGTAGAGGTACATGTCGCTTTCGACGATACGCGCGATATTTTCGAGCGCGGAGCCATCGAACCAGCGACCATGGCGGACGCAGTGGGCGAACTGATCGATGGGGATGACCACGCTTTTGGCAATGCCGACGACATCGGTAAAGTCCAGGCGCACGAAGCTGACGTGCTCGCTCTTGATCGTCGCCATGACCTGTTCGTACACAGCATGCTCTCTTTTCTCTACCATGGCCTGCTCCTCTGCATCTCGTCTACTTGATTCAATGTTGTTTGCTCGTCGACAGCGTACCTATTCTCACTGAAATTTCGTTTATTGTCACATGTAGATGAGAGCCTGTCAAGACGGAGCGCGCGCTATGGTTTGTCGGTGATTGTAAAACACGAGCTCGACAAGAGAAGGAGTATATTCGGGGCAGCGAGGGGCAAACGCGTGGTTTGCCCTACGCGGACCTGGAGAGTGCCTAGTTCAAGCCGTGCCAGTGTGAATCGGAGCGCTCCTCCCAGAGGGCGCGAATGGCCTGGTACTCCTCGTCGGAGAGATTGCCGGTAGCGATCAAGGCGGCGTTTTGCGCGTAGCGTTCGGGATTGCGACTACCGACGATGGCTGTATGGATACCTGGAACGGTCAGGGTGAAACGCAGGGCCGTGGCGACCGAGGTGGCGGGCCCGCTTTGCAGAAAGTCGTATTTCAGCGTCTGCAAACGCTGCAAGTAGGAGTAGCCATACGATTCTTTATTCATATCAGGATCGAGCCACGCGGAGTTGGCGATGGGCCGCTTGGCGATGATACCCATATTGCGTTCCATTGCCATAGGTAGCGTGAAGTCGATATTCTGCTGGTCCGCGATACTGATACTGATCTGGAGCGTATCGAAAACGCCGCTGCGGATAGCGTAACGCGCGTCCTCGTCCACGCCACTGTAGCCGATGTAGCGCGTCTTACCCTCGCGTTTGGCCTTCTCCAGCACTTTGACCACATCACCCTTACGCAAGACATCGAGCGAGCACGAATGGAGTTGGAGCAGATCGACGTGGTCGGTGCGCAAGCGGCGCAGGCTGCGATCGATGCTCACCTCCAGCAGGCGTGGGTCCCAATCGGGGTAATCGGGCAGTTCCTCGCCCACATTGTGTCCGCACTTGGTGAACAGGTAGTAGTCGTCGCGGCGCGTGGAGACGGCGCGGCCAATCAGATCTTCGCTATCGCCGTAGCATTCCGCCGTATCGATCACGTTCAGGCCCGCGTCGAGCGCGCTGCCCAGCAGTTGTTCGACAGCGGCCATCGAAGAGCCACGAATTTCAGAGCCCCCAAAACCCAGCACACTAACCTGCATATCGGTATTCCCAAATTGACGGTTTTCCATGATTGTCCCTCCAAATAAAAGCTATCGATAGAAGAAAAAGCCTCGCTCCATCGTTCAGAGCAACGGGAAGTCTGCTGAACGATAAGTCGGAAGGCTTTTTCCATTATGCTCTTTCTCTCGTAGTCTCTAGCACGTTTGAAACCGATGAATTGTTTCGCTTCAGCAATCAAACGCGGGGCAAACGCGTGGTTTGCCCTACGCGTTTGAGAGTGCAT
>CAZZWK010000027.1:12166-59850 GCA_964657925.1 uncultured Dictyobacter sp.
CAGCAATCAAACGCGGGGCAAACGCGTGGTTTGCCCTACGCGTTTGAGAGTGCATTCCCCGCACATGGGCAAACGCGTGGTTTGCCCTACGCGTTTGAGAGTGCATCGCCGACCAGTTCCTCTTGCGAGAGGGGGCCGATGGCGGCAACCGTTAGTGGCTCGATGAGCGAGTAGCGTTGCAGGACACGCAAGACCTGCTCCTGCGAGACGGCATCAATGCCTTCACGCACCTCTTGAATAGTGCGGAAACGGCGATCATACCACCAGGAGCGTAGAATGGCGCTCATACGCGAGGCGGAACCCTCGCTGCGCATGATTGTTTCGCTCTTCAACTGAATTTTCGCTCGTTCCAGTTCATCGGCGGTGATACCGTGCTGGCGCAAGACGCGCAACTGGTCGAGAATCACCTGGAAACACTCGCGTGCCTGCTCGGGGGTGGTACCGGCGTAGATGCGCAAGCCGCCGATAGAGCGACTGGCGGTTAGTCCGGCGGATACACCGTAGACCAGGCCGCGTTTCTCGCGCACCTCGACGAAGAGTCGTGAGGCCATATTGCCACCGAGGACTTCGGCGATCACCAGCGCGGCGTAATAATCCTCGTCGGTATAGTTGGGGAAGGGCGTCATCAGGGCCAGATGTTCCTGCTTGCCCTCGCGATACTCCGTGGTAATGCTCGACTGTGGATGGGGATGCTGCGCGGACGACGCTTCGGCGCTGCCCTCCCAATCGCTGAACAGGGTCTGGATTTGCTCCTGCACATGCTCCCAGTCGAACTTGCCGCTAATGGCGAACAGGGCATCATTGGGATGATAGTGAGCGCTCCAAAAATCCTGGAGGTCCTGGCGTTGCAGGCTCTGCACACTTTCGTTGGTCCCGAGCACAAGGCGACTCAACGCGGTTCCCTCGTAAAACTTGCCACGCACAACCTCGAAGATGCGGCTCATTGGTTCGTCATCGCGGCGCCGAATTTCCTGCAAGATGAGGCTGCGCATCTGCTCCACCTCATCGCGTGGAAAGGTAGGGGTCAGCAAGACCTCGTGGAAAAGGTCGAGGGTGGCATCGAATTTGGTGTTGACGATTTGCGCGTACACCAGTGACGACTCCATACCCATACTGGCACCTTTGCGTGCGCCCAGAGACTCGAAGGCCTCGTTCAACGCGCGCGCATCCTTGCGTTTCGTGCCCTGGAAGAGCATATATTCGAACAGGTGGGAAAGTCCTTGCTTGTCCTCTGGCTCGTTGATCACGGCGGCATCGAACTGGAAACCAAAACTGATCGAATTGAGGCTGGGCATATATTGACCAATCAGCTCTATGCCATTGGGAAGTTTGTGATAAAAATAGTTCGGTGGTAATCCCTGCTGGTCACTCATGAAACACACGGTCCTTTCTTCTCAACAGGAGCGGAAAATGCAATGTGGCGAGATTCTCTAAGTATACCACACACGAGGAGCGATGCGTGATTTGTGCTTAAAACAGGAAGAGCATCTTTTGCTAGTGAGAGGATGAGCTATTGAGGCGAGACAGCAACAATCCAAGCAGGGATGTCAGCAACAGCAGGGCGCAGGCGCTAAAAAAAGTGGCCCTGGTGCCGATATCGGGCAAAAGCACGAGCACAGGCAAAAAGGTGCCTACAATACTGCCCGCGGTCGATATGGCATACATCAGACCTGATATGCGGCCTGTGCTGCCTACTTGCACCACGCAGAGACGAATGGCGAAGGGGGAGACACAGCCGATCAAAACGGTGGGGACGGCGAACAGGGCGAGGACCGAGAGCAGGGAGGCGGTCAGCACACCATTTCCCGTGGTGGCGAAGGTGAGTTGCGCCCAGGTCAAAATAGGCTGAGCGATCAACGGAATGATACCGATGAACAGGGCGGCCAGCGCGGTGAGCAGGTAGAGGAGAGATGCGCGAGGATAGCGATCGGAGAGCAGGCCACCGACGTAGTAGCCAACGGTGAGATAGAGCAAGATCAAGCCGATAATGCTGGCCCACACAAACATCGAGTCGCCGAAATAGGGCTGGAGCAGCCGTGACGCGCCCATTTCCACGGCCAGAGACGCGGCTCCGGCCACAAAGACCAGCACGATCAGCAACCACCATTGTGGGGAACGCTTTGCAGAGGGTTGGCGTGAAGCGGCACGGGTATCTTGAATATTGTTGTGAGCATCGGTCAGCGAGGACATAGTGAGAAACCAACTTTCATGACTGCTGTGTATCTTGTCTGCTCACTATTGTCGCATATCGGTCAGCAGAAAGCGAGAGAGCACATCATTCTGTATGTTTAATGCTTCCTGGCAGGCCTGTGCGTAACGTTCATGACCAATCTTTTGCTCGATCGCCATCAGAAAACGCTCAAGCATGGTCACTGTGGGATCGTGCAAATGTTGACGTAAGTTACACGAGGCGAAGAGCAAGGCCAATGCTTCGTGGTGTTGGCCCTGCTCATACAACAACAAGCCAATGTTTGTCAAAATCAACCCCTGGTAGTCATCGCGCTGGAGCACATTCGCCAGTTGGAGCGCCTGCGTGTAGTGCTGAAGTGCTTGCTGATATTCATGCTCCTGGTGAGCGAGCAAGCCGAGATTATGTCCAATCACACAGCGAATATGCTGATCCGCGTTAATTTCCGAAAGCTCAAGTGCTCGTGTGAAGTGCTCGTGCGCTTCAGCCAGTTTGCCCCAGGTGCGCAACAGTTCTCCTTCATTGGTCAGGGTGATGGCCTCAGCATTTTCGTCGCCTATCTGTCGCTGCAATTGGAGCGCCTGGTTGAAATAACGCTGGCTCTGCTGGTATTCGCCCAGTCGTCCATAGAGCATACCCATATTGCTGGCGACCAGGCCCTCGTCTTGTTTGAGCAGAACACCAAAGGGGGGCAACATAGCGGTATAGAGGCCGATAAGCACATTCCACATGCCCCAACTTACCATACTTTCGTTGAGACCCTGCTCGAAGAGCAACTCACATGCGCTCTGCCAGCGTCGGCCCAGGCATTGATGACGAATGGCGAACAGGATAGGTCTGACATCTTGTATGCTGCGGCGTTTCTCGACCGGTGGGCAGTACTGTTTGGCAAATTGTAAATAGTAGGTCGCGACCTGCAAGTGACTGTTGGCAATAGCCTGTTTTTGCGCCTCTCTGTCTCCACCGACGCCAGTATTATGCTCCTGCTGATCCTGCTCCTTGCCAGCAAGAAAATGGTCCTGCATATACTGGCGCAAGAGCGGATGGAGCGAGTAGGCATACGTTTTAGACATCTCGTTGGGAGCAGCCGCGCAATCACTATAGCAGGCCGGGAGGTACGAGCGTTGCACGAGGTCCATCTGGACCAGATATTCCAACTCTTGTTCTAGCTCGGCTTTGTTCTGGCTCTTGTGAGTACCATGCGCGGCATTAAACGAGGAGCCTGCGATGGTTATAAAAAGAGCCTCCTTGGGCACCACCTCGTGGAAAAGGCTCAGGGCGCGTAGAATGGCTTGTTGATTGAAGTGAAGGTAATAGAAAATACCGGTAATCAAGCGGTTTGCGACATCATCTGCCCACAACAACTTGTACTCGGGCTCATCTAAAAGCGTGTGGGGAGCCAGGCCGCTAACACGCACAAGAGCGCTGAAGAGGACAAGCGCGAAGACATGGCCGGTACAGCGTTGCCATACGAAAGACAATTTTTCGGGTTCCCCAACCACTCCATGCTGCTTGAGCAACGCCACGCCCTCGGGCAAATTGATACGCGACACGAGATATGTGCGTACTTGAGCATTCGATTCGTTTTCTTCATCAAAGGGAGAAGTGTAGCTTGTAAGCAGGATACGACTATCCTGAAAGTGGGTCTGGAACATTTCGAGAAAAAGCGAGAGCACGCCACGGCCCGCGACCCCTTGATTTATCTCCGGATGCAATAATAGCTCGAACTGGTCGAGCACGATCAAGGCGCCCTCGTGTGGGCGTCGCAAGGCACGAAGCAAGGTTGAAACTTGCTGCTCGGGTTTTAGAAAGTAAAATCCGGGTTCATTTACGCCGACATTTTGCAAAATGGCGTAGATCATTTCAGGGACCGTTGTATAGTTGTTGATGGTCAACCAGACGAAGTGGCTGGGAGCGGGTCGACCCTGTTGCCCGGCAAGCTGTGCGCGCCGGTAGAAGAGGGCGGCCAGCGTCGATTTACCACTGCCTGGCGCACCGACGAGGGCCACCGCGCTCGTTTGCCTATCGTCCAGCATGCGTTGAATAGTATTGACTTCATCCGTGCGTGGCATTACTTTGCGGAAGTCCACCCGCAACGGAGTGACAAGGCGCTCCTCACCCAGGCTCAGGTCAGAGCCACTGCCTGTCGTCGATGTAGCTAATTTCGTCGATTTCACTACTGGCACACGCGGCGCAGTCGCCATCTGCTCCATACGGTTCCTATCTAGCCATGCTCTGTATACGCGTCATACGATTTATACACGTTCTATAGATATTAGAGATATACACTCGCGCTCGAAACATTGCCAATCCTTTTTAAACTCACAAAATACAACGGCTCATAGCTACTTTCTAAACAATGAATGGGTCGTTGTAGCCAATTCTTGCTAGTTTGAATCATATCTTGTTACAAAAGCAAGCAGCAAAGAGAAACACGATGGTTAATTTGTTGTGCAGACAACGCAAGAGGTTGAATGATACATTTGTGACATTTCGATTTAAAAAGTGTAAGCGAGAACTATTCAAAAGAGGGAAAATAGGCTATGCTAGGAGCGAGTTTGAGAACAGTGCAGAGGCTTTTATGAAGAGCGGTGCTGTGCCAAAATTCATGACACCTAGAATTGCAGGCAGATGAAAGGTTGGTTCAGGACAAATGTATGGCGATTTTGGATACTATGAAGATTGGTAGAGTCAGGAGGAATGGGAATTTATGTTACGCATCATCTATATGGGAACGCCCCAATTCGCGGTACCAGCGCTACAGGCGCTTATCGATAATAGTTCGCCAGCGGCCCTTTTACCCGAAGGCTATGAGATCGTCACGGTGATTACGCGTCCGGACAAGCCTTCGGGTCGGGGACGAGACGTTGTTTTTTCGCCAGTCAAACAGACGGCGCTCGCGCATAATTTGCCTGTGTGGCAACCAGGGTCATTCAAAAAGGCGGAGAATAGCGAGGCGCTTGCCGACTATCACGCCGATCTCTACATTGTAGCGGCTTTTGGGCAAATCTTGCCGCAGGCGGTGCTCGATCAGCCACACTATGGAACGTTGAACATTCACGCTTCCCTTTTGCCCAAGTATCGTGGCGCGGACCCGATCGCTGAATCTATTCTCCAGGGAGATCAGAGAACGGGTGTCTCAATCATGCTGTTGGACGCGGGCATCGACACTGGCCCCGTTTTAGTCCAGCGCAGTATCATGCTCTCAGACGAGGAGACGACTGGTAGTCTGACGACGAAGCTGGCCGATCTGGGCGCGCAGGCATTGTTAGAGGCGCTGCCATTATGGATCGCGGGCAAGATCGACGCGGAACCACAGGACGCACAATCCGCGAGTCATACACGTATGTTGAAGAAAGAGGATGGTCTGATCGACTGGAATCAGGCAGCGGCGGTGCTGGCGCGCAAGGTACGAGCATATCAGCCATGGCCTGGCGCGTACACCTATTGGCAGGGGAAACTGCTCAAAATTATTAGCGCGCAGCCAGAGGTCAGCGAAACCAGCACGGAAGCCACGCCGGGTACTGTGAGTGTCCATGTGGAAGCTGGTCATCAGGTATTGGCAGTGACAACTGGCTCGGGTCTGTTGCTGATCAAACAGCTGCAACTGGAGGGCAAGAAAGCGTTGAGCGCGGAAGACTTTTTGCGTGGCTATGCCCAGATTGCGGGGCAGGTAGTGGGGATACGTTGAACGTGGGGGCAAACACACACGCGGGCAAACGCGTGGTTTGCCCTACGCGGACCTGGGCGGCGGGATGCGTTTAGCGAGCGCGTTGGGGCCGTGTGACCAGTCCAAATCGAGCGGGGCAAACGCGTGGTTTGCCCTACGCGTGATCAGGGGTGGGAAACATTTAGCGAGCGCGTTGGGGCCGTGTGACCAGCGCGGCAACCACACAAACGACGGTCAGGACCGCGAAGAGTGCGACGTGCTTGATATGCGAGCCCATCGGGTCGCTAGAAACCAGAACGTGATAGACGCCGGGCGTGGCATAGTAAACCAGCAAAATGAGCGATATGACCGCGACCACGATCGCGCCGAAGAAGAGCATAGATCTATTGGACATAAAAGACGATTCCCTTTCAAAGCTTTCCGCGATGGATAATTTCAATAAACTTTCACGACTGTACCAAGATTGTATGAGAGCGAGATGAGAATAGGGTTACGCTCATCTTCGTGGTTTTACCACTGGTGGCGCAAGAAAAAGACAGCCACAGCAAAGAGGCCGAATATCCAGCAATAATAGGCGAAAGGATCGAGGCGGCCCTTCTCGAAATACTTCATCAGAAACTTCGTGCTCACGAATGCCGCCACACCGGAGATGATCATGCCCAGCAGGATCAGCCAGAAAGGGAAGGTGTTTTGATGGAAGAGATCGGGCACCTCCAACAGGGCGGCGGCAAAGATGATCGGGGTGCCGAGTAAGAAAGAGTAGCGCGCGGCATCTTCATGGGTGAGACGTACAGCAAGGCCGCCGACGATCGTCGAACCAGAGCGTGAGAAGCCTGGAATCAAGGCCAGGGCCTGCATGAAACCGACGACCAGCGCCTCTTTCCACGACAAGGAGGCCAGTGGGCGAAAGTGCTTTTCGCGCTCGATGGCAGGAAGCATGCGAACTTTATACTCAGCACGCCTGCGCAGAGCCTCACCGAGGAAGAGCAACGAGCCGTTGAGCACCAGCACCGATGCGACCAGTAGAGGCGATTGAAAGAGCGCCTGGATTTTTGTTTGCAAGAACACACCGAGCAGACCAGAAGGGATACAGCCGATGATAATCAGCCAGCTTACCCACTCTTCCGTACCGGTACGGACCTCGCCAGCTTTGATGCTGTTGACCATCGTTTTGCCAACCTGAAACCAGTCGCGCCAGAAATACAACAGGAGCGCGATACTGGTGCCTAGATGTAAAGCGACAATCAAGGGGAGGAACGATTTGTTAGACACGAGATTGCCCCAATTGAAGAGGCTGGGGAAAATGACGGTGTGGCCCAGGCTACTGATGGGGAAAAGCTCTGTCACGCCCTGGAGCAAAGCGAGAAAGAGCGTCTGTATAATTTTTAAAAGCTGCGGGTCCATAAACTATTACTCACCTGACCTACTGGCTTACGCCATACTGATTTTCTAACTGTTGAAACTCTGCCTGTGTCTGTGCGAAACGTGTAACTCCATTTTTATCCGCGAAGAAGTAGAGATAGTTGGTCCTGGCTGGACTTGCCGCGGCCTTTAAGCTAAGCAGACTGGGGCTACAGATCGGTGTTGGTGGAAATCCCTGTTTCGTGTAGGTATTCCATGGGCTATTAGGTACAATATTAGCGGGGCTGTCATTGAGCGGCAGCCAGTATGTTTGTGGTGGATTTTGTGTGTCGCGTGCATACTGCACCGTTGGGTCCGCCTGAAGCCTGCCTCCCCCCGTCTCGTTCTGCCCATTTGTGGTATATAACCGATTCCAGTACACGCTAGCGATTTTGGAGCGATCCGCCGAGCCGCGTGCCTCACGCTCTACGATAGAGGCGAGCGTCAGAAACTGGTAGACACTCATTTGATTCTGCTGTGCTAATATAGCAAGATTATTTTCTTTTATTTTAACATTCATTTCCTGCAACATAGTATTAATGACATCGCGAGCAGTACCATCGGCTGGAATCGCATAGGTATCGGGGAAAAGTAAGCCTTCCATGCTCGAACCGGCGGGCACCCCTTTGAAAAGAACGGGATACTTGTTGGTGTCAGGAAAATTCGCGATAGTTTTGGTGTAATGCAAGAAATCGGCTTTTTTGAAATTCGGCAAATTTGCAGCGCTGATCTCATCGGCGATCTCTTCCAGCCGTTTGCCCTCGATCACCACAATGATTTTTTCGTCTGGCTGGGCATTTTGCAGATCATCGATGATGGTACTGACCGACATCTTCGAGCTAATATTTTGGTAGACGCCCGCCTCTAACTTTGTATCCAGTCCTTTCAGACGCGCCCACACACGAAAAGCCAAAGCGCTATGGATTATGCCCTCTTGCTGCAAATCGTCTGCGATCTGTGTGCTGTTTTCTCCAGGTTTGACGGTGAGCGAGATGGTTTTGGTGGGTCCGGGCATAGGTTGGAAAGCGGAATTCACCGTGCTCCAACCATAGAATGCGCACAAAAAGATGATGACACCCACAATCAGAATTGAGAGTATGGTCCCCCGTGAACGTGGTCGTTTCATGTATCTTTCCTTATGTATTGTCCAGGTAGTCCTGCAAAATGACCGCGGCGGCCAGTGCATCGATCGCTTGACTGCTACGGCGCTTTTTGCGACTGCCTTGTTTTCGTGACTTTCCTCTTCTCTCCTGGCCGCTTTGAGTCAGCAAACGCTGTGCTTCTACCGTCGAGAGACGCTCATCCCAAAAAACGTATGGGATGGATAGGTGAGGCTGTAGTCGTTGGGCGAAGGCCTTGATACGCGCACCTTGAGTATGAATCTGCCCATCGAGGCTGATCGGTAGTCCGATAACGAGTTTTTCCGCCTCGGTCTCTGCGATCAGATCTTGAATACTGCGCCAGGTCTGTTGCTCGTCACGGGTCACGTAAATAGTGCTGTAGGGAGAGGCGAGAAAACCGGTGGCATCGCTTACCGCGACGCCAATTCTGGCCTCGCCCACATCTAATGCCATCAATCTAGCCATAGTTCTCCCCGCTGTAATGCTACTGCTGCGTCAACGTGCGTCGCCTTTACGCATTGTAGCGAAGAGAACTACCCGCTGTCTACACCCGGTGGATAGATTAGCAGTATTGGGCGAGGTTCTTCCCGATTGTAACCTTTATTTATGCATATACCACTTCAATATTCTCTATATTCTCTATTTTGTAGGTTGTGTCACCTGGGTAGTGGTCGGTATTTCATGTACTGTGATGTGCGCGGTCAATGGAGTCACCCAGGGAATGAAGCCTGGTGTGACAGTGATTTTTACCTGTTGCACACCTCGACTCTTGAGGTCTTGCATGAGTTCCGCCTGAGCACTGCCAATCGATTTTCCCCTGGCCTCGTCCTGCACGGTGGATAGGGGGATAGAGGGGGCAGCCTGCGCGGTCGCGTTATAGGTGATATTAAGCGTATTGGCATCAGGATTTTGCTGCTTCACCTGTGCAATTTTCACTTGTGCGAAAGCATCTTGGATAACCTCATAGCCTGAATAGGTTTTATCGTTGTGAATAGCGGTATTCAGTTGCGTGGTGGCCGCTTTTTGCAGGTCTATCGTACTGACAAACAACACGGTCACATTTTCCTGCACGGTGGCGGAAAACGTGTTGCCGCTGTTGATCACCGTATCGACGGCGGGAGTATTAATCAAGGTGTCAGTCGTGAACGGTTTGCCAGCGACACCGTTCTGAGGCAGGCTTTTGAGCCAGGTGGTCACATCGCTCTGCAACTGCTGATGCAATGTTTTCTGCACATTCGTGCGGTCTGTGGTAGTAACGGCGGGGAATGGTTGCATACCGCCACCACCGATGGCGGCAGGATTATTCACCGTCAGGTTCAGATTACTGGCCGAGGTTTTGTTGTATTGCGCGATGGCATTCAGGCTGGTCGTAGGGATCGTAGTAACCACCCCCGCGGCGACATTCCCACTTTCACCCGCGTTAACCGCCTGGACGGGGTCGGGAGGGCTACTTGCGCAAGAAGAATGGGCGCTAATAACCACGTCGGCAGTGGTCGCGAACTGTGCGCCGTTCTGGCCTGTCGCGACAGTACTGCCGGTAGGGATCTCGACGGAGTTTCCACCATTATTGACGAAACAGACACTGCCGGTCGCCCTGGCCTTATTCACTGTTTTGGTTCCAGTTGCTTTGCCCTGTCCGGTTGCCTGGAACGTATGCGTATACTGGTGCGCAACAACGGCATGCGTTTGATTGCTTGCAGCGGATGGATGGGTGACGATACTGACTGCGTGGGCATAGTCACGCGACTGCACGATGATTGTAACATTCGCGGTCGGCACAAAAGCCGCGAGGGCCAGGAGCACGATCACAAGCAAGATGACGAGAAAAGCGAGCCAGGAGCCACGCGTTTTGTTACGCTGGGAGGCTGCAAGCTGGCTACGTGAAGGAGCAGGTCTCAGGCCCTGTGTCGTTTTTTTGGGTTTTGTTGGCGGCGGTAAATGACTAGAAACACGCGTCGCTGGCGAAGGTGTGGCTGGAGGCGTTAGATTTCTTGAAATACGTTGCTGCCGTGTCGAGGTCGATACGGGCACAGGTGCAGACTGTATGCGCGTGGGTGCGCGTGTATAGGACTCATTTCTGTTCTCAACTCTACCTTCAGGCTGCAATGCTTTTGAGCTTCTCTTGGGAGCCTGGTTCGTGAAAGATTGATTGTTGACAGGAGGCGGAGGGAGCGCGTCCTCTTCCTGATATGACAAGGGTTGCGAACGCAGCGGCATGCTATTGGGTGGACGTTGCGGCAAGTCGCGGTTTGTAGGTGGACGGCGTGTTGTTTCACGCGGGGCCGGACTATTCGCGTTTCCAAGCGAACGGGAGGTGCGCGTAGGGGCCTTCTGGACAGGCCGCTGGCTCGGAGCAGGTTCAGGTACACTCCTCTGCGGCACAATGAACGGTGCCTGCACTTCAGGGGCATCTTGAATAATATGCTCCTGCGTCTCGAAGCCCGCGAATGAAACACCTCCGTGCTGCTCGGCGGTAGGAGATGCCTGTGTATCGGTCAGAGAGTCGAAGGGGTCCTCTTTCAACGCACTGCTTTGGGCTGGTCTCGCTTGCTCAGCTGGTAGCACATTTTCGCCTATGGAAGCTGGCATGGACGTTCTTTCAGCTTTCGTGCCCTCTTGTTGCCCGCTATCAACTTGCTTTCCGGCATTCGCTGCCTGACGGATATTCTGCGACTGCTGGTAGTCCTCGATCAAGAGATCCGGTTCTTCATCGATCTGTTCTTGTTGGAGAGGAAGAATCTGTGATGGCCGGTTGACGCCGAAGTCATAGGATTGACCGTAGCGGCTGCGTTGTGTTGGCACGTCTCTATCTTGCGGAGGATCAGCATCAAGAAAGTCGTTGCTTTCCTGTTCTTGGTTGGCTTGAAAACGTGATCGCTCGAAGGGGATTGGCGCTTGCGGTGGTTTTTGTGGTTGATCCGCTTGTTTGTGTATAGTTCGCTCCACTTCCGGTGGCGAGGGAGGCGCAACGCGGCCAGCGTTAGGACCTGGCTTGACCATGTTATTGGTCGATCTCCTGCTCGTGGGGGTATTGCGTGTGGGATGGCTGGGGGTGCGGGTCGAGCGATTGACCTGGCTGGATTCCAGTGAATGGGCAACATTGAATTTAACGGCGTGGGCGACCGAGCGAATTTGTGGATCGGAACTCACGATAAGAACGTCTTTGCCAAGTTCACGCATGCTGGCGTAGAGCAGTTTCCACGCCACGTGGCTGCGTAGTTGCGTTTGTGATGGGATAACGAGCATGACACGCCTGGCTGGAATCTCTTCCAGGCGTTCGCGGACCGTCGTCAGATCGTCATCCGGGCTGATATAAATTGTCTGCTCATCACTCATAGAGCCCTTTCTCTCCCCCCTGTTGCATGTCTCGTGGTTAGATGTGCATGGTCGTAATGACGCGATCGAGAGCCCTCTCCAGGATGTTATTTTCGTTGTTCAATTCAACAGCCTGGTAGGCCAGCGCCATTGGCGTGATGTCCTGGGAGCTTACCAGCATCCCTTCACGATCGACGATACTGCCGACCATTTCTGGCTGGACGGGCCGGATGATAGGCTTGCGTGAAAACGGCAAACGTTCGGTCCAGGGAAACGTTTCGAGCCGTTGTTGCAAATCCGGTAACGCGGAGCCTCCACCTACGATATAGATTGCGGGCGGTAAAAGCTCACCCTTTGCCAGTTCTTCTGTGAGCAATTCAATGCTATCCATCCAGGTCTGGCATTCAGGAGCGAGGATGGCCTGGATATCATCGCGCGTCGCGCCTTTCAGTTCCCCATTACTATAGCTGATCTTAATACGTTCGGCATCTTTAATAGGAATACTCTTGCTGGTGGCGATGCGCCGTGTAAAGGTACGCCCACCCAGGGCGAACATGCGTGTCTCTTCGATACCGCCCTGGCGGACCAATGCGATATCGGTTGTGCCTCCACCGACATCGATGAATATAGCGCCGCTATCGGCACTGGCGTTCGTGCTGAGGCAACGCGCCAGTGCGTAAGGCTCGGCCACGATGGTGACCAGTGTCAAATCGAGTCCTTGCGCGATCGTCTCTAACGCGCCCAGCTGGGCCAGGGGAGCGAAGGCGCTGAACAGAGTCAGGGCGAAATGGCGACCGCGAAACCCGATCGGATTGGTTACCACCTGCCCATCGATGCGCACGGAGATGACCGCGGCATTGGTGAGTCGAACATCGATATTGGGATAGCCGGTTTCCGCGGAGATACGGTCACGCGCGCTCTTATGCAACCGTTGTTGGGCGTTTTGAATCAGCGATTCCAGTTCTTCCGCCGTGATTTGTTTTGTCGGGCTTTGCCGCTGTTTGCTGACGGTGACGGAGCTACCCTTAACCAATTCACCAGCTATGCCAATGACAGTATCGGGCGCGATGGCCCCGCCAGCGGCTTTTTCCGCTTTGAGAAGAGCTTCGTTGCAGCTTGCAATCACCCCGGGGATATCCGTGACGATGCCGTCAGCCATGTGCGCGTAATTTTGTGGATGCCTGCCGACGCCAAGGACTTCCGCATGTTCGTCATGGACTTCCACGATCATCGCTTTGGCGAATGCAGTACCAATATCAAGCGCGGTGAAAAGCCGTCGGCCCTCGCCTTCAAAGTGGTCTTCACCCTCAAATTCTTCATCTTCGTCATAGTAGAAATCTTGCTCTGCATTACGTGTGGATTGATAATCGTTATCCTGTCCGCCGCGAAAAATGCCACGCAAATGCTGAAAGAGACTTTTCATTCGTACATCCCAGAGTTATGCTCCATTGACTACCACTCGAATAGGGGTAGTCACTTCTCGTTTTGGGTTACTCACTGCACGTGTTACTTTATAGCACAAAAGTAGTGTTTCTGGCAAAAATACCAGCATATTCGCCGTGATCAGGAGCGCAATGTTGGCAAACGCGTGGTTTGCCCTACGCGGACGAAAGTGTCGAGATCCTGACCACCACGGTATTTATTGTAAATGATCCTGTACAAAAGGGGCGACGAGGGCGAGAGCGGAGGTCAGCTCGGCCTTGTTTTTGCCTCCCCCCTGGGCTGAATCGGGGCGTCCGCCGCCGCGACCGCCGAGTCGCTCTCCGACCGTGCTGGCGATTTTGCCCGCATGCAGGCCGCGTTTTGTTAAAGATGGCTCAACGGTGACTTGCAGAGAGATGCGCTCACCCAGATCACTGGCTAATACTACAACGGCTGGCCGTTTCAATTTGGCGCGCACCATCTCGCCCATTTCGCGCAAGACTTTATCGTCCGGCGCGGTGACGGGGGCGGCAATTACAGCAACGCCCTCTATATCGCTGGCCTGCTGCACAAGCTGCTGCGCCTGCTGTTGTGCCGCACCCCTCTGAAACTGCGTGATCTGACGACGCGCAGCTGTCAGGTCCTGTAAGAGCTGCTCCACGCGACTTTCTACCTGATTGGCCTGCACTTGCAGGAGAGAGGCGATGGTCTCGACGGTGGTGTTGCGTTGTCGCAGATAGGCTTCCGCGGCACGGCCAGTCAGGGCCTCGATGCGGCGAATGCCTGCTGCGACGCTGGTCTCTTGCACAGTGATATAGAAACCGATCTGGCCGGTGGCGGCGCAGTGCGTGCCACCGCAGAGTTCAATACTACTCCCCATTGATACTACACGCACCAGATCGTCGTATTTCTCACCAAAAAGGGCCATCGCGCCCGTCTCCATGGCGTCCTTAATGGGCATGATGGTGGTATGCACAGGAAAATCGTCGCGTATCCAGCGATTGATCTGGGTATCGACCTGCGCGAGCTCATCGCCACTCAGGGCGTGCGGGCTGGTAAAGTCGAAACGTAAACGCTCCGGCTCGACCAGGGAGCCGCGTTGTTCTACCTGGGTGCCCAGCAAGTTGCGCAAGGCTTTATGCAACAGGTGCGTGGCGCTATGGTTGCGCATCGTATCCTGGCGACGCTGTTCGATCACATCAGCCTGAACGGTATCGCCCACGCGTAGATAGCCCTCGTTAAGCGTTCCATAATGCACGATCAAGCCTTTGAGCGGGCGTCGCGTGTCCTGCACCTGGAAGTTGCCGACGGAGCTATGCAGGTCGCCATGGTCGCCGACCTGACCGCCGCTCTCGGCATAAAACGGGGTGCGATCCAACACGACGAGCGCCTGCTGGGGCGCACTGATACTCTCGACCTCTTTGCCATCGACGACCAGGGCGATGACCTTGCCACTGCCGTTGATGCCTTCGTAGCCGAGGAAACTGGTCGGTCCGTTGCGTTTGAGCACCTCGGTCAGCGCCTCGTCGTCCTGCGCCTGGACGAAGGTGCTGCTCGCGCCCGCGCGACTGCGCTCCTGCTGGCGGGCCATCGATTGCTCGAAGCCAGCCGTATCGATGGTGAAACCTTGCTCAGCCGCGATCTCCTGCGTCAACTCGACGGGGAAACCGTGGGTGTCGTAGAGCCGGAATACCTCTTCGCCCGCGATCACCGTTCGTTGCTGCGCTTTGAGCGTCGCGAGCATCTCATTGAGCAACGCCAGGCCCGTGCTGAGTGTTTGACCGAATTTCTGCTCCTCCAGGCTGAGGACTTCGATGATACGATGGCGCTGGGTATGTAGCTCGGTGTAGTAGTCACCCAACAGAGCGATTACACTATCAGCCGCATCAGCAAGAAATGGCTTGTCCAGTCCGAGCAATTTTCCATGACGCACGGCGCGGCGTAAGATGCGCCGGAAGATATAGCCACGTCCCTCGTTGCTCGGCAACACGCCGTCGGCGGCCAGGAAGACCAGCGCGCGCGCGTGATCGGCAATAACACGTAGAGAGGTATCTTTCTTCGCGTCCTGTCCGTAGGTTATGCCAGCAACATGCGCGAAGTGATCGACGATGGTGCGGAAAAGATCGACATCGAAAACGGACTCTTTGCGCTGTAAGATCATCGTCAGGCGTTCGAGGCCCATACCGGTATCGATGTTGCGACGAGGCAGGGGTGTGCGTGTGCCATCCAGGTCCTGGTAGTATTGCATGAAGACGAGATTCCAGATCTCCAGAAAGCGCTCACACTTGCAGCCAGGCTTGCAATCGGGCAAGCCACAACTGTATTCGATGCCACGATCGTAATAAATCTCGGAATCGGGTCCACAGGGGCCAGAGGCGCCTGGAGGCCCCCACCAGTTATCTTGAAGGCGTACGATGGCTTCATCGGCGTAACCGGCGACATCGTGCCACAGGCTGGCAGCCTCATCATCTTCGGGATGCACCGTTGGGTAGAGGCGATCGGCGGGTAGATTGACGACGCGGGTGAGAAATTCCCAGGCGAAGGCGATGGCGTCGCGTTTAAAGTAATCGCCAACCGAGAAGTTGCCGAGCATTTCGAAGAAGGTCAGATGGCGCTCATCGCCGACCTCGTCGATATCGGTGGTACGAAAACATTTTTGCACCGAGGTCAGACGGGCCGAGGGCGGTGTCTCTCTTCCCAGAAAGTAGGGAATCATCTGCTGCATGCCAGCCGTGGTCAGTAATACAGTAGGATCGTTGCGTGGAACCAGCGATGAACTCGGTACTTGTTGATGTGCTTTGCTTTTATAAAAATCCAGGAAACGGGTGCGTATCTCCGTTCCTGTCAGGGTCGTCTGGACTGACATTGCCCCCTCCTCAATACCTCTTTAGTATGTCTTTCGTGTCGGGATCTATGCTCTAAATATAAAGAAAGTGGTGTTCTGTCAAGCTTCATTTGCCCATCGTTGGATGAGGACCGATGAATCGGTATGGGCTACGGTAAACCGGCCCCTACAGTACAACACATAGTAGCATGTCAGGCCAATTTACGCTACTTTTTGGCGCGTTTCGCGCCCAGGTTCATACCCTGATACAGATCATCGATAGGGAAGCTTACATTCAGGCTATCGATTCTAACAATGCTTCCTGGTCCGTAGGCACGAAACTTCCATCCATCATGCTCGCGATGATACACTTCCAGGTGGATGCTTTGTGAATCTACCATTATATATTCTTGTATCGTAGGACATTCCTGGTAGTACGCTAACTTTTTGATTTTATCAATAGCTTCGGTACTTGGAGAAAGAACTTCGATTACCAGGAGAGGGTATTTAATTACATCTTCTGATTCATGATCGCGTTGATCACAGCTAACAGTAAGATCAGGATGAACATACGTTGCTTCAGTCAGTTGCAGTCGCACATCTGAATTATAGAGCCAGCATGTGCTCCCTTTCAGGAAACTACCAATAGCCACAGTAAGATTCGCGATAATGGCCGCATGACGAGGGCTCCCTCCGGCCAACATCCTCAGCTCACCATCTAAATACTCATAATGGGCGTGAGTGCTCTGCTCGTCTATTAGAAGATAGTCCTCGACCGCAATATGAGGATAATCTCTTTGCGCCATCATGCACCTTCCTTCGGACTCACACTCTATACACTGCGAATTATAGCACTACTTTCCTGTGCCGCTGCACTCTCTTTTTAAGCGATCAAGCAGAGTAAGGGCTGGCTGTTGTATGATACTGTGTTGTGTGCTGATCAATAAGCAAGCATTCAGTATTAAAAGATGGAGGGGAGAGGGTATGAATCGCAGCCAGCCGAGTCAGCAGAAGATCGTTTTGCCACAACGCACCTTACTGGTCTTGTGTGGACCGGCGGGATCGGGGAAGAGCACATTCGCGCATGCCTTTGTCGACCGCCATCGCGCATGGGGGTTACGGCGCACAACCATCGTGTCGTCCGATCAATGTCGGGCGCTGATCTGCGATGACGAGAGCAATCAGCAGATAAATCAACAGACCTTCGAACTTTTTCACCTGCTGATTGACCGACGCTCGGAGCAAAATCGTTTTACGATCGCCGATAGCACAGCGTTGCAGGCCGATGCCCGACAACGACTATTAGAGCAAGCGCAGCGGCATGAATACGCTACCTGTCTCTGTGTTTTCAACATGTCGTTGCATACCTGTATCGAGAATGATCAGCGCGCAACACGAGGGCGTATCGTGGGCAAAGACGTTATCGCGTACCATGTTGGTCTGCTGGCCCAGGCGCTGGAACGTATACCGCAGGAGGGCTGGGACAAGGTGGTGCTTTTGAACGAACGCTACCGGGCAAAGAATCTCACCATCGAGCAAGCTGAAATTACTCGCTAAGACAGTATTTTGTGTGAGATCATCGGTGTTGAGAACGTAGACTAGATAAGCAAAGATATAGATCTATGATTGATCTCTTCCATCGCTTGCCCATCTCTGTGGGGATATGGAGGACGCGCTCCATATTTTAGCGCACACTTTGTGCATATGCATGTGACCATGAGCAAACAAGCGAACCCATTCCGTCTCAAACGAGGCATGCTTACTTCACTATTTCACACACAAGGGGAGGACCTATTCTATGCTATCTCCTATGCATGGATCACCCAGACGCTTACCCATCTTTTTCATCGCTATCGCTACCATTCTCGCTGTGTTACTTTCTGCTTGTGGTGGTAGCAGCAGCACAGGAACCACCAATCCATCCGCGACCATTGCTCCCGCCAAAAAAGACGTGAGTCCACCTAGCGACCTGTTAACAAGCGGCACGTTGCTGGTGGGCAGCGATACCACCTATGCGCCGATGGAATATATCGATACGCAGTCGGGTCACGCGGTTGGCTTCGATGTTGATCTGGTTTCCGCGATTGCCCAGCACATGGGCATTAAGGCGGTGGTAAAGACAACCAGCTTCACCACCATCTTTGACGACCTCAGCAACAGGCGCTTCGATATGGTGGCGTCCGCTGTAACCATCACGCCCGATCGTGAAGCGAAGTTCCAGTTCATCCAATACTTTGTGGCGGGCGAGTCGTTGCTGGTGCAGAAGGGCAATCCGCAGCATATTAGCAGTACAGCCGATCTGTGTGGCAAAAATGTCGGTGTGCAGACCGATACCGTCGAGCAGACCGACCTGGATACAGCCAGCAAGAAATGCGTGTCGGAGGGTAAGGGAAAGATCAACGAGACCATTCTGGCATCGCAGCAGGATGTGGTTGAGTTGCTCGCTAATAACCGCGTGGTCGCGACCTATCAGGACTCACCCGTGACCGACTACTACAATAAACTCAATCCTGGGCAGTTCGAAGTAGGCGGTTCGATCGTCAATGCCGCGCCCTATGGCCTGGTAATCCGCAAAGGCGACACCGCTATGTACAATGCTGTGAATGCCGCGTTCAATGCAGTGCGCAAAGATGGCACATACGACCAGCTCTTCCAGAAATGGCAATTCTCCTCCGACGCCAAACCGAATTTCAATTCCTGACGCATTTTCTAAGGAACATGCTATACTGCTTCCTAAACATTGATCCTTCCCTTTACTTCATTTATACATTTACATATATGGAGTAGAGGGAGGTCCTATCCTTTTTCTGGAGGTTGCCATGTTTCATTGGGACCAGGTGTGGTTCTACCTGTTTCAGGACCCCAATCTCTACTTTTTGCGGGCCGCGTGGATAACGGTATGGATCTCTGTCGTGGCACAGATTATTGGCGTGGTCCTTGGTGTGATCCTGGCATTGATGCAGATGGCGAAGAGCCGTATTTTAAGTTGGCCCGCGCAGGCATATATCTGGTTTTTTCGTGGTAGCCCGTTGCTGGTGCAGGTCTTGTTGCTGTGGGATGGTTTGCCACGTATCACGCAGGCAATTTTTCCCGCGAATATTTCACAAAATCTGCTGCTACCTGCCTGGGCCTGTGTATTGATCGCTTTCTCTTTGAACGAGGGCGCGTACATGTCTGAGATTACGCGCGCCGCGATCGGCTCGGTCGATACGGGCCAGGGAGAAGCTGCGAAGGCGCTGGGCATGCGCTACGGCCTGTCGATGCGACGTATTATTTTGCCACAGGCGGCGCGTGTGATCATTCCTCCACTGGGCAATGAATTCAACAACATGCTGAAATCGACCTCGATCGCCTCGGTGATCGGGCTAGAGGAACTGACGGGCACGGCGCAGATTATCGGCTCACAGTCTTTCATCACGTTCGAGTTGTTGATTGTCGCGACCATCTACTACCTGCTTTTTACCACTATCTGGAGCTTTATCCAACGCTGGATCGAGAATCGCTTCAATCCGGACAAGGCGCATTTCGCGGTGAAGACGGACGAGAAGAGTTTTACCATGCGCGCGTTCGGCTTCGGGTCAGCACGCGTTGGAGCACGTTGAGCGGATACGTTTCAAGCGAGCAAAAGAGCAGAAGTGAGAGGAAAAACATGACGGTATCGACAAACGATGAGCAAGCGAACGGAGATGGCCTTGAGATGGTGCGCACCGAGAAACTGGTGAAGCGCTTCGGCAATACGATGGTGCTCAACGGCATCGATTTCTCAGTCAATCGTGGGCAGGCGGTGGTGGTCATCGGTCCTAGCGGCTCCGGCAAAACGACGCTGTTGCGCTGCCTGAACCACCTGGAGAAGATCGATAGCGGACGCATCTATATCGATGGTCAGCTTGTGGGCTACAGGGAACGTAACGGGCAACTGTTGGAGGATAACGAGGCCAATATCGCGCGTATGCGCGCGCAGATCGGCTTTGTGTTTCAGCGCTTCAATCTGTTCGCGCACATGACGGCGTTAGAAAATGTAATCGAGGCACCGATTCATGTCTTGGGTCAGCCAAAGGCGGAAGTGATCGAGCGGGCACGGGCGCTGCTGGCGAAAGTGGGCCTGGCCGATAAAGAAAATTCGTATCCGCACCGCCTTTCGGGTGGTCAGCAGCAGCGCGTGGCGATCGCGCGCGCGCTGGCGATGAACCCCAAGTTGATGCTGTTCGACGAGGCGACATCCGCGCTAGATCCCGAACTAGTAGGTGAGGTGCTGAAAGTGATGCGCCAACTCGCCGAGGAGGGTATGACGATGGTCGTGGTCACGCACGAGATGAAATTCGCGCGCGACGTGGCCGATCGCGTCGTATTCATGGATAAATCGCTGATTGTGGAGCAAGGACCACCGGAGCAGATCTTCGGCAATCCGCAAAATAGTCGTACACGCGACTTTTTGGGGCAGGTGCTGGCGTAGGTTTTCTTGCATACAACAGTTTGGCCCTTCCACATACTATGGAAGGGCCAAACTGTTGTATGCTCCCCAAAGACATGAAACACACCACCTTTATTCTGGTACATAAATAGTACTTATTTACCATTGAAAAAAGTACTTTTTGTATACTTTGACCGAAGGATCGATGCTTATCAATTATTTCCGTCGCAACACCATTTACTTTTCATCCTTCATTTCTTTCCTGTTGTCTTTTTAGGTTGTTTTTGTAAAAAGATATTTTTCGCCTGTCTCAGGAAAAGAAAGCCATTCTTTTCCACGGTGGTGTAGCTTTGCCAGGGCCTAACTGTGAACATTTTCCTTCCCTCTGCCCTTCCTCAGCTTCATCTCTCTTTCGTGATTGTTTGTAAAGGAGTACACCTTCATGGCGCTTCGCTTTGTCCCTCGATCACCTATAGAAACACCACGTATCGTTCCTCCTCGCACACACGTTCGCATTACGCGGCGTGCTTTTTTTTGGCCCTCGTGTCTGGGACTTCTCCTGATGGGACTCACCCTTTTTTGCGAAATCGTTGGTCCTCTGCCTATTGCTTTTGCTAAACCTACCAAACCACTGGTATTACATAGTGCACCATCGACGCCGAATCGTATCAACCCGACAACTGGTGCAGCAGTGCATACACGTTCTCCTCAAATCGAACAATCCGGTCCAGCACAGACACGTACGCCACAAGCGATAAGACGTGGATTTACTATGCCGATGACAGTAGGCACTGTCACCCTTACAGCGGGTCAACCTACTGTATTTATGGGAAGTGATAAACGGCTTGAAGTAGACAGTCCTGCAGGCGCTATTTCTGCTCAAGATCTTACCCAGGCTGGTGGAAAGGTCTTGCTTCGTGTGCTTCAGATCGCGCCAGCATCCGGCTCGAATGCAGGAGGAAGTGGCACCTTTTCTTTGGGCACCTATCTGGTGCAAGTGCTTGACGCGCATGGAACCTTATTTTCTCGTGGTCTACGCCAACCGCTCACCGTCAAATATCACCTTCAACCAAAAGAACTAGCACTTCACCTGGATCATGCATATGTCGTCCTCAATAGCACACTGACCACGCAAAACGTGCAAGTACCAGGATTGGTACAACCAGCAGATGGAAAAACGTTGGCGAGTACACTAGGATCGCGACATGTGCAACGCACCCAGCTTGATCTTGCGACAAAGACGCTGGCGGTGACTCCCTCGATTTCAACGCCAAGTACCTCTCTTAGCTGGGATGGTGATTCTCCTATTTCTACCTTCGGAAAACCCGATCCAGCATCGGTTGCTCTCAATGCAGGAGCTCTGCTCTACGATCTGCCCATTGAAGTTCCCAGTGGGCCGGGTGATCTTACGCCACCGGTCGATTTGAAGTATAGTAGCGCCGATGTGAATGGGCAACATAATGCTTCGGCTGCCACTGGCTGGGTGGGTGAGGGATGGAACCTTTCACTGGGAGCGATCAACTGGTCCGAGCACGATGTCACGACCTACTGTACAAAAAGCCCGTGCAATCCCACCTGGGAAAACGAATGGGCGCTGAACAATGGTGATGGTTCCGGCTATGATTTGATTCCACCCAACATCGATGTATCCACGTACTATGATGATACGCCGAATAATTACTGTGCTACCGGTGTCTCTCCATCCTATCCGTGTCCGATTCTCTGGCATACAACGACAGAAACCCACGAAAAGATCTATGCCTATGTTGGACCGGTCAACATTGGGCAGGCTGTCAATCCCCCGTGTTTCCGTATTTGGGAAACGAATGGGGACATGGAGGAGTTTGGGTGCACCGCAGATTCACTGCAGTACTACTATGAAGATGGTATTGGGGCACTGATTACCGGGTGGAATCTGGATATGATCACCGATCCGCAAGGTAACCAGATCCATCTGACCTACCAGCAAGACATGACTCCCTGGACCAGCAGCAAGACAGGGAAAACCTATAACTATCCACGCGACGTAGCGTTAAGCACCATCACCTACGATTCACCTGGATGTCACAACGCGCAGACGATGTGTACCGGAAGCTCCTGGGCACCACAAATGCAAGTGGTTTTCAATGCCAATCATACCGTCGCGCATATCACGGGAACGGCTCCCACTGGTTGTAACAATGGGAGCAATGTGCGCTGCGATGATGCATGGGACTTATCGAGTCAGCAGAATGGGGAGGCCGCTCCTTTGCTGCAAAGCACCTATGTGCTCAACAGTATTCAAGTGCAGACACGCACCAGTGGAAGCGGTTCCTGGAATACGCTGCGTAGCTATCAATTGGGATACGAGCAGTCCGGTCCGTCCGCGACGATCACTGATCCTGCCAGTGGTATGAATCGATCAGACTCGGGCATGCTCGACCTGACGACATTTCAAGAGTTGGGAAGTGATGGCACTTCAACGTTACCCAAAACCACCTTTAGCTATTCTACGCAGACGAACTACTATGTCGATGACCTGTTTCGTCCCAATCCCGCCAACAACTGCGGTCCCTCGTGGAATACCGGTAATGGCAATGGATGTCTACTCTGGAGCCAGAGCTATCCCAATAATAGCCGCTATATCAGTAGTGTCAGCAACGGGCAAGGGCTCGCGCAAACGTTTACCTGGTCACTCGCCCACAACAATACGCATGGAGTACCAGGGGGTGGGAGCAACAACGCAAATCCCTTCTTCTGTAATGGCAACTATAGTGGCTACCCCTGTAACGAAACCGACGACGAGGCATGGAGCCAGATCGTCCTGACGCAGAAGACGACAACAACACAACGCTTAACGCAAAACGGACAAGGTGGGACACAAACAACGACCCCTATCGCGGAGACAACCGGCTACAATTATCAGGTCACCTATCCCCTGACTGCGCAGATGTGTAGCGATTGTGTAGCGGGCATGTACTGGGGCAATCAGAACGATGGAGATTATCTGAGCTATTACAATGGCGTCTTTATGGGTTTTGCGCAGGCAACCGTGAATCTCCCTGATGGCGGCGTCGAGGTGCATAACTACTATGGCGGAGAAGGATGGGGTATTTATGATACGAGTCAGGTGACGTGCTTTGCCACCCACGCCTGCCATAACGATCCCTGGTGGGCACTTGCCAATGCTGCTCATGGTGACGAATACTCCACCTTCTACTACGATACTGACGGGAAAACGCTGCTACGACAGATCAACACCACCTATCAGGACACTTGCCCACCATCAGGTGTGTCTGGCACACCAGCGTCCTCGACCTATGGAAACTGGGATGGCAATTTAGTCGCGGAGATCGATTTCAATAATCCGCTTGCCGCATGCGATATTCATGAAACGCAGCAAACGGTACAGGCATTCAATGGATCGAGCCAGAGCGCCAGCGCCACCACAAAATGGAGCTACGACTCGTACGGTCGTATGACGCAAGAGACTGCGAGTACCAACGGCGGGACGCCAGCACAGGTTGTCACAAACGCTTCGTACGTTTGGAACGACAATATAGCGGCAACAAAAACCAGTGCGACTGGAACCTATATCATTGATACGCAAGCCTTTACCGATACCGAGGATGGATCGGGGAACAGGCTCCGTTGTAGCTATATGAGTTACGACGGGCAAAGCTATACGACCGGGCAAACAAGCAAGCTGACTGGCGGGCTGATTACCTCTCAGGATGACGATGCGAGTTGTGGCACGTCAGCCAACGGCTATACCCCTGGTGGGAAAAGCACGACAACAACCGTTTACAACGCATCTGGAGACGTAATTGCGACGACCGATCCCGACGGGAATGCGGGCAATACCAGCCATCAGGGCTGTACGATCGGAAGTACGAAATATACAGAGTGTACGACCTACGACAGCACGTACTCTGTCTTCCCAACCGCTTCCACCAACGCACTCAATCAAACTGATAGCACAAGCTACTCGAATACCGGAAACCTGTATGGTTACGGCACATGGCCTGTCAGCACAACTGATGCCAATAATCAGGTTACCGGTTACACTTACGACGCGCTCGATCGTATGACGAGTGAAACGCTACCAGGAGAGAGTGGTGGGGAGCAAACAACGCAGTGGGTCTATACCAACTGGTGCAGTGGAACCTCGGCGCAATCTCCATGTGAGGAGATTGATCAAATTAATCGGATTAATAACGCGAGCACAACGACCAGTCGTGCATTCTACGATGGAGAGGGGCGCCTGGTCGAGACGCGCACACCAGGACCAGGTTCACAGGATGTGGTGATCTACGCCTACTACGACACCTCTGGCAACCAGATCTTCAAAAGCAACGCGTACTTTGTCTCGTCCTATAGCGGTTCTCCTGGATCAGCCGCCTACTCCATTCCCGATAGCACGCAACCAGGTACAAGCCAGACCTACGATGCTCTTGGTCGCATCAAGAGTATGACCGATGCCAATTCACATACGTATACAGCTACCTATAGCATCGCCTGCGGCGTCTCTGGCTATAGTGATAGCGGCTGTTATCAACAGGTACTCGTGCTCGATCCCGATGGACATCAAGCGGACGCACTTATCAATGGTTTCGGTGACGAAAACTACATCCAGCTTTATAGCGGTACTTCGAGTCCTTACACGTTGTATGCCACAACGCTGTATACCTATAATGCTGCTGGTGACCATCTCTCAACGCAGGCTCCCGACAAAAGTACAACATTGAATGATACCTATGATGATCTGGGGCAGGTCATCAGCGAGCAAGATCCTGATAGCGGAAGGACCAACTACACCTACGATCCCAACGGCAATGTGACCGAATCGGTCGATGCTCGCGGTAGTGCAGGTACCATCTACACTGGCTATGACGGGCTTGATCGACAACTCTGGCGCAATAACACCAATAGTCCAACCGGTGCCTGGGTTACTTATACGTACGATAGCACCGCAAGTGGGAATCAGGGTGTTGGCGAACTAACCGGTGAAAGCTTTACGGGTAGTGGTGGTCTCAGCGGCTCGTACAGCTATACCTACGACAACAGGGGACGCCAAACAGCGCAGACAACCACGGTGAATGGAACGAGTTACCCACTCACCATGAGCTACGACGACAGCGACCAGATGACGAGCGAAACCTATCCAACTGGCGAAACCGTAACGATCAACCGCTCATCGAGCGATTGGCTGACCGGACTAACAACCACAATTGGTGGCACAACCACCTCGCTCGCCTCCAATGTGACCTACACGGGATTTGCCGGTGCGGCTGGAAGCGTCACAGGTATGAGTCTGGGCAACAACACCTATACCTATGCCGCCAGCTATGACACAGGACTGCGCCTGACCTCAAAATCGCTGACGAAAAGCAGCACAAGTACGTTGCTCTATCAAACACAACCAGCCTATGATGCGGCTGACAACGTCACTGGCGTTCAAACAGCTATCGGGGGGCAAACCGATACACAGCAATTCTGCTACGATAGTTTGTCTCGCTTGACCTGGGCTGGCACCAATGGGACACCACCATGTACCGGAACCAGTATCACATCCGGCACACTGACTGGCGCACAGTACCAGCAAAGCGACAGTTATGATACCGATGGGCGGCTTACGGGTGGACCGGCAGGTAATTACACCTATGGATCAAGCCAACCTCACGCCGTGATATCGACCACTAGCGGATTTAGCGCTGCCTACGATGCCGCTGGCAACATGATCTGTCGCGCCGTCAGCAGCGCCACAACATGCAGTGGAGGTTCACCCACAGGCCAGAAACTCGGTTACGATGCCGAAGGACGCTTGAGTAGTTGGCAAAACACGCCAACTTCCCCGACAGAATCCGAGAACTATCTCTACGATGGTGACGGAAACCGTGTAGCAGTACAAAGTACCGTCAATGGATCAACGACGACCACAGCTTACATCGGTGACATCGAGGAAGTGCAAACAAGTAGTGGCGTACCCACGCAGGTAACAACGTACTACTTTGTCGATGGTGAACGCATTGCCGCCAATGTCAGCGGAGTATTCTACTACTTCGGCTATGATGGACTAAACAGCCAGGTTGTAGTACTTGACGCCAGTGGAAATATCGTTGGCGCGCAACTTTACGGCCCGTATGGATCGAGTCGTTACAGTAATGGCACGCTTCCGACCAGTATCGGATTTACCAGTCAGCGAACAGACAGCGTTACAGGACTTGACTATGACAACGCTCGCTACTATGATCCAGTAATCGGAGCCTTCATTTCGCCGGATAGCGTGCAGGGCAATGAACAGGGAATAAGTCCTTATACATACGTATGGGGAAATCCAGAAACCGAAATTGATCCAAGTGGGCATATGCCTATTCCTGGATTCGACTCGGAAGAAGCTGCAATATTCTGGAATAACCTCGTAAATAATTATCCATCTACAGCACTTTGGTTACTATTGCTTTTTGCGCCTGTAAACCAACCACCATCAAATACACCTACAATACGACCAGGAAATCCTGTACAAACACAACCAGGACCAGTACAAACAGCACCCGAGAAAGGTTCGGCATCTGGTACACAGGAAGAAAGTCAAGAAGGTTCTAATAGAGGAACTGACCAAGAAGATGAAGGGAAAGGGTCAAAATCTACAGCCCCCAAATCATCTCCGAAGGGAAGAAAAACTCAAGTGCAAACAAACACCAAAGGACAAGGTAAGAGGACTACAAGAATACAAGGTGGAGGATATAATAGATATCAAGCACCTGCATCTGCAAATTCGTATTCGAATAATTCTTCCTATACAAAATCTTCATCTCAATCGGGATCGAGGAATGCAATATCAACTCCTCATAAACCAGTTTCCATGTATCCACGTCCTCAAGGCTCGAGCTCTCAGTCTCAGAATCCTGACATTTGGAAGATAATCATAGGCATTATTGTAGGGATTGGCGTTGCGCTAGCCGCCGCCGCTGTTTGGACATGGGAAAACATTCTTGTTCCAGGGTGCGAAGATATCTGTCCCGCCCTTTAGGTTACTTTTAGAAACTACGAGGTAAACTTTACAGTCGAATAATACACTCCTCAAAAGATAACGATAGTTTGAGGAGTGTACCATAACTTGATTCGTAAAATAAATCGGATAAGGAATAACTCAGAATGACCACCTTCTCTTCCAATCAAGATGAATATTCACAAAGTCTTTTCCAACAAGGGAATGATCTACTTAATCAGAAACGCTTTCAAGAAGCTCTTTCTACTTACGAACAAATACTCATTTTCAGTCCGTATAACGCTGAAGCGTACCATGAGAAAGGCATAGCATTAGGCGAATTAGAGCGGCATGAAGAAGCTCTTGAGGCTTTTGAGAAAGCATTACAACTCGATCCTAGTCGGGCAAAAGATTATTACAATAAAGGCTTTGCTCTTGGTGAACTAGAACGCTATGAAGAAGCCTTGAACGCGTATGAGCAAGCATATCACTCAGGCTATAACAGTGTAGACATGTATAACAATAGAGGAAACATACTCGTTGAACTAGGGCGTTACAAAGAGGCATTGTCCGCTTACGATCAAGCGATCTCCTTAAATCCTAATGACGCCTCTTTTTACTACAACAAAGCGGTTGCTCTCGCCGAACTAGAACATTACGAAGAGGCGCTTTCAGTTTATGATCAAGCTATCCATTTACATGCCGAGGATATTGATAGTTACGAAAACAAAGGGAATTTGTTAGGGAAGTTAGGAAGGCATGAAGAAGCGATCGCTGTATATAATCAAGCATTACAAATTGATTCTAATAATGCACGGATACTCTATAATAAGGGCTTATACTTACATGAGATAAACCTGTATAAGGAGGCAGTAGATACTTATAACCAAGCTTTGCTGCTTGAACCTGATGATACTGATACATATATAAGCAAAGGAAATGCTTTAGCATCACTAGGTCATTATGAAGAAGCAATCGCGAGTTACAACAAAGCGGCGCAATTGCAGCCCCAAAATGCTTCAGTTTATTATAATGAGGGAAATGTTCTCAGGAGCCTAAAAAAATATAAAGAAGCAATTGGCTTCTACGATACAGCCTTACAATTTAACCCTAGCGATAGCGATACATATTTCAATAAAGGTCTTGCCTTAGCTAAACTTGGACGTTATGAAGAAGCGATCGATGCCTATGACGAAGTTCTTCGCTTAGATCCCAATGATCCTGATGTTTATGCGGTAAAAGGTGAAGCGCTCGTCGCACTTTATCCTTACATTCCGCCTCGCAAAAATGGGAAAAAGGGGTAAAAAAGAAAAAATGGAACGAGCACAAAAGCGGAGGGAGGAGAAGCATCAGAAAGAGCATAGACGATCAGTTCTCAGGCAGAAAAAAGCCCTTCGGAAAAAAACTGTCAGGATTATGGCAAAAACTCGGCGCAATGGGATCAGAATGCCACGCGTCGTTTTTCACGGAGCGGCAAGAGGGAGTGTGGGTAGAGGAGATATCGCACGCCCAACTGAGATACAACGTGAGCTTCCCATCATTGAGACCCAACCACACACTCATTTTAAAAAGCAAATTATCCGTCGAACGAGACAACACGTATTCCTCCTCTTAGTATTTTATCTCTTATACTCATTGTTATTTTTATACTCATTCTCCTAAAAATATGAGTATTAATAGTGATTTTTGAGAAAATGATCCGGATATCCTAATTAGCCGATAAATCGGGGTGCGTTTCGATAAATCGACGCCTACCATGGCAGATATAGCCGATTTATTTCGTAAAAGTGCACCAATAATAAAAAAATAACGCCCAATAGCTCAATTTTCTCTCTGCCAGAGGGAAAAGTTATAGCAACCGTTTCGTCTTGTCATAAAAACAGGGCAGGAGTACTGCTTACAGCTCTATTCTCTGTAGAAGCAAAGCTATGCTATAATCAGGGGCGATAAGTAAAAGAGCGGACAGTGCTGATGCTGGACGGCTGGCTTTTACAGAGAGATTTTCATGGAGTGCTGACAATCTCCAGGGTGACGAGGAGACACGGGGAAAGATATGAATACAGGCACGGTTCTGTCTGGTTTTCTGAAGGAGTTCGGGCTGGTCGAGATATTGCAGGTGGTGGAACTCGGGAGCATGACGGGCGCGATCCACCTGAAGCAGAACAATGGGCGTGTGGGCGTTCTTTACTTCAACGAGGGGAAACTGGCGAACGCGTCTGAATTCGACCCTGGTGCGCTGGCCCTGGGCGATATCCTGCAGCAACTGGGTATGGCGACCTACCAGAATATCGAGGAGGCGTACACCCAACAGTTACAAGATCCTATGGGCCAGCGCATCGGTGAGCGTTTGATCATCATGAACGTGATCAGCGAGCAACAACTGCGTGAGGCCTTGCGCACGAAGGTTTTGTGGACCGCGCGCGAACTCGGACTGTGGCAGGACGGCACCTATGAGTTTATCGCCAGTCCTGACCCCAATAGCATTCAAAAACTGCTCCCGTACGGCGAAGCCTCGCACGATCTGGAGGTCGTACGCGTCACGATGGAGATGGTAACGTACGGCGACGAGTGGCATGAGGTTGAACGTTACCTTCCGTACAGTATGCGCACGACGTTGCGCTTGAACGATACCATTCCCTATGTCACACGCTTCGATGCGCGCAGCCTGGAACTGTTCACGCACGTGAACCTCTATCGGCGTGTGAGGCGCATCGCGACCGCCTTGCGACGACCCGAAATGGATGTGGCACGCGATCTGAGCAAGCTGGTGCAACAGGGCTATTTGATTCCCGTGCAGCAGGATACCGTGCAGCACATTCACAGTAAAAAGGTACGTCTTCCGGAACCGGCTGAAAAGTTGCGCATGGAAAATTTCGCGCTACTGGATCTCGTCAGTCGGCTGGAACTGGAATGGGACAAAAAACATGCCCCGCTAGAAAAACTGTCCACATTAGCAAACTTCATCAACTGGACGATGGATGCGCTGGCGGAAACATGCCGTGCGAACGGGGTGGAGCTGAGCATCGACACACTGAAGAAATTGATGATGAACGAGAATCTGTGGTATGTGGGTAGCTATGAATTTTTGGTAGACCAGAATCATATCGATGTTGAACATTTCGCGACATTTGGGCGCACGATCTTCAGCGGAGATATGAAGCAGGCGGCAAATTTTTATGATCAGGCCTCGGTCGTGCTCCAGCGGTTGCTGAGCCAGATCTTCGAGATGATCAATAGTCGCATAGCCGATCCACGCGAGCGTATGGAGAATCAAGAGGTGTGGGAGGAGATGTTCGCCCAGTTCGCCGTTCAACGCATCGAAGGGTAATCTCCCCGCCAGCACCCTTAAAACAAGATCAGGCTTTGCGTGTCGGATAGGAGACGTAGATGGCCTTGGTCTCACAAAATTCTTCTACCGCGCCCGGTCCCAACTCGCGATGGCCGTTGCCGCTACCTTTCATGCCGCCGAAGGGCAGATGAATTTCGGAGCCTGTGGTCGCGGCATTGATATACACCAAGCCGGACTCGATGTCGCGCATGGCACGAAAGGCCAGGCGTACATCATCGGTGAAGATACCAGTGGATAAGCCGTACTCGGTGCCATTCGCCACTTCGATCGCCTCCTCATATGAGGAGACCGGTAGCAGCGAGACGAAGGGGCCAAAGACCTCTTCGCGCGCGATACGCATGGTCGGAGTCACATCGGTGAAGATAGTTGGCTGGTAAAACGCGCCCTCCGCATAGCGATCCTCGTCCAGGCGTGAGCCGCCCGTCAACAGCCTGGCGCCCTCCTGCTGCCCGATGGCGGTATATTCGTGCACCGCCTTGACGCGGCCTGAATTTACCAGTGGGCCCATTTCGACCTGTGTATCCAGGCCATCGCCGATGCGCAACTTTTGGGCGGCGGCCACCAGACGATCGGAGAAGGCGTGTAGTATACCGCGCTGCACGATGACGCGGCTGGTCGCGGTGCAGCGCTGGCCGGTCGTGCCGAAAGCGCCCCAGAGTATGCTCTCGACCGCCAGATCCAGGTCCGCGTCATCGAGCACGACGACCGCGTTTTTACCGCCAAGCTCCAGAGCACAACGGCGCAGGTCGTGTCCGCAGATCCCGGCCACGCGTCGTCCCACCTCGTTAGAGCCGGTGAGCGAGATCATATTGACGCGTGGATGGCTGGCGAGGGCATCGCCCAGTGTGCCGCCGGGGCCGGTGAGGACATTGAAAACCCCATCAGGCAGACCCGCCTCTTGCAACACCTGCGCCAGTTTCAACACGGCAAGCGGGGTATCGCTGGCGGGTTTGAGCACTACAGCGTTTCCGGCAAGTAGCGCGGGAAAGGTTTTCCAGGCCGGAATGGCGAGCGGGAAGTTCCAGGGAGTGATGATACCGACGATGCCGACAGGATGGCGAATGGTCATGCAGAACTTATTGGACAGCGCAGATGGCACTGTTTCGCCTTCCGCGCGTCGGCCCTCGCCCGCGACGAATTTCGCTACATCGATGGCGACCTGCACATCGCCGCGCGTCTCTTTCAGGACCTTGCCCATCTCGCGCGTCATGGCGGTGGCGAACTCCTCACGGCGTTGCTCCAGCAGTAACGCGACGCGGAGCAATATTTCGCCACGCTCAGGCGCTGGTGTCACGGCCCATTTTTTCTGTGCTCGGCTGGCGGCGTCGATGGCATCTTCGAGATCAACTGGCGTAGATTTTTGATACATGCCGATAAGCTCGCTAGTATGGGCGGGATTGGTGCTGGCGAATGTTTCACCCGCACGTGCCGCGCGCCATTGACCATCGATAAAGTTTTGATAAACGGGCGTAGCGGTGTCTGCGAGAGAGGTTGATGTCGTTTGTGTCATGCTTAAATTCCCCACTGAAAATTGGATCGTCGTTGATGGCAAAAAAACGCGTTAGCAGGTTGGTCGCGAGTAACAGGTGTTTGCCCAAACGAGAAAAGGACGAAACAACAGGATTTTTCCACGGTTTATTATAACAGAACTGTCCGTGGAGATGATAGCGATCACAGAAGAGAGGTTATTGGGAGATGAAGAAAGGGGATGACAGATCGTGCGTCAGAGTGATGCTGTCGAAGAAGGAATAAAGCAAAGCACGACCTTATGAGTCGTGCTTGTGCGTAAAAGCTCTTTTTAGACGCTTTCGACGGTTGGACCGCCCTCTACTGGAGGTGTTGTTGTCTCTGGTGCCTGCTGCGTAGCGGCTGCTGGCGTCTGGTCGGCGTAATCGCCATCCTGCGCGGGACGTTTGAAGGTGTAATATGCGGAATTCGCGGTCAAAGGCTGAATACCGACAAGTTCCCAACTATCTCGCCCGAGGCTATCCATGTAGCGGCGAGCGAAAGAACTGCGCCGCTCATTGCCGATCAGGGTCTCGACGCCCTCACATGAGATACGGCCACGATAGTCGATGTAGACGACTTTATATGCCCATTGTGCCATCTGCTACTCCCTTCTATATACTCTATTCTATACACATTGTATCGTGTTTTGAAAAAACTACCAGTGGAGCACCATCCGCGCCATATCCGATGGCGCATCTTCCATCTCCATCAAGCTGAGACATGCGTGATAAATTTTCGTCCCAACACTAGAATTGCAGGCCGGGCAACTTTCTTTGTCATTCTATGTCCGCTCGGTACCCTGTCATGCCTCGCCCGCAAACAAGATACTGAGCCGCTGGTGTTAATACAAACGACTGACTCGACGTCGGGTTCCACAATCAACGCTTCATCAATCGCTGCTGCTCCACTGGTAGTTCCTCTGCACATCGCTAGTATATGCCGAGCAAGACTGCAAAGCACCGCCAGTTTCACCAGTTTTTGGACCAGTGCAAATGACGGGGCTATAGCCTGTCTATTTCTACAGGGAACGGTATGCCAGTCGTGAGCCTAGCACACGATCACCTGCTGGTACGTGCTATGATGCAGAAAGATATGCGAAAACAATCATCCAGGAAGCGAGGAACTTTCTACCATGAAATTAGGTGTCATCTTTCCACAAAACGAGATCGGGTCTGATCCGCAGATAATCCGTGACTACGCGCAGACAGCCGAAGGCGTGGGTTACAGTCATCTCGGTATTTATGATCACGTGTTGGGCGCTGACCCTACGCATCGGCCAGGATGGCAGGGCTATACCGATAAAAGCCTGTTTCACGAGCCGTTCGTGCTCTTCGGCTACCTGGCCGCATTCACCAAACTGGAACTGGTGACGGAGGTGATTATTTTGCCGCAGCGTCAGACGGCGCTGGTCGCCAAGCAAACGGCGGAGATCGATATTCTGACCGAGGGCAACTTTCGCTTAGGAGTGGGTGTGGGTTGGAATCCAGTCGAGTACGAGGCATTGGGCATGGATTTTCGCACACGAGGACGCGCTATGGAGGAGCAGATAGAGGTATTGCGCAAATTGTGGAGCACTGAAGTGATCAGCTACCAGGGTAAGTTTCACACGATTCAAGAGGCCGGTCTCAATCCGCTGCCGCCACGGCGCTCGATTCCCATCTGGCTGGGTGGTGGCGCGGATGTGTTGTTGAAAAGGGTCGCGCGCATGGGTGATGGCTGGTTTCCACAGGGAAAACCAGACCAGGCGATGCACGAAACGTTGCAGAAGCTACGTGGCTATATCAGCGAAGAGGGACGTGACCCGGCGACTGTAGGAATCGAGGCGCGCATCAGTTTCAGTGATGGTGATCTCGACGAACTCAGACGCCTGACGGATGCATGGCGCGATCTGGGCGCGACGCATCTCTCGCTGAACACGATGAATGCTGACCTGGCATCTCCACGCGAACATATCGAGGCCATTCAGAGATATAAAAAAGCGATTGATGGGTAGGTAGTTCGATAGGAGTCGTCCCGAGTAATGGGATGGCTCCTGTTTACTTTGCTTAAGGAAAATGGCTAGCGCAGAGGTCGAAAGAAGGCACGAATGTCTGCGGCAAGCAATTCTGGCTCCTCTTCGGCGGCAAAATGACCACCACGTGGCATTGCGGTCCAGTGTTGCAGGTTGAGCCAGCGCTCGGCCCATGCTTGCGGTGCGGGCAGAATATCCCTGGGGAAAGCGGCGACCGCGACCGGAACAGCATTTTTCTCCATCTGCTGGTAAGGTGTGGTAGTATGACCGGTTTCATAGTAAAAACGGATTGAGGAATTAATTGTTTCTGTCACCCAATATAAGGTGATATTCGTGAGCAATTCGTCCTTTGTAAAACGTTTTTCCACATCTCCATCGCAATCGCTCCAGGTTCGAAATTTCTCCACAATCCAGGCGGCCAGACCGACAGGAGAATCTTGCAGTCCATAGGCGAGCGTTTGTGGTTTCGTGCTTTGAATTTGCGCGTATGCACTTTCTTTACGCTGCCATTCGCTCGATGTTTGCAGGTAGTGCTTCTCGGCTGGCGACAAGTCTTCAGCTTTTTGAAACCGATATTGAAACGGCACATTATCCAGATAAATTCCCAACAATAGATCAGGATAGGCCCGCGCAAGTTGCTCCGTCACGCCTCCACCAATGTCACCGCCTTGTGCAGCAAAGCGGCTATAGCCTAATGCTTCAGTCATTAAGCGCATCCATAACTCAGCTATGCGCGTGATCGCCATGCCGCGTTGTGTCGGTCGATCCGAAAATCCATATCCAGGTAATGATGGCACAACCACATCAAAAGCATCTTCAGCCTTACCGCCGTGACTGGCGGGATCAGTCAGCAGTGGCAAAATCTTCAGCATTTCGTGGAATGTGCTCGGCCAACCATGGGTGAGGATGATCGGGATGGGATGAGGACCTTGCCCACGTTGGTGAATAAAATGGACACCGAAACCATCGATTTCAGTGCGAAAGTGAGCAAAGCTGTTGAGATACGCCTCTTGCGCACGCCAGTCGAATCCTGTTCGCCAGTAGTCAACAAGTTCTTTCAAATACGCTAGATTCGTACCATAATCCCAGTGCGCTCCTTCGACTTCATCGGGCCATCTGGTACGCGCCAAACGCTCCTGCAAGTCATCGAGTACCGTCTGTGCAATCTGTATCTTGAAAGGCTGTGAACTCATGTTTATCTTCTTCTTACTATGTTTCTTGTAACACGTTGTTTACACCGGTAGCATAACAGAGAAGGCGGACAATATCGACCCTGTTTACTGTTGTCGTGCGCGCTGCTGCGCATCTTCGATCAGGCTGGCAAGAAATTGCAGTTTTTTGATGGTGTGCTCGGCGTTGCGTTTGTTGCGTTCGTAGCCATCGGGCGCGAGTTGCTGGAACCAGATGCGAATATCGTCTTCCGAGATGTCGTACCATTTGGCATCCGCTTGTAGACGCAAGTAAACGCGCATCGGCGGATCTTGTTTTTTGCGCGTGGGCTGGATGGTGGGGGTGCTGGTTTCGGCACTCTCGCTCTCACTCTCATCCACAGCGACCGCCTCGGCGAGTTCGCTACTGAGATGCAGCTCGTTGTAGAGCGCCTCGACATCGGCGGAGCGAAAAAAAACGTCGCGTCCAACGCCACGATGTGTCTTGATGCGTCCCTCTTTCACCCACAGGTCGAGTGTGACGCGATCGATACCGAGACGGCGCGCGGTCTCACCGGCATCCACAAAGGCGAAACGTCCACCTCCAGATCTGGTAGTCATATCTTTCTTCTCTCTTTTTCTTCTCAAAAATGATAGGTATTGTTTTATAAAGGTTTACCGAACAATACGGTATAACTATTACGCGTGACGACGATAGAACATCAATAGTGTACTACCATAGCGACGCTCATCCGTCAGTTCAAAATTCTGACAGGGTACAGCGGCAACGCCTGCACGCTCTTTGGGATGAATCTGGACGATGATCAGGGCTTCGTCTTCAGCGGCCAGCGACGAACTATCGAGCAAGCCCAAAGCGCGCGCGGCCATCTCTGCATACTGGGGCGGCGCGACATAGATCATATCATAGATACGTTTGCGCCCTCCTGAGAGAGGGGGAAAAGACGTACGCCGCGTCTGTTGCGGCTCTGGTGAGCGCTGGTAGGCCTGAAGAAATTTAAAGGAATCGGTCAACAAGGTGTCGGCGCGGTCGGCGAGACCGGTGATTTGCAGGTTCTCGCGCACGAGTTTGAGGATCTGAGGACTCATCTCGATAAAGGTAGCGTGGGCCGCACCGCGACTCAAAGCCTCGATGCCCACGCCGCCGGTGCCCGCGAAAAGGTCCAGAAAGGTGGAGTCGACCACTTCAGACGAAAGAATGTCGAAGAGAGCTGTCTTGACGCGATCCATAATCGGGCGTGTGCCGCTTGTTTTGGGTGATTTCAGCCGTTTGCCTTTGGCCTCACCGGTTACCACGCGCATAGCGTTCCTCCTCCAGCACGGCCAGCACAGCATCCACCTGTTCGACGAAATCATCGTCCATCTTGGCCCACGAGATCAAGGCCTCGACCTGATCGACTTTCAGGCGTTTCAGCATAGGAATGTTCCAGACACCCTCGGTCAGGCTTTGCAGTTGATCCTCGGTGATTTGTGAATTCACGACATTGCTGAGTACTTTCAAACGATGATCGCTCACCGTGGCCGCGCCTTGCGACTCGCGCAGTTCGCTGATCTTGGCCCGCGCCTGCTCCAACTGCTTCTGGCTCAGTTCGTTTCCCATGTCCGGCTCATCATCGCCCAGCATACTATCCAGTTCGTTATCGTCCAACTCATCCGGCCCGATCTCTTCATCGAAAATTGGTTCCGGCGTGCGTGGCAGATTTGTGATATTGCCCGCAACTTCTCTGCTGGGCGCAGATGAAAGAGGACCCGACATACTTCTAGAGACTGGGGCGTCGTTGGTTGATGGAGATGGTGGGGTCGAAGACTCGTATACGGCCTTTCTTTGAGGAGAGGCAGCATCTTGCTGGCCTTTTTGCTGAGCGGTGATGCGCTTTAAATTTTCCAGGGCGTCGCGCAGATTGATGCCGGTCGACAACGACTTCACATTCAAAAGATCCATCGCTTGCTTCGGCGTTAAGTCCATGTTCTCTTTGATATACTGGATAAACTGTGGAAGTTGCAAGTTACCGGTATTTTCGTTGGGCGAAAGTGTGTGCGCGGACATGTTCGCCGCGACCCCCTGGCGGACCGGAGCGCTTTCCTCACGCTCAGCGGCTTCATTGGTCTGTCCAGCCGCTGGCTGTGGACCGGTTTGCGGCGCGGGCATGGACGCGGGCCGATTTATTGGTTTCGTCAGCGGTGTAGTCAGTCGCGAAGTTGGTAGCGTTTGTGTGCTTTTTGGTGCAGGATTGCTCTGAATACGTTGCGTGTTCGGCTGAGCGGCTCGTTGCTCAATATGACCCGTTAATTGACGCATACCGATTTCAGCCTCGTTAATCAACTGCGCGCGCTCTTCAGATGTCGCGCCAAGCGGTATCGGAATACTCATCTCCAAGGTATGCGATTGACCATCACGCGTATATTGCGTCGAATAACGCAGCCAGATGTATGCACCAGGCGCATTTTGCTGATACCCATGATCATCCATAAAACAAGTTCTCCTGCTTTCTCTGCATGCGGCACCATCTTGCACTCGTAGCGGCTCTCTGTCGATCATAATTTATGAGACGTACACATTATAACAAAATATAGAGAAAAACGATCAGCCAACAGCTACGCTTTATAGAAAACACTAAAAACGATGCAAATAGGACAGGCATGGATGTTTTTATCGCATGCAGTTGGAACAAAAGATTTCGTTGCTGGGAAAGTCGAGATGCGCGCGATGCTAAGTCCGTCACACAATATACGTTCGAGTCAGGAGCAACCACTCAACAGGTCGAGTGGGAACGTACGACGCGTGCGGCCATTTGGCAGGACTATAGCGCACACGCTCTGTAAGCGCATCTACTATGTGGTGCGCTGGATCTGGACGAACAAGCTGGTTTCGTGTATAGCCGCGTTGCTGTTGCTGGCAAGCATCGGGCTGACCTCTTATGTCGCTATCGGTAGCTGGCTACCGATTACAGCACCGGACGGTGTTGGGCAGAGTGTGCAAGAGAATGTACAACTGAGTCCGGACATCAAAAGCTGGCTATTGGCGCTGCGCGCGGGCGATATTCAGACCATGCTGGCGGTACAAAAGTCGATGAATCCCGCAGCGAGAACACCTGATAGCGCGCTTTACGTGCTGGAGTTCAGCGAGGCTCATGCCCAGGTGAAATGGACCGATGTGTCTGTAACCAATATGAGCATGGCGGCGGATGGCATGATCGATACGTATGTCGAGATTGACATGACACCAGCAGCAGGTGCGCAAGGCACAGAAACCGTCGCGCTCTGGCACTTCACGACCATGCCCGATGGCAGCATTTTTTTATTGGATTACGTATCGGCGCGCACCAGCTAGAGAGATTGCACGACGAAGGGGTAGGCAGCGATGGCAACACACAACAATATAAATATACAGGCACAGGCACAGGCCAGAACGTCCGCGGACGACCTGGATCGCTCGATCGACGCAGGTCTTGATCAATGCGGGCATTTTATACGTCGTCACTGGCTGCTGCTCGCGTTGCTCGTGCTCATAGCCTGGTTTCTCCTGTCCGGTGCCGCGCTGGTGGGACTCAATGCTGGTACTATTTTGGGTTATGTTGCCGAAGTGATCTTTGTTATCTTCGCAGCTGTCATGCAGTTCGTGGCTATTTTCTGGTTTCTTGGTCGCCCACGGCTGTACTGGGTTATGCCCGGCGAAACGGGGGTAACTTTCGAGGATTATAAAGGCAATCCAGAGGTGCTCGAATCGGCGCGTCGAATCGTCTCTCTCCTGCAAGGTATCCAGGAATTTCGCGCCATGGGCGGCAATCCCGTGCGTGGTTTGTTGCTCTCCGGACCGCCAGGGACCGGCAAAAGTTATTTAGCACAATGCATGAGTAGCGAGGCTGGAGTGCCCTTTGCCTACGCCAGCGCGGCCAGTTTTCGCGCCATGTTCATCGGCATGGATGTGTTGATGATCCGGAATCTGTATACCAAGGCGCGTCGGCTGGCGAGAGAGTACGGTGGATGCGTGATCTTCATGGATGAAATCGATGCGATCGCGAGCTCGCGTGGAGGTCGTAACAACGCGATGGGCGCAGGCAGCATGATGGGCATGCTAGGTGGTGGCTCTGGCGGCTTGAATCAACTGTTGATGGAGATGGACCCACCCGATATCGAGACGGGCCCTTTCAAAAAAATATTACGTGTGCTGGGCATATACCATGGACGCGTACAAAGCGAACCGGTATTGACGGTGGGCGCCACGAACCTGCCTGACGCGCTCGATCCCGCGCTGCTGAGACCGGGTCGTTTCGATCGGCAGATTCATGTCGCGCCACCTACGGATCGCTATCGACCGGAAGTCATTCGTTACTACCTGCAAAAGATTATGCATGATGCCAGCATCTCTATCACCGCTATCTCGGCTCGGCTGGTCGATTATACACCTGTGGCGATCAAGCATATCATCAACGAGGCGGTGATCATCGCGCACTTCGCCGGTCGCGAGCAGGTGCGCTATCAGGATCTCATCGAGGCGCAAGATGTGCACGAATATGGTTTGCGGCAACAGAGCGAGCTGACAGCTATCGATCGCCGTCGGCTGGCGTATCATGAAGCGGGTCATACAGTCGCCAGTTACTACTTATTGGAGCGTTACTTTCCCTCGTATGTCACCATTCATATGCGTAGCGATATGCAAGGGGCTGCCGCCTTCGCGCATCCACGACCCAGAGAGGCGATCAAAACCGTTTCAAAGGAAGAGATTCTGGCGAACATCCAGATTTCGCTGGCGGCGCGAGCGTGTGAGGAGCTTTTTTTGCATGTTCAGTTGGCGGGTGCCTCCAATGATCTGGCGACCGCGACCGAGGAGGCCACACGCTATATCGGTGCGTACGCTATGGATGGCACACTTACCTCTTTTGCCGCTTTCCACGATGCGCTGGGCCACGATAATATGGAAAGGCTCGCACAGTTACAGGCACGCGTGGAACATCTGTTGCAGGAGCAGTTGCAGGCGGTAAGGGGTCTGCTGATCGAACACAGTGGTGCATTAATTGCAGTGGCGGAGGCGTTGATCGAGCGCGACGAGTTGTTCACGGACGAGATCAAACAGTTGATCGATAACGCCGATGCGACAGATGCAGGGCAAAAAGTGTGTTCAAGTACGTAAAAATGTGGCTCTGGCCCGCTCCTGGTGATTCAATCCTCCTATCAGACAAACGACAAACATACAGGCTACCTCCTCTAGCAGGTCACCCTGGTTTCTGCTACAATAGAGGCATGAAAGTCTTATTTGTTGCTGGATATGGTCCTATCACCACAGGTACGAAGGAAAGCACGGCTTTCTATCGAGACAACCTGGGTCTCTCTTTTCAAGAAGAAACAAGTGGCTACTTCCACACAGAAAAGTTGGAAGGGGTTAAGTCTTTTGCCCTCTGGCCGCTTGCGCAAGCCGCCGAGTCCTGCTTTGGCGTGAACGAATGGCCAAGTGATCTGCCCACGCCCACCTCCTGGCTAGAATTTGACGTTGAAGACGTTGCCCAGGCATCTGAAGAGTTGAAAACAAAAGGCTATCGGCTCCTGGTCACCACACGGAAGGAGCCGTGGGGACAAACGGTTACCCGTCTGCTAAGTCCAGAAGGGATTTTAGTGGGGCTGACCTATACCCCTTCGATGCGTGAAAACGAATCGTGATGCCTTCATCTCTCATGCTCTCCCTCACGTGAGATCAGAAGGCGTGAAGGACACATTGACACAGCAAATTCTGCCCGACAATAGCCTAAGCGCTTGATAAGCTTGAGCTTGTCCCTGAAGAGACCAAAATCAAGAGAGGATCTATTTTAGAGCGATGAGTAGCTTGCTCACAGACTCTGCGAAAAATGATACCGCTAGCACTGAACACACAGACAGATATACGATTCTCTTATCGCTTGCCAGCGTAATCGTCCTGCTGGTCGTAGCACTGCTGATGCGGCTCTATACGCTGCACGCGCCCTTCGACCGAGATTCGTACGACGAGGGTGTTTACTGGCAGACATTACGCGCTATGAGCGACGGGCACGGCCTCTATCAACCCACCTTCTACTCGCAACCACCTTTCTTTCTGCTCTCGGTCTTCCCTTTTTATACGCTCTTCGGGCAATCCATCTGGTCGGCACGGATGGGGATTGCGCTGCTTTCTCTGCTGGGCGTGCTGGGCGCTTTTTTACTCGGTAAAGCCCTGCGTGGCTATCTCGGTGCGGTGTTGGCCGCGCTGCTGCTGCTACTCAATATTTTTTACCTCTCGGCCTCTCAGACATTGCAGGCCGAAGGGCCGCAGGTTTCGCTGGCCCTGCTAGCTGTCGCGTGTGCGTATCTGTGGTGGTCTCATCCTGGTGGGCGTGCTGGTAGTATTTATGCCGCGCTCTGCACGCTCACACTCGTGCTGAGTATACTGACCAAGCTTTTTAGTGTCGCGACCATTGTGCCTATCGGGTTATTGGCACTCGCATATCTATGGCGTATCAGAGAACAGAGGGGACAGGCCTTGCGCGCCGCTCTCGTATCGCTACTAGTGGGCGTTGGAGTGCTGGTAGTCACGCTCTTGCTGGTGCTGATTCCATTCGTCTCGGTACGTCACGAATTGTGGAATCAGGTGATTACGTTTCATACAGCCGCGAAGCATGTGTTTCCACACGCGAATAACCTGCACATGATCCTGCATACGTTGAAGACGCCATTGACCTATGCCGCGATCTTCGGCACCCTTGTGGCTGTGGTGAAACGCGACTGGCATGTGATCCCATTATTGGCCTGGCTGTTCGCCTCGATCTATCTGCTATGGCAAGAGGTGCCGCTCTTCCCACATCACTTTGTGATCACCGTGCCGCCGTTGATCGCGCTCACCGTGCTGGGTATGCAGCCAATCGATTTAAGAGCGGGCTGGCGGCGTTTACCGGTCATCTCCACCGTTTTTACCGTTGTCAGTCTGCTGCTTATCGTGTTCGTGCTGGCGACCGGTTTGATCGGTGTGCATGCTTATTATAAAAATATTCAGGTTGAGGCGGTATCGGGTCCGACGCGGCAGGAGCAGCAGGTGGCGTCAGATGTGCGCGATGCAACTCCCGCTGGTCAGTTGGTGATCACGGATGCGCAATTTGTCGCGGGCCTGGCGCAAAGAAGCACGCCACCCGATCTGGTAGATACCTCCTCTGTACGCATCGCCAGCGGCTATGTCAGCACGCAACAAGTTATCAACGATGCCTCGCAGACGAACGTGCGCGCGTTGCTGTTCTACAGTGGTCGTTTCTCCGCTTTACCAGGGCTGCATAGCTGGGTGAAAAAGCATTTTCACCTTGTGCACAATTATGGCAATGGGCAGGAATTATGGGTTAAAACGAGTTGATTATGTGGCAAACGCGTGGTTTGCCCTACGCGGCATAGTGTGCTAGGAAATTGAGCACATCGTTGTCGTAGGCCTGTGGATCGACGTTCCAGCTCATGATATGCTCGGCTCCCTTGAAGCGATAGTAGGTTACCGTGCGCGGATGTTTGGCGGCGAAGGCATCGCTGACAGAGATGGGAGCGGTCGAATCGGAGGTGCCGTGAAACAGCAGTGTCGGGCGATCGAGTTGTGGCGATGATGAGTCCAGGTAGTCCAGTTGCGAGAGCGAGGTACCGATGCGTACGCCCGCCACAAACGCCGTAGTCGATGCCAGGAATAGAGGCAGATTGCGCCGTTGCGCCTGATAGGTGAGCAGGTCCTGCCAGTTCAATACAGGTGAGTCCAGGATAACAGCCTGCACATTGTGGGCCAGGGATGAACGTACCATAAATGTTTCCACGATAGCTCCCCCCAGTGACCAGCCGTAGAGAATAATATGCTGCGCCCCGTGTGCGAGCGCATACTGTACATTCGCTTGCAAATCTTGCCACTCTTTGGCACCAAGGTGGTTAAGGCCATCGGCATTGGCGGGGGCACCAGCATCACCGTGATAGGTAGTATTGAGTACAGGTAATCCCAGTTGCACAAAAACGGGCAGTATGCGCAATCCGGTCGCGCGTGTGGCACCGAAACCATGCACCATGATTACCCAGGTATGCTGTTTCCCGTTTACGAACCAGGCGGGCAGCGATCCAGATGGCGAGGGAACGTCAACATTTGTGTAAGCGATGTGCAAGTCGCTTTGTGGATTGCCTGAATAGACATCGTTATTGATCTTCACCGCCAGGTTCGGGGTGAGCGGCTGCGTTGTGTGCACCAGTTTCCTGGTGACAGTGGTCGTGTCAGCACCGATGATGGCGCCGACAATCGCGCTACCGCCCGACCAGTGGATGCCGTAGAGTCCATCTTCCATGCTCGCGCCATCGCGTCGTAAGGTGACAGTCGTCGCGGTCGCGCTCACGACCAGGCCGGGCGCTTCCGATACGTAGTGAGTAAAGCGCAGCACCTGGTCCGAGAAGTACCAGCTCGCGCCACCCAGAAGCAGCAAAATTAGCACGAGCAACACGATAAGAGCAGTAGCAAGAATGCGCCATAGACGGGATGTGTGCCTCTGCTGGTCCACTGGTCGAATCATTGCTTTGTTCATCCTGTCGCGCCCCCTTTGCCTGCAAGCATAACATATTTTCCTGAGCAAGAATTGATACGAAACGAAATAGATTATAACGCAGACTCAGCCATGAATAAAGATCCCAGCAACGAAGATTTCGCTAGAAAAAATGGTGAGTGATGTGCACGCAGTTCCTCTTCTGATGTATGATAGAGGCAAAGGCATGCGAAGAGGGACACAATTTTTTCTACTAGAAAGAGGAGGATAGATACTACTATGCAAAAGAAGAAAACGTTCAGCACGATGGAGATCGTACTGGTGTGTGTGATGGTTGGCTCGCTGCTGCTCTCATTCTTGCAGGCACGAATCGAAGAGAATCAGCATTAGGTGGCGTGGGCAAACGCGCAGAGCAAACGCGTGGTTTGCCCTACGCGGATTCCACAACCATTGGGGTGGAATCCGCGTAGGGCAAATTTTATATGTGTCTGGAGGCGGGAAGGGATCATTTGCCGTCGCGTACCTCTTTTTTCAGTTCGCGTACGAAACCCTTCACGCCTTGCTTCCAGGTCATACGTTGCTGCTCGCGCAACTGTTTGCGCCTTTGCACGATCAAGTCGACGATCATATCATGCCTCATAGATTCGAGGCGTTGAACATCGTAACGCGCGCGCTTGCTCACATCGCCAAGCACATTATACGCATCGTTGATCTGCTTGATGCGGCCATCGTTGGTCAGTTTATTGAGATCAGGATGGTATAAACGCGCCAGGCGACGATACGCCTGCTTGATCTGTTCAGAGCTGGCGCTGGCTGGCACTTCGAGCATCGCGTAATAATCAGGTAACGTCATAATCGATATCCCTAATGTGTATGCCTGTACTTCCAAAGCCGCCACGTCCCTGCCCTACATCCTCAATTTCGCGCCATTGCGCCTGGGCTACGGGCACAAAAATCCCTTGCGCAATACGCTCACCGCGTTGAACAGTAACGGCCTCATCACGAAAATTATACACCGAAAGCAGCAATTCATCACCTTCACCGCTATAATCTTGATCGACCACACCCACGCCATTGGGTATCAGTAATCCTTTGCGACGGGCGGTACTGCTACGCATGGTGAGCAACAACATGTAGCCGGGCGGCGTCTGCACGATCACATTGGCGGGCAACAGCGCCAGCGATCGACCGCTTATGTGCTGGTCGACGCGCGAATAGAGATCGAAACCGACCGAGCCGGTCGTTGCGTAGGTAGGCAGAGGCAGTGTTGTATCGATCCTCTTTATGTTTACGTTGAAAGGTTGTAAAAGTCCATCCATATGGTATATTCTAGAGAGAAGAGCGGGTCTCGTCAAGATTGAAACGGTGCCAGATGTAGTCTCATGTCGTCTCCCGCTATCGTCAAACGCACCTTTTTTAACCCCAGGAATATAGCGGCGCAACGTGGAGAGGGAACAAAAATTTAGTGGATACACTGCTCCCTGTTATTATCGGCTGGCTACAGGCGTATGGCTATCCGGCCCTCTGGCTGTGCATTTTCATCGCCGCCATTGGCGCGCCGCTGCCGATTAGCCTGGTTCTGCTGGCAATGGGGGCGTTCGCGGCTCTGGGCGATTTCAATATTGTCGTAGTGGCGCTTACCGCGATCAGCGCCGCTGTCTGTGGGGATAGCACAGGGTACTGGTTGGGGCATGCACTGGGTGATCCTATTCTGACGCGACTGAAAAATCAAAAGCGTTTGCGGTTCATCTCCCCCAGGGTGATCGAACGCTCACAAATTTATTTTCAGAAACGCGGCTCGTGGGCTATTTTCCTGAGTCGTTGCCTGGTGCCCGCGCTTGGTGGAACCATCAACCTGCTCGCGGGCATCGAGCGGTATCCATATCGACGTTTCCTGATATACGATATCACGGGTGAGAGTATCAGTGCACTGCTTCCGCTCACGCTGGGATACATCTTCGGCGCGAGTTGGGATGCGGTCAGTGGCATACTCAGCGGCACCTTGATCGCGATTGTCGCGATCATCTTCACAGTGTATCTTGCCACGCTGTTCGTGCGTACCATACACAAGATGAGGGCGAGTGATCAGGCAGGAAAAGAAAAAAAAAGTGAGGATGAGCGTGCTATAGTAAGGGTGACTGATTTGACGATACCTTCACAGAAAGGTGAGGTGAAGCAGGCGTGAAATGGAGAGGCAGAGTTTTTCTTGCCACTTTGTTTCATGCACATACGTATATATTCATGAAAGTTCGTTTTCGTGACGATTGCATAAGTGATTATAATCGCTTATTTTCATAACGGATTACACGCAGGTTCGACGTTTCTCACGCAATCTTGTCCAAATACAGGCTGTAGGGACTAGAATGAAAGGGTGACTTGAGTTATAATTGGGATAGGAATATCTTCTAACCTGGCGATGTTCTATTCTATAGAGACAAACTATGTTGCTGTATTCCTCCCACTCGGCGCTCGGATCGCAAGATTCGACGAAGGCTCGCTTTCCCTGAGTGTAGGACCAGAATGACAATAGGTATCTTGCTGTTTAGGATATACTACTACTTTTCATGGAGGGCGCACAATGATAGACACCAAGCGTGCCATGACGGGAACAACGCTTACCTTAAATAAATCGCACCGTGCAGATCCCGCGCAGCCTTTCGACATTGTCGAACAACTCCTATCCACCGAAACTGAATATAAGAATGCGGAAGACGTGGATACCGAGGGAGAGAAAGATGAACAGGAGATGGATGAAGATCTGGGAGGTATCGACACAGGCACGCTCGAGTTAGAAACAGGCCCCCTTGAAATGGAAGAAGAACTGCCAGAAAGTCTACAGCCCGAGACGAATCCATCCGAAGTCGCTTCCTTACTTACCATCCCCCCTGTCAGCGCCGAAGAGCAACCGGCACGTCGGCCCGCGATGCGTCGTCGCCACGGCGAGGACCAGGACGAGAACCAGGCCAACACCGCCGATGCTGGTGAATCGGATGCGGTCATGACCTATCTGCGCGAGATTGGTCGCGTGCCGATGATCACGCACGAGCGCGAGGTTGAATTAGCCAAACGTATCGAGGGCGGCGACCGCGACGCGATGAAGCAGTTTATTCTCGCGAACCTGCGCCTGGTGGTGAGCATTGCGAAACGCTATGTGGGACGCGGCCTGACCCTGCTGGACTTGATTCAAGAAGGCAACATCGGACTGATTCGAGCGGTGCAACGCTATGATTGGCGCCGTGGTCATCGCTTCTCCACACACGCAACATGGTGGATTCGACAGGCAATTAGCCGAGCAGTAGCCGATAAAGGGCGCACGATCCGTCTCCCCGTCTATGTGAACACCGCTTTGAACCGCATTCGTCGCGAACGACAACGCCTCCTCCAGGAACTGGGACGCGAACCAACCGAGATCGAGTTGGCCGAAGCCACCGGGCTGGACCCCATCCGCATGATCGAGCTTCAATCCGCCCCTGGCGCGCCCGTCTCGCTCGAACTTCCTGTGGGCGAGGATGAGGAACAAGAGCTGGGCGATGTGCTTGCCGATACTGATTCAGCGACGCCCGAAGAACTGGCGACCACACAAACGCTCAAAGATGAGGTGCAACGCGTGCTGGAATCTGTGCTCACTCCACGCGAACAACTCGTGCTTCAGCTTCGCTTCGGCCTGGGCAACGGCCAGGCTCATCCACTAGAACAGGTGGGACGCGAACTGGGTATTACACGCGAGCGCGTACGACAGATCGAGGCAGGAGCACTCGCGAAACTGCGCCAGCCACCCGTGCTCGATCGCTTACGCGGGTAGCGCTTAACAAGTTGACCCTGGTAGCGCGTAGGGTAA
>CAZZWK010000027.1:59860-71010 GCA_964657925.1 uncultured Dictyobacter sp.
AACCATGCGTTTACCCTACGCGCTACCAGGGTCAGCTTGTTATTTATTTCTTTTTGCCCATATCTCTTACAACCAGAGTTACGCCTTTGACTTTCTGCAAACGCGCGATCAGTTTTTGTAAATGGTTGAGATCGCCAATCTCCAGGGTGGCCGTGATGATAGCATCGCGAGTTGTGGTCACCCGTGTATTGATCGCCATCAGGTTCGCGCCGACATCGGAGACGACGGTCGCGATATCGCGAATCAAGCCGTTGCGGTCGCGGGCGGTAATCACGATGGGCGCGTGATACTGTTGCTGATTCATGCCGGACCAACTGACATGAATCAGTCGCTCCTGGTCGCGCTGGCGCAGGCGAATGATATTCTGGCAATCGGTGCGATGCACCATCACACCCTTGCCGCGCGAGATAAAACCCACGATCTCATCTCCCGGCAGTGGGCAGCAGCAGTTCGCCAGTTTGGTCAACAGTCCGCTGACGCCATCCACCTGGAGACGCGCGGTATTCGATTTGACCGGAGTCGAGGGCAGTGTGACGGTGTCGTTGTTCTCCTCTTTCGGCTCCTTGCCCTCTAACTGCTGCCAATAGGCGAGCAGCTTGACGACGACCGCGCGAGGCCGGATGTCGTCCGAGCCAATCGCGGCCAGCAGATCCTCGAAGGAGTCGCAATGGTACTCGTCGCTGATCCATTTCTCTACATCTTCGGTCAGCAACTCGATAGTATGAGGTCCCGCAGCTTTCAACTCACGTTCGAGGCGTTCGCGTCCAATCTGGATATTGATCGGGCGCTCGTTGATTTTCAGATAGCGGCGAATTTTGTTACGCGCCGCGGCGGTATGCGCGAATTGTAGCCAGTCGCGCGTGGGATGCGCGCTGCGGTTGGTGATGATTTCTACGATCTCGCCATTGCTCAATTCGTAGTCGAGCGAGACCATGCGTGAGACCAGACTGCCACCTTTTTGATCCATATCGGAGATCACGCGCGCACCCGCGCAGTGATCGCCCACCATCGAATGCACGCGATAGGCAAAATCGAGCGGCGTCGAGCCAAAAGGCAGGTCTTTGACCTCGCCCTTCGGCGTCAACACGAAAATTTGCTCCTGAAAAAGGTCGTCTTTAACGGCCTCGACAAACTCGGTATCGCTGGCGTTCGAGGAGCGCAGGTCCTGCTGCCACTCGGTCAGCCGATGCAGCCAGGAGAGCAGTTCTTTGGCCGAGGCGGAGGCGGTATCGCCCGCCTCTTTGTAGTGCCAGTGCATTGCCACGCCATACTCAGCGGTTTCATGCATGGCGTGGGTGCGAATCTGCACCTCGACCAACTGGTCATCCAGGCAGAAGATGGTGGTGTGTAGCGCGCTATAGCCGTTCGGCTTGGGATTAGCGATGAAATCTTTGATGCGTCCCTCTTTGGGTCGCCACATGCTGTGCACATGTCCGAGCACTACGTAGCAGTCGGCGGTGGTATCGACCAGCACGCGAAAGGCCAGCAGGTCATGCACCTGGCTGATATCGGCCTCGGCCTTCAGCTTCTCGAAGTCGTCTGGATCATCGACGCTGTGCACTATCTTTTTGTAAAAACTATAAGCGTGCTTGACACGACCGGAGATGTCGGCCTTCACACCGATCTTACCCATTTCAGCGCGCAAAACGTCGCACACGCGATCGACATACGAACGCCACTGCTTCTTCTCGATCTCCAGCACGTTCACGATCCATGTATAACGTTCAGGCTCCAATATCTGGAAGGCCAGGTCCTGCAATTCGCTCTCCACACGCGATATACCCAGGCGACCGGCCAGTGGAGCGTAGATTTCGCGCGACTCCTCGGCCATAGTCAGTCGCTCTTGCTGATCGCTGATGAGGTTGGTGTCGCACAAACGGCGCATCGCGTGCAGCCGATAGGCCAATTTGAGTAGCACCACGCGTGGATCGTCAGCCATGGCGACAAACATTTTACGCACGGTCTCCGCCTGCTGGCGGCGCATCGCCTCGCGGATACGCGGTTTTTTGCTTTCCAGGGGTACACTCGAAATCATGTCGTCGCGCTCTTTTTTCGTCGAGGAGGTGGGCACATTCTGCACAGCCAGCATAGCGCCCGTGGCAGCATTTTGCTTTTTGCGCTCCAGAATATTCAAATTCGACATACACTCGACGACATGCGCGGTCGGCGCGCCCAACGTGTACGAAACCTGCTCAAGCATGAGCAGTTCAGCGTCCACCGCCTCAAAGACCAGGGCGGCGGAGATACCAACGGCATCGACATGCATCATCTGTGCCAGAATCATGGTCACAGCCAGTGCATGTTCTAACGGGGGAATAGGACGGGCAAATGTTCCGGGAACATTCTGACAGGTCTCTAATGCCAGATGAGAAGCCTTAGACACCAGTTCGATTTCCTCGGGTGTCATATAGCGGTGGATGAGTGAAAACAGTTTTGCCAGGGCATCAGTATTCTTGTCGATACTGTCCTTCTGTTGCTCTATGGTACCTGATTGGGAGATTTTTTGTTCTATAGACCTATCTATCATGTTTTTTTAAATAGTCGCCAGAAGTACAAGAGATGTACATCTAGCTTGCTAGCATAGCGACGTTGGTTTGCATGCGCGTGCTATGGATTAGATTCTACATTTCTTTTCCACTATTTTTTACGCACAACCCCACCACAATGTTTTAAAACCGCGCGTGTAGCACACTAATTGGCTAGCGAGCGCTCAACGCTGACAACCGTCTTCACCTGGCGCAAGCGACGCACGATACGCTCGATCTGCTCGTGCAAGCCATCTTGTGCAGAGATTTCCAGGGTCGCCATAATTACCGCCTTCTGCGACGCGGGATTGGTGGTCGAGGTCACGGAAACCATGTTGATACCGGCATCGGCGACGACCGCCGCGACATCGCGCAGCAAGCCAGAACGATCATGGGCGACTAACACAACCGGTACCAGGAAGCTTTCCGGCGCAATTTGCAACCAGTTCACCTCAACCAGACTGTTGTTCGATTCATGCACGCGTCTCATAGTAGAACAATCGCTACGGTGCACAATCATCCCCTCATCGGGGGTCAATATGCCCACGATGTCATCACCGGGGATGGGACAACAGCAAGGGGCGAGTTGCACCAACGTCTCATTGCTGCGATGTTGATACAGGCGACCGCCTTCGTTTTCGGGCGCGTTGGCCTGCTCTTTGTCGATGGGCAGTTCGACAAGCAGCAGGTCCAGGACTTGCTCAATGAGGATATCCTCGCGGCCTAACGCGACATACACATCCTCAAGGGTCGCGTAACGCTTGAACGTTGTACTGGCGGTCGGCTCCTCGTTACAAAGACGAACAAGGACTTGTTCGACGCGCTCATCGACGCTGGGCAGGCCGATCGTTTTCAAAGCCAGCTCCAGCCGTTCGCGTCCCAATTGCAGATTGATCTCGCGCTCGTATGTCTTCAGGTAGCGGCGAATCTTGTTGCGCGCCGCCGCTGTATGGGCAAAAGAGAGCCAATCGCGGGTAGGATGCACCGTGCGATTGATCATAATCTCGACGATCTCGCCGCTCTTCAACTCGTAGTCGAGCGGCACGAGGCGTGTTACCAGGCGGCCATTCTCATCCATGTTGGTGGTCACGCGCGCGCCCGCGCAATGATCGCCGATATCGGTATGAATGCGATAGGCCATGTCCAGCGGAGTCGATCCGCGCGGCAAATCTTTGACATCGCCTTGCGGTGTGAAGACGAAGATCTGCTCTTGAAACACATCGTCCTTGACCGCTTTGATGAACTCGTCCGCACCCTGTGGGAACTCGCGTTTCCATTCGCGCAATTGCTCGATCCAGGTCGCCATCTCGCGATACGAGAGTCGCCAGCTACCGGGAACATTCTCGGCATCTCCAGCGCGCCCCTGTCCGTCATGGCCGATGCGCTCTTTGAGATACCAGTAGCTAGCGATACCATAATCGGCGGTACGCTGCATATCGTGCGTGCGAATCTGAATCTCGGCCAGGCGATTGTCGAGGCAAAAAACGGTGGTGTGCAGAGATTGATAGCCGTTCAACTTGGGTGTGGCGATAAAATCCTTGATGCGGCCATCTTTGGGGCGCCAGAGCGCGTGAATGTGGCCCAGCGAAAGGTAACACTCGTAGTCGGTATTCACTAGCACGCGAAACGAGACCAGATCATGAATATGACTCAACTCGTTGCCCTGGAAATGCGTGGGCATATCTTCGATCTTACGATTGATACTCGCCAGGTGCTTCTGCCATGCCACGATCTCGGCGTGAATGCCCGCGCGCTGCATCTCTTGCTGCAAGGTATGGTAGACATCGCGTACAAACGGCATGCGGCGCTCGACCTCTTCTTCGACCAGGCGCGCCAGCCGGGCATATTTTTCTGGCTCCAGGTAGCTGAAAACCATGTCCTCCAGGTCGGCCCATAGCAGGGCCATACCCAGGCGGCGCGCGAGGGGAGCATAAATTTCATTCGTCTCGCGCGCGGTATTCTGCTGCTGAGCCGCCGACATCACGCTCAACGTGCGCATGTTGTGCAAACGATCGGCCAGTTTGAGCACGACCACGCGTGGATCATCGGCCATGGCGAGCAGCATCTTATGCACGGTCTCGGTGCGCACGCGTCGCTTGTCCACCAGCGATGGCGGATCTCTCAGTGGCTGACCGTTTTCAGCCAATCCATCCACAGATACTTTTTCGTGCGAGCGGCCCGCCAGTGCATCGAACTTGGTCACACCATCCACAATTTCTGCGACGGCAGCCCCGAACTGTTCGCGCAGGTCGTCCAGCGAATAATCGGTATCCTCGACGACATCGTGCAGGAGCGCGGAGACAATGCCATCCGCGTCGATGCACATGCTAGCCAGCAGGAAAGCGACCTCCAACGGATGTTGAATATATGGCTCGCCCGATCGACGCACCGCGCCCTTGTGGGCTCGACTGGCAAGATCGTACGCTCGCTGGATCTTTTCCATATCTTGCGCAGTAAGATACTTGCGCGTCTCATCCAAAAGATCGGCGAGCTTCATCCGTGACTGCGCGACATACGTGCCGCGTGTGGTCACAGGCTGTCCCATGGGGACGATCACAATCTCTTCCTGAGCCTGACCGGAATCATCGGTGATTTTGTCGAAATTGGTAGCCATTCTCAATACCTGCTATTCGCTTTGCTATATCATCTAACCGAGCATGTAAACCTATTTGCTCACATCCCTCGCCACTAGAGTATTTCTCTATTGTACCTTATTGTGAAAAGACGATTGGCGCGTATGTTCGTCACCTTTTCACCATAAAAAGCCGAATAGGCCTAATAAGAAATACTGTTCAGCACCGGTAGGAGTCGATGCGGCGCGATCCACGACGATGTATCGGCCCTTCGCTCCGATCAACTCGTATGTTATGAGACTATTATATGGAGGAATACGCACGTGTCAAGCAAACACCCTGGCCGATACGTGGCAATAGTGGCCGTGCCAGCCAGAAAATCTCTCTATCCTGTTATAGACTGCTTTCCCTACGCACTATGAAAAAGGAGCTTTACAATCACGTCTTTGTGTATGTCTATAGGATAGAACAGGACGATGGCTGTAGTCTATTCCCTTTTGCGTTGTTGTGGATAAAAAGAGAAGACACTATCAAGAACATACCCTGATGGTGTCTTCTTATTTCATGCTGTCAAAAAATGCAGATCATAGCAGAGCAACGGTGAAATAATCTTAGCTAAGAGAACATCACACGAAACCTGTGTCGAAGCGAGGATTAGTCGCGCGCGACACGCACTTTGTCGTAACAAGAACTGCAATAGACAGGGCGATCATTCTTCGGCAAGAATGGGACCTGGGTCTCCGTACCGCACTCGGCGCAGATGACGGTGTGCATCTCGCGGGGAGCGCGCTCACGGCTTCCACCAGACGACTGGCGGCGAGCCGCACGGCAGGATGGGCAGCGACCAGGCTGGTTCATCAAGCCTTTTTGCTGGTAGAACTCTTGTTCTCCTGCGGTGAATACGAAGTCGTTTCCGCACTCACGGCATTTTAGGGTTTTGTCAACGAAATTCAACTAGGGACCTCCTTGGTGATGTGTTGGTTATCCTCCGGGTCCATAACCTAGCAGATGTCACCAGTCATTTTACCCCTATACCAGCGTGGGCTTCTACCCTGGACGACCACCATATGCGAGACCGAGATTGGATACCGGATGAAAGCATACACCATCTTTTCACGATTTGCAAGTGTTTTTACAAGAAATCACGGTTATGGTACATATTTTTATGTAGATTTTATATCCACCACAGCCTACTTCCTTATTTCGCTTGCTTGCCATCTCTCTATCCAGTATACAGCCAGGCAAATAGTGAGTATGCGCCTTGACGCCGATGAGACAATAGAGGGTGAAACAGCATAATTTTTGAGACGATTGGCGCTAATTGGACGCTAATTGATAGTAGCGATCCCTATCTCCCTTGATAGCCGAGAAATACATGTCAGCATTCACTTTTACGATCGAGGCGGAATGTGCCACAACGTGGGCGCGCACAGGCACGATTGAAACTCCGCATGGTACGATTCACACACCCATTTTTATGCCCGTGGGCACGCAGGCGACGGTGAAAAGCGTGTCGCCCGAAGAGTTGCAGGCGGCGGGCGCGCAGATCATTCTCTCCAATACCTATCACCTGATGCTGCGGCCAGGGTCCGCGCTGATCAAAGAGTTCGGCGGCCTGCACTCGTTCATGAACTGGCACGGTCCCATTCTGACCGATAGCGGCGGCTTCCAGGTGTGGAGTCTGGGCCACCTGCGTAAGCTCGACGAGAACGGGGTGACGTTCCAATCGCATATCGATGGCTCACGCCATGTGCTCAGTCCGGAAAAGATTATGCAGATCGAGGCGGAGATCGGGGCCGATATTATTCTGCCGCTCGACATCTGCTCGCCCTACCCCTGCACAACAAGCGAGGCGCGCAAAGCTATGGAATGGACGCACCGCTGGGAGGAGCGTGCTTTGATTGAGAAAGAACGGCAGCGACCCGAACAGACGCTGTTCGGCATCGTGCAGGGCGCATTCGAGCCTGAATTGCGTGCACAGAGTGCTCGCCTGATCGGCAGTATGCCGTTTCCAGGGCTTTCTATCGGTGGTCTCTCGGTTGGCGAGCCCAAAGAGCAGATGTGGGAGATGCTGACGCAGGTCACACCCAATCTGCCGCGCGAGAAGCCGCGCCATCTACTTGGCGTCGGTTCGCCCGAAGATGTGGTAATCGGCGTGGGACTGGGTATGGATATGTTCGACTGCGTGCTGCCCACACGCGTGGCACGCCACGGTGGTTTGTTCACCAGTGATGGCCGTGTCAGCATCAAGAAGGCTCGTTTTCGCAGCGAGCATGGACCGATCGAGCCTGATTGCGATTGCTACACCTGCCAGCACTATAGCGCGGCCTACGTGCATCATCTCGCACGCAGCGAGGAGCAGCTTTACTATCGACTGGGCAGCATCCATAATATCCGCTTCATGTTGCGGCTGGCCGAAAGGTTGCGCGCCGCTATCCAGGCTGGCAACTACCCGGCCTTCCGCGATGAATTTCTCGCGCGCTACATTCCCGCATCCGAAGAGGTGCGCGAGGCGCAGCGCGAGAAGTGGAAGCTGGCGGCGACGCGACGCTGATCACGAGATGTGGCTTTTGAAATGTGGTTTTTGAAAGGAGCGAGCAACGATGGCTAGCGTATTTCGTTTCATCGATACCGGTGTGCAGGACGCGGCGCTCAATATGGCGCTCGATGAAGCCATATTAACGCACTATCTCGCGGGCAAGGTGCCACCGACGTTGCGCGTCTTTCGCTGGTCACACGACGCGATCTCGCTCGGTCGCTTCCAGGATGTCGAGCGCGAGATCGAGGTGGAGCGTTGCGCTGAGCAAGCAGTGGCGCTGGTACGGCGCCCCACCGGTGGTCGCGCCGTCTATCACCGCGATGAGTTCACTTATAGCCTGGTCATCGGCAAAAGCGAGGGTGTGCCCTCCGGCGTGGTCGCGGCCTACGCCTATCTGCTACAGGGCATTCAGCAGGCGTTGACGCAACTGGGCATCGAGAGCGTGATCAGCGAGGAGCATGTCAGCAAGAATCCGTCCGCCGCCTGCTTCGCGTCCTCGACGCAGGCCGACCTGACCAGTCACGGCTTCAAACTGGTGGGTAGCGCGCAGGTATGGAAAGATGAGGCGTTGCTGCAACAGGGTTCGCTGCCGATCGAGGAGCGTTCGGCGGCATTCTTCGACCTGCTGCACTATCCCAGTGAGGAGGCGAGGCAACAGGCGCTGGCGCAATATCATCAGAAGACGACGGCGCTGCATGCGCTGGTGCCCAACGTGACATGGGATGAGATCGCGCGCGCTTTCCGGCGGGGTTTTTCGACATTTCTTCAGCACGATTTCGTCGAGGAGCAGCTTACGCCATCCGAGTGGGAGATGGGGCGTCAGTTGGTGGAGGAGAAGTATAACCGGCTCAATTGGCGCAAAGAACGTGTCAACATCATTGAATAATGTGCTTCTATTGATATTGCTCTGTCAACTTTCAAAGTTCATTGTGAACCGCTGACAACATCATAAATGCCTTCGGGTCTCCTCTCGCGTAGGCGCGTCCCCTTGTGGGCGCGTGCCGTATGTTGGCATACAACCCTTGTACCTGATGCAATTTGTTCATCTTCATTGTTGGTGCGTCCAGTAAGGTATTCGGGTGTACTGGTGCAATCCAGCAAGGTATTCGGGTGTACAGGAGGCAATGCCTACGCGCGCCCCCAAGGGGACGCGTCTACGCGGGTTAACTTGTCTTCGGAGGGTAAAGGCGGAGACAATCGCATCAGCCATTATTGTTCTGCGTGATATTGCCGTGCAACGTACCTACCGCGATACCCTTATCCTTGGCCTGCACGACCGTGGTTCCTGGTTGAACCACTTTCGCTGGCTGATTCCGCTCCGTATCCACCTCATGTCTCTGCTCCGCTTCAGCTTGAAAAAACCGACTATGCGCCGCGCGCAAGAACAACACCAGTGTAGCGAAATCTCTCCTTGCATATCCACCAGCCACCTGCGCCAGGCGATAGCGACCCTGCTGCACCGCGAGCTCCACCGGCAGGTCGTCGACCAGTCCCCGATAGAAACGCTGAGCAAAGCGTTGCGCGGAAGCATTAGAAATCTCGTATTGCATGGCGACCACCGCGCCGATGTTGTGCTGCACGATATGCGAGGCGATACCGGTAAAGGCGCGCAAAGACGAGAGGGTACCGCTCTCACATGCTTGCAAAAAGACCAGCCTGGGGCGATGGCGGTGAAATAGGGTGCTCAGCCCTTCGGCGTCTATCCACTGGATCTCGTCGGGCAAGATATCATCGACCAGTCCTAATTGGCCGCCTTCGTTGCCGCGCTCATCATGAAAGCGGGTATGCGCGATGATGTGCAGGATATGTGGCTTCTGCGCGAGTAGATTGTCGATATGCTCGATTGTCGCGGCATGAGCAATATCCAGCAGGAGGAAGCGGTCGGGATGGTCGCGCGCGATGGCCTCTAAACTTTCCTGAATGCTTTGATAGAGCACAGGGCCAGCGTTTCTCGGCGCGGCAACAGCCAGGGCGATGCGCAAAGGCTCTTTGCGCGTCAGAGCGAAGGACGGCGCGGTATACCACAACGCGCGATGGCGCACGAGAGCGATGCGTGGCACGGCACCAGGGTAGAGCTGTTCACGCTGCTCGTTGGTCGCCAGGCACATAGATTCCCAGGGCAGAGCGGCTAGCTCCGGCAGTGCCTGCTCATCGATGTCCAGTTCGAGGCGCATATATTCTTCTTTATCGCGCACCTGCTCGTAAAAAGCGTAGAAGTCGTCCTGGAGTCGATGGTCGAACAGCACCTCGCCCAGTGCCATACTCAAGGCTTTTTGCTCTTGCGCGCTCAACCGGCCCATGCTGGCTCGCTCTTGCCATGCCTGGACGCGCGCCTTGAATTCGCCCGTGAAGTTGAGGACACCTGTTGGCTCGCCCAATAAGCGGGCCTGAGGATCGCGCTTCTGGACATGCACCCTGTCGCTTTGTGTGATGGCGATACGATAGGTGTAGTAGGGCAGATTTGCGGCGGTCGCTGCGCTCGTTTCCGACATCGTTTTTGTGTTACCTCCTATTTAGCGCGGAAGGGCCAGCGGCCAGATAGAGCTATCTTTGAGCAACAGATGTGGGTCGGACGAGTTTTCATGCTGGCGCAACTCGTCTTGTAATTGAGGGCTGAGATACGCGAAAATACTGCGTAAGCCCTCTATCAGCCAGTTGCGGGAGGGACGCGCCGCGACAATGCCGTTCAGCGTTACCCGCTCAACGTTGCTGGGCACTTTGAACACGATGCCGAAATCGATGGTCTGCGATAAGCGGACATCGGCTCGCCGCAGTTCCCAATCGCAGTAGGTACCACTCTCACCAGCGGCGCTGATATCGACACGACCAACGCGCCAGGTGAAATCTGGAATAGCGATGTGCGCCTTCAACTCGTTGCTATTCTTTACGTGCGCCTGGACCTCGCCGGGCAGAGGCAGTTGTAAAAGCGCCTGCAACGCCGTGGATGAAAGCCCGAACTGCCAGTCCAGTTGTCCATCCAGGGCGACCTGTACCGAACCACCGATATTGAGGATTTCTTTCCAGGCGCTGGTGGGAAAGAGGCGTTGAATAATAATGCCATCCGCCAGTCCTGATTCGAAGTCGAGGCGACAGCGCAACGTGCGTAACTGGATACCATGACGTAAATTCAAGATCGCGGGCATGGTCATATAGTAAAAATCGAACGACGAGTGCATCTGCTCGCGCCATATTTTGTTCAACGGGATATGCAATGCATCGAAAAGCTCGGGCGTTAGACGCGTGAGATTGTTTTTCGGATTGCCAAACGTCACCGTGCTCTCGCGCAAAGCTTGCAGCACATCTTCTGCCTCCGAGATGGCTTGTGGCGATCCCATTATGCCACCAGGTAGTGGTGCATTAGGCGATGGTACGCTCTCTACACTCCCCAGTTGGCCCTGGTCTCTGCCCCTAGACGGTGGTACACTCTCGGGATCGACAAAGCTCCTGTACGTCTTATCCGACAGGGTTCCTTGCTGCTGTCCAACTTCTTCGAGTAGTTGGTGTAAAATATCA
>CAZZWK010000028.1:0-66302 GCA_964657925.1 uncultured Dictyobacter sp.
AGTGCTTTACTTTTATATTCCCAGGCAAGCCTTGCGCGCACGTGATTTTTCTCAGGTACATCTCGTTATGCAATGTTGTTAGCGTATTTTGCAGTCAAACCGAAATGCGGAGGACACTATGAGTAATCATATACTGTACCCTCCGCATTTTTTCTCGGATTGATTAGAAGTTTAGTGGTGGAACAGCCGCACCCCGGTAAAGGCCATCACCATGCCGTACTGGTCGCAGGCCTCGATGACGCTATCGTCACGCAGAGAACCCCCTGGTTGGGCGACGTAGCGTACGCCATAAAGCGCGCCACAGTCGATGCTGTCACGGAATGGGATGAAGGCATCGGAGCCGAGCACCACGTTTTGCATACCATCCAACCAGGCGCGTTTCTCTTCGGCGCTGAGTTGTTGCGGCACCTCCTCGAATTGCTCTTTCCACTGCTCGATCTCGATCGCGGTCGCGTCATCGCGCAAGAAAAGGTCAATCGCGTTGACGCGATCCTGGCGTTTGACATTGGGCTTCCACTTCAGTTGGGCGACACGTGGGTGCAGGCGCAGATACCACATCGCTGCCTTCGAGCCTGCCAGCCGTGTGCAATGGATACGCGATTGCTGGCCCGCGCCGATGCCGATGCATTGCCCATCCACCGCGAAACACATCGAGTTCGATTGTGTATATTTGAGCGAGATCAGCGAAACAAGCATGTCGCGTTGTGCGGATTGCGGCAGGTCTTTTTGCTCGGTCGGAATATGTTCGAACCAGGCAGGACTGGCGAGCGAGGTATTGCGTTTCTGCTCGAAGGTCACACCGAAGACCTCACGATGCTCGATCTCCGCGGGCACATAATCGGGGTCCATTTGCAGGATGATGTAACGCCCTTTTTGCTTCTTGCGCAAGAGTTCCAGCGCCTCCGGTTCGTAACCGGGCGCGATCACGCCATCGGAAACCTCGCGACTGAGGAGGCGCGCGGTTGGCATATCGACGGTATCACTCAAGGCAGCCCAATCACCGAAGGAGCAGAGACGATCGGCCCCACGCGCGCGCGCGTAAGCGTTGGCGAGTGGTGAAAGTTCAAGATCCTCCATACCATACGAGTTTTTTAAGACATCGTCTAATGGCAATCCGATGGCCGCACCCGCTGGGCTGACGTGTTTGAAGGAGGCTGCCGCAGGCAACTTGAGCACCTGGCGTAGCTCGCGTACCAGTTGCCATGAATTCATCGCATCCAGCAAATTGATGTAGCCGGGCGCGCCGTTGAGGACCGTGAAGGGAAGATTTCCCTGCTGCATATAAACGCGTGCGGGCGTTTGATAAGGGTTACAGCCATAGCGTAGGGTGAGTTCGTTTTCTGCCATTGTTTGTTGTATTTCCTTTTACATGTCCGCGTAGGGCAAACCATGCGTTTGCTCTACGCGGACAGATTAAGCCTTATGATCGAGAAGTGCTGACTCCAACAATGTCATATCCAGCTCCGGGTAGAGCGGATAGTGTTGCAGCAGCGATTGGACGCGTTGTTGTGCTTCCGTGAGAATGGTGTTGTCCAGGTGATATCTGGTCTGGCTTTTCTTGCCGCTGGCCGTGGTCGAAGGCGTTGTATGTGCCAGTACACGTTTAATGATGTGCGCGATCGCACGCATTTCGGCCTCGCCCATGCCCAGCGTTGTCGTGGCTGGTGTGCCGACACGTAGTCCACTGGTATACCAGGGTCCGTTGGCATCGAAGGGTAGCGAGTTGCGGTTCAGCGTGATGTGGCATTCTCGTAGCACTGCTTCCGCCTGGCGCCCTGTCAGACCGAATGTTTTGGCGACATCGATCAAAAGCAGGTGGTTGTCTGTGCCGCCGGTGAGCACATCGAGTCCTTCAACCAGACAGGCCTCCGCCAGCGTTTGCGCGTTTTCGACGATCTTGTGGGCGTATGTCGTGAACTCTGGTTGCGTTGCCTCGCGTAGTGCTACCGCTTTCGCCGCCATCACGTGTGGCAGCGGTCCGCCGAGCAGCGCGGGACAGCCTTTATCGACCCACTCGGTCATCTCCTCTTTACACAGCACCATGCCGCCACGTGGGCCGCGCAGCGTTTTGTGCGTTGTCGTGGTCACGACATGGGCGTAGGGAATAGGATCGTACTCGCCAGTGAAGACTTTGCCCGCGACCAGGCCCGCGAAATGTGCCATGTCGACCATAAAGACCGCGCCCACTTCATCGGCCAGTTCGCGCATCTTCGCGAAATTCAGCTTGCGTGGGTACGCGCTATAGCCCGCGAGCAGGATCAAGGGTCGTACCTCGTGCAATTGTTGTCTCAACTGGTCCAGATCAATCAATCCGCTGGCACGATCGACCGTATAGCTGTAAACATCGAAAAGCTGGCTGGAGATGTTATGGCGGTAACCATGGGTGAGATGACCACCAGAGTAGTAGTCGAGCGAAAGTAGGCGTCCATTGTGCATGCTCTCACGCACCTTCTGCCAGTCCTCGCGCGAAAGTTTGGAGGGATCTTCATAGCCCATACTACTCAAAAGTGGCTTTTGCACTTTTGCTGAGAGGATCGCCAGGAAGGCCACTAGATTTGCATCCGCGCCGGAATGTGGTTGTACATAAGCGTGGTCGGCATTGAACAGACCACAGGCCAGTTGCGCGGCCTCGGACTCGATGGCATCGACGTTGTCGCAACCAGCATAAAAGCGGTGTTGCGGATAGCCTTCCGCGTACTTATCAGTCAGCAGATTGCCCATTGCCAGTTGTGTCGCCAGTGAGCTATAGTTCTCGCTCGCGATCATTTTCAAGTTAGCGCGCTGATCACGTAGCTCCCGCACAATGGCTGAGGCGATTGTGGGTGATATGCTGCGAATCTGGTCGAGCGACGCGTAGAATGCCGCCGCCGCGGACGAAGGTTCATGTCCTTGCAGCGTGTTGAGGTAGTTGACGAGAAGCGATGGGCGTGCTGTTGTCGTGGTCATATCTCGTGCTCTCCTTTTGTGCGTGAGTAGAAAGAAGACGCTAAAAAAGCGCTTCATTCAGCTCCAGCCCAGGCGAGCGACTGTATTAAAATAAACTTCAGGTTTCCCCGTGGTTTTCCACGTGATCGCCAGTTGCCCGAAGCGCCATCGATGAAGTTATAGAATGTTGTTTGTTTTCTATCTCTAGTATAACAGCCTTGCCGAATGAGTCAAGACCTGCGTGAGGGTCTGAGCATGAGCGTACCTTCTATCAAGGTTCATCGGCCCCTCATCGCGTAGGGCATACCACGTGTTTGCTCCGCGATGAGGGGCCGATGAACCTTGATAGGGTAGTAGCTTTACACGATGGGTGCTTCTATCCATCGCGTGAGGCTACTCTCAGGTTTTCACTGGAAATGATGTCTGCGCCTATGCTAGATTTTGTTTTACTTTGCCTGTGCCATGGGTAACTCGGCGACCTCGGCCAGCACGTGGTCAAAAATCTCGCAGCCTTCGTCGATGTCCGCAGTTGTTAGCACCAGTGGTGGAATCATGCGCAACGTATCGGCGGCTGGACTATTCAGCAGCAAGCCATGTTCGAGCGCTTTTTGTACAATGACCGGTCCGAGTTCGTGTTTGACGTGCACGGCGCGCATCAGGCCGATGCCGCGTGGGCTATCGATAAAGCCATACTTATTGCTGAGCGTCATCAACTTATCCACCCAGTAGTCACCCATTCTGGTGGCGTTTTCCAATAGATTTTGCTCTTTGATTGTTTTGATGGTCGCGATACCTGCCGCGCAAGCGATAGGATTGCCGCCGAAGGTTGTGCCATGATCGCCAGGGCTGAACACATCCGTGCGAGGGTCGGTGAGCATCGCGCCAATGGGCACGCCACCCGCGAGTCCTTTCGCCATCGTGGTGATATCGGGTCGGACGTAGTGTTCCCAACTGAAGAATTTTCCTGTGCGTCCCATGCCTGCTTGTACCTCGTCGCAGATGAGCACGAGGTTCTGTTCATCGCACCAGTCACGCAAGCCTTGCATAAACTCCTGCGTCGCGGGCCAGATACCGCCTTCGCCCTGCACTGCCTCGACTAAAATACCAACCGTCTTCGCGCTGGTGGCATCTTTGATCGCCTGCAAATCGTTGAACGGTGTTTGTTTGAAGCCATCGGGCAACGGTGCCCAGGTTGCCTGATACGCCGCCTGACCAGTTGCGGCTGTCGTAGCGAGCGTACGACCGTGGAAACTGTTTTCCATGCTGATGATTTCGTACGCGCCATTGCGATGCAGACGGCCATATTTGCGCGCCAGTTTGATCGCGCCTTCAACAGCTTCCGCGCCACTGTTGGAAAAGAAGGAGCGCATACCATTGCTTTGTTCGGCGAGTAGTTCCGCCAACTCGATCTGGCGCGTGTTGTAGTAAAGGTTCGAAACGTGCACGAGTTGTGTGACCTGCTGTTGCACCGCTTCGATAATAGCAGGATGACAATGCCCAAGCACATTCACGGCGATGCCCGCGACAAGGTCAAGATAACGTTTGCCTTCGCTATCCCAGACGTGTGTGCCCTCACCTCGCACGAGCGTGATGGGTTGTCGCTTGAAGGTGCCTTGATAATACTTTTTTTCCAGTCCGATCCAGTCGCGCTGCTGTGCCTCTACTGCCATGAATCTCTCCTGCTTTCTTTCTACTCTCCCTCGCGTAGGGCAAACCACGCGTTTGCCCCGTAAGGGACTTCCTAATCGATATCATGATTATATTGTTTTTGAATCCGCGGCTGCTGAATCTGTGGTTGCCAGACAAGTGACGGTGTACTGGGCTGTGGCAGACTTCTCGGCAATGTGCCGTTGTTCGGTTCTGTACCAGCCATGCCAGCAAGTATGGATGGCGAATCGTACTGCTCCTCATTCACCGGCTGGTTGAAAAGTGATTCAAAAACAGGTCCTTCGAGCGTCTCCTCTTTGATCAACCGCTCACTAATCATAATCAGTCGCGTCTTATTTTGCAAGAGAATCGCATGCGCTTTATCGAAGGCTTCCTGGATTATACGTCGTACCTCGGCGTCGATCGTGCGCGCGGTCTCTTCGCTATACTTGTGTTGTTCCCCCAGTGCGCGCGCGATCAGGGTTTGTTCCTCTCTATGCCCAAGGGCGACCGGGCCGATGCGCTCACTCATGCCGTATTCGGTCACCATCGCACGTGCCACTTCGGTTGCGCGTTTAATGTCGTTCGACGAGCCGGTCGTCACCTCTCCGAAGATGATCAATTCCGCCGCATGACCACCTAACGCGTAAGCCAGCAGGTCCTCGAATTGTGGTCTGCTCCACAGATAGCGATCTTCGGTCGGTAGCAACATCGTAAAACCACCAATTTGCCCTCGTGCCACGATCGATACTTTGTGTACAGGATCAGTATTGCGCAGCATGCGCGCGACGAGCGCATGGCCCATTTCGTGATAGGCCGCGATAGATTTTTCGCGCTCACTGATGATACGGCTACGTCGCGCTGGTCCTGCCTGTACGCGGTCGATAGACTCTGCAAGCTCGCTCATACCGATTGTATGTTTATCGCGGCGCACGGCCAGGATCGCGGCTTCGTTCAATAAATTCGCCAGGTCCGCGCCAGAAAAACCGGGTGTCTGCTTGGCGATCGTATCGAGCAGGACATCCTTTTCCAGCGGTTTTCCCTGTGCATGAACCTGTAAAATGGCGATGCGTCCACGGACATCAGGTCGGTCGAGCATGATCTGTCGATCGAAACGGCCAGGTCGTAGCAGAGCCGGATCGAGAATGTCGGGCCGATTGGTCGCCGCGATGACAATCACATTGGTGCTACTATCGAAGCCATCCATTTCGACCAGCACCTGATTCAATGTCTGCTCGCGTTCGTCATGTGATCCGCTCAGGCTGCTCTTGTGCTGTCTGCCGATGGCATCGATTTCATCGATAAAGATGATGCAAGGGCTATTGCGTTTTGCCTGCTCGAATAGATCGCGTACACGACTCGTGCCCACCTCTACGAGCATCTCGACAAACTCCGAGCCACTGATACTGAAAAAGGGAACGCCCGCTTCACCTGCTAACGCGTGTGCGATCAGCGTTTTCCCTGTTCCTGGTGGCCCGATCAGCAGCAGACCACGAGGAATACGAGCGCCCAGCGCGGCAAATTTTCCAGGGTATTTGAGGAACTCGACAATCTCCTGGAGCTCTTGCCTGGCCTTTTCGATGTCCGCCACATTCGCGAAGGTCACGGTGGGTCTCTGTTTACTGAATAGGCGCGCGGAGTTTTTACTGAAGAGGATGGCTCGATTCTTGCTGTTTTGCGTTTGACGCAAGAAGAAAAAGAGCAGCATGCCCACGAGCAGAAGAGCAAGGATACTGAGCACCATGCTGATCCAATTCCAGGTGGAAGGTGTCATATCTTGCACATCAATATGGAGCGTGTGCCGATCGATAGCAGTGAGATCATGCTCGTTGAGTACCTGTATGGTCTCAAAAGTACCATTCATTCCCGTCGTTGTTTGCGCGATCCCAGTAGGTTGATCATAGGGTCCATAGAATAGGCCATGATGGATCGTCAATGGTTCGACTGGTTTGAGTGTGCTGACGATCTTTCTACTGTTGAGCGAGGTGGAGATGGGAGCTGCCCGTAAGTCTATTTGTAGTTGGAAGATAGATAGAGTGGTAAGCAGAACGATGAACACAGTCAGGAGCCAGAAAAGACTCAGCCCGAGCCGTTTTCTTTTTTTTAACATAAAGGCTCCTCTCTTAGTGTACCTGATCACTATATAAGACATCATACGAGAAAAGACAATCTCTACTGTACTTTTGGAGAGAGCATGCTCTAGTAATCAGGGTGTCTCACGTGTGCTCTATTATAACACACATTCAAAAGAGGTCTTTCGTTCCTGTTGACGAGATGTCATGGTCATAACCGAGTTTCACGACTTTTTCCCCACCTTCTGCAAGCAAAGGTATAGAGAATTTGTTTCATCATGCTTTAAGAACCAGCAGCAAACGCATGCATCATGGGACGGGCCAAGACCAAGCCCCACACCTCTCGTGCTCCTGCTTGTAAGAGTGGAGCGGCACAGGCCTCCAACGTCGATCCTGTTGTACATACATCGTCAATCAATAAGACGCGACGACCCCGCACTACCTGCGGTTGAACACAACGGAACGCCTGCGAAACATTTTTTTGACGTTCTTGTGGTGAGAGGGAGACCTGCGAAGATGTGGCGCGTACGCGTGTGAGCAGTGTGTGATCGTAAACGAGTTGTAGCTGTTCGGCGCATGCCGCGGCCAACAGCTGAGATTGATTGTAGCCACGCGCCTTTTGTCGCAGATTATGCAATGGTACCGGAACGAGCATGTCCGCGCGCATAGAGTAGTGTTGGTACGCATATGCCAGCAGATACCCAAGTGGCCTCGCCAGGCCTGTATGACCCCTATATTTGAGCGCGTGAATGTAGGATCGTAGTGGCTCCTGGTAAAAACTGACGACCCGCAATCCATGCAACTTGAGCCGACCACCCGTGCAATTAAAACAAGCTTGCCCACGCATAAGTGGTGTACCACAGTGCTGGCAGAGCGGTGGAGTAAGCAGTGGTATGGCGCATAAACAGGCAGAGCATAGCACCGAACCACTGCGCTTGCATTGAAAACAGGCAGGTGGAAAAAGAGTGTCGAGCAAAGATCGTAGTAATTGTTTCATCTGTATCATCGATTTTTGCTCCTACCACTCTATTAAGACGATGCCCCTTCATTTCGGGGCAACGTGTTGTTTGCCCTACGTGAAGCACTCTTCCTTTCTATTATATTGTTGTATCCAAATGTGCCGTGTGCTATTCTTCTTGTTCATCAGCTGTTTTACGCATAGTAGGGAAGAGAATGACATCACGAATGGACTCCTGGTCCGCCATCAGCATAACCAGCCGATCGATGCCAATACCGATGCCACTGGTTGGTGGCATACCGATTTCTAGCGCCTCCAGGAAATCCTCGTCAAGAACCTGCGCTTCGTCATCGCCTTGCGCGCGTTGTCGTGCCTGCTCTTCAAAGCGGCTGCGTTGATCGAGTGGATCGTTGAGTTCGGTGTAGGCGTTGCCACACTCAAGGCCCCCGATGAAAAGTTGAAAACGCTCGACAAAACCGGGCTTGTTGCGGTGTTGTTTGGTTAGGGGAGAGACATCGAGCGGATAGTCAAGCAGGAAGAGCGCTTGTTGCAGTTCAGGTATGCCCTGGCGGAACATGGCACCCTTCAAATCATCGATCAAACGACCATAGCTTAATTTGGGATCGACCTCGTACTTTTTCGCATGCATCTCGGCTGCCAGACTCTCGACATCGGGAAACATAGTGATGTCGATGCCGGTGAACTGTTTTATCGCGTCCAGCAGGGAGTAGCGTTTCCATGGAGGCGTGAGGTCGATATCGCTACCCTGGTAGCGAATATGGGTTGAGCCATGCACCTGTTGCGCAATAGAGGCAATCATCTCCTCCACCAGTTTCATCATATCGTTATAATCGGCATAAGCCATATAGAATTCGACCATCGTGAATTCTGGATTATGGCTGCGATCGATGCCCTCGTTGCGGAAATTGCGCCCAATCTCGTAGACGCGTTCGAAACCACCGACGATCAGGCGTTTGTGATAGAGCTCGACCGCGATACGTAAGAAGAGGTCGCGGTCGAGAGTATTGTGGTGGGTGGTAAAGGGGCGTGCGGTCGCGCCTCCGTACTGTGGTTGTAGGATAGGTGTTTCAACCTCGACAAAATCGTGATCGTCGAGATAGTGACGCATCGCGGTGATGGTGCGGCTCCGTGTGACGAATACCTGTTTGATTTCATCTCCATTAGCGATCAGGTCCAGGTAGCGTTTGCGTTGCCGTGTGTCTCGGTCTTCTAACCCGTGATATTTTTCGGGCAGTGGGCGCAACCCTTTAGAGAGGACTCGCAGGGTGCGTACATGCAAGGTACGCTCGCCCGTGCGTGTCACAAAGAGAAAGCCCGTTACCTCGATGAAGTCACCCAGGTCCAGCAATTTGATGGTCTGATATTGTTCGGGCCCGATATCGTTGATGCGCAGGTAGATTTGTATCCTGCCAGTGCCATCTTCGATCTGCGCGAAGGTCGCTTTGCCCATCTCGCGCAATAGACGGATGCGTCCAACCAGCGTGAAAGATCCCTCAGGGCCAACCAGCTCGTCGAAATGGGCCAGCACGGCGTCAATCGTATGGCTGCGTGCGGTTGCATGTGGGTAGGGATCGATGCCCTGCTCACGCAACGCCTCCAGGTGTTGGATGCGTATATCTCGTTCGCCTTGCATAGTTTCTCTCCAGCAATTCTTTTTTCTCTTTATCTATGATACGTTTGGGTAGAAAAAAGAGTAGGTTGGGGAAGGCAGGCAAAAAGAAACGGCCATGAAGAGCTTCGTGGCCGTTTCTTTTTATGTCGTGTGGTTTAGTTGATCGAGAGAATGGTGTATTCTTTCACACCGCCGGGCGTGGAGACGATGACCATGTCGCCAGCTTTGTGTCCCAGCAGGGCCTTGCCGACCGGTGATTCGTTTGAAATACGTCCGGAACTGGGCTCGGCCTCGAAGGCGCTGACAAGCCGATAGTGATATTCGCGTCCGCTATCCGTTTTGAGATGCACCAGGGAACCAAATTCGACACAATCGGCGCATTTCTCGTCATCGATCAGTTTGGCTTGCGCGAGCATGCGCTCCAGTGCGCTGATGCGCTCTTCCAGCTGAGTATGCTGTGTTTTGGCCTCCTCATAGGCCGCATTATCGATTACGTCGCCCGATTCTTTGGCGTCGTGAAGGTATTGCGCGATTTCGGCGCGTTTGACTGTTCGGAGAAATTCGAGTTGGCTTGTTGCACGTTGTAAACCGTCGCTGGTGAGGAACACTTCCTGTGACTCCATGTTTTTTTCCTCTCGTTTGTAGGTGGAGGGGCCACCGCCACCAACGTGTAGTGTTGTTTCTCCAAAAAAGGTAGGTGAGATGGCTGGGGGAGCGTTATTGAATCTCGCCCCAGGTGATGGTGATACAATCGCCCGTTTGTTCACGGAGTAACAGTTCTCCCTGATCGTTGACATCTTCAGCGATGCCGCTGACGAGACGATTGCCCTGCCGGATATGCGTAGGGTGACCGAGCGTGGATAGCCGGTTGCGCCATTGCTCCCGCAGCATTCGAGAGGTGGCAGTATAGGAATCAGTTGCTTGGTCCTGTACCTCCTGTTGAAGCGCCAGATACGGTTGCTCGATATACTTCAACATACGCGCGATAAAGCGTTCTCGGCTAAGTGTATGGCCGCAAGCTTCTTGTAGTGAAATGGCGTTGATCTGCGTATCGAACGTTGCCTCCAGCGGTTGGGAGATATGACCATGGATATTGACGCCAATGCCCAGAACGGCCACAAGCTGGCCTTGCTGATCATGGCTGGTCTCAATGAGAATGCCCGAAACTTTTCGTCCGTCGACGAGTACGTCATTGGGCCATTTGATGGTCGCAGGAAGCGCGCACAGGTCATCGATGGTCTTGACGACAGCGAGTGATGCGATCATCACCAGAAAATGCGGTGCAAAGAGGGGACGCAGGATGGTTGAAGAGAGAACATTCCACCCGGCCACGTCTATCCAGCGTCGTCCTAACCTACCCTTACCCGCCAGTTGACTGTCCGCGAGCACAACTGTGCCCTCTTTCGCGCCAGCACGTGCAAGTGCCATCGCGCGTGTGTTGGTCGAGTCAATGGTTGTCTGGTAAAATAGGCGATCGCCGAAACCAAGGAGCATTGTTTCCAGGTGGTCCTGTATGGCAGGAATGTCCAGTTGCGCAAAAGCGAGATCCTGAATGTCGTTCAACCTCTTATCCTTGCTTCTAGTGAATACACAAGAATATGTCATCACCAACGTTTTGATGCAGCCTATCTGCTCCTTATTTTTTAGAACGTCTTATATAGCTTATTCGATACAAAGGTACGAACAGCATAAAAGCATCGTTTGAAAGACGTTCTACCGCTGTAAGCTAAGCTGTATAGTAGCAGAAAGCGGGCATTTTGTCAAACAAGAGTGTCACTGTTTTTCGTTTGTGCCTTTTCATGCCACAACGCATAAGCGTTTCTTGTGCACTTACCTTGTATCACGTCAAAGCGAGACACGTTTTGCTCTATGGAAGAGCTATCAGGTAAACGGAACGATCAGGTGAGTAGAAATAGGCGCGATCCGCGCGTATGCAATCGAAGCCGCCCTTGCGAGCCACAACTTTGCAGGAGGTATGGAAGAAACTGATGAGAGGCATCAGGGTAAAAAAAGACCAGGGCAAGGACAATAATTATAAAGTCCTCGCTCTGGTGCTGCTGCACAAGCAGGAAGCAACTCGCTGCCTACCAGTGTTTTTTCAACCTTCACCAAGCTCCAAAGCCAGGTAGGAGAGAAAATGAACTAGCGCTCGTTCCCTCTCGTCTGGAAGGTGTGAGAAGTTACACCGCTGCTTGTGCAGCGACTACGTTCATGCATTACACACCACCTCCTTTCGATGGGATAAGTATAGCATCGAGTATCAAACCTTGTCAAGACTTTTGACAGGGATATTTTTATCACGGCGGTGAGATCGCTGATTTGCGCTAGGAATTTAGTCGTGGTGAAGCGAAAGGTGGTTTGTCTTTTACTATTTGTGCTATACTATTGTAAGTAGTGTTGGAAATGGGAGTAGCAAAAAGCCAATGCAATACTACCCTTTTCTCGCCTATCCCACGTCTTATCACTGTCGGATCTATACGACCTATTCAGTTAGCCCAAATCTACACACGATGCCATGCTCGTCCGGGGGAGATGGTTTTGTTATTCGACGATGGTGTCTATCTTCAACGGTAAGCGATAACAGGTAGAGTGCATACCATTATGCGCTGTATCATACTACCTCATCGTGTGCCACTGTATACCTATCGGTATGATGTTTTTTTAGCCTGAACAAGTATAAAAGTTTCGTCGTCCTCAGGATATATGAGTTGCGAAGGAAGGAGGCGTGTTTATGCAATCACAGTATGTAGACTTGCTCGTCGATGCCCTCCTGGATGAGGGTTTCACTGTCGAAGAGGCGCAGCGCCTGATCCAACTACAAGAAAGGTATCAGGAGCGGTACCGCGAACAAAGAAAAATCAGAGAAAAAAATCACCATGGTTTCGTGCGTTGGCTGGTCGAGCATGGTAAATTGAGCGAGTGGTAACATGTATTCCACGAAGAAGTGCACAAATCTGTTACAATCAATAGGTATATGTTGATACAATTGAACAATCACCTGGATTTTTTGCAACAAGTAGCATAGCAAAAGGCTCAGCTGAGCAACTTGCTAGGGGTTTTGTCGCTGTTGTACAATGAAGTAGGTGGAGCAGATGGGACGGCGTGGCATAGCTACGCCGTCTTTCTATTTTCCCAACAACAAGCAGCCAGGGCGACTATGTATGTTGCCCTACTACAAGGAGGGCCTCTATGAAAGCGGTTGTTATGGCCGGAGGGGAAGGATCGAGGCTACGACCATTGACGATTCGGCGCCCCAAGCCTATGGTGCCTGTCGCAGGCAAGCCTGTGATGGAGCATATTCTGCATTTGTTGAAACGTCATGGCATCACTGAAGTCGTTGTCACCGTCCAGTACCTGGCGAGTAATATCGAGGACTATTTTGGCAATGGTTCTCAATTTGGTATGCATATCACCTATTCACGAGAAGATGTTCCTTTAGGTACTGCTGGTAGTGTGAAGAATGCTGAGGATCAACTGACCGAGCCCTTCCTCGTGATCAGCGGCGATGCCCTCACCGACTACGATCTGACGGCTTTAATTAACTATCATAACGAGAAAAAATCTCTTGCGACGCTGCTGCTCGCGCACGTGCATGATCCCCTGGAATATGGCGTGATCATCACCAATGAAGATGGGCACATCACCCAATTTCTGGAAAAGCCGAGCTGGGGCGAAGTGTTTAGCGATACAATCAACACCGGTATGTACGTGTTAGATCCCAGGATCTTCTCGTACTTCGAGAAAAATAAACAGTTTGATTTTAGTCAGGAACTCTTTCCAATGATGCTGCGCCAGGGCGACCCGCTCTACGGCTATGTCGCGCCCAGCGGCTACTGGTGCGATGTCGGTAACTTGAGCGAGTATATGCGCGCCAATGCCGATATCTTACAAGGCAATGTCAACCTGGAAATCGATGCGCAGAAGATTGGTAACAACACCTGGTGTGAAGAAGGCGTGGAGATCGCCGAAGACGCACAGATCTTCGGCCCGGTCTACCTCGGACGCGATTCCAAGGTGCGTTCCGGCGCTATTATCCACGGACCTAGCATGATCGGTAGCTACACGATTGTCGACGAGCGTGCGCAGGTCGATCGCAGCATTGTGTGGAACAATTCGTACATTGGGGATCGTGCCGAGTTGCGTGGGGCTATTGTCGGCTCTTCGAGCACTATCAAGAGCAAGGCGGTGATGTTCGAGGGGTCGGTGATCGGCGACAACTCGATTATTCAGGATGGCGCAATTGTGCAGCCCAATGTGAAGGTCTGGCCGGACAAAGAGGTCGAGGCGGGCGCGGTCGTCAATACCAGCATCATCTGGGGATCACAGGGACGCCGTAACCTCTTCAGCCGCTACGGTGTCAGTGGACTGGTCAATGTCGATCTAACACCAGAGTTCGCCACCAAGCTTGGTGCGGCCTACGGGGGTATTCTTTCCAAAGGCTCTGTCGTCTGTCTCAATCGCGACGCCAACCGCTCCTCGCGTATGATCAAACGCGGCATCAACGCCGGTCTGCCCTCGGCTGGTATCAACGTCCACGACATCAATCAGGTACCTCTGCCGGTTGCGCGTTACTTTATTCGTACCACTGACGCGAAGGGCGGCGTGCATGTGACCGTTTCGCCTTTCGATCAACGCGTCGTCGACATCAAAATCTTCGATCAAAATGGTCTGGACATCAACAAGACGATCGAGCGCAAGATCGAGAATCTGTTTTTCCGCGAAGATTTCCGCCGCGTGTATATAGATGAGATCGGCGCGATCGAGGTGCTCAGTGATACCGATGTGGTGGGCCACTATCTCGAAGGATTCCATAAGGTCGTCGATTCTGATGTGATTCGTAAGCGGAAATTCCAGCTTGTGGTCGATTATGCACATGGTAGCACGGCAGAAATGTTACCTGGCATTCTGACCGATTTAGGCTGTGATGTCATCGTGCTGAATTCCGGCAGTGACGATGGACAGACCACGCGTGCGACCGATCGTCTGAGCAAGGATATGCAGCGCCTGGCAACTGTCAGTTCGACATTGAATACGGATATGGGCATACGCATCGATCCAAGCGGCGAACGTATCTCGGTGATCGACGATCGCGGTCGCATTCTCGATGGCATGAAACTGCTGGCGGTCATGACCAGCCTGTTCTTGCGCCGCCACCATGATGGTACGGTCGCCGCTCCCGTTACCGCGCCGAGCGTGTTACAGCATCTCGCGCAACGTTATGAGGGCCATATTCAGCATACCAAAGTGCTCGCGCACGCACTGATGACAGCTGCCGGGCGCGAGGGTGTCGTGCTGGTGGGCGATGGGCGCGGACAATTCGCATTTCCAGAGATGCATCCCGCGTTCGATGGCATGCTCGCGGTCGCCAAACTGCTGGAGTTGCTCGCGACCTTCGATATGCGCCTCTCCGAAGTCGTCGACGATCTGCCCGCCTACTATATGAGCAGTACGTTGGTGACCTGTCCGTGGGAGAGTAAGGGCAAGGTGATGCGCATTTTGAGTGAGCAGTATCGCGAACGACGCTCCAAGCCTATCGATGGCATCAAGATCGACCTCGGTAAAGAGTGGGTGCTCGTGCTGCCAGACGCGGACAGCCCGGTGTTTCATGTCTTCGCCGAATCTGTCTCGAATGAGCAGGCGCAGGCCCTGGCGGAAAAATACGCGCGTGTCGTTACAGGACTCCAACAGTAAGCCTCTTACCAGGCAGAAAAAAAGTCAGGATACAAAACTGTATCCTGACTTTTTTCTGCCTACAGCTATCAGGCGTGCATAAGGGTCGCTTCTTGCGCTGCGTCAGCTTGTGCCGCGTTTTCCTGCTGTTCGTAACGCGTGCGTAGTTGCGCGACCGCGCGGCAGATGCCTTGCGCGAATGTCCATTGTGGCTGCCAATCCAGATCGTGTTTCGCGCGTGTATGGTCGAGGATGATGGTGGAACGGGTGTCGCGTGCTTCCAGCAGATACATAGGCTCGATCGTGCTACCCAGCGCGCGCGCCACGGTTTGATACAGCTGGCGTGTCGTATATCCCTGGCCGGAACTGATGTGCAACGTCTTGTTTTCTCCGCGCGTCAGGGCAAGCATATTTGCTTGCACAACATCGTCGATGAAGATGTGGTCGCGTGCGTTCTCACCACTGCCATAGATAAGCGGTTGGTGTTGAGCGAGCAACTCGCTGACGAAATGGCTCACCGGGTGATGCAGATGGTGTGGATCGCTTTCACCATAGACATCGGCGTAGCGCAATATAGTGTGTTGGAGACGATGCTGTTGGGTGTAAAGGCGCACATACCACTCGCCCGCCGCTTTGCTGACATCCTGGGCATGCAATGGATGAAGGGGTGTCTCTTCATTGACGATCTGAAGCGGTGTGCTCGCGCCCGCGTACAGATTAACGCCACTGGACGCGAAGATGATTTTCTTGACGGATGCGTTGACGCATCCTTCCAGCACGTTCAGCAGACCACGAATATGCACATCGGCATCCGCAAGCACGTATTCGCCCCGCACACTTTCCTGCGGCTGCGTCGCGTGATGGCTGACAACATCGGGACGCTCTTTTTGCAGAATAGTATGCACTTTTTCATCGCGCACATCGACCGCGTAAAAACGCGCACGTGCGTCAACCGCTTCGGCGGCTGCACCTGCCAGGTTATCTATGACACAGACATCATGCCCTGCCTGCAAATATGCTTTCGTGAGATGCGCACCGATAAAACCCGCACCGCCAAGTACCGCTATTCTCATAATAGGCTCTCCATATATCTTCTGCGATAGTATGTCCTTTGCCAAAGCAATGATTACAGGAATTTTTCCCTGCCGCTCTGCCCCTTTTCACACTACTACTTTTCTAGAAATAACGAGGCAGATATGTATAAGTAAACTACGAAGACAATTAGCCCATAGCGGGCACCGATAAAACAGGGTAGCCTATGGGCCTCAACAGGCGTCAGCAACCTGGATGTGTCTCCATGACCCATGTTTATCAGCCCATCAACCCGTGCCCGACGTATTCCTACGCCTCTGGGAGCGAGCTACTGCTAAGAAGAACGTCCAATGTCGACCTTTTGATACGATATGCCTGGCGTTTTCCTCGATGTGGTAACGCAATCGCTTCCAGTGCTCCACTTTTGATCCATCGACGCACCGTTGTATCATCCACACGCAGTCTTTTAGCGACCTCGCGCACCGTTAACAGTTCTTCTTGTTGCTCTTCAGCCATTGTTTTTCTCCTACCTTGCTACCTTACTATTAATTGATAGTCCTCATCGAGTATTGGCTCTTTAGATGAACGAGAATGAAGAATGTAAAAATAACCTCAGGACGTGCTGATGAAAGGTTAACTTATTCAAACCTCTCTCGTTTATGCTCGCTTTGGGCTGCCTGGTTTTGTGGGATAAGTGCAAATGATATAACGCTGCCTGCCAGTTAGCTATTACCTATACTATACATCTCGGCACAAACATACTAAAATACAGCAGGAAGAACTCGTAGCGGGTGACTAGCTTTTGTATAGCATTGCCATATTTTGCCGTGAGGCCTGGAATAGATAAAGTAGCGAATGGTGTCAGGGAGTGTTTGATCTGATATGGAAAAAGCAATGAAACGGAAACGACTTATTCTCATCGATGGGAATGCGATCATCCACCGCGCGTTTCACGCGGTGCCTGAAGATTTATCCACCAGCGCAGGTGAGCCTGTTAATGCAACGTTTGGATTTACCTCGATGCTGATGAAAGCTCTGTTAGAGGAACGTCCTGATTATATCGCGGTAACATTTGACCTCCCGAGCCCAACGTTTCGACATAAAGAGTATGCGCTTTACAAGGCACAGCGCCCTCCATTGCCCGATAATATGCGACCTCAGTTCGCGCGCATTCGCGAAGTGGTGCAGTCCTTCGGCATCAAGATCTATGAAAAAGAGGGTTTCGAGGCCGACGATGTACTAGGAACGCTCTCGGTGCAAGCCCGCCAGCTGGGGGCCGATACGATTATCTACACCGGCGATATGGACACTCTGCAACTGGTCAATGAGCATGTGTTGGTGAAGGTGGCGAAACGTGGTATCACCGAGGTGACGGAGTACGACGAACCCGAGGTGGAAAGGCGTTACAGTTTCGCGCCGCAAAAGTTGCCGGACTTCAAGGGCCTGGTCGGAGACAAATCCGATAATATTCCTGGTGTGCCTGGTGTCGGCGAAAAGACCGCGACCCGCCTGCTCAGCGATTATGGCGATCTTGAGGGCGTCCTGGCGCATACGCAGGAGTTGAAACCGAAAGAGCGCAACCTGTTCGAGCAGTACGCTGAGCAGGCGCGTCAGAGTAAATACCTGGCAACAATCGTGCTCGATGTGCCAGTGCAATTGGATCTACCAGCGTGCCAGTTGACGCATGTCGATGGCGATCGTGTGGTGACCCTCTTCCGCCAATTAGAGTTTCGTTCGCTGGTCGAGCGCGCGTTCGCCCTTTTTCATCAACTGGGCATCGAGACGACTATCCATGATACCTCAGCACAGGCCGAGGGTGAGTCGAGCGCGGAAGCACAACCACAAGAAAATGGGACCGCGAATGATGCTACAGAGAATGTCCAGCCGCAGGAGAATAGCGTCTATGCACCGCCTATTGGCGTCGTTTCAATTATGCCACCTCCACTACCACCAGGCGAGCATGGGAGCGCTGATAAACTAGTGACCAGTGGCGCGCGTGTCAGCGTAGCTACACATGCTGCTTCTACTAACAGCACGCAAATAGAGACCGAGCCCTCGATCCAGCAGGAGGATGGTCCATCGCAACTCAGCTTGTTCGAGGTGCCATCAGTTTATGAAGAAGCGGAGGCGGTACACACGCTGCACCTACCCGAACCGTTATCCCCGCCCTCGCCATTCTTCTCCAGCACCGATGCGTCGTATCAAACGAACACCATGATCGTCGACACGCAGGAGCGGCTGCACATTCTGGTCAAGAGCCTGTCTGATGTTGGTTACTTCGCGTTAGATACCGAGACAACCTCCGAGGAACCGCGTAAGGCGGAACTGGTCGGCATCTCACTGGCGATGGCGCCCGGTGAGGCCTATTATATTCCAGTCGGTCACACCACAACCCCCGATGGGCAGGAGCCGGGTATGCAACTACCCATAGCGTACGTACTGGAAAAGCTGCGTCCGCTGCTTGAGAACGAGCACATACACAAGTACATGCACAACGCCAAATACGATATCGCCATGTTCTTGCGCTATGGTATTACCGTCGCTGGCCTGGCTTTTGACTCCATGGTCGGCGCGTATCTCGCTGAACCAGGCCGCCGCGGCCTGGGATTGAAGGATCAGGTCTTTCAACGCTTTGGGCATATGATGACGCCGATCACCGATTTAATCGGTACCGCTAGCAAAATGATCAGCATGGCGCAGGTGCCGATCCAAAAAGCTGCCGACTACGCGGGTGCGGACGCGGATATGACTTTGCGGCTGGTCGCTCCCCTTCAGGCAATTTTGCAACGCTATAACTTGTGGGACCTCTACCAGAATATCGAGCAGCCGTTGATTCCTGTGCTGATGCAGATGGAACTGTACGGAGTCGCGCTGGACGCGGATTTCTTGCGTGCCTTCGGCGAGCGGGTAGAGCAGCAGCTGCATGTGCTGGTCGAGGAGATTTACGGTTCTGTTGGTCATCAATTCAACGTGAATTCGACCAAGCAATTGGCCGATGTGCTCTTCGTCGAATTGAAATTGCCGACCAGCAAAAAGACAAAAACCGGCTATTCGGTCAACGCGGATGTCATCGAAGGTTTGCATGGGAAACATCCTGTGGTCGATCATCTCCTGGAGTACCGCCAGTTGAGCAAGCTGAAGTCAACCTATGTCGATGGCCTGCTTACCTTGATGGATCACACTACCGGTCGTGTCTATACCTCGTTCAACCAGACCATCGCATCCAGTGGTCGGCTCTCTTCCAGCAATCCGAATCTGCAAAATATTCCAGTGCGCACCGATCTCGGGCGGCAGATCCGCCGCTCGTTCATCGCCGATCCCAGCTACCTGTTTTTGACCGCCGACTACTCGCAGTTCGAGTTGCGTATTCTGGCGCACGTAACGCATGAGCCACGTTTGGTCGAGGCCTTTAGCAACGATGAAGATATTCACACCATTACTGCCTCCTCGTTATTCAGTGTGCCCGTCGAGCAGGTGACCAAGGATCAGCGCCGCCTGGCGAAAACGGTTGTCTACGCGGTGCTCTACGGGCAGTCCGCTTTTGGCCTGGCGCAGGTGACGGGCATGATGAACGCGGATGCCGCCGAGTTTATTCGTCGCTATCACGAGACATTCCCCATGGTGAAGGTCTATGTGGATGGTACATTGCAGCAGGCGCGTTTGCAGGGCTATGTCAATACGCTGTATGGACGCAAACGTTTTTTCCCCAACATGCAAGCGCTATCGCATACAGAGCGGCAGGCGCTTGAACGTGAGGCCATCAACATGCCCATTCAAGGCTCGAATGCCGATCTCATCAAGATCGCCATGATTCGCTTGCACCACCAGTTGAAAGAGCAGCGTATGAAGACGCGCATGATTCTGCAAGTGCACGATGAACTGGCGTTCGAGGTGCCGGTCGAGGAGGTAGAGCATGCGCGCACTTTGATCAAGCAGGAGATGGAGGGGGTTGCGAAGCTGAATGTGCCGATCAAGGTCGAGATGAAGATAGGCCGCAACTGGTATGAAGCCGAGCCGATGGATTGAGCGCAGTTGGGAGGGAAAGATGGGCCTGTCTTGTCGTGTGATCGCCCATCTTTGCCTTTCCCGCTCTTTTTTTATTTATAAGGATGCGAGGAGCCTTTATTATGCAATTGTCGAACCTGATTAATAACCTGCCACCGTATCACTTTGCCGACGCCAAGAAAAAGATCGCCGAGCGACAGGCGCAGGGTGTCGATGTCATCACACTCTCGATGGGTGACCCCGATCTGCCCGCGCCCGCCGCTGTGATCGAGCGCCTCTGTCAGAGTATGCAGGATGGTGAAAATCATCGCTATCCCGAATATCGTGGTATGCGTAAGCTGCACGAGGCGATCGCGGACTGGTTCGAGCGTCGTTTCGGTGTCGCGCTCACGCCGGAGCGCGATATTCTGCCGCTACTCGGCTCGAAAGAGGGGCTGGCCTATGCCGCGCAAGCGGTGTTGAACGCGGGCGACATTGCCCTCGTGCCCGATCCATATTATCCTGTCTACGTGACGGGTGCGACCACGCTGGGTGCAGAACCTTATCTCCTACCTTTGCAGGAGCAGCATGGGTACCTGCCGGACCTGGAAAGCATTCCAGCGCGTATATTGGCGCGGGCGCGCCTGCTCTGGCTCAACTATCCCAATAACCCGACGGCGGCATGCGCTGACCTGACCTTTTTTGAGCGTGCGGTGGCGTTCGCGCAACGCCATGACCTCATCATCATCCATGATATGGCCTACGCCGAGGTCTATTTCGACGATTTTCGTCCGGTCAGCCTGCTACAAGTGCCCGGTGCGTTCGATGTCGCTGTTGAGCTACATTCGCTGAGCAAAACGTATAATATGGCCGGTTTTCGTATCGGCATGCTCGTTGGCAATGCACAACTGGTCGACGCAGTCGGGCGTTTGAAGAGCAATATCGATAGTGGTATCTTCCGCCCAGTGCAATATGCCGCCATCGAGGCTTTACAACTGCCCCCTGGCTGGCTGGAACAGCGCAACGCGGTCTACAAAAAACGACGCGACTTGCTGGTGGAGGGATGTAATGAGCTTGGTTTAACGGCAGCACTACCGCAGGCTGGTCTCTACGTGTGGGCGCACGTGCCACAGGAATTCACCTCGCGTGATTTCGCCAACTGGCTTTTTGAGAAGACAGGTGTTTTTGTTACTCCCGGCACAAACTTTGGGGCGGCAGGCGAAGGATATATGCGTATTTCGATTACGGAACCAGAGCAGCGGCTGGTGGAAGCGTTGCGACGTATGCGTTCAGTGTTAGAATAGTGCACTTAAACAAGTCCACATCCTGGGCATGTTCTAGCGGAAATAACTGTTTTTGGCTCATGATATATCAGCCTTCCATCATTGTCATCCGTATATAAATGGGATGCTACTAGCATCAGTAGGAAAGGTAGGAACACCTTAAAAAAGGAATAAAGAGCTATGGTCCAGAAGCAAGAAGCATTTACAGAGCTGTATTCGCGGTCCAATGTCTGGAACTTGCGCCTGGATCGTGACATCTGTCACGATGTTCGAGCAGGCTTCGACCGAGAATGGATAGTCACTAATGGCCTGGGTGGTTACGCGGCGACATCGGTAGTAGGGGCAACGACACGTAGCTATCATGGCCTACTTGTTGCCGCTTTACACCCGCCAGTGCAACGTACAGTGTTGGTGACAAAAGTCGATGAGGACGTATATCTTCCCAGTGGCGAGCGCCTACGACTGGGCACGAACGAATACCAGGATGGCACTATTGATCCGCAGGGATATACCTATCTTGATACTGTCGTGTTGGAGGGCGTTATTCCCTGTTTTACCTATCGTCTGAGCCCGACGCTCATGCTGGAAAAACGTATCTGGATGGAGTATGGGCAGAATACGACCTACGTTCAGTATACCTTGCGTGGCTCCTTCAACGAAGCACCTGAGCGTCAGAATAATACGGTGACCGTAGATATCGCGCCTTTTTGTGTGTCACGCGATCACCATCGTACCATGCAAGGTGCCCCGCAGTGGCATTATCTCGTTACCTTTGCCGAAAATATGTGTGACGTACAGGCGCGACCTGATTCCCCTCTCTACCATCTGATCGTCGATTCTTCAGTTTCGTTCACGCCTACTGGACTCTGGTACTGGCACCTCTGGCATCGTAAAGATGCTGAACGCGGCTTGCGCGCGCAGGAAGATAGCTATCAGCCCGGTATTTTTCATCTGACATTGGCGCCTGGTATGAGGAGAACGCTGGTTTTGAGCGCTGAAGGCACGGATGCGTTGGCGCGCTACGGCTATGGTAGCGAGCGGCACGAGGAGGTGGTGATGCAATCGTTGCAGCGCCATCAGCGGCGCGATCGTCACCTTCTGACCTCCGCCGACCCCGATCGGTCCGCGCGCTCGAAGTTGCAAACCGAGGACCCCACGCTTGCCCGCCTGGTTGTTGCCGCCGATCAGTTCATTGTCGCGCGCCCCGACTATGTCAATACCACCAAAAAGCGTCCATCTGTACGGCTCTCGCCCGAGCGTAAAACAATCATCGCCGGTTATCCCTGGTTTACCGATTGGGGACGAGACTCTATGCTTTCGTTGCCCGGCCTGTTATTGTGCACGGGCCGCTACGGTGAGGCGCGTGGACTGCTCAAAGCGTTCGCGCTCATCTCGCGGCGAGGTTTGATCCCCAATCGTTTCCCCGATAGTGGTGCGGAGCCGGAGTACAATACCGTCGATGCGACGTTGTGGATGTTTCACGCGCTGGGACGTTACTTCGCCTACACACAGGACTGGACGTTGTTGAAAGAACTTTTTCCGCTGTTACGCGAGAGCATTCAATGGCATGTGCAGGGGACGGATTATGGTATCGGCATGGACACGGAGGATGGCTTGTTGCGGGCAGGAGCCGCCGGTACCCAGTTGACCTGGATGGATGTCAAAATCGATGAGATGGTAGTGACGCCACGTTGGGGCAAACCAGTGGAGATCAATGCATTATGGTACAATGCGCTCACGCTGATGGAATCTTGGGCGGTGCGCATGGCGATGGATGCGACCCACTACAGCAATTTGCGCAACAATGTACGACAAAACTTTGCGCGTCGTTTCTGGTATGAGGATGGTGGCTACCTCTACGATGTTGTCGATGTTGCGGGCGTCTCTGGACGTAACGACCGCTCTCTGCGTCCCAACCAGCTTTTCGCCGCGTCACTCACGGGCGATTTGTTGACGGAGCTACAGGTGCAGGCGATCTTCCAGCAGGTCACGGAACATTTGCTCACACCAGTCGGACTGCGCTCGCTGAGTCCGACCGATCCCGCGTATCATGCACATTTCGCTGGAGATCAGCGTATGCGAGACGGTGCCTATCACCAGGGAACCGTGTGGCCGTGGTTATTGGGGACGTATGTCGATGTCTACTTGCGTATTGGTCGCGATCGCGCCGCTTTACGTCAGCTTTTGACGCCATTGGTTGATGAATTGACAAAGACATGCCTGGGCATGATCGACGAAGTGATGGAGCCGGAGCCACCCTTTACTCCTGGTGGCTGTTTCGCGCAGGCGTGGAGCGTGGCGGAACTGTTGCGCTGCTGGTTATTATTGCGTCCGGCATAATGGAACACAGGTAAACGCGAGATGTACCATGATACATCTCGCGTTTGCCAGTGAGCGGTGCAGAGCTGATCCGCTGACTACACACGAACGAGAATGACGCTGACGTTGCCGGTATTTCCAGCATTATTGGCCCCTTCGACCAGTTTGAACGCTAGTTTTTGCACATCGCCACCATAGGCAAGCACATCTTTGATCCGCTCATCCGGCAAACTTTGCCAGAGTCCATTGCTGCATAGCAAGATCATATCGCCCGCCTCGACCTCGTAACGACTTATTTCGCTGGCGAGAAAATAATTTTGGCCTAAATAGCGATAATATGTCGCTGGTGTAGCGTTCTCCTTACTCTCCGACTGAGCCTGCTGGTTCGCTACTGGGACGGCAGCGATGATATCATCTTTTGTAAGCGAGCGAAAGCGGGCTGGCTGTGTACTGGAAGCGGGTTTATAGTAGTACGCGCGACTATCACCGACACTGGCGATGTAGAGCAGATGGTTGTAAATGAAGACCAATGTCAATGTACTCGCCATAGTGGTATCGTAATCGGCGTTGCAGTGATAGACGACGCGATTGGCGCGATGAATGGTGTCACGTATCCATTGCTGGATGCTCGCATCCGCGTTGCTCACCCGGCTTTGCCGTGGCGAAGATGCGCCATTCCCGGATTGATGGCTCTGTTGTGGCTTCGTTATCTCCGTGTGCGTAGAAAGCAGTGGGATCAACACATCGGCGACCGTCTCCGCGACCAGCACGCTGGCTTCGTGTCCGCCAGCCGATCGTCCTTGCGGTCCGCGCAGGCCATCGGCGATGGCGAAAAGGCCGAAAGAGCGGGGCGGGGGTGGCAGCGAAAGACTGATGCCCTGCACGATCAGCAGTTCATCTTCGTTATCCTGTGCCTGGCCCGCGTCGCTGGTGTAACCTACCTGATAAACCTCGGTGGCGAGGGCAGACGTTGCGGCCAGGGTGTGTCCGCAGTAACGGCAAAAGCGCGAGCCGTTGCGGTTTTCGCGCCCACATACTCCACAGGGATTTTCAGCAATGATCGTGCGAATAATCGTGTTTTCTTTTCTTTGCACGACAACAGTATCAGGAATGGCGTCAACGATCGTCTCTTCAGACCAGATGTCGCCAATTGCTAGCGCATCGTTGATTGCGTCGGCGAAGCTACGTCCAGAGCGATAACGCCTGGCCGGTTCGACTTCGATCGCGCGCAAGATTACCGCATCGATGGTGGGAGGAAGGGCTGTGTTGATGCTGCTGGGCCTTGGAAGTTCCACAGCATGTGTATTCACGACCGCTTGAAACGGTAGCAGGCCAGTGAACATCTGATAGGCGATCACGCCCATGGCATAGATATCGCTGGCGAGTTCGGCCTTGCCCTGTTGTTGTTCCGGTGCGATATAGTGTTCCGTGCCCAGCGAGCCACCGCGCATGGTCAGACGTTTCTCGTCCTCCATCGCGCGCGCGATACCAAAATCGGTCACGAGCAGGCGTCCATCATCCTGGTGAATCAGCAGGTTCGATGGTTTCAGGTCGCGGTGTACGATGTGCTGTGGGTGCTGATGCATGGCGTCGATGGCGTCTGCGAGTTCATTGAGATAGCGTTGCGCCTGCTGTGTCGGAAGTGGCTGACCGGGTTTGAGTAATGCTTTGAGCGTGCCACCGGTGATTAGTGGCATGCTGATGTAGAAAATATCGCCATCTTGCCCGAAGTTCAGGACCGGAACAATATTGATGTGTTTGATCTGATGCGCATAGCGAGCCTCGCGCCGAAAGCGTTCGGTCGCGGTATCCAGATCGATATTGCCCAGGCTCGGCATGAGAATTTTGATGGCGATGTGCTCGGTTTCGAATGTGTCACTCGCGCGATAGACCGCGCCCATACCGCCGCGTCCCATCATCGTCTCAATGCGATAGCGGCCCGCGAGCAACGCCTCGGGCAAGATCGAGAGGCAGAATGGATTTGTGCATTGCTTGGTCCCGGCTGGGTAGTCGGTCTGACATTGAGGGTTGGGGCAACGTGGCATAGCTGTCTCTCTTATGTTTGCTACTAAAGACGTTGAAGATGGGCAGGATGCACCAGTTGTAGTGTAATGGAATGTGTTGAGCCTGTCAATGACTGGGACACGCGTGCAAAAGTTGTGAGGATTCGCGAACAGCGCTATAATCTTAGCGATTAGCGAACACGATCATTGAGCAATTATTCAGAGCAATCATTTCCTTCTGCAAAGGTTACTAAAGGATAGAAGATATCATGCTACAAACGCTCCCATTAGTCCTTTTTATCGTCATGGCCGAGGTCTCGATTGGCGCTGTGAGTGTGCTCGTCTTTCTCGATTGGCGCAACGAGGTGAAGCGCGGCTTCTTGATCTCATATGCATTGATCTATTTGTTTCTGGCGGGCCTGACCTACTGGTTCCAGCAAGGCTTCGCTACCCCTGCCCTGCTCAACACCTACGCACAACTTGATAAAGCTTGGACTGGCCTGCTTTCTCTGCCACTATTGCTTTTCTTCTTATTATTGATTCCGTACAGCCTGTTCCTCCTTTTGGATAAGAAAGCAGGTGTGCAGAGCGAGAAGGCGCATCTACAACCGGTCGAGACTACTACGACCCCGCAGGAACTATCAGATATGGAGGAAGACCTGGGCGTGCAGAGTCCTAATCTGGGGAAAGCTGTGGTCGCGCGTTTAGCTGAACCGGTCACCCCGAAAAAGGGTCCTTCCGCTTTGCGTATCTTGCGCCTACTGAGTGGTGTCGCGACCGTTGCCGCGGGTCTGTTCACACTGTTTACGGTCGCGATGATCTTTCGACCGCTTGGTGGCAGCAATCTCGGCGGTCTCTTCACCGTTGCTAGTTTCTTTGCGGCCACTTTTGCGCTCGGTGGTGTGATGACTGCCATGTGGTTGGGTCACTGGTATCTGGTCACACCAGCTCTCTCCGAGCGACCACTCAAATTCTCGACCTCGCTGGTCTTGATCGCGGTTATGGCGCAGGTGATCTTCTTTATCGTCAGTGGTCCAGCAACGACAAATGTCAACCAACCCGCGAAGTCACAGACTCCGGTCACCGCGCAGGTCACGCCAGCGCCAGGGCAGGTTAAGCCCGCGGGCGCGCCTGTCGTCGCGCCGTTGAGCGCTGGTGCGATCGGCTGGATTCGTGTCCTGGTAGCTTTCATTATGCCTCTGGTGCTGGGCAGCCTGGCATGGATCTTGATCCGCGGGCGGTCCTTCCAGTCGGCCACTGGCATGTTATATCTGGTGGTTGTCTGCGCGCTGGCGGGCGAAATTATGTCTCGCGGACTGTTTCTGGTCGGTCTGTCCTGAGAATACCGCGAACGTCTAGAAATAGAAACAAGAACCGCTCCAGATGAATGCGACCTGGAGCGGTTCTTGTTTCTGTTTCTGTGCTGGTTCTATTGCACGGACGCACGCCGCGCTTTTTCCATCTCCTTCAGTTCGCGGCGCAGAATTTTGCCGGACGTGGTTTTGGGAATCGTGCTCGTGATCTCGATGAAGTGGATACGTTTATAGCCCGCCAGTTTGCCATTGGCAAAAGCGAGCACTTCATCAGGGGTCAACTCGCTGTCTTTGCGCAGGATGACAAAACCCTTGATGAGTTCGCCCGCCTCGTCGTCCGGCACTCCGATCACAGCCGCGTCGATGATCGAGGGATGTTCCAGCAGCAACGCCTCCAATTCGGCGGGCGCGATGCCGAAGCCGTGATACTTGATCATCTCTTTCTTGCGATCGACAATGTAGGTATAGCCATCCTCATCGATATAACCCACGTCACCGGTATGCAGCCAGCCGTTGCGCAGCGTATTCGCGGTCTCTTCCGGCGCTTTCCAATAGCCTTTCATGATCTGTGGACCGCGAATCAGCAGCTCTCCACTCTCGCCCTGTGGCAATTCGCGTTCGCCCGTCTCGATATCGACGATTTTTTGTTCGGTATTGTGTGTAGGTAAGCCAACGCTGCCCAGGCGCACGAGCGATGAATCGCGCGGCTGCGAGTGGGTGAGCGGTGATGCTTCGGTCAGTCCGTAGCCCTGCACTACCAATACAGACGCCTTTTCCTGTAGTCTGCGCGCTGGTTCAACAGGCATTGGCGCGGCTCCCGAGAAGATATACCTGACGGTCGCTAACTTCGAGAGATCGACGGGCGCATTGGCGAGCGCCAGGATGATGGGGGGAACCGCGTAGTAGTAGGTGACTTTATATTTCTCACATAGTTCCAGCGATTGCAGCAGGTCGAAGCGTTCCATCATCACCTGCGTTCCACCACAGGCCAGGAAACTACCAGTGAGCATCACACCGTAGATATGGTAAAACGGCAAGAAGAGTAGCGCGACATCGCTTGTGCTGATGCTGAGCGCAGTCGTGAACTGTAAATTATTGGAAACCAGATTACGATGCGTGAGCATGGTGCCCTTGGGTAGGCCGGTAGTGCCGGACGAGTAGGGCAGGGCCAGCAGATCATCCGGCTCGATAGCGACATGAGGAGGACGTTTGGGGGATGCGGCGCGCAGAAGAGCACCAAAGCAGAGGGCGTCGGGCAACTCTTCGGGCACACTGTCGCCGGTGACGATAATGTGCTGTAAGTTGGGCAACGGTGTTTGTGCCAATGCCTTTTGCAGGGTGGGCAAAAGCTCTCGTTGAATGACGATACCCCTGGCCTCCGAGTTCTCAAGCTGATAAAGAACTTCGCGCTCTTTGTACGAGGGGTTCATCGGACTGACCACCACGCCGATCGAGGCGGCGGCAATAAAGGTGACCGTATACTCCGGTCGGTTCGCCATAAAAAGGCAAAGGCGTTCGCCCTTTTTGAATCCTAGCTCGTGCAGGCTGTTGGCAATGCCGTTTACCATGGAAACCACTTCGCGATAGGTCCATGAAAGATCGTGATAAACAATTGCCAGGTGATCCGGGTTTCGTTCCGCAGCCGCACGCAACAGGTGATCATAGGTAACATCGGGAAAATCAATGGGAGGACGAAAAAGCTCTGGCGCATCCATCTTCTTTACCATGCCATGAGTCCTTTCTGTTGTGACTCGACTATGAGTTTGCAAAAGACGAGAGGAACGTGGCCGTGAGGGGCCATTGGGCAAGCGCTGTGATACCATTATCACAGCAAGCGGAATGGTTTTAGCATACCTCTTATCCCGATTGAGGTCAAGTAGAACGGAGTCCAGTAAAATCGAGTCAAAATAGGAGCATGAGCCTATTGGCAAGAAAGAGGAAGCAGTTTATGAGCGACATACGTATGGACGGAATGCAATGGGAACATGAAAGTTTCATCCCCACCTTTCAACCTCTTCAACATCTGCATATTTACGATCTGCGTGGTGCAACGAGCGATATGCAGATGACGGCCACTATTCTCGCTGGCCTGGTCAATCGTCCGCAGCCGCGCGTCTATCTCATCATCAACGAAGATGATACTTTCTGGTTGCGGCACGCGTTTGCGCATGTACCACAAACACGTGTGCCACAAAGCGGCGAAAGCGCGTTTGCAGCGCTGCTGGATGCTTATCACGAGGTTGTGCAGGGTTTGATCGTGTACGACCCTGCTTTGCTCGATACGATCAATGTCGCGACGACTATGGCTGGTCCACGCAATGGCCTGGTCGTTGCGCCATCCTCTGTGCCCACATTACAGGACAAATATGGGTTTTCAGTATTGGAGGATCTGCGCACTTATGCCTGGCAAAGTCGCGTGCAGGCCTACCGCTGGGCGTGGCGATATCTGTTGCCCGCAGCCCCTACGCGCATCATCGCTGGCCTTGATCCACGGGTATTTTGTGGCCTACGCTCGTTCCTGGTGTCGACCAACAGTTTTGTCTACTGGCTCGATTCTCGTCCACGCTTCGCTGATCTTTGCTGGTGGATGCTGTCCGAGCGTCGTTTGTTGCAACGCCTTTATCGTTCCCATGCCGACAGCGCGGTCCATCTGGGCTGGTTCATTCACGAGCCGAGTGGGGTCGCTTTAACCTCGCAGTCGGCTATCGCGGTTATCGCTTCCGACTATTTCACCAATTTAGAGGTCTGGACCTCGTTCCAACAACCCCTTCCATCCCCTGCATCTTCCTTGTTGGCGTCTGCGCGTAGTGATAGGAAGCAGGTTACAACCAATGATCAGCCCGCTTTGCTGCCACCGCAAAAGAAAATCTATCTCTCTTTTACCATGAGCGATGGTGATAACTTGCAGTATTGCCAGCATCGCCTGCTGCATCTGTGGCAGGACCCGGCGCGCGGCTCTGTGCCCATTGGCTGGACGCTAGCGCCGGTGTTGCTCCAGGTTGCCCCCGCGATGGCACACTATTATCTCTCAACGGCCAGTGAAAACGATGAATTGGTTGCGGGACCAAGCGGGGCGGGATATTTGTTTCCATCTAACTGGCCGCAAGAACACCTTGAGACGCTATTGCGGCAAACGGGAGCGTTGATGCAGGCAATGGGTATGACGACGATCGAAATACTGGATACTGATGCCCTGTATAAAGCTGGCTTGCCGTTGCTTTCACGCGTCAGTCTCCGTGGCATGGCCTTCACGGATACCCGTGTCCAGCAGCAGTTCGTGCGCAGCCTTGTCCCTTATGGTGTGCGTGGAGTGCTTAGTGGCGCTGGTTTCTGGTTTCGTAGGCCGCACTGGCAATTTGTTGAGCAGGTGCCGCTATATCACAATCTTGGTCTGGCGGATACGGTAGAGCGAGCGCTCTGGTTGATAAGACGAGCTGCCTCCGCAATGCCGGAACGACCGCTATTCCTGAATCTCTATGTAATCGCGTGGTCGATGGGGCCTGCACAATTGAAACAGGTGGTAGAGAGTCTGGGAGAGGAGTACGCAATCGTTCTCCCTCGTCAGTTGTTGACGCTGCTAAACGCCTCGCAAGAGAGAAAACCATAGCCGATGCTGGTATGAAGCGTATGGCAAGCGCACCCTTCTGCCCAGTGAGAGAAGGGTGCGCTTGCCATAGCTGCCAGGACTACTATCCTGGCAGCTATCGCGAAAAATATGAACAGGAAGATAAAAGAGATTACCGTTTTGGCTCTTCCTGTGCCTCACCGATTTCCAACTCATCTTCGCTGAAATCGTAGTTCTCCTCGTCCTCCGGATCGTTTTGTATCCAGAGCGCGGTGCGGGACTCCCTTTTATAAGGATGGCGCTGTACAATTCCTTCGCTAGAAGAGAAACTGCTTTTCCCTTTGGCGTGCTTATCGCGTATCTTGCCTCTCATGCTTTCACCTCCTCTCCTTTGAGGATAGGTAGCTCTGTATGATGATATGTGCATGCGAATGTGATAAAGAACCAACTACGCAAGTTGCTACTGCTCCTCCCATACCATGGGTTGAAATCTGAAGCAGTGAACGGGGATGGGCGATGTACACTTATCTGCTATCATATCTTCCTTTTGCTGCTGTGCGTTCCATCGCGCGTCTTTTTCTCTCAGGAGTTTTAATGACATGAATTCACGACACCTTTATGTTGTTTGGAATGCGAACCATAGAGGTGGGAAGTATAAAAGAGTGTTGTGGGGAAAAAAGGAGCCGCATGAGGGTGCTCGTCGCAGATCGCGTAGGCCGAGCAGAAATAAACTCCTGAACAAAAAGTTCAGTTATTATACCCCGATGATACTGAGAAGATAAGCTCCTATTTGTCGCGCACATCCACGCTTGTGTGACTTGTGCATAGAGCTCACCTCCTATCGTGTGTTGCTGGTTCATAAACAATGCAGTTAAACTTCAATGCTTTGGAAATCGCTATCAAAGAACTACCCTATGTAAATGAGTTTACCGAAAGCGGTATGAGTTGTCAAGCGCTTTTGCGCGGGATTTTCCTATCTTCCATCAATTTACCAAATCTTTATACGATTCATACGGGCGAGTCATTTATGCATGCACCCACTCGTACTCAATCTGCTATCTGCGATAGTTGCCAGCCTGCGTCACAAAAATTTTGAGAATGCCGCGCGCGATGACAATCGCGATAGCGATCTCCAGGATGATCATGACAATCCATAGCCAGAGCAGTTGCGCCTCCTGTTGCGGCCCTGCCGAGATGGCTACGATCGAGTTGTAGAGCAATGGGATAAGAATCAGCAGCGGTACGACGAATAGGGCTGCGCAAAGAACAACGGCTGCAACTGGAATGAGCCACCGCCATGTGCCGGAGTCCCGTAAATTCTCAGTTTTCGCTGTTCCATACACCTGTCGATGCTCTACAACCGGTGGTTTGATCGTTGAAGCAGGAGCCTGTACTGTTTGTGTTATCGTCTTGTTTTCAGTCGTTGAAGTGGTTGTCTGTGGTCCCTCGGAAACATTGGAACCAAGCGTCTTTTCTTCCATTATGACACCTCTCAAGATCGTCTATGATGTGTGTTCTTCAGTATATCATAGCGCATGTCAGGATCGATGCCATAGATGAACATCGATTACATATTTTGGTCGATCCACGTGAAAATTTGTTTGCGCAGAACAAGCACCACGGCTGGCAGCACGACCGCTCCCACAACCCATTTGGCTAACGTTCTTCTCATGCTTGAAACCTCCTCTTGAGAATGAATATGCTCACTTTAAACACGTGGTACCAGGGATGAAAGTGTCAAAAGTGAGCATAGGTATGACTGCTATAAAGCTTTCGTAGCTCTAAACACTGTGTTACGCTTCGGTCGATACATGACCATCTTGCTGCTGCGCTTGCAGCGGAACCTGCTCACGATAGACGTTCGGCGGATAGGTCGGAGTGATCGTTGGTTTGGGCTGCTCCGTGCTACTCGCCGCCGGACGTATCGCTTTCATGATTGGCTCGATCACATCCATTGGCAGTGGGAAGATGATGGTGGAGTTTTTCTCCGCCGCGATCTCGGTAAGGGTTTGCAGATAGCGTAACTGCAATGCGCCCGGCTCGGAGCCGATCACGGCTGCCGCCTGCGATAACTGGGTCGAGGCCTGGAGCTCACCTTCGGCGTGAATGATTTTGGCGCGTTTCTCGCGTTCCGCTTCCGCCTGACGAGCCATTGCGCGCTGCATACTTGCCGGAAGTTCGATGTCTTTGACCTCTACTGCGGTGACTTTAATGCCCCAGCGCTCAGTGTACTCATCGATGATGGTCTGAAGATTCTGGTTGATTTTCACACGTTGTGCCAGCAACTCATCAAGTTCCGCCTGGCCGAGCACGTTACGCAGCGTGGTTTGCCCGATCTGCATGGTGGCGTCAACATAATTGACGACATTTTGCACCGCAATGGTTGGATTCACGACATGAAAGTACACGACAGCGGTGACACGAATGGTGACGTTATCGCGTGTGATTACTTCCTGCGGTGGTACCTGCATGGTGATGATACGCAGATCGACCTTCACCATACGCGTGATTATCGGCGGTACCCAGAATAGACCAGGCCCCTTTGCTCCGGTCAAACGGCCAAGGATGAAGATCACGCCGCGTTCGTACTGTTGCACGACGCGGAACCCTGGCAGGACAATGAAAAAGAGGAGAAGGAGGATGATGATCCCGACAATGATCAACCCTATCATAAAGATACTCCTTTTTCCTATTGATGAGCACCACATGCGGTCACACCAATAGGCATGCTGTCTTTTCTATCTACGTGACGACGAGGAAGTAGTTACTCTCCCCAACGAATATTACAATTTGCAAATATAAATATAGCATTTTGTTCTTATTCTGTCAAGTGTGTTTGCCCGAAAAGCAAGCAAACGCATGATTCAACCCTATAAATTTTCAGGTTTGTGCATAGCAAACCCGCGTTTGTCCACGCAAATGCTTGACAATTGGAGAGGCCAATGCTATAGTTATCCTGTTCAAGGGCGATTAGCTCAGTGGGAGAGCGTTCGCTTCACACGCGAAAGGTCACTGGTTCGAAACCAGTATCGCCCATCTTATAGTCAGCAGTTAACAGAAAAGTGAATTCCGGTGAGTAGCAGGATGCTTGCGCCTGGTTTTTTGAAGCTACTTCCCCGATACTACAATTTTTCCTCGTATTGCTTCTCATTGCACTATCCGCACCCATCTTACAGCGTTTCCATACTACTTCTACGATAGGTTTATGAGTAGATTCGCACAGCAACGCCAATCGCTGATCCAGACCTTGCAGGAAAAAGGCATTGAGGATAAAAAAGTGCTTGATGCCCTCCTTCACGTGCCTCGCGAACGTTTTATCGATCGATCGATTCAGCACCGCGCTTATGAAAATCGCCCTTTACCACTCCTGCATGGGCAAACCATTTCCCAGCCATTTATCGTTGCATTGATGACGCAAGCGTTGGCTTTGACGGGGCAAGAGCGTGTGCTGGAAATTGGTACCGGCTCCGGTTATCAGACCGCTATCTTGTCCGCACTTGCCGCCTGGGTATACAGTGTGGAGCGCTATGCATCCCTATCCGAGCAGGCCGCTAAACGCCTGGAGCGATGTCGATGTCGCAATGTCTCGTTGACCGTCGCGGATGGCTCTCTAGGTTGGTCTGAGTACGCACCCTTTGATCGAATCCTCGTGACCGCTGCCGCGCCACGTATTCCCGTCCATCTGGTCGAGCAACTGGAACTCGGTGGTTTGCTGGTGATTCCTATTGGCGACCAGCAATCGCAAGAACTACTGCTTGTACAACGTGTGCTCGACGGCCAGAAGATACGTTCACTGGGGCTGTGCGTGTTTGTGCCGCTGGTGGGAGAGGATGGTTGGCGCGAGAACACGACAACTTTCTAGCTATGCCACGCTACAGATCATTGCATGAATGGCTAGCATTGCTTATAATGAAAGGAGAAGAGTGAATAGCCTTACGCTATAGGGTGATGGAGCGCTTCTCTTAAAAAAGAGCGCGCTTAATGGAGGAGTCATTCATGCCGGGTTTATTTGGTCATTTCGATCGTCTACTGGAACTGGGTATCTTCCTGGTCCTCTGGTTTGTCCTCTATGAATGCGCTCATATCGTCGTTGTGCTGTTGCGCCGCGAGCCACTCATCGGTTGGGGCGTCGGCCCGTACGGGCTTACACTCATCGCGTTGCACGAACCCACCTTCTTCTTCCGCTGGCTGGACGTGCTTTTCCCCGCTATTGTTTCTAGCTGTATGCTCTACATTGGTCTATTCACGTCATTGAGTCCCATTATGTTGGGGAAACATGTAGTGTTGAAGGTCATTATTGTCGTTGTTGGCATTATGCTCACCAGTATGACGAACCTGCTAAATACTATGCGCGACCTGCGTTATCCCTTGTGGGGCGAGATGCGTGTGCTTCAGACGCTGTATATGTTGCGCACCAGATGGGCGAAAATTCACTTTACCGCTTTTGGCTCTTCGTATGTACGCGCGCACTTCGGCGCTAATCCTGGTGAATTGTACCAGTCCCTTTCCTTTTAGATTTTAGGTCGTTAGATTTTATATCGGATTTTTAAAACCTGATTTAAAAGGGGCTTTACCTGTCAGGAGTGTGTAGGCGGTTCAACCGGTAGCGTAAAGTAAAAGGTACTGCCAATGCCCTGGTTATTGTTGAGCCAGATCTGCCCGCCATGCTTGCCAATGATAGCCTTCGCCACATAGAGCCCGAGACCAATGCCCGCGTAAGCCTGATTGGCTGTATTATGCACGCGGTAAAAACGCTCGAAGATGTGATCGAAGTGTTCCATGCTGATCCCGATACCCTGGTCTTGCACCATGACCAGAAAAAAGTCGTCGTCCTGCCGTTTCAGATTCACCAGTACAGGACCGCCATGGGGTGAGTACTTCACCGCGTTATCCAGAATGTTTCCGATGACCTGCCCGATGCGATTGCGGTCCGCCACCACCTCCGTCATCGTGCTTTCAATAGTGAGCATAATCTGGTGCTGCTCCGCGCTGGCCTGAATCGAGCGCACGATCTCAATCAAGAGTTGCGCCAGGGAAAAGGTTTCGTAGTGTAGTCGTAGCTGGTTCCATTGCACCTGGGAGAGATCGAGCAACTCATTGACAAGGCGTTCAAGATGGTCTGTCTGACTTTGTACGATGCCCAGACTATGCAGATCGTCGTATTCAGGAGACTCCGGGCTCTGCTGATTTTCCGCGTTGTACTCGTGGGCTTTGCGTACACGACGTTCGATGCGTCGAATTAAATGCTGCGTGTAGCCCTTGATGGCCGTGAGCGGCGTCCGCAACTCATGGGAAACGACCGAAACGAAGTCATCTTTCAAGCGTTCGACCTGTTTGTTCGAGGTGATGTCGTTGAGGACCGCAACCACGCCGATAGAACGCCTCTCCAAACCACCAGCGTCGTAGAGCGGAGCGGCACTGATGCTCAGCGTAAGCGGCACGCGCTCCTCGTACTGGCTCGCGATCAACTCTTGATTTTTGACCGTCTTGCCTGTAAGCGCCTCTTGAATCATCTCGACCAGCCTTGGTAGCCAGGTGATAGCATCGTTGGCCGTGAGCGTATTCAGTGGTAAGCCGATCATAAATTTGACATGGGCCTGCGCGAGCAACTGTTGCGCCGATGTGTTGAGCGATTTGATCGCGCCATCGGCGTCGGTGATCAGCAGACCCTCGGCCATACTGCTGATAATCAATTCCAGGCGCACGCGTTCGAGTTCCGCATCGCGCCACAAGGCGTTCTGGCGCTCGCGTAAGCGTACATTTTCAAGCGCCACCGCGGCGTAGTCGGCGATCATCGCCGTAAGTTGTAGCATGCTGGTATTGAACGTATCCTCCTGCTGGTCAAAAAGGCTTAGCACGCCGATGATGTGATTTTCAACGATCAAGGGAATGCTGAGGCAGGAGCCGACAGTCGCATCGGCGGTAAAGGACTGGTCGCGGGCGGTGGCAATGTCGTCGGGAGCATCGAAGTAGGCGCTGTGCGTAAGTTGCTCGGCGGTCACGGGAGAGAAATTCAATGCGCTGGCCGCGCTGGCGATACGCTGAATCATCGTTTCGATGAAGGTTGCATGCAGCGGACGACAGGGAATGATAAAGAGTTCGTATGGGTCGCCCTTGAGCAGAATGCAGCAAGCGGAGAAGCTATAGAGTTCTTGCAGCGCGGAGAGCAGAGCACGGTGAACCTGGAAGCGATCGATTGCGGCGACGAAACGTTTACCAGTCGTGTTGAGGTACTCTAACTCTTCGCGTATGACGACGAGGCGTGTGTTTTGTTGCTCAGGCGTAGCGAGTAGTGGGTTGGACAGGATTGGTGGTAGCGATTGTGTGCGGCCCTCCATGTTTCCCCCTTCCTGTGCTGGCATGGCTGCTATGGATGTTTCGGCTGTTGCCCTAATTGTTCGATGACTTCATCATGAAGGGATGGAACAATTAGTTCACCCGTAAGCTCGCGGAGTCCGGCAAAACACTCATCGATGAGGCGACTGAAACCTTGCGCAAGCTCTTGTGCTGAAATACCGCTAAGATATTCATGGATAACGGATGGCACGATGTCGGTGTATGGTCGATTCACGAAACAGGCGAGAAAGGGGTACGTATCAAGGATACGTTTGGCGGCGCCTTGCACCAGGGCACGAGTAGTAGCCCTCCCCAAATATGGAGCTACTCGCTCATCGATCAACCCAATGGCTTTCATGTACGCCTTTGTAACTTGCTCACGGGAGATGGAAGAGGAGTTGTCATGTGATGGAAACACTATATCCTCCCTTCGCTGTCTTGAAGATACTCTCCTCATTGAATTATACCATGAACAACATAGGGAGTGTAAGTATATAGTACCCACTATCGTATAGCGGTCTATAAATATAGTGCTCCTCTCATCCTTATTTTGCGAAAAGGATGCATCACATGACACTATTCTGCATAAAGCTGATTTACGCCTGCCCGAATAAACGCGCCAGCCACAGGAAAAAGCCATGCAGCGGTTTTCTTTCGTCTTCGTCCGCGGCTCTCTCGATGAGTCGCTGCCTGCCTCGCTCCTGACGTTCGCGTGCTTTCTCCGCCACTTCCTGTATCGCGTAACGTTCGCGCTGCTCATCAATCGCGCGGGCGAAATGCTCGGGCCGAATCTGGAAACGCGCGTTATTGGCTAAAGAACCTGTGGTTGTTGGCATGCTCTCGACTGTGCTGCCCGGACCGACGGTTTGCGCGCTTGGGGGCATCGTTGTCTTTTCGGCTGTATCTTCCTCACTGACCTGGGTGACCTGCACCTGTCCCAGGCCGAATTTGGGCACGATCCACTCGCGCAAGGCCAGCAACGCCGCTCGTCGGCAGATGGCCTCGATATCCGCTCCACTGCGCCCGTCGGTTATCTTCGCCAGTTCGGCAATATTGACTTCTGCTGCGAGGGGTCGATCACGCAGGTGAATGGCGAAGATGGCCTGTCGCTCCTGATCGTTCGGATATTGCAGTTCGACTGCGAGATCGAAGCGACCGGGTCGCAGTAGCGCCGGATCAATCATGTCGGGCCGATTAGTTGCGGCCACAACGATGACGCCCTCGCGCCCCTCGATGCCATCCATCTCGGTCAAGAGTTGCGCGATTACGCGATCACCCACATTGCCATCGTTGCCGTTGCCACGGCGGGGCGCGAGTGCGTCCAACTCATCGAAGAAGACGATACATGGCGCGGCCTGCTTGGCGCGGCGGAACACCTCGCGAATGCCTTTTTCGGACTCGCCCACCCATTTCGAGAGTAGCTCGGGTCCCTTGACCGAGATGAAATTGGCCTCGCACTGATTCGCCAGCGCGCGTGCAATCAGCGTCTTGCCCGATCCTGGCGGGCCGGAGAGGATCACGCCACGCGGTGGCTCTACTTTGGCATTGGCGTAAATTTCAGGATAGCGCAACGGCCACTCGACACTTTCCGTCAATAAATTCTTCGTATAGTCTAGGCCGCCGATATCATCCCATGAAGTATCGCTGACTTCGACATACACCTCGCGTGTGGTCGAGGGCTCGATATCGCGTAAGGCGGCTTGAAAGTCCGCCATGGTGATGTTGAGATTCACCAGCGTCTCGTAGGGAATGTAGCCACGCTGATAGTCGATATGGGGCAGCACTCTGCGCAAGGCGACCATAGCTGCCTCGCGACAAAGAGCTTCCAGATCCGCGCCGACAAAGCCAGGCGTCAATTGCGCGATGCGCGCCAGGTCGATATCGTTCGCCAGCGCGGCGTCGCGGCTGTGAATCTGCAGAATTTCCAGTCGCCCATGCGCGTCCGGCACGCGCAAGGCGATCTCGCGATCGAAACGCCCAGGACGACGGATGGCTGGGTCCAGCGCGTTAGGTTGATTGGTGGCTCCGATAATCACCACCTGTCCACGTGACTCTAATCCATCCATCAGTGCGAGGATCTGCCCGACGATGCGTCGCTCGACTTCGCCTCCAGTTTCCGCACGCTTGGGCGCGAGCGCGTCCAGTTCATCGATAAAGATGATGCTCGGCGCGCGGCGTTGCGCATCCTGGAAGATAGAGCGCAGCCGCGATTCGCTTTCGCCGTAAAACTTATTGATGACCTCTGGCCCGTTGATGATAAAGAATGCCGCGTTTGTCTCGGCTGCGACCGCGCGCGCGATCAACGTTTTACCGGTTCCTGGCGGTCCATAAAGCAACACACCTTTCGGTGGTTCCACGCCGAGTCGATCGAAAACGGCTGGATATTTGAGGGGAAGCTCGATCATTTCGCGGATACGCTGCAACTCACGGCCCAGACCACCGATATCCTCGTAGCCAACATGGTTCGGTGTACCATTGGTGCTGCCGCGCGATTGTGTGCGGATAATAGTGCCCTGTTGCACGAAGACCGCTTCGATATCCTTTTCCGAGCGAGGCTGTGGCTCGATCGGCAACTTTTCGTCGCTACCATCCCGATTGAGCGTATAAGCCGGTGTAGTTGGGTTGGTGCCGATAATCAAAAATTCGCGTGGCGTCGTTCCTGGTGTGCCCACGCGTAAAAGATCGCCGATGGTGACCGGTAGCCCGATCAGGTAGCGCGCGATATACTGCAAGTCGCTTTCCTGAATGCGCGCGCCACCGCTCAATGGGAGCAGCGTGACTTTCTCGGCTGCCTTCACATTGGCTTTGTGTAACGTGACATACTCGCCCAGACCCGAGGCGCTATTCTGCCGCACCTGGCTATCCATCTGGATCGTGTGCTGTCCGCCGCGTTCAGGCAAGGTTCCTGGCACGACTTTGGCCGCCGTCGTGCGTGATCCGGTGATCATCACGACATCGCCCGCCTGGCATTGCAGATTCGCCATATCGCTGGGATCGATGCGCGCGACGCCGCGTCCCACCTGAATACCCTCCACCACGACCAGGCGCAGATCCCCAACTGGCTGTGCAGGCGCTTCCTCTACCAGGACTTGTTCATTGGACATTGATGCCGTGTCCTCTTCAGGTGCTAACTTTGTCGTAGTGTGCCCACCTGCCATATTCCCTGCTATCGTAGGATCGGTCGTCCGCGATTGATCCGTGCGTGACTCCTCCATGTCTCCCTCTCTTTATGCCTTTTGCTTTATTGTCAAATAGATAGTGTCGTAACCTTTTACTCTCTGTACTCTCTACGAAACAGAAGAAGGAAAGTTAGAACAGAAAAGCTGTTCCCCACCTCTTTTGGGGGACCAGGGATTCTGCATACTAACAATGTGCAGCAGTAGATCAGTTGCTTCCTGCTCCCAGCTTTGCTATACTCACCCATATTGGAGCGTTGGGTATGAAAAACTCTGGCGGAAAAGGATACCATGCCAAAATCACCAACTTTTCTCTTGCTCTGGAACTCACAGCAACAGTGTTACGAACTTCTTGTCCAGAATCATCTAGAGAGGTATATCAAACGAGAAGATGAAGAGTGGTGGATGCACTGGTTAGAGGAGCATACCTCCTTCTCTTTTCAGGCACAGCATGGCCGCATAGCGCTGAGGAAAGAGGCGCGATCACGCGGAGCAGGTTACTGGTATGCCTATCACACCCTTGGTCAACGCACGCGCAAACACTATCTCGGGAGAACTTCCCAACTCACGATCCCACACTTAGAAGAAATTGTCGCTATCTTGATGCAACCGTTTCCCGCTACCAAAGTAAGAAATGTTCCGCCCTCTACAGGCCTACAGCGTGCAGTGAGTACCATACCGCAACCAACCAGAGAAGAGCTGGCCTCCGTGACCACCGCAACGGCACAGACTCCACTGCTTGTTCCTAAAATGCAATTTCCTCATCTACCATCTGCCCTGGTCTCCCGTGAACGCTTGCTGATCCGTCTTGATCGTGGACTACAGAGTTCGCTGATGCTCATCTCCGCCCCGGCTGGTTATGGTAAAACCACCCTGGTTCGCCAGTGGATAAATGAACGCCAGACAAGTACTGTAGAGCCGTTTCCGGCGCTGGCCTGGGTGTCGCTGGACAGTGCGGACAACGATCCCTTGCGTTTCTGGCGCTATGTCATTGCCGCTTGCCAGCGCGCGCAGATCGGCCATACGACGTTGGCGAAACTTCTTGTCGAGACCCCGCCATTGGTGAAGCCCGCATTTTTAGAGATGTTAGTTACAGGGCTGCTCAATGAACTCGCGTATCTACCATATCAGAATATACTGGTGTTAGAAGACTACCATGTGCTTACCTCCTCGCTCCTTCATGCCAGTGTTACCTTTTTTTTGGAGCACTTGCCTCCGGCGTTGCACGTAATCTTGCTGTCGCGTACCGAGCCACCTTTGCCACTAGCGAGGTTGCGTGCTAACGGGAATTTGAGTTCATTATCGGCAGCGGATTTGCGTTTTTCACCACAAGAGAGCAGGGATTTCCTGCAACAAATCGCACCACTGTACCTCTCGGAGACTGTACTACAAAGGATCGACACGCGTTTGCAGGGCTGGCCTACTGGCTTGCGCCTGCTCTCGTTATCGCTACAAGGGCGTACCACCCAGGAAGATCTCGCACAGGCGCTGACACGCCTGGAGGGCGGACAGCGTCCTTTGCTGGACTATTTTATCTCTGAGGTTCTCGCCGTCCAGCCTGAGCCATTGCAGGACTTTCTGCTCCAAACCTGCATGTTGGATCGTTTAAATGACTCGCTCTGCAACGCTGTGACCGGCAGAGAGGATAGCGGACTGCTCCTGGATGCGATTGAACGCGCCAACCTTTTTCTTGAGTGCCTGGATGGTCCAGAACGCTGGTATCGCTATCATACGCTCTTTGCTGAAGCGATGCAGCGTGTAGTAGTGCTGCGTTTTGGCGAAACATATCTCCGCCAGAAAGCCGAGCAGGTAAGCCACTGGTATGAGCAACACGATCAACTCCCTTCGGCTATCGAGGCGGCTATTGCCTCTGCGGACAAAGCTCGCGTTGCGAACCTGATCGAGCGGTTTATGCAGAAGCAACGAGCGATGCAGCCTGCGCAATATATGCAGAATATCCAGGAGTTTCATACACTGTACCGCTGGGTGAATTATCTCCCCACAGAGACCATTCGCGCACGTCCATTGCTCTGTTTTGCACAGGCTACTGCACTGTTTCTTGTCGGCATTATGGAGCAGCGTCCCTTTTCTACACGCGATATCTCCAACATGCAAAAAGCTTTGCTATGGGCTGAACAAGGCTTTTATGCGCAAGGGGATACTTATGGACAGGCCCTGGCACTTGTCCTGTGGGCCACCGTAACGCGTCAGTTCGGCGATATTACGGAAGCGGCTGATGTAGCTCGGCGGGCACTGGCGCTTTTGTCCGTACAGGATGTGACATGGAAAAGCTCTTGTCTGAGCATTCTCGCCACGGAAGAACTACTGATGGGCCAGGTGGAAAAGGCTATCAGGACAACATTGGTAGCCCGCGAGTACTGCGAGGATCTCGGTTTTCCGGCGTTTCTCCGCGCCAATACTGTGTTGTTGGGTAGAGCATACTTCGATCATGGAGAACTACATCTAGCTGCCAGCCTGTATCGACAGATGCTGGCCTCGGCAAGACAGGAACAAGATTACGACGATATCGCCGATGCACAACTGGGGCTGGCGTGGATCTGCTACGAGTGGAATGATCTGACCGTCGCCCAGCAGCAGGCCACAGAGGTGCTTGAGATCGGAAAGCGGTTCGCCAACGAAGAGTTTCAGATCGAGGCCGAGCTTGTCCTGGCAAGTATTGAGCAAGCCCAGGGCAAGAGCGAGGCAGCCCAGGAGCGCTGTATGACGCTGCTCGCACAATCTCCAACTACCTCGCCAGGTTTGTCTCTACGTGCTCGTCTCCGGCGAGAGATTCAGGTGATGCTGGTCCGGTTTCAGCTTGCCGCTGGCGATATCGCCGCTGTGGAACGCTGGTTACACAGTCGCGACCACTCCGAGAACGTAGGGCTGTTGCAAAGTGAACGAGAAGCGCTGCTCACCGCACGCCTGCTGCTGGCTCAGCAGATAAGTACAGAAGCACAGCAGATCAGTGAGCGTGTGGCCGAAGAGGCGCAGAAGGCTGGCCGTACACGTATTGCCCTGGAAGCGCACCTCCTCGTATCCCAGGCGCATATCTCCGCACAACAGATGCAGTCGGCGCGACAAACATTACAACTCGTCATTGCCCAGGCCGCCTCCGAAGGCTATTTGCGCCTCTTTCTGGATGAAGGAGAATCGGTAGCCGGATTGCTGCAAGCCCTGTTACCATCAGCGCGAAGAGAAGCGCAACGTGCTTATCTGCGCCGCATCTTGCGAGCTTTTGCGCAGCAGCGAGGTGAGGCATCGATGACCCTCACCGAGTCACTAAGCGCGCAGGAACAACGCGTCCTGCATTTGCTGGCTACCGGTCACACTAATCCCCAGATCGCAGTTGAGTTGATCGTCTCTGTCAATACTGTAAAAACCCAGGTGCAGAGCATTTATCGCAAGCTCAATGTGAAAAACCGCGTCGAGGCCTGCGAGATTGCCCGTTCGCTGCACCTGCTCTAGCATCAGCGTATCACCCTGATCCATTTTCCTACCCAACATTTTTCCATTGACCTATATCCTTCCTGATCCCCCTGCATAGTCATCTGGAGAGGTGATGAAACGTGTTCTCGTATGCACTACACTAAGGCCATAGCGAAACCGAACGCTATAGATTCGCGACAAACATTTCGCGGATTTTTCCTGATCAGACAGACAGATAACAGATTATGCAGAAAATCAGTAGAGATAGAAAGGTATGAACAATGACAGAGCAACAGGTACCGGTTTTAATCGTTGGTGGAGGCATTGTTGGTCTATCCGCCTCGCTCTTTCTTGCGCAGCAGGGCGTTCATTCACTGCTGGTCGAGCGTCATGCAGGTACATCGATCCATCCGCGCGCACGTGGTGTCAACGAGCGCACTATGGAGATCTACCGTGGTATTGGCCTGGAGGACGCGATTCGCGAAGCCGGACGCGCACTTCAGCCAGCTATGGGCGTTTTTCAAGGCTCATCGCTGGCTGAAGCGTTAGACGGATATAACGCTGAACAGTATAAACAGTCAGCGGCATCTTTTCGAAAGATAACCAGCAACGATGAAATCAGTCCGACGCCGCGTAGTCGCGGTACACAGGATCTGGTTGAGCCGATCTTGTTACATGCCGCGCGTGAACGAGGCGTGGAGGTCTGTTTCTCCACCCAGTTGCTTTCCTTCGAGCAAGATGAGACGGGGGTAAATGCATTGTTGCGCGATCGTACCAACGGCAGCGAGCATCAGGTGCGTGCGCAATACATGCTTGCCGCCGATGGAGCCAATAGCACTGTGCTACCCACCCTCGGCATTCCATCCACCCAGAGCGCTGTGGCGGGACATCTGCTGAATGTTTTGTTTCATGCCGATCTGCGTTCATTCGTAAGCGGAAGAGAGTTCAGCATGGTTTCGATCAAACGCCCGGAAGTGACTGGCCTGCTACTCTCCATTAATAACGACGATATCTGGACTTTCCACATTGCCTATGATCCTGAAAAGGGCATGACCCCCGACGATTTTCCCCAAGAGCGTTGTCGAGAGTTGATCGAGCTCGCGTTGGGATTGCCGGATGTTGCAGTTGAAGTCAAAAGCATCTTGCCATGGGTCTCCACAGTACGATATGCGCATTGCCTCCAACAGGGACGCGTGTTTCTGGCTGGTGATGCTGTGCACCAGATGCCTCCATGGGGCGGTCAGGGAGCCAATAGTGGCATCGCCGACGTTCACAATCTGGCCTGGAAATTGGCGGCAGTGTTCGAAGATGAGGCTACCCCTGCACTGCTCGACACCTACACCGTCGAGCGCCAGCCTGTAGATAGCCGTGCCGCTGAGGCTTCAGGAGAACGGTCGGATGAGCGCGGATTGCTGTCCGTGCAAAAATTCACGGCCCATGCAAACGATGATTATTACAGGTTACTAGGTGGCCTCGGCTACAAATACGTTTCTCATGCTGTCGTAGCGGAGCCTGGCGATGATGTTGAGAACGTCGACCTCAATGGGCAGCCCGGTACACGTGTTCCCCATCTCTGGATAGAGTACAAGGGCGAGCGACGTTCTACCGTTGATGTGGCAAGTGGCACTTTTGTATTACTGGCAGGTCCTGATGGAGCGTCCTGGTGCGAAGCCGCATGTGCGGCGGCAAATCAAATGAAGGTAGACTTGCAGGCATACCGTGTAGCCCCCGATGGCGAACTGCGCGATCCCGAACAGCAATGGTCCCGCAAGGCAGGCATCGATGCAGACGGCGCGTTATTGGTGCGACCAGATGGTTTCGTGACATGGCGTGCCAAAGGGAAGAGTGAGCATGCTCAGCAGGACCTTGAAGAGGCGCTCACTCACATCCTCTGCCGTGAGCAGCCAGCATAACTCGATCGACTATTGGCTAGCGCCGTGCGTTCCAAAAAGTCGTGCGTGAATCGGCACTGGCGACATGACCCGCTTCGATCACTGTTCTACGCAACAGGTAACCACCGATCAGCACCAGCAGGGAGATCAGTATGCCCAGTGTTCCATGCTCTTTTCCCTGCTTCTGCGTGGGCTGTCTTGTAATGGCAAGGGTTTGCAGCAGCCAGGGTAAAAGCAATCCGGCTCCGAACATGAAAGGCCAGAAAACGCGTCCCTTTTCGCGTGGTCCGGCCCCTACCAGCGCGTGCGCGGCGCGGCCCGATGTGCGCAGAAAGGTGATGATGCCGAGCAGTTCGATAAGCATGTTGAACCACTCGATACGCTCCAATTTGTGTAGCGTCTTTGCTGGTATGCCTATAATACGCAACACCAGCGAGATCAGCGCGGTCGCTGTGGAAAGCGCGGAGGCGATAAAAACCGCGCCCAGTAACTTGCTACGTGACCAGAGTGGCACGCTGGTCGCGGCCAGTAACACACCGGTATAGCTACCCAGAAAAATGCCGAAGGGCAGACCAGCGAGCGCGAGCAGCTTTTGTGGCAGGCGAGCTAGTAGACGCGGTCCCCACCAATGGCCCAGCCAACCATCCAACGCTGCCTGCACGACCGCGCTTATGCCGCTGAACATAGAGAAACTGAGTAGACCCCAGGTGCCCATCGACATCGGCGATTTGACTTTGAACATGCGCAACATATTGAGAAATAGCTCTGGCCGTCCCAGGTCTTTAATGAGCAGTGGAGGACAGAGCACGACGGTCGCGAGCGAGCTATAGTGCCCCACACGCGCGACGATACGGTCATCGTGTGAGCCGAAGAGCAGAGCCAGGCTGGCGATAACGTAGCTGCCAGCGGCCAGCCCTCCGAAATAAAAGTACCAGATGATTTCCCAACGCCACAGCGGCTCTTTGAGCGAGGGATAGTCGTAGTACGTCGCTTCCTGCTGCTCCTGTAACGCATCAGGTGTATAGCCTGTTGTCAGCGTCGCCAACCGTTCGACGAATGGACGTGTCTCACCTGTTGCAGATCTTTGCAGCACGGTAGTAAAGGTGGGCAAAGACCAGCATGAAAGTGTTTGTCTCAATGCATGCCATGCAGGCACAATGGACGTTCTCTGTGGTCGTTTCATAACTCTATGTTTCTAATCTCCATTCTTAAAGAAAAAGATTGCGGCGGCGCTCATCACCGTCGCGGCAACCACCGCCAGCAGCGAGGTGGGCGCGACATTGCGCGATGGCCGTGGCGGATTTTGCGGCAGGTTGTACACCTCCGGCTCGTCCAGCAGCAGGAAAAACGAGTGAAGGCCGCCCTCAAGCACCGTCTTATCTGCCCCATAGAGCCGTGCCTCGGGTACGCCTCGCCTATGCAGTTCGCCCACACGTTCACGGGCCTGTTGTTGCAACTGTTCCACTTCTCCGAAGACGATGGAGTGTGTCGGACAGGCTTTGGCGCATGCTGGCGTCATACCATCCTTGAGACGATCGTAGCATAATGTGCACTTGTGTGCTCGACCATCGCCCATCGAATCGCGCGCGATCACGCCGAAAGGACACGCGACCACACAATAGCCACAGCCGTTGCAAACATCTTGCTGTACATAAACCGTGTCGAATTCGGTGCGAATGATCGCGCCCGTTGGACAGGCTTCCTGGCAGGGTGCGTTCGCGCAATGTTTACACACATCGCTGTGCATGAGCCAGCGGTCGCTGTTGAAAAACGGGAGTGCGCTTCCCGTTGGAATGGGTGGAACGATCTCCTGCGTCGCGCGCTCGTTGCCGACATTTTCTGGCATTCCAATTTCAGTAAACATAGGTAGATCGAGCATGGGAACTTGTCGCTCTCCTGGCTCACGTCGTTTCACCTGCTCGATGAACTGCACATGCCGCCAGGTCGTGGGACCGAGCTGACCGGTATTATCGTAGCTGGTGCCGCGCCAGACGGGATCGCTGGCGGGCAACTGATTCCACTGTTTGCACGCGACCTCGCATGCTTTGCAGCCGATACAGATGCTGGTATCGGTGAAAAAGCCCATTGCAGGCTGCTCCGGCAACGGTGGCTCTTTTTCTAGTGGCGCGAGAAGCTGCTTCAGCCGCTGGGTGCCCTTTTGCAGCGGCGATTGAGGTTGCTCGTGTTCTACAATCATCGATGATTTCCTCTATGCTAAGCGGCCTACGTCAATCTGCCTGCGCGTATATCGCAGGTGAACGCTTTTACCTCTTCGATACTCACATTTGGTTCCAGCACCATGTGCGTCAGGTCGTTGGCAATGCTGCCGGTGCTCTTGCCCTGGAAGCCCCAGTGAAATGGTAGACCGATCTGGTGCACCGTTTTGCCGCGCATACGCAGCGGTTGCATACGTCGCGTGACCATCGCGCGCGCCTCGATCTCTCCTCGCGGTGTGCAAACCACGAGCCAGCCACCGTGTGTGATGTGGCGTTCCTGCGCGAGTTCTGGGCTCAGCTCGACGAAGAGCGCGGGCTGTAACGCGTTCAGCCAGGGTAGCCAGCGCGTCATCGGCCCACTCACGTGATGCTCGGTCAAGCGATAGGTGGTGATGACAATCGGATAGTTCGGGTCTTCGACTTTCGCCAGTTGATTGTCCTTGCGACCCTTGAAGTAGATGGCAACGGGATTGCTTTGCTGCTTATAGAGCGCGTTGTACATCGGTGACTCTATCGGCTCGTAGTGCGCTGGCAATGGCCCATCTTTGAGTCCACTGGGCGCGTAGAGCCAGCCACGACCATCCGGTTTCATCATGAATGGATCGCTGCCCGCGATCGCGTCCATGCCGCTGGCATCGAGGGCAGGCCGATAGTCGGGTGCTTTGCTAACCGGAAAGTCGGGGATGTCGTAGCCGGTCCACTTTTTCTGCTCCTCGTCCCACCAGATATACTTCTTACGCTCGGACCATGGACGACCCTGGGGATCGGCGGAGGCGCGATTGTATAGAATACGCCGGTTGGCGGGCCACGCAAAGCCCCATTGCAAGCTCGTGTAGTCGTCCGACTGCCGTGATGCTGCCCGATTATTGCCAGCTTCAGGATACACTCCACTATAGATCCAGGAGCCGCAGGCTGTGCTGCCATCTTGCTTCAGATCCATGAAGCTGGCGACATGCGGCGCGTCGTGCAGCGTGTATGTGCGTTCATCACCGTCTTTATGCACATAGTAGCCATTGATCTCTTTCAGCACCAGCAACGCGTCCGGTTCATCGGGGATACGGGAGTCCTCCTCTGGCTCGGTCTGATCATAGTTCCAGGTCAACGCCTGTATGGGTTGGTCCTTCGCTTCCTGGCTATCGGCATAAAGCTCTTTCAAGCGTTTGCCCAGATGGTAGATGAACCACAGGTCCGAGCGCGAGTCGTTGGCGGGATCGACCGCTTTCTCGCGCCATTGTATCAAACGTTGCGTGTTGGTAAAGCAGCCCTCTTTCTCCGTCGAAGCTGCTGCGGGCAGCAAGAACACTTCGGTCTTGATGGTTTTAGCATCGACCGGCTCGTTGTTGGGACCTTTATACCAGAACGCGGCTGATTCTACTTCATAAAGGTCGCGCACGACCATCCAATCCAACTGCGCCAGCGCGCGCCGCTGCATACGCGCATCCATACTGCCCGCCGCCGGATTTTGTCCCAGCAGGAAGTAGCCCTTGACCTTGCCATCTAGCATCTCGTAGCTTGTCTTGAGGTGCGAGTGGTCGCCCACCATTTTGGGCACCCAGTGATAACCCCAATCGTTTTCGCGACCGGCGTCAGACTCACCATACCAGGCCTTGAGGAAGCTGACGATGTAGGCGGAAAAATGCGACCACCAGCCTAGTTTTTGTCCATTCGCGTCGATATAGCCCGCGAGCGTGTCCTGCGATTTAGCTTGCGTATGGGTGTCTTTGCGATCGCCCCAGGTCGTCGAGCTCGGCTCATCTTGCGTGTGAGGCTTCTGCGAAAGCATTGCCGTTGGCTGTGGCATGTAGCCTGATAGCAGGTCGTAGAGTGTCGGTACGTCGGTAGATCCCTGGATCGAGGCATGGCCGCGCAAGGCCAGGATGCCACCCCCTGGTCGACCTATGTTGCCGAGCAAAAGTTGCAGAATGGCTGACATACGAATGATCTGCACACCCTTTGATTGTTGCGTCCAACCAACGGCGTAGCAGAGCGCGCTGGTTCTTTCACGACCAGAGTTGCGTATCAGCGCGTCCGCGACCATCCGCCATTGCTCACGTGTGACGCCGCACACATCTTCCACCATTTCCGCTGTGTAACGCGCGAAATGGCGACGCATGATCTGAAACACGCAGCGAGGGTCTTGTAATGAAGGGTCCATCAGTGGCTTGCCATACTCGTCGCGCTGATAGTCCCAGCTACTTTGATCTGCGTACGTGTTGCTTTCAGTATCGAAGCCGGAGAAAAGTCCATCCAGGTCTTCGGTATCCTGAAAATCCTCGCGGATCAGCATGGGCGCATTGGTGTAGTTGACGACATAGTCGTGAAAGTATCCACCCTTTTCGAGAAGCTCGCGGATGATGGCGCCCAGAAATACGATATCGGTGCCCGCGCGTGTGGCAACATAGAGATTAGCGAGCGCGGATGTGCGCGAGTAATGCGGGTCGATATGAATCACCTGGGTACCACGTTCCTTGGCCTTCACCACGTTCGCGAAGGCGATGGGATGCGCCTCGGCCATATTGCTGCCCATGATCAAGATACAGTCGCTATTGACGAGGTCCTGCGGAAAGCTTGTAGCCCCGCCACGACCGAATGTTGTGCCCAGACCGGGCACCGTGGAACTGTGTCAAATACGCGCCTGGTTCTCGATTGAGACCATGCCTAAACCACCACTGAACAACTTCTTGATCAGGTAGTTCTCTTCGATGTCCAGCGTCGCGCCACCCAGGGAGGCGATGCCGAGCGTATGATTTACCTCGCGACCATCTTCGAGTCGCTCGACGAACGTCTCATCACGAGTCGTTTTGACGCGTTGCGCGATCTGCTCCATGGCCCAATCAAGCGGCCTGGTCTCCCAATGATCGCTGTAGGGCGCGCGGTAGAGGACGTATTGCAAACGGCTGGGATTGACTGTGTATTGAAAGGTCGCGGAACCCTTGGGGCAGAGTGTGCCGCGATTGATGAAGCTCTGTGGATCTCCCTCGATATCGATCACTTTCCCATCTTTGACGTACACGTTCTGGCTACAGCCGACCGCGCAGTATGGGCAGACGCTGTGCACTACTTGCGCGTTGCGGATACGCGGTGCCTTGGTGATACTCTCTTTACTGAACGGTTGCACCTGTGAGCCGATCTCCATAGCTCCCGCCACCACGTTTTCTACCACCTCGGGCATTTTCTGATAATCTTGTAGCATGCTTTTTCCTCGTTCTACCAGGGCGTTGAACCGCGTCCAGGCGCTTGATCTTGTAGCAATAAGGCTCGCGCTTGAACTTTTTCAAGCGCGAGCAACGACAACTCATTTTTTGAGGGCATTACTCTTTTGTGTACTGATACTCCTCTATTGTAAGAGGAAATGCAGTGTATATCAAGAACACGCGTACACTCGTCGCGAAAGTTTGGCATAGCACTGGAGCAACACTAAGAACCAGAGCCATCATGAAAAACTCATTGGTACTATTCTAAGCATTTTCTAAGCATTCTTAGCCTATACTTATATTGCAAAAGCTTTTTTCTTAGTTTATACTAAGCTTCAAGCCTCTTGTTGAATTGCGATAAGATAAAAGCAGGCAACTTGATAAGAGAAGATACAGAGAAAGCCTTTTCTCATCTCATACGAATACTACATGTCCCCTTTCTATTACTGGTGATGGAGTAATATGGAAACGCCACCGAACAACAATCAAAAAAATTCAGATGTGCGGCAAAGCATTTCTAAGATGACAAAAAAACGTTCTGCTCTGTTGCGCTATGGAATACCTGCAGCTATTGTGCTTGGCTTGATCGTGCTGACCGTGTTTGGCTTCACCTTTTTCCACGCAGCCTTGACCCCTTCCAACGTTCAAAATCGCCCGATTAGCACGGTTCTGGATATGGCGGATCACCATCAATTGAAGGCGGTGGTGATCAATGGTGATGATATTACCGCGACGAGTAGCAATGGTCAGCAGTATCACGCGATCAAAGAAAGCGACCAGTCAGTTACTGAAATATTTCGCCATGACGGCACCACCGTCACAATTGACGATGGACAGGGGAATCAGTGGGCACAGGGAGTGGTTGATCTGCTGCTCATCATGTTCCTGGTTGGTATGTTCCTGTTCCTGATGCGCCGTGGCAATTTTGGTGGTCAAAGTCTCTCTTTCGCGCGTTCGCGCGCTAAGCGTTTCAATGAGAGCCATCCCTCGGTGCTTTTTAAAGACGTTGCTGGCGTGGATGAGGCGAAAGGTGAACTGCAGGAGATCGTCGAGTTTTTGAAATATCCCGAGCGGTTCTCCGCGATCGGGGCACGCACACCCAAAGGGGTGTTACTGGTGGGCGCGCCGGGCACTGGTAAAACGTTGATCTCGCGCGCCGTTGCCGGCGAGGCCAATGTCTCTTTTTATAGCGTGAGTGGCTCGGAATTCGTCGAGATGTTCGTCGGTGTCGGCGCGGCCAGGGTGCGCGACCTGTTCAAAGATGCCAAGGCGCACGCGCCGTGCATCATCTTTATCGACGAAATCGACGCCGTTGGTCGCCAGCGCACCAATTCAGGTACCAGTGGCAACGACGAGCGTGAGCAAACCTTGAACCAGTTGCTCGTCGAGATGGATGGTTTCGATCATCATACCAATGTGGTGGTTATCGCCGCCACCAACCGCCCGGATGTGCTCGATCCCGCGCTCCTGCGCCCTGGCCGCTTCGACCGTCGTGTAATGCTGGATAAACCGGACATCCGAGGCCGCCAGGAGATTCTCGAAGTGCATGCCAAAGATAAGCCGATCGCGCCCGATATGACGATGACGGACCTCGCGCGCCAGACGGCTGGCTTCTCAGGCGCGGATCTGGCGAATCTGTTGAACGAGGCCGCTCTACTGGCCGCGCGCAAAGGGCAGGAGAGCATTACAAAGCCGGAACTGGAGGAGGCAATTCTGCGTGTCATGGCCGGACCAGAGCGTAAAAGCCGCCTGATCACCGATGCGGAAAAGGCCATCATCGCGTATCACGAGGTGGGACACGCCATTGTTATGCGCTCGGTCCCTGGCGCCGACCCTGTGCATAAGGTCTCGGCCATCGCGCGTGGTATGGCTCTGGGCATTACCGTGCAAGCACCGAGTGAGGATCGCTACCTGATTCGTCGTTCGGAACTGCTCGCCAAACTTGCCGGTGCAATGGGCGGTCGCGCGGCTGAAGAGATCATCTTCGGCGATATCACCACCGGTGCCAGCCAGGATATCGAGTATGTAACCGATATCGCGCGACGTATGGTATGCGAGTTCGGCATGTCTCCTCTCGGCAACGTCGCTTTCAAGGCGGATGCCGAGGGTAACACCATGATCGGGGCCGAGATGGCATCGAAAATCGATAAAGAGATTGCTCGCCTTATCGATCAGGCCTATGAAACGGCGCTCACCGTGCTGCGTGAGAGACGCGACAAGTTGACAGCCATTTCCGAGCACCTGATTGAGGTTGAAACGATCGATGGCACAGAGCTGGATAGCATGCTTTTTGCCGCATGACACGAACATTCATTGCGCTTGAGATGAATACGGATGTACAAGATCAGCTGGCGAACGTTATACGCCAGCTGTCTCCTGTGCTGCCGAGTGGACGCTGGGTCGATCCACTCGGCATCCATATCACATTGGCTTTTCTGGATGAATTGAGCGATGAGCGTTTGAGAGCCGCCGTACAGTCGACGCAAGCGGCAGCACAACATACCCACACATTTGCTTATCGTCTTTCACGTTTCGGTTTATTCGGCTCGCTGCAGCATCCTTCCACGCTATGGATGGGCATAGAAGAGCCTTCCGGCGCTCTACAATCGGCTTACCACCTGCTGCGGCAAGAACTGGCTGGGCGAAACCTGCCAACGGGCAACCAGCCTTTTTCTCCACATTTGACCCTCGCGCGTTTCAAAAAACCACTTACCGTTCCTGAGCAACGGCAACTTGAGGCGTTGCTCACTGATAGGCAGCCGCATTTTGATCAGCAGGAACTCTACACTGCTACGGCTTTCGAGGTGATGAAAAGCGAATTATCCAGATCGGGCGCTCACTATAGCGTGGTGCAGAAATGTCCGCTAACGATACAGGCTTAGATAAAATGTCCATAGCTGGGAAGCATGAATGGGGGCACTATTTTTTGCGCTTTTCCTATATCTATTTGGGAATAATTCCAGATAGTATATCATAATCTATCTTCTTTTAACAAGCGTTTTTCCTGGAATTCTATGTGTAAAGTACCTATGACAGCTATTTAAGCCATGTATGCTTTCACCAAAGTCTCTGATTTTGTGCAAGTGTCGTCTTGACAAGTGTTTGTTCGCTGGTGTATCCTCTGGATTAGCAAAGCCGAGTTACGAAGCGTTCCAGCGAAGTTGCTGTCGAAGCCTTCGTAACTGGCGTTGATATAAGCGTTTTGTGAGAATTGCACATATGTTTGCGATGACGATGGGAGCAGTGAAAATGATGGCAAGCGCATCTATCCAACAAACAGCGGTTGCTGCTGCTCAAAAATATCCTCATTGTATGCAGGCCATGCCCTCTTGCATGAGTTCTGCACGCTTCTTCGCTGATCGTGCGCAGACAGTGCTTCTCATAGGAACCGGCGTGGTAACGTCGGTTTTTTTATTTGCTGTCGCACACTTCATTGTTCCTTTTCTTCTTGTAAACCTTGTGGTCCTTATTAGCGTTCTCCTCCTTATTTGCCTTACCGGATTGATAGGGCTAGAGAATCTGGTAGGGCAAAGCATAGCATCAGCCACAAGTAGTACACAGGGAGATTAGCGGGAGCAACGATGCGACCCAATCCGAAGATGGTATCCTAACAAGGGCCTCCCCGTACGGGAGGTCTTCTTTTTTATTCCCAACAACTTATTCGGGAGGAATTATGGCAATTGATACGAAAACCATCCAGCCAACAGCGACCACAACGACTACATCGGCCACGAACCAGGAAAACGATGCTCGCGAGCTAACGGGGAGCGCGATTATTTGTGAGTCCCTGCTGCGCGAGGGCGTCGATACTATGTACGGTTATCCCGGTGGCGCGATCATGCCATTCTACGATGCGCTCACCGGCTATCCTACACTGCATCATGTGTTGGTGCGCCACGAGCAGGCGGCCTCACATGCCGCCGATGGATACGCGCGTGCGACCGGCAAAGTCGGCGTCTGTATCGCCACCAGCGGGCCAGGCGCGACCAATCTGGTCACTGGACTGGCGACGGCATATATGGACTCCACTCCTCTAGTAGCAATTACCGGACAGGTGGCGCGCCAGTTTATCGGGCGTGATGCTTTTCAGGAGATCGATATCCTGGGTGTGACGCAACCAATAACCAAGCACAATTTCCTGGTGCGCAACGTCGAGGAACTGGCCTCCGTCATCCACGAGGCATTTCTTATCGCGCGCAGTGGACGACCAGGGCCGGTGCTGGTCGATGTGCCGAAGGATGTGCAGTTCGCACGAACCACGTATCGCTCGTCGGACTATCTCTCTTCGGCGCGACTTTTGCAGCAGTCTGAAGATCATGCTCCTGCGATCTCCTCGTCTCAATTGTCGCAGGCTGCCAGTCTGATCATGCAAGCACAACGCCCTTTGATCATGGCAGGCCATGGCGTCATTCTCGCTAACGCGCACGCTGAACTGGCCGCGTTCGCCGAGAAAACCTCGATTCCGGTCATCACAACGCTGCTCGGGCTGAGTGCGTTGTCCGATACGCATCCGTTGTATATTGGTATGCCCGGTATGCACGGACCCGCGCACGTCAATCACGCGATCGGTGACGCGGACCTGATTATTGGCGTCGGCTTACGTTTCGATGATCGTGTTACCGGCAATGTAGAGAAGTTCGCGCCCAAGGCCAGGTTCATTCATATCGATATCGACGCCTCGGAGGTGCATAAAGTCAAATTTGCGGTCTTGCCGATTGTAGCGGACGCGAAGGACGCGCTCGCGGCATTGATGGATGCAGTTGAGCCAGCCGATCATCACGCCTGGTTACAGGAGATTCGTGGCTGGGAGCGCACGAACGAGGAGCGTAACCAGCAGATAAACCGCAATCTGTCGACACCCGATCCCGCCTCTATCCTCGCCGCGATTCACAAGGCGACGGATGGTGAGGCCATCATCGTCTCCGATGTCGGCCAGCACCAGATGTGGACAGCCCGTTTTTACCCCTGGACGCGCTATAACAGCCATATAACCTCCGGCGGCCTGGGAACCATGGGATTTGCCCTGCCCGCGGCCATGGGCGTAAAGATGGGCATGCCCACTACACCCGTCTGGGTGATCGCGGGCGATGGCGGTATCCAGATGAATATTCAAGAACTGGCGACCTTGCGTCAGGAAGGTCTCGCAGTGAAGATCGCCATCATGAACAATGGCTACCTGGGCATGGTGCGCCAGTGGCAGCAGTTTTTCCATGCCGGTAACTATTCCGAGACACCGATCTCCGGACCGGACCATGTAAAGCTTGCCGAGGCGTATGGGCTCAAGGGCATTCGCGTGACCGAGCGTGAAGGTATTGCCGCGGCAGTGAAAGAGGCCATGGAGACGCCAGGAAGCGTGGTCGTCGAGTTTATTATCGAGCCTGAAGCGAACGTCTATCCAATGGTGCCTCCTGGTTCCGCGATCACAACGATGATTGAAGAGACGGTGGAAGAGTAATGATGACAGAAATATCTTCGCCTGCCGGGCGCGCGGGCTATTCAGATATCACGCAAGGCACGGAAAGCACCCATACATTGATTATCACGCTAGAGAATCGGCCCGGCTCGACCGAACGCGTCGTCAACATCTTTCGCCGTCGCCGCGCCAAACTGCTGTCCTTCGCGCTCGCCGAGGGCAAGGATGTCAATAGCATTCGTATCACCGCTCGTGTGCAGGACGCGGAGGTAGCGATCGACAATCTTGTCGAGCAGATTCGTAAGATTGTCGATGTGCGGCAGGTGATTGATCTACTCGCGCAACAGGCGCTCATGCGCGAGATCGCGCTCGTCAGCATCGAAGGTGCCGATCGCGTCAATGAAATCATCGCGCAGGGACAGCCTTTCGGCGCGACTGTCGCCGAGGTCGCGCATGATACGGTCACACTTGAAGTGACGGGTAGTCCTGAAGATGTGGATCGTTTCATTGCTGTGTTGCAACCATTCGGTATTCGTGAAATCGCGCGTTCGGGCTGCGTAGCGCTGGCGCGTGGTGCACACAACAGCATAACAGCATAATGGTGTCAGGCAGAGATGCCTGGAGACTTTTGCATACACACTACAAAAATAACAAAGAAGAGAGAAGAGAGAACAGATGGCACACGTTTATTATGATTCAGAGGCGAACCTTGATCTTATTCAGCAGAAGCGCGTCGCGGTCATCGGCTATGGCAGCCAGGGACACGCGCATGCCCTCAATATGCGCGACAGTGGCTGTGATGTGGTGATCGGTCTGCCCGCGGGCAGCAAGAGCCGTGAAAAAGTCGAGGCCTCGGGTCTGCGTGTCGCGACGACCTCTGAAGCCGCGCAACAGGCTGATATCATCATGATTTTGATCCCCGACGAATTGCACCACGAGGTCTTCGAGCGCGATATTCGTCCCGCGCTCGCGCCCGGCAAAATGATTCTGACTGCGCATGGCTTCAGCCTGCACTTCGCGCAGATCGTGCCTCCACCCGATGTAGATGTCGCCATGGTCGCGCCCAAAGGACCCGGACACATGGTGCGCCGTGTATTTGAAGAGGGTGGCGGCGTTCCCTCGGTCTGGGCCGTGTTTCAAGACGCCAGCGGTCAGGCAGAGGCGTTGACGCTCGCCTACGCCCGTGCCATCGGCAGCACGCGCGCAGGCGTCATTCGCACCACCGTCTCCGAAGAGACCGAGACGGACCTCTTCGGCGAGCAGACCGTACTCTGCGGTGGCTTGAGTTCGTTGATTACGGCTGGTTTCGAGACGCTGGTCTCCGCGGGCTACCAGCCGGAGATCGCCTACTTCGAGTGCATGCACGAGGTGAAACTGATCGTTGACCTGCTCTATCAGGGTGGCTTGAGCTATATGCGCTACTCGATCAGCAATACCGCCGAGTATGGCGACTACATGTCAGGTCCGCGCATCATCGACGAGCATACACGCGCCGAAATGAAACGCGTTTTGCACGATATTCAGGATGGCACATTCGCGAAGAACTGGATTCTGGAAAACCAGGCCGGTCGCCCCAGTTTCCTGGCAATGCGTCGCGAGCATGCGCAACATCCGATCGAACAGGTTGGTCGCGAACTGCGCTCGATGATGTCCTGGCTAAAACCAACACAGGAGCAGGCTGAAAAGGCCGCACAAACGGAAACGGCTGAGACCACCAAGTAAGTGTTTTTCAACAAAAAAGAGATCGTGGCGCTCGTTATCTGGAGCGCCGCGATCGAAAGGCATCACAAAACGTAGAGCATCCGCCGGCATTCGCTATGTCTAACCGTACTCATTACCTGAGGTCATACGAAGGAGAAAACAAGTTATGGGAGATCCTGCGGTCGTAAAAATTTTTGATACTACCCTGCGTGACGGTGAGCAGTCGCCCGGTGCGACCATGACAACCGCTGAGAAGCTCCAGGTAGCTGAACAACTTGTACGTCTACACGTCGACATCATTGAAGCAGGTTTTCCATCCGCCTCCCCTGGTGATTTAGCCGCCGTAAAGGCCATTGCGCGCGCGGTCCACGGAGCCGCTGTGGCGGGTCTGGCGCGCGCCAACAAACGCGATATCGATCTGGCATGGGAGGGTGTGCGTGATGCAGAGCGACCAGTCATCCACGTGTTTCTGGCAACCTCCGATATTCATCTCGAACACAAGTTGCATATGAGCCACGAGCAGGCGTTGCAGTTCGTGCTTGACAGCGTCAGCTATGCCAGCAGCTTGTGTCCGATCGTCGAGTTTTCCGCTGAGGATGCCACACGTAGCGATCGCGATTATCTCTGCCAGGTGTTTGAGGTCGCGATTAAAGCCGGTGCCACGACGCTTAACGCACCGGATACGGTTGGTTACTCGTTTCCCAATGAGTACGAGTCGCTCTTCCGCTACCTGCGCGAGCATGTGGCCGCTATCGATACGGTGACGCTGAGCGCGCATTGCCACAACGACCTGGGCATGGCGACCGCCAACACGCTGGCCGCCATTCGTGGAGGTGCCAGGCAGGTAGAGGTGACGCTGAACGGTATCGGTGAACGCGCGGGCAACACCGCCCTTGAGGAGGTCGTTATGGCTTTGCACACGCGTCCTGGTGTCATTTCAGGCCATGTCAATACACACATCGATACGCACTACTTGCTGGCGGCCAGTCAGCTTGTGAGTCGCCTGACCGGCATTCCTGTCCAGCCCAACAAGGCCATCGTCGGCATGAACGCGTTCGCGCACGAGGCGGGTATTCATCAGGACGGTATGCTCAAGCATCGCATGACCTATGAGATCATGACGCCACAATCGGTCGGTTGGTCCGATACGAATCTGGTGCTTGGCAAGCATTCAGGCCGCCATGGGCTGGATGCATGCTTGCGCAAGTTGGGCTATAAGCTCTCTTCCGAGGAACTGAAGGCCGCGTACGAGCGTTTCGTCGCACTGGCGGATCAGAAGAAGAGCGTTACCGACGAAGATCTCATCTATATTGTCGATAGCAGTATGGAGACTCCGTCCGCTATTTAGCGGATATCGTGAATGCGTATAGCATGGATTCCCATTGCCTTCCAATGAGAGAAACAACGATCAATTACCCTTGATATAGATGTTCTTCTCATTGGAATAAAGAGGATAATGTATAAAAGAGGCCATATTATTATGATGCAGGCTATGGTATAATCATATTCTATGGCTGGGATAAATGTTCTTCCCATTCGTGGTGGAAAAGTTGAGAAAGGATGAATAATGCACTCTTCATCAGAAAGGCAGGTAGCTAGCGATGGCACTGGTATTACCTGTTTCTGTCACTGTTCTTACGCCTGCTACATCGGCTAACCTTGGCCCTGGCTTCGATAGTCTTGGCCTGGCCCTGCAATTGTACAATCGTTTCGAGGTCGAGGAATGGGGTTCCGATCCCACTCGTCCATTGATCGAGGTGCAAGGGGAGTTGGGTGAAAGCCTTTCAACCGGCCCCGATAATTTGTTTTTTCGCTCTTTCTCGCTACGTTTCGAACGTCTACATGTCCCCGTTCCAGCGGTGCGCATTCGTATGACCATCCATATCCCTCCTGGCTGCGGCCTTGGCAGTAGCGCCACCGCGGTCGTAGGCGGATTGATGGCCGCTAACGAGTGGCTGCGCCCAATGGGCCTGGCGGTCCCCAAAGAGGATCTGCTGGAGATGGCGGTCGAGGCCGAAGCGGGCAATCATCCAGACAACGTCGCGCCCGCTCTGCTGGGTGGCCTGGTCGCCACGACGCATATCGGCACGAGCAACCACGCGATTAAGACAAAGTTTCCGGACGCGTTGAAGGCCGTGATCTTCACCCCTTCGTTCCCTATGGACACCGTTGCGGGCCGCGGTCTGTTGCCAGCTAGCTATCCAAAAGCCGATGTTACCTTTAATACGGGGCGCGTCGCCCTGCTTTTGACGGCGCTACAAACAGGACGCTACGAACTGATTGGAGAGGCAATGCAGGATCGCCTGCACCAGCCGTACCGACAGGCGCTTTTCCCCGCTATGCCCGCTATTATCCAGGCCGCTATCGATGCGGGCGCGCATGGAGCTTCACTATCGGGGGGCGGCTCATCGATTATCGCGCTAGCAAGTTCGCGTTTTCATGACGTTTTGAACGCCATGCGATCGACCGCGCATGCGTCAGGCATCCAGGGGACTGGTATGGTCTTACGTGCGGACCAGAACGGTGCGCGCATTCTCAATGCCTCGCGTGGACGGGTGCATAAACAGGAAAGCGCACGCCATAACGACCAATTCTACTGGTCACCAGCCAGACCGGGAAGTGGACGAGGAGTTTAAGTATAAAGTGGAAACCTCATTTTCGTCTGATGTGGCCGAGGCATTGTCCTTAGCCACTTTGCGTTGTGTCGAGTGCTCAACAGCCTATCCCGCGCTATCCGCAGATGCCTCTGTACAGTCCGTACGTTACCGCTGTGATTGCGGAGGTGTGCTGGATGTAGAAACGGACTTCAAGCTTCCCCACCATCAAACAACTGCTATCGAAGAATCTTCTTATAGCCTAGAAAATACGCTCGATGGAGGTATACCTAGAGCGGGTGCCTCCTGGCGACAACTCTTCGATGAGCGTGCCACCAATCCCCCCATCTGGCCGATGAGTATGGATAATCTTCTCCTCGACACCAGCGGCGTATGGCGCTATCGCGAACTGATTTTGCCCGTGCCGGAGGAATATGTTATCAGCCGCCCGGAGGGGAATACGGGTTTGTACCCTGTAGGCATCGAGAACAGCGGACGTGGACGCATCGGCCATCGCGCCATCGGACTCTACGCGGGCCTGGAGCGTTTCTTTCTCAAACACGAGGGGGAAAATCCCAGTGGTAGCTTCAAAGACCGTGGCATGACGGTCGGTGTGACCATGGCGAACGCGCTCGGTGCAAGCGCGGTCGCCTGCGCTTCGACCGGCAATACGTCCGCTTCGCTTGCCTCCTACGCGGCACAGGCTGGTATGCAAGGCATCGTGTTTTTGCCCGCGGGCAATGTAGCGGCTGGTAAGCTCGCACAATCGCTGGCGTACGGCGCGAAAACGGTGCAGATCGAGGGCGATTTCGATGCCGCCATGCAACTGGTCGAGCAGGTGTGTACCGAACTGAACGTCTACTTGCTCAACTCGCTCAACCCTTTTCGCGTCGAGGGGCAGAAGGCCATCGGGTTCGAGATTTTGCAACAACTGGATTGGCAGGCGCCCGATTGGTTGGTACTGCCTGCGGGCAATCTCGGCAATACGTCCGCGATCGGTAAGGCGTTTCGCCAGGCCTATCAGCTTGGTTTGATCGATCGTTTACCACGCATCGCCTCGATTCAGGCCGCGGGCGCGAACCCCTTTTATCGCAGCTTTATAAAGGGCTTTAGCACACGCGAGACGATGCATGCCGAGACGGTGGCGACCGCGATCAAGATCGGCAATCCTGTGAGCTTTACACGCGCGCGCCGCGTCATCGAGGAGAGCGATGGCATTGTAGAGCAGGCCACCGATGAGGAGATTCTGGCTGCCAAAGCGGTGATCGATCGTGCGGGCATCGGCTGTGAGCCAGCATCGGCTGCGACCCTGGCTGGTGTGCGCAAACTGGTCGCGCGCGGCATCATCAAACGCGATGATCAGGTCGTGGGCGTGCTCACAGGCAACCTTTTGAAGGATAGCAAGACGGGCATTCCACAACAAATGAACGGAGGCGCGATAAAGGCTACAGTTGATGCTGTGAAATCACTCCTACAAGCGTAACTTTTGTGCTTTTAATCCGTTCATAACATACATGAGTATAGAAGTACAAGCAAATGAACAGCGTCAGTTACGGAGGGCGACCCCTCCTCTGGCGCCTGCCACACGTAGCTGGAGGTCCTGCTACGAGTTTTACATAATTATGTTGATCGCGGGCTTGCTGCGTTTCTACCACATCGACCGCACTGAATTCAACGTCGATCAGGCAGATATTTTTCAGATGGCCCGTGATGCTCTGCTCCAGGGCCACCTGCTTGCTACGAGCAACATGGCCTCGATCGGCATTTACAATCCACCCGGCATCATTTATTTTTTATTGTTGCCCGCTGCCATTAGCTCGAACCCCATTGGCGGCGCGATCATGACCGCTTTTCTCGCCGTCGGCGGTGTACTCCTGACGTATATCCTCGTGCAACGCTACTATGGTCGCATCGCCGCGACGGTCGCCAGCACACTCTATGCGGTGAGTGCGGCCCCGCTTTTCTATTCGCGCTTCATGTGGAATCAAAACTTGTTGATCTTTCTGACGCCGCTGTACTTCTTCTTTCTGTATCGTGGCGTGGTCGATCGTCGCAAAGGCTGGTTCGCGCCCGCTCTATTCATGGTCGGATTACTGGTACAATTTCACGCCTCAGCCTTTTTACTGGGGGCACCACTGGTGGCTGCACTACTACTGGCCCCCGGTACGTTGCGCATACGCGATTTCGTGCTGGGCGTGCTCGCGTTGCTAATCATCTATAGCACGTATATCCTCTGGCTGCTGCGCTCGCACTTCCTCGATGTCAGCATCTTTCTCAAAGTGTCATCGAAGCAGAAGGCCGTTTTCGATCCCACCTCGTTCGTCTACTATCGGCAGTTTTTAAGCCCATTTGGTTTTAATCCATATCGCGCCAGTGATGCAAATCTGCACGATTGGAAATTTGTAGCGGCCTCGCTATGGCAGTATCTTTTCGCGAACTTCATGGTTCTTCTGCTCGTTTGCGCCATCGTCCTGCTGCTCTATTTTATTGTTGTGCCCCGCTTACCCTTGGCGGCCAGGCAGAAAGATGATGATGCAAAAAGGACACTATGGCACCGCGTAGTGCATTGGTGGTCAACTCTGCGCGCCTCACCGCTGCGCTGTAGTTTCATCGTCCTGCTTGTCTGGCAAATCGTTCCATTGCTCTATCTGTCGCGTCATTCGCTCAAAATCTACATTCACTATTTCATTCTCTTTGCTCCCGGCCAATACATCCTGCTAGGAATCCTGGTGGCGTTCGTCGTGGGCTGGTGCAGAAAACGTAGCCTGCCCTGGTCGCGCTGGCTGCTACTGGGGACAACATTGGTGACGACAGCTATGCTGATGGTCCAACTGGTCAGCGGCGTGCTGATGGTGTGGGACGACACTCATGCAACTTTTCAGGTCAATTATCCCGCCAACTATGATCTGGCCTCTTTGCAGTCTACACTGGCCCAGACCGATGCATTCGCCCGTGCCCACAATGTGCCGAATGTCTATATCATCTCCGATAGGTTCGACTATTCCGCCATGAGTTACCTGGCACCGCTGATGCACACACCCTCCACCCTCCTCTATGCTGTCCCTGCCGTCTCCACTTCTAGCTGCACGATTCTGCCCACCTCACTCTCGCGTCCCGCTGTCTACCTGTTGAATCCAATGGACACCGTATCCGTGGGCAGACTCGCGCGCTTTATGCATATCGTCAGCGTATCGCCGGTTCCACGGCCAGAGGGTCCACCCTTCCACCTCGTCCTCGCCCAACCTATGGCGCAAGCGGCCTCGTCTGAAACTAAAACTGTGCCGGGACAAAATCTTACCCTGCTCAGCGAAAAGCCGATCTCGCCCCGCTCGTTGTTGACGTTGTGGAATATCCATACCGCTTCCCCACTCACAACGCGCGCGGAATATGTCTATCAATTCACCATCGCCCATTCAGCCGCTCAAACGATTTGCCGCTTCAGATCAGCACAGGCGGGAGACCAGATCCTGGCCTTTTTGCCCTTCTCCACAAAATCTCATCCCGCTTTACAGGTGTCCTACCAGATTATCAAGCGTTATACATTCACAACACAAAAGCTAGGAATCCATCTCACGTTCAATACGAATTCACCGGACACGTCTTACCAGACACTGCGTACAGCGGCGGGCAGTACCCTATGGCGTCTGCCCCGTTGAGCCTTTATCATCGTCTCTTTTTGCGCTTCATCTTCAAAATGAAATAAACCACAGGCTAGGATCGTTCGTAAATAGTATAGTAATTAGTATGAGAGTGATACGAATGCTCAAGAAGTAGGTTTGTTCTTCAAAGAAGGCCAGCCATGAGTAAAAATAAGCGTGTACGACATCTTTTCCCCGCCTGGAATATGCCGTCTGACCCTGTGAAAGCCCTGTGGTGGTTCATGAATTGGTTATTGAAAGTCCTGGTACGTTTCTTCTGGCTGCCAATCCTGATTATGGCAGCGTATGAGACCGTGAGCAACTGGCGCGTCGCGGGTCCATTCAATGGCATTGTCGGCGGCGTAATCACCCTGCTGATCGGTGCTTTTGTATGGGCGATCCTCTATGGCCTCTCTTTTGTGATGAACATCGGTTCCAATGTATCGCGCATCGTGTCCGATATGAGTAATCTTCAGCAGCAGAGCACGTTTTATCGCCGCCCCTTCACGCAGGACCGCACGGTGGGCAACGAGGACAATGTGGTCGAGGGCACGATTACCGATCTGGAAGAAGAGCGACAAAAACGCCGACGCGAACAACGCTAGTCGTTGCTTGCGTCGGCATGTGTTCATTTGCGATGACACCTGTTAGCGTAATTACCTCAGAATGCTTGCGGTATTTTGTTCATCCCACGCTCGCCATGCCGCATCCTCTGGCGATGGCACATAAGAGAGCAGCAGCGAGCCGCTACCCTCGATGCGAAATCTTCCCAACTCAGCCGGTAAAACGACGCTTTGTCCTTTCGTTATTGGTTCATTGAGTTCAAGCTTTTCGCTATAGTAGATGTGCGCATCGGCGTTGAGCGAGGACAAAATGATGCAGCTCGCGCCAGTTGTGCCCACCACCGATCCGCCGGGTTTCAAACGCAACTCATGGGTCAAGAAATATTTGCAGGCGACCAGGCAATAGTCCTCGTACTCGTCTGTCTCGGCAATTTTGACCACGTGCATCTTGATCGCGGGCGAGGGATGATAATCCGCCACTGCCAGTGATGGCGCGATATGCAGTTCACGCGGCTGACCTGAGGCTGAAAGACGACCATAGTCGTACATGCGGTACGTGACATCCGAGTATTCCTGTAGTTCATAGAGCAGGACGCCCGCGCCGATCGCGTGCACCGTTCCAGCTGGCACCAGGATAACATCACCAGCGCTGACCGCTACTTCATCCAGCAATTGATCCAATGTGACATTTTGGATTGCTGCTTGTACTGCTGCCTGGTTGGTTGCTGCTTTAAAACCATGGATGATCTTCGCGCCTGCTTCAGCGGCCAGGATATACCAGAATTCTGTCTTTCCTAATTTGCCGCCTTCGTGCAGTCGTGCGTAGTCGTCTTTAGGGTGCACCTGCACCGAGAGTTGCGCGTTCGCGTCGATAAATTTTGCCAGCAAGGGGAAGCGTTGTCCAAAAATAGCTATGGCCTGCGTCCCCAACAAAGCAGGTCCCCATTCGTCGACAAGGTTCCCAAGGGTGAGGCCCTCGCGTGGACTATTCAGCACAACGGTGCTGGTCTCCGTCTCCCATGCTTCCCCAATCAAAACTTCGTTAGGAGGTAATACTTTCCAATGCTCATGTTCGAGACGACGCCCACCCCAGATCGTTTCGTGCAGGGATGCTTGTAAGCGGATAGGGTACAGATAAGGCACAAAAAAACTCCTAAAATTGACGATATACTTTATTTACTCCGCCAGCAGTGCTCCCTCAAGTTGGCGGCGCAGTCTTTGTCGCATCACGATACCTGTGATGCGGTGAATTTCATTTCCATTTTTGAAGAAGATAAGCGTCGGAATTCCTTCGATCTTCCATTGCTCGGTCAAATCCTGCTGACCGCTGACGGAAAATTTGGCAAACGTCGCTCGCCCTTGAAATTCTTTACTGACCATCTCGAACTCTGGTTGTTGAATGTCGCACGCGCTGCTATTTTCAGCCGCAAAATACACAACAACCATTTGAGAACTCGTTAAAACATTCTCAGCAAAGTTCTCTGGGGTTACTTCAATGTAGCTATCTGACATGCCATCCTCTTGTCGTTGAACTAAATAGGTGTTATCGTCTCTCAAGGTATCACTAGCACCCCAGAATGTCAAGAAAGAAGCGGCGCTAATCCAGGTCTCTGCAATTGCCCCATCACCTATCCAATCGCGTTTGTCCCCCTTTGTAATAATTGAGAAGGACACGAGCGTCCTCCCTCTTATTCACCTTTTCTGCCTCTCTAGCCAAAATTACCTACTCTTTTCCTTCGTTTTTCT
>CAZZWK010000029.1:0-22186 GCA_964657925.1 uncultured Dictyobacter sp.
CTCCCATCGGATCGCTTCCCACTTCAGGACGTTTCTCCTCCCCTGTAGGTGTCGATTTATCGAAACATACCCCGATTTATCGGCTAATGTTTTATTGTCAGATATATGTCACAGCACAACATAATTTCTATCGTCCGCCAAGCGCAAATGAACAAGGAAAAAATCATGATCGAACAACAAAATACCGCCACCACCGCTGGCACACAACCCGAAATCAAATCAGCCCAGGAGCAACCTAAACCCAAACAACCGCGTCAACTGGTTCGCTTCTCATTCTATAAATTGGACCCACAATGGCAGTTGTTGCCAGCAGAGACACGCGCGGAAGGCAAACGTCAGCTCAAACAGATTTTTGACGACTACAGCCAGAACGAGCTGATCCGCAGCTTCTCGCTCTACGGCGTGCGCTCGGATTGTGACTTCATGCTCTGGCAGGCTACCTACGATATAGATAACCTGCAAATGTTGAGCAGCCAGATTCGCCGCAGCCTCATGGGTCCCTATCTGCGTGAGGCCCAATCGATGATGTCGATGACCAAACGTTCAGTCTATGTCGGCAAAAATGCCCGTGGTGCCCATGATCCCCGCCTGGTCATTTCGCCTGAAGATCGCAAATACCTCTTCGTCTACCCCTTCGTCAAAACGCGTGCCTGGTATGCCCTGCCCGCCGAGGACCGCAGACGCATGATGGCCGAACATATTCGCGTCGGCTTGAAATATCCCAGCGTCTCACTGAACACCACCTACTCGTTCGGTATCGACGACCAGGAGTTCGTGGTCGCCTTCGAAACCGACATCATCGCCGACTTCCTCGACCTTGTCCAGGAGTTGCGCGAGACCGAGGCCAGCATGTACACCTTGCGCGACACCCCCATGTACACCTGCATCGCGCAACCCCTCGACGAAATCCTGGCCGCCATCGGCGCCTGATCGCAACCCTGTCCGCGTCGTGCAACCGGTCCGCGTAGGGCAAACCACGCGTTTGCCCCGCGTGTCCATAACAGAAAACTCGAATAATATGACACAACAAACCAACCAACTAAATCTAGAACGTTCGCGCGAACTCTTCCAGCAGGCGCAAAACCTGTTGCCCGGCGGCGTGAACAGCCCCGTCCGCGCCTTTCGCGGCGTAGGTGGCAATCCCGTCTTTATCGACCACGCGCAAGGACCCTACATCTACGATGTGGATGGCAACCGTTACGTCGACTACGTTCAATCCTGGGGACCGATGATCCTCGGCCACGTCTATCCAACCGTGCTGGAAGCGGTCACCCAGGCCGCACAGCGCGGTTTCAGCTTCGGCGCGCCCACCTACGCCGAAAGCGAACTCGCGCAACTGGTCATCGATAGTGTCCCCTCGGTCGAAATGATCCGTTTCGTCAATTCGGGCACCGAGGCGACGATGAGCGCTCTACGCCTGGCTCGCGCCTATACCGGTCGCAGCAAATTCATCAAATTCAATGGCTGCTACCATGGACATGCCGATATGTTGCTCGTGCAGGCCGGTTCTGGCGTCGCCACCCTCGGCCTACCTGATAGTCCCGGCGTGCCCAAGGAAACGACCCAAAATACCTTGAGCGCGGAATATAACGATAGTGCAGCGGTCGAGCACCTCTTCCAGCAATATCCTCATGAGATCGCCGCCATCATCGTCGAGCCAGTCGCCGCCAATATGGGCGTAGTCCTGCCCCAGCCCGGCTTCTTGCAACGTCTACAAGAGTTGACGCAACAGTACGGCGCTCTGTTGATCTTCGACGAGGTCATGACCGGCTTCCGCGTCGCGCTCGGCGGCATGCAGGAGCGCGTGAATATGCGACCCGATATCACCTGCTTCGGCAAAATCATCGGCGGTGGCCTGCCCGTCGGTGCCTACGGTGGTCGCCGCGACATCATGCAGATGGTCGCGCCCCTCGGCTCCATGTATCAGGCGGGCACGCTCTCCGGCAATCCCCTGGCAATGGCCGCCGGTATCGCGACCCTGCAAGAACTACGCAAACCCGGCCAGTACGAAGCATTGGAGCGCAAGAGCGAGCGCCTGGGAAACGGAATACAGCAGGTCATCCAGCGTGTTGGTATAGAGGCAAGTGTCGAACGTATCGGCGCCATGTTCTGCCTCTACTTCTCAAAAGAACTGGTAAAGAATTATGAGGATGCGAAACGTTCCAATACCACCCGTTTCGCGCGCTACTTCTGGTCCATGCTCGAACGCGGCATCTACCTGCCGCCATCCCAATTCGAGGCCTGCTTCATTTCGCTGGCCCTCGATGATGCGCTGATCGAGCAAACCATCGACGCCATCTCTGCTGTCTTGTCTGAACAAATAGAGGATGAAGAGTAAATGAGCAATTTCCCAATAGTACGTATGCGCCGCTTGCGTCAGAACGATAAACTACGTGGCCTGGTGCGCGAAACCCATCTAAGCGTCGATCAATTGGTCTACCCCATGTTTGTGTCTGAAGGCCTTTCAGAGCCACACGAAATCAGCGCTATGCCCGGCATCATGCAGTGGCCGCTCGATCAATTGGGACATGAGGTGCAACGCATCGCCAAGCTCGGCATTCCCGCTGTCTTGCTCTTCGGTATCCCCAACGACAAGGACGAAGTGGGTTCGCAGGCATACGCCGCAGAGGGTGTCGTGCAGCAGGCTATCCGTCGCTTGAAGCAAGAAACGCCGGAGACCCTAGTCATCACCGATGTCTGTCTGTGCGAATACACCAGCCACGGCCACTGTGGCGTCATTCAGAACGGCACCGTGCAAAATGACGAGTCGCTGAAATTGCTCGCCCAGATGGCGCTCTCACATGCCCAGGCGGGCGCGGACATCGTCGCGCCCTCCGACATGATGGACGGGCGCGTCGGTGTCATCCGTCAGATTCTTGACGAGAACAACTTCAATCAAGTGCCCGTCATGGCCTATTCCGCCAAGTTCGCCTCCGGCTTCTACGGCCCATTCCGCGAGGCCGCTGGTTCTACCCCCCAGTTCGGCGACCGCCGTTCTTACCAGATGGACCCTGCCAACGGACGCGAGGCCTTGCGCGAAGTCGACCTCGACATCGCCGAGGGCGCGGACATCGTCATGGTCAAGCCCGCCCTGGCCTACCTGGACCTCATTCGCCAGGTGCGCGACCACTGCGACCTGCCCATTGCCGCCTACAACGTCAGCGGCGAATACTCGATGGTCAAAGCCGCCGCCCACAACGGCTGGATCGACGAGCAGCGCATCGTCATGGAGATCCTCACCGGCATCCGCCGCGCGGGCGCGGACATCATCATCACCTACTTCGCACCCGACGTCGCCCGCTGGCTCCAATCCCAATAACCCCCTACGGTCCCATCCTTCATCGGGGAAGGCTCGATTCTGGAGATGACCGACGGCAGCGACCAACAGGACACAAAAAACCAGCCTCGTTCACTTTTCCCATAAATCAAACGGACACACTATGTCACTCCATCTCCCACTCGCGTAGAGGCCAACCACGCGTTTGCCTCTACGCGAAAACAAATCTCAACCGATACACTTAAACAGGATCGATAACCTTCTCTTGTAATCGGGGAAAATAATAGTACTATCCCTGCTATGGAATCGGCAATCTCCCACTCATGCGAGTGGGATTTGCTATTTGTATCGAAATTGGCGAGCTACTTCACGTCGCATAGCGTTCAATGATGCGTACATATCAGAAAGGAGGGCTCTTTGGGGAATAGATCGCTACCTACCATCGTTGGTAATGTGGTGACGCGCGCAAAATAGTTCACAATGACGTGCTCCAGCGATGCTGCAATAGCATATTGTGGTCATCCCTCTTTAAGAGAATGGCGAATACGTATATCATGTTCCTGTAACGAGGGCGGTTGGTTAGCGACTTCATAAATCAAAAAAAAGAAAAAAAGTATTACCCTGTAAATACTGTTACTATTCCCGTTGCTCTTGCGTTCTTCACTGTTATGAGGCTCCTGGCTAAGACTTTTCTCAGGGAGCTTTAAGTTTTTTCTAAGCACTGTTTTATATTAAAAAATTCTGTAAAGAGAAGAGAGAAGTGTTGTGTAATGGTTGGGATGAACGAACTCAATCGCATGTATCTGCCGATTAATTCGTATGGCGTCATCGGCGATTGCCATTCCGCGGTACTCGTATCGCCAGACGGCTCGGTAGACTGGGCTTGTCTACCGGACTTCGATAGCCCGGCCATCTTTTGTCGTTTGCTCGACGCGGAACATGGCGGATTCTTCCAGATCGCGCCAACGGAAGATACCATTCCTGGTTCCCAACGCTACTTACGTGGTAGCAATGTCTTGCAGACGCGCTTCGCCAGCATTGCGGGGGAGATTGTTTTAACGGACTTCATGCCCGTTGAAACACTGAGTGCGTGGCCCTACAAAGGGATGAACAACAACACGTGGACTCGTGACGATGGGTCCTGTCACTGTCTCGTGCGCATCGTAGAATGCACGCACGGGGAGATGGCGGTGACGATGAAGCTGAAGGTGAGCCCTGAATACGCGACATCACCCAGTACGATAACGTTAGTACCGAATGACATGGGCGCCTGGATCTCTGGGTATCAACAACACACCGCCCTCGCTATTATCGGTGCGCATTTAGTGCCATCATTTTCTATGCACGTAACTGAAGAGCCGGAAGACCTCCACCAAACGGTCGAGATGCAGGTCACTCTGCGCGAGGGCGAACGCCTCATGTTCGCCGTCGGCATGGGCCGCACCGCCCAGGCCGCGCGTCGCCTCGTGGAAGACGAGTTGCATACACGTAACTTCGACGCCGAACTCGCCCATACCCTGCACGCCTGGCGCAAATGGATCGCGGGCTGCACCTATCAAGGCCCCTACGCCGAGTGGGTGGAGCGCAGCGCCCTGGCTCTCAAATTAATGACCTACGCTCCCACCGGAGCCATTGTCGCGGCCCCCACCGCCTCTCTCCCTGAGGACCTGGGCGGCGAACGCAACTGGGACTATCGTTTCACCTGGCTGCGTGACGCGACCTTTACCCTCTATGCCTTCAATGTGCTCGGCTTTACAGAAGAGGCTCGCGCCTTCACCCACTGGCTCCGCCGCCTATCGTTCGCCAATGGTGAAGACCTGCAAATCATGTATGGCATTCGCGGCGAACGCGAGTTGACGGAAATCCACCTCACCAACCTGAGTGGCTACTGCAACTCCGGCCCGGTTCGCATCGGCAATGAGGCCGCACTCCAGAAACAGATGGATGTCTTCGGCGAAATTCTGGATTGCATCCATCTCTATCGCCGCCAGGGCAGTTTCGAACGCTACGGCGAGACGCTGGAAGGACCGCTGTGGTCCATGATGCGTACACTCGTCGATCACGTCTGCGCCCACTGGCAGGAGCCCGATTGTGGCATCTGGGAGGTCCGCGGCGATATGCGCCACTTCGTCTACTCGAAGGTGATGTGTTGGGTCGCGTTGGACCGCGGTATTCGTGCCGCGCAACAACTTGAACTCGATGCCGATCTCTCGCGTTGGCTGGATACTCGCGATCAAATTCGTGCCGATATCCTCTCCCGTGGCTACGACACCACCCTCGGTGCCTTTGTCCAATCCTACGACAATCCCACCCTGGATGCCGCGAACCTGTTACTACCTCTGGTCGGCTTCATCGCACCCGACGATCCTCGCATGCGTTCGACCGTCGATCGCACTATCGAGCACCTGACGGACAAACACGGCTTCGTCTACCGCTATCTGGTAGAGGATGCCGAGGATGGCCTGGCAGGCTCGGAGGGTACCTTCGCCATCTGCACATTCTGGCTCGTTGATAACCTGGCAATGCAGGGCCGCGTCGATGAGGCGCGCTCACTTTTCGAACGTGTGCTCAAATATGCCGGTCGCCTGGGACTTTTCTCCGAGGAGATCGACTCCGAGAGCGATACAGCGCTTGGCAATTATCCCCAGGCCTTTACCCATATCGCCCTCATCAATAGCGCCAACAACCTGCGCAAAGCCGAACTGCGTATGAATGAACATCATACCGATCCGGTTATCGCAGCCATCCACCTGCAAAAGCAGTAATTCATTCCGCAATTATTCTTTATTATCAAGCGAGGACAGGGAAACCCATTCAAATGATTTCCCTGCCCTCGCTTTTATTTCACCGAAAGAAACAAAAATTGATAGCCCTTTTTTACAGGGGCTTGTCAAAGCCCTTCCCTCGTGTTATTCTCGTACAAACGACCTAACTTTTTATTTCTTGCATGATCTAGGTTAAAAAATAAATCTGGACAAGGTTACACCGTTCTCCTCAAGTCGGTAGGGACCCGATTATGTACATTCAGAAATACACACGATACTCGCAATAAATGATGAAACATCATAATCGCGTCCGTCGCCTCGCCTTTCGATGATCTCGATTTATTTTTAACCTGCATCATGCAATGATGCGAGGAGGATGTGTGGTGATGCAGGACCATGTAAGCGAACCACCACAGCGCGGCACGCTTTTGCGTCGCGCCCACGATCTACTGGAACGCCAGGGACGACCGACCGCTGAGGAGCTGCTGATCCAACATCTCTTCGGCGTGAGTGCCGCTACCAATACGGGCGGCAACAAAAATCTTTGGAAAGTGCTCTTGCGCCAGACCTTGCGTAGCTCCTCCCTCTTCGAAGAGACAGGCGATTCAGGTTTCGCGGGCGAGGTCCTCTGGTCCCTATCCGCCTGGCGCACGACGCAACAATCCCTCGATACCGTCGATTTCGTGGTCGTTGACACCGAAACTACCGGCATGCGACCAGGACCCGATCGCGTGATCGAGATCGCGGCGGTCCGCGTCCGCGCGGGTGTGATCGTCGACTCTTTTCAAAGCCTGCTCAACCCCCGTCGCCACCTGCCCCCCTTCATCGTGCGCTTCACCGGCATCACCCAGGATATGGTCAATGACGCCCCCACTGCCGCTCAGGTCATGCCGGAATTTCTAGAATTCGTCGATGACGCGACCATCGTCGGACACAACCTCGGCTTCGACCTGCGTTTCCTCACCCACGAGGCTCAGCTGCTCGGCCTCTCTTGCCCCATCGATGGCCTGGATACCATTCCCCTGGCCCGCCGTTTCCTCCCCGGCCTGAAACGCTTCAAACTCGATATGGTTGCCGCCCATCTGCGTCTCCAGATCGTCAATCGCCATCGCGCCATGGGTGATGCCGAGGTTACTGCCCAGGTCTTCATCCACATGCTCGAACGTGCTCGTCAGCAGGGCATCACCTCGCTCGGCATGCTGCAACGCCGCCTCCAACTCCCCGTCGCCTGGACCGGCGACGTCGCGCAACTGCAATACGCAGACAAAGACCAATGGCCTGGAGACGAAAACATCCCTTCCAATGCCGCCGCGACCATCCGCCCCAACGGCAGCTTATTTCTCAATCCCGCCTGGAAACGCACCTTCCCCACCAAACCTGGCGTCTACCTGATGAAGGATGCCAACAATCAGGTCATCTACGTCGGTAAAGCCAAATGCCTGAAAGATCGCCTCGCCTCCTACTACAGCCAGCCTCTGGGCTACACACGCAAGATGGATGGCCTGCTGCAAAATGTGCGCGAGATCGAGACGCGCGTGCTCGGCTCCGAACTGGAGGCGCTGCTGGTCGAGTCTCGCCTGATCAAAGAACTTCAGCCCGCCTACAATGTGCAGTTGCGTAACTATGAACTCTACCCCTTCATCAAAATCGACATTCAACACCCCTTCCCACGCGTCTACGCTACTCGCGAGGTTTCAGCCGACGGCGCGCGCTACTTCGGCCCTTTCCGCAGCCGTCGCATGGTCGATCTCACTATCGAGTTGGTGCAGAAAATCTTTCCCGTGCGCACCTGCACACGCAGTATGCCACCACAGGCCAAACCATCCGATCCCTGCTTGCGTCTGCACCTCGGGCGCTGCTCCGCTCCCTGTCGTGGCAATGTCGAAAACATGGAGTATCTGAAAGTCATTGATCAGGTCTGCGCCTTCCTCGGCGGTGAGAGCGAGGACCTGCTGGACCGTCTACGCCGTCAAATGTTTGAGGCCTCGCAACAACTGAACTTCGAACGCGCCGCCTGGTTGCGCGATGCCATCCATAGCGCCGACGAGGTCCTCATCGGCCAGCGCCTGATCACCGGCGCGGTCGAGGCCAACAACCTCTTCATCATCTACCCCTCGGCCCAGGAAGGCTGCAACGAAATCTTCCTCATTCGCCACGGTCGCCTGCTAGAGCAACGCTGCGTCCCCCACGAGCAAACCATGATGGACACAACGTTGCAGGAACTGTTGACCCGTGCCGCCGGGTTCGGCGCGTCCCCCGCTGTCGTTGGCAAAGCCGAGGTGGACCAGATCAACATCATCGGTCGCTGGATTCATCGTCACAGCGACGACCGCGCCTTCTTCCCCTTCCAACAAGCCCTGACTAACGCAGCCGAAGCCCAGGAACTTCGTCAATACATCTGGACCACCATCGAGGAGACTCATCAGCAACCCCTCGTCTTTCAAGAAGAATTGACTGAGGACTTGTCCCTGGAAAATACTATCGAACAGGTTTATATCCCAGATGAGTCCTACTCCGCATCCGAAACTATTGCTATCGACCAGGATACGCTATAATAAACCATACACAACCAACCCTATTGCTCTGTCTTCATCATAACCCAGTAGGGGCCGCATTCATGCGCCCGCGTGCAATTCATTGCACGGTTCGAACGGTCACCATGAACCTTGACAAAGTACTATGGGTACGATTATTGGTGCATCCAGCAAATCATCAGGAAAGTCCGCGTAGCTGCGTCCCCTTGTGGGCGCGCGCCGTACGTTGGAGCACAAACCTTTTACCTGATGTTACTTCTTCATCTTTATTATCTCGTCCGTGTTGGCGTGCCTATGCAGTGTCTGCACCCATATCCATCCTTATATAATTCTTATAGCCAAAGTCAATTCGAAAGGTAGTCCACCCCATGTTATTATCCGATAAGCGTATTATGGAAGCGATGCAGGCAGGCAACGTCATCATCGAACCCTTTGTCCAACGCCAGCTTGGCCCCAATTCATACGATTGTCGCCTCGGCGACTGGTACTTTCAGGGCGACGCCAATATCGAGGTGATGCACCTGGATAATCCAGAGGAGATTCGCCGCTATTGGGGTGAGCCACGACAGGCGAAGGACGGCAAAATCGCCATCCGCCCCGGTACCACCATCCTTGCCCATACGCAGGAGGTCATCGGCGGCCACAACGGCTACCTGGGCAAGATGTATTCGCGTAGCACCGTCGCCCGTTCAGGCCTCTCGGTCTGCCGTTGCGCAGGTGTCGGTGATGTCGGCTATATCGCGCGTTGGACCATGGAGATCAGCAATCACACGCAAACAACTATCTGGGCACCCGTTGGCTTCCGTATCTGCCAGATTACCTTCGAATATGTCGGCGAGACGCTCAAAGAGTACAACGGCAAATACGGCAAAAAAGATCAGACCTGGACACCCATGGACATGCTTCCCAAACCCTACTTCGATTGGGACTACGAGTCTTACCGCACAGATCGCGCTCACTCCTGACTCTCATCCCCTATCCGCGTAGGCGCGCCCCTTGTGGGTGCGTTGTCCACTCATAAGAAAGAAACTACGATGCGTAAAGGACTCTTGATCTCGTTCGAAGGCCTGGATGGCGCGGGCAAAACCACCCAGATGGACCTGCTCGCGCAATGGCTCACTGCCCACTCCATCGATTATGTGCGCACCCGCGAGCCCGGTGGCACACCCCTCGGCGTGGAGATCCGTCACCTCCTCTTCCAACATCCCGAATTGACTCTCACTCCTCTCGCCGAAGCGTTCCTCTTTCAAGCCGATCGCGCCCAACACTTCTCTACCATCGTCCTGCCTGCTCTGGCTGAGGGCAAACTCGTGCTCACCGATCGCTGCTTCGATTCCAGTATCGCCTACCAGGGCATCGCGCGCGGCGTCGGCAGCGAACTGGTCGAATGCCTCTCTCTGCTCGCGACCCAGAATCACGTGCCCGACCTGACCTTCTTCCTGGACCTCGATCCCTCCCTGGTCTCTGTACGTACCGATACCGCCCGTGATGCTAGCGGTCGCCGCGAAGCGCAAAGTCGCTTCGACCGCGAATCGGAAGCGTTCCATCTGCGTCTGCGTACCGCGTTCCTCACCCTCGCCCACGATCATCCCCATCGTATTAAAGTCATCAATGCCGCGTCATCCCCCCAACAGGTCCACGAGTCTATCATCGCTCATCTCTCTCATCTACTCCCTGTATAAGCTGTGTATTTATTCGTCCCATGGCCTCTTCATTCTCCACCTCTTCATAAGCAGAAGGTTAACAAATCTCAACATAGAAATGCTAAAATTAATCTTCCTTTAATCTTTCTACTATAGAGCAACCATCTCCTCTAGTGTAAAGTATGCAATGTTGAATATTTGCCACCTGCTTATCCTGTAGGGCACAAAACATTATATGTCCTACAGGATGAATGAGTGCGATAAACCCTATAAAAAAAATAGTTCGTCACAAAACTTAGCCCTGATCTATCGAAAAAAATCAATTGAGTATCATGAATAGGATCTTTATGCTGCAAAAATCACGTCCCAGTAGCTTCACCTGGAAAATGCTCCTCATTGTGCTTATTTTTATTGTCGTCGAAGCGGGCATTACTGTGCGCATCATCAGTGTATCCAAATCCGCTAATGCGGCTACACAGGATACCCAACAAACGGTGGCACCCGATGGCGTCGTACGCAACTTCACCCTCTATGTGCGCAGCACAACGCTGAAGATGGCCGATGGCACCAAAATCTGGGCCTTCGGTTATACCAACAACCCCAATGGACCCGCGCAAATTCCTGGCCCTCCCCTCACTGTGGACCAGGGTGATACGGTCAATTTGACCCTGATCGATGATCATGATCCTACAAAAACTTCGTACAATCCTGCCGGAGATGGACATACCATTCACTTGCATGGTCTGGATCTGCCCAGTACCATGGATGGTGACCCCATGACCGCTCCCGGTGGACACGCGGTAATGCAGGGACAACGCTACACCTACCATTTCGTCGCTCAACAGCCCGGCACCTACTGGTACCATTGCCATGAAAGTGCGCCCGAACACATCCAGATGGGCATGTATGGCGCGTTCATCATTCGCCCACACGGCCAGCCTAACGTAGCCTACCCCGGCACACCCTCCTTCGACAAATCCTACACCTTTGTTCTGAGCGAGATGGATAGTGGCGAGCACAAGGCCGATTACTCGAACCTGTACAAAGGCACCGATGACCCCAACTGGACCCAATACCGCCCCGACTATTTCTTGATCAACGGCAAAACCTGGCCCGATACGATGATGGACCCCAACGATAGCATCACCGCGACCGTAGGTCAGACTGTGCTCGTTCGCCTGATCAACGCGGGCAACAGCGTCCATTCCATGCACTCACACGGCTTCCACTTCCTCGTTGTCGGGTCTGATGGTCGCAAACTCGACTCGCCCTACTATAAGGACACCCTGGATATCGGCCCCGGCGAACGCTACGATATCATCTTCAATCTCAATCAAGTCGGTCGCTATATGTTCCACGACCACACCGAGTACGCCACCACCAACAATGGTTCCTATCCCGGTGGCATGATGACCATGATCACGGTCAACAACCCCGATGGCTCCAATCCCGTTCCCATGAAGCAGGTCATGACTTCCGCAGGCTAACCACCCCGGTCCGCGTAGGGCAAGCCACGCGTTTGCCCTACGCGGACAATTGACGTTTGCCCCTATCTTGTGCCATCATCTAAAGAGTAGCCCAACGAGAAAGGTGGCACCTATGAAAATCAGCGCAATCAAGCCGCTCGTGCTCGGCACCCCCTGGCGTAATCTGACCTATGTCATCGTCGAAACCGACGAGGGTCTACGCGGCGTCGGCGAGGTTCGCATGGTCAATCATACCGAATCTCTGCTCGGCTACTTGCAGGAGGCAGGCAAAAACCACATCCTCGGTTCGGACCCGCTGAAAATCGAGGACCTTGTTCAACGCATGTTCCGTAGAGATTTCGCCCGCGCCAGCGAAATCATGATGTCCGCGATCGCGGTAATCGAGATGGCCTGCTGGGATATCATGGGCCAATCCCTCGGTGTCCCCGTCTATCAATTGCTCGGCGGCGCGGTCCGCACGCGCATACCCGCCTACGCCAACGGCTGGTACACCGTCGAACGCTCACCACAAGAGTTCTCAGCCGCCGCTCAGCGTGTGACCGCCCGTGGCTACCGTGCCCTGAAAGTCGACCCCTTCGGCGCGGGCTTCTACGAGCTAACTCGCAAAGAGCAACACGACTCCATTGCATTGATCGAGGCCATTCGCTCCGCCGTTGGACCCGACATCGACATTTTCGTCGAGATGCACGGACGTTTCAACGCCCCGACCGCCATCAATCTAATCGGTGAATTGGCTCGCTTCTCCCCAGGCTGGTTCGAGGAACCAGTGCCCCCAGAAAATCTCACCGTGCTCAAAAAGGTCAGCACCGCCGTTGCTCTCCTCGGCATTCCCATCGCCACTGGCGAACGCATGCACACCCCCTACGAGTTCCGCGAGCTATTCGAACTCCAGGCCGCCGATATCGTGCAGGCCGATATCACCCACTACGGCGGCATCCTGGCGACCAAAAAATTGGCCGCCTGGGCCGATGCCTACTATATGCTGATCGCTCCGCACAACGTCTGTGGTCCCATCGGCACCGTCGCAGCCCTCCATCTGGCCGCCTGCACCCCGAACTTCAAAATTCAGGAACACTTCAACGATTTCGCCGACTCCTGGGTCAAAGGCGTCGCGGATGGCGTGCCCGAGGTCGATCCAGCTGATGGCTGTTTCCCCCTACCAACCGCCCCCGGCCTTGGCGTAAAACTGAACGAAGCTTTCATCGCCGATCACCCCAGTTCCGGCGCTTTCTTCGACCTCTTCCAGCACGATTGGCAATTTCGTCAGGGCACCCCTGAAACACAGGCTTAAATAAGCAAAGATTTATCTGCTGCCGATACACTGGGCGAGAGCTTGTGAGAGCGGATAAACCCGTTCTTTCGGCAGCAGTGCCTTCGCTTTCTCTTCCTGCCCCTGCTGTAATAATCCATGTATTTTTCTCACCTATTTCTCGTTTGGAAGTACTTCCAATCGCTTCTTTCTCTTCAACGCCTCATAATAGTTCGGATCAATCTCCAATGCCCGCTCAACAGCCCGCAACGCCTCTTCTTTCCTGCCCAAAATACCCAGCACCCACGCGCGCCCATCCCAGGCAGCCACCGAACGGCCATCTAGCCTGATCGCTCGCTCAAAATCCGCCAACGCCTCTTCATACCGCGCCAGCATCGCCAGGCACGTGCCCTTGCTATACCACGCCTCCGCGTTCTGTGGATTCAACGCGATCGATCGCTCAGCGGCCCGCAAGGCCTCAGGATAGCGAATCGCGTTAGACAACTGCTGACTATATTCCAACCAGAATTGCGCCTGTTTTTCCTGTCCTTCACCAATTTCTGCCATGTCTACACCTCCTGTCCCTTTTGCCACATCGCCAGCGCCCGCTGATATGCCTCCCACGTATCCACATCGTGATTTTGCTCCGCATCGATCATGTCCACCATCCGTATCTCCTGCCGATGCCGCTCGATCACGCTCTTTCCTCCCTCGTCACCCATAACCTCAAGTAGTTCAGGAAAAAGCTCGGCGGAAAAGATGACCGGATTCCCGCGCTTCCCATTATAACGCGGCGCGACGATCTTCTGTCCCTTCTGTCCTTCATCCCTTATGAGCGTATCGATAATGTCCGTCGTAATAAATGGTTGGTCACCAAGCAAAATCATCGCCCCCATAATTGTGCTCTGACGTTCCTCGTTCGCTTCATCCATCAGATATCGCACACCTGCACGCAAAGAGCTACTCATACCCTTCGTATAGTCTTTATTCTCCATAAAGTGGATGCGCGCTAATTGTTCTCTTGATAGATACTCGTTGATGGTTCGCCGCATCTCTTCAGCCCGATTTCCCAGCACAACCACCAGCGATCGTAGTCGGGAATCTAGCGCCGCCGCGATTACATGCGTCAGCACCGGTCGATCGCCCAAGGGCAACAAAAGTTTCTGTTGCCCATCCTTCATTCTGCTGGAGCCGCCCGCCGCCAGAATAATGCCCGCGATCAGTCTCTCTGCTTGCATGACGATCCTTTTCTAACGACTTTTTTGTTCAGTTGTCTGTTGTGCTTCACCCACTGCTCCACGGTGAAGAATCAACCACACTGTAAGTGTCCAACTATTGCGTATATTTGTGCCAAGGCAGAGTAATAGTGCGGCAGCAAGTAAAAGTTTGGCAATAGATTGATCAAAAAATAAACTGATGGCCGTTCCTACGAGAAGCACGCTATTGAGCATCGGTACGGCAATATGCCATAACCAGTCGTCCCGGTCTAAATCGTAATTTTCACTTCGTACAATCAGTACGTGCCACCCTATTCTGAAGGCCAGGGCAGCATCAATTCCACCCAAAATAAGGAAGGCTACGCTATAAATGATGTTCCGTTGCGAAGGTATGACAGCCAGGCATGAAATCAGCAAAATCTGAAGGTAGTAAACTAAAGTGGGATTCACAAACGTTCGTAAATATTGGTGTGCTCGTTCTGCCGGTAAATAACCTCCCAGTGAAATAGCGACAAACAGCAGCCCAATCAGCGTTGCCGCCGCCGTTCCCGTCAAAATATAAAAACTCTGCCAATCATGCAAATCTAACATTCATCCTTACCCTCGGACATAGCGATATCCCCATCTTGTTCTTTGACCAGTCCCAGGCGTTCTGTAGTCGTCTCGTAGGTTTCGCACAAACGCATGATATGAAAGGGATGAGGATTAGTCATGCCACGTTCCAAGGCACTCAGGGTCGTTCGTCCTACACCTATCTGCTCGGCGGCCTCTTCCTGTGACCACCCTTTGCGATAGCGCGCCTCGACCAGTTTTTCTCGCTTCCCATCCATAAATCTCTCCTATGCTGCCTTGAATAATATCAAATCCGGTTGAATCGTGACCACAAGGGGTCCAGAGGTCTCCCCTCGCGGGCTTTGAGGGGTCCCCACATAAACGTTTTCTTAACGGCCTTGATATAAAAAAGCATAACACGAAAGAGGAGTAATTGAAAGTGGTCACGAGCATCGAATCGAGAAACGCGACCAAAATGCTACAGACGGTGCCATCTGCGAGAGCGGAAACGATACCAAAACTATACAAGCGATACGACCATAAGACGGAAAAGTTCACTTTTCGATGACTTATCGAACTTATACTGCTACCCTGTCGTTGTTGGTGTCAACATTGGGAAGACCACCCTTTCGATCAGTGTTATAATAATGGTTAACGTGTGCTTGCATCGGTCCTCTACTCTATAACACTCGGAGTTGATCGCATAGCACAGGCGCATACGTAGGAGACACAATGCTAGATACCACACAACTACACAATGAACAGGACGCGGAACTGGACGAAGAGACCCGCGCGAAATACATCCACCTGCAACACATCCTTCGCGATATGGGCTCGGTCCTCGTCGCCTATTCCGGCGGCGTCGATAGCGCGCTGCTCTTAAAAGTAGCCCACGACGTGCTGGGTGATAAACATGTGCTCGGTGCCATCGCAGCCTCGCCCGCCTATGCCGATGAAGAGACCGCAGAAGCCATCGCCGTCGCCAGGCAAATGCACCTGCCGCTGATCACCTTGCAAACGCATGAACTTGAGGACGAACGCTACGTCAAAAACGATGTCAATCGCTGCTACTTCTGCAAAACCGAGCTATTCAATAATCTCGAACCCATAGCGCAACAGCACAACCTGCGCTACATCGCCTATGGCGTCAATAAAGACGACGATGGCGATTTCCGCCCCGGCCAGCGCGCCGCTCGTGAATTCGCTGTGCGCGGCCCGCTCAAAGAAGCCGATATGGGCAAACGCGAGATTCGCGCCATCGCCCGCTTATTAGACATGCCTGTCTGGGATAAGCCCGCCATGGCCTGTTTCTCCTCGCGTATCCCCTACGGCAGCAAGGTCGATGTGGCCTCGCTCCAGATGGTCTACAAAGCGGAAAAGCTACTGCGCGGGCTCGGCTTCCGCCAGGTGCGCGTGCGCCACCACGACAAAATCGCCCGCATCGAGGTCCCGCGCAGCGATATCCCTCGTCTGATCGAAGACGACATCAGCCGCGAGATCACCGACGGCTTACGCAAAATCGGCTACACCTATGTAACGATGGATCTCCTCGGATACCGTACCGGCAGCATGAACGAAAGTTTCTTCAAAAAGAAAAAACCAGCGCCCGACGCGTAGGGCACCACGCGTTTACCCCACGTGTTTGCTCCGCTATAACTATCAGGACCAGAACAATGCCAGAAAAAACAATCTATCTCGATCATGCCGCGACCACCGCGCTCGACCCGCGTGTCCTCGACGTGATGATCCCATACTTCACATCGGAATATGGTAACGCCAGCAGCATCTACACCCTGGGTCGTCATGCCATGCAGGCCATCGATCACTCTCGCGAGCAGGTCGCGGAAGTCTTGCACTGCCGCCCCACCGAAATTGCCTTCGTCGGCTGTGGTTCCGAGAGCGACAATTTGGCGATCAAAGGCATGGCCTTCGCCTCACAAAAAAAGGGCAATCACATCATCACATCCTCGATCGAGCACCACGCGGTCCTGCACACCTGCCAGTACCTCGACCGTTTCGGCTTCCACACCACTTACTTGCCCGTCGATGAGTACGGTCGTGTCGATCCTGACGAGGTCGCCCGTTCCATCACCGACCAGACCATCCTTGTCTCCATCATGTTCGCCAATAACGAGATCGGCACTATCGAGCCGATCGCCGAGATCGGACGCATCTGCCGTGCGCGCAAGATTCCCTTCCACGTCGATGCGGTCCAGGCTGGTGGCGCTCTGCCTATCGATGTCGTAGATCTCAACGTCGATCTGCTCTCGCTCTCCGCGCACAAGTTTTATGGTCCCAAGGGTATGGGTATCCTCTATACTCGCCAGGGCATGCGCTTGCTCCCACAACTCCAGGGCGGCTCCCAGGAGCGTGGACGCCGCGCGGGCACCGAGAATGTCGCGGGCATCGTCGGAACAGCCACCGCGCTCCAACTCGCCTACGAAGAGCTGCCCACCGTCAATCCCCGTATCCAATCTTTGCGCGACCAGTTGATCGAGGGCGTGCTGACCACCGTCCCTCACAGTCGTCTCACCGGCCACCCCGTCGATCGCTTGCCCAATAACGCCAGTTTCGCCTTCGAGGGCGTCGAGGGCGAGTCGATCCTGCTCAACCTCGATCTGCTTGGCTTCGCGGCCTCGACCGGTTCAGCCTGCACCTCCGGCTCCGTCGATCCCTCCCACGTCCTGATCGCTCTCGGCCTCCCGCCCGTATGGTCGCACGGCAGCCTGCGCCTGACCCTCGGCAAAGAAAACACCCAGCAGGACATCGATACCCTGCTCTCAGCCCTCCCGCCCATCATCGAAAATCTACGTAGCCTCTCCCTCTAACGCGTCATACTCCGCGTTTGCCCCCTTTACCGCGTAGGCGCGCCCCTTGCGGGCGCGTGGTATGGCGGGTCCGCGTAAAGCAAACCATGCGTTTGCCCCGCGCCGGTCCACTACGCTATTTCCTCAAAGAATGCTATTTTCTAACTGAATGCTACTCTCTATCCTCTACCGTCATCGCGAAAACCAACGTATTGCGCAACATTCCAGCAGGCGAAAGACTATCATTGCGCAACCTCGCCTCCTGCACAAACCCTGATCGTCGCGGAATCGCGGCGCTCCGCTTATTGTTCTCATCACACCGAATCTCAACTCGATTCGCATGTAGGTGTGTAAACGTGTAATCCGTAAGTAGTTGCACCGCCTCCGTCATCAATCCTCGCCCCGTTGCCGACGCACGCAACCAGTATCCAATCTCGAAATAGCCCACATCCCAATCGCGCAACATTAAACCGATGCCACCCACGTATCGTCCCGTCACCTGCTCCCATAACCCCATATTGAGTGTCTCTCGCAACATCCACGCCGCCATCTGCCGAATAATCCAATCTCTGCTTTCCTCTATCGTCTGGTGTGTATCCGCCCACGGCATCCATGGCCGAATGTGTTCACGCGACTCCCCCACCGCCTCGAAAAGTTCCTGCGCATCCCCCTCGCGATATGACCGCACTATCACCCGCTCTCCTTGCAACTGGTCGAAGAGCGGAATCAATGTGCGATACTGTATCTTAGTCTTATCGCTTGCGTCCGCCATCTCAGTCGCCTCCTTCCAATAATCGATCCATGATCCACGCTCGTGCCTCCACCACCTTGACATCCACCGCCGCCCGTACCCTTGCGCCCCCTGCTATGCGCGGCACCGTCACTCCTTGGAGTATACCGCGTGTCAATACTTCTACTTTAACCTCTCGCCAGCACAAAAGCGCCGGTTGACACAACGCCGCCACCGTCAAAGGATCGTGCAAATAGGGCAGCAATGACTGTCTCTTTTGCCGTTGATGTTGTCGCCACGCCTCAATAAGCTGAAACAGGAGACGCTGCCGAGGATTAACGCATTGTTCGATACGTTCTACATCCTCATCCCTCAACTGGCACCGCCGCGTAATATCCAGCCCAACCATAGTGATTGGCACGCCCGCGTGCAAAACGATACGCGCCGCGCGCGCATCGCTACGCACATTCCAATCCGCTAACGGCATACTTGCCGTCCCTCCCATCATCACAATACTTCTTATAGACAAAGCTATCTCAGGTTCGTCGATCAGCATTGTAGCGATATTGCTAAGCGGCCCAAGACAGATAATCGTAATCTCCCCGCCATGTTCCCGCACTATCTGCGCAATCATTTCAGGTGCCGCCAATGAGTTGATAGGTGCCTCAGGCACCTCTTCTGGCAATACCACCGCCTGGTTCACCCCTGAGGGCGGATGATGCGACTGTAACGGTGCCCCACTGCCAGCCGCGAGCGGAATATCCTCGCGCCCAAAAACAGAGAGTACATGAGCCGCCAATCGCGCACGCGTCTGCGTGTCGCCAAAAACCGTGCTAATCCCCTTGATATCCAGTTCCGGCGACTGTAACGCGACCGCCAGTGCCAGCGCATCATCGACATCATCCCCAATATCCGTATCGATAATAACCTTCGTTTTCCCCCATTGGCCCGCCTCTTGTGCCGCCACATTATCAATTTGGCTCATTGTCTCGCTTTCCAGTTTGTGCTAGTCTAATATCAAAATGAGTTGACCAAATAATGTAGGGACCCGATGTACCGCGTCCGTGGCCCCGCTTCTGACGGTCTCGCTCGCTTTCTTCATCGTCATTATCGGGTTCGCGTAATGTATCGCATCCCTGCTCTGCCAGAACTATTTTCATAAGGGAGAAAAACGCATGACCATTATAAAACGTGATCTGCTGTCGCAGCGCGTGCGCCAGGTGAGACCTTCGGGTATCCGCAAATTTTTCGATATCATCAACACCATGCCCAACGTCATCTCATTGGGCGTTGGCGAACCCGACTACGTGACCCCCGAACATATCCGCCAGGCTGGCATCGCATCGATCCAGCAGGGACGCACCCGCTACACATCCAACTATGGCATGCTTTCATTACGCGAAGAGATCGCCGCTATGCTTCAGCGTCGCTATAACCTGACCTACGATCCTGCCACCCAGATCCTGGTCACCGTCGGCGTCAGCGAAGGCGTGGATCTGGCGATGCGCACATTAGTCGATCCCGGTGACGAGGTTATCTCCTCCGATCCTGGCTATGTGGCCTACGAGGCCGATATCCTGCTCTCCGGCGGCGTCCCCGTTCCAGTCCCCACCTACGCCGAATACAACTTCAGCGTGCGTGCCGCCGAGATCGCCCAGGCCATCACCCCACGTACCAAGGTGATCCTGCTTGGCAATCCCAATAATCCGACCGGTGCCATCATCCCACGCGCCGAACTTGAGCAAATTGCTCGTCTGGCCGTTGAGCACGACCTCCTGGTGATCTCCGACGAAGTCTATAGCCGCCTCGTCTATGGTACCGAACACACCAGCATCGCCACCTTCCCAGGCATGCAGGAGCGCACGATTTTGCTCGATGGTTTCTCCAAAGCCTATGCCATGACCGGTTGGCGCGTCGGCTATCTGGCTGCCCCCACCACCATCGTCGAGGCTATGCTCAAAGTCCATCAATACACGATCATGTGTGCCGGAACCGCCGCGCAAGAGGCCGCGCTCGAAGCCTTACGCCACGGTGAAGCCGATGTCCAGGCCATGCACGATGACTACGAACGCCGTGGTCGCATGTTCGTAGAGGGCCTCAACCGCATCGGCCTGGCCTGTAGCGAGCCGCGTGGCGCGTTCTACGCCTTCCCCTCTATCGCCAACACCGGCATGACCGACGAAGAATTCGCGGAAAAACTGCTCTTCGAAGAGGAGGTCGCAGTCGTCCCCGGTAGTTCCTTCGGTACCGCGGGCAATGGCTACATCCGTGCCGCCTACTGTACCGCCTACGACAAACTAGAAGAAGCCCTCGTGCGCATGGAGCGCTTCCTCAAACGCAGCATCTAACCCCCTTTTTGGTCCGCGTAGGCGCACCCACAAGGGGTGCGCGGTATGGTCGGGGTGGACATGTCCGCGTAGGGCAAACCACGCGTTTGCCCTCGCGGCCACTCCTACTTAGAGGGAGCAAACACCGGCTCCAATGTCGGAAAACCCGCCTCCCGATCGCGCTTCAACTCATACAAATTGGAATTTCGCAAACTCCACGCCGTCACATCCCACAGCTCGCCCGCGTCCTCACCCGTTGGCACATGATGGATCACCGGCCCATAAACCCCGATATCCGATCCCTCCAAAGCAATAGTCGGCACCCCGAACGCGTGATAACGCTTCACCGCCTCCTCATGATCCTTCAACACATCCTCTTTTGTGCTCTCATCTGCTAGCGCTTGCTCAACCAGGCCAGCCTCAAAACCCTCCTCCTTCACACATGCCTCGACCACCTCCCGTTGGCTGATATCCTCTCCTCTGCCATGCGCGGCATTGCCCAGCGCGATATACAGCCTCTCCACACCCTCATTGCCCGCCTGCCGCCGCACCAGTGCCAGCGTACGCAGCGCCGCCCATCCCATACCCACGTTGTAATCTTGCTCTGTACCAGCCTCCGCATTGGCGACCGCCAGACTAAAAAAGCGCCAGCTAATCTCCAACTGCCGCACCTCGCGTACCTCTCGCGCCCACAACGCCGTTCGCCACGTAAATGGGCAGAGCGGGTCCAGGTGAAAATTGATTTGCGCCGCCCCCGCCTGTGTTAAACTCATAAAATTGTTCTCTTTCCTAATATCGCGTAGGGCAAACCACGCGTTTGCCCCGCGTAGCGTTGCCCCGTGTAACGTTCGCTCTACTCCGCGGACACCGGCTCTAAACTTGTGAAACCGGATGCTCGATCGCGCTTCAACTCATACAAATTGGAATTTCGCAAACTCCATGCCGTCACATCCCACAACTCGCCCGCGTCCTCACCCGTCGGCACACGATGAATCACCGGCCCAAAAAAGCCGATGTCCGCTCCCTCTAAAGCCAGCGTTGGCACCCCGAAGGCATGATAGCGTTTCACCGCCTCCTCGTGATCTTTCAAAACATCTTGTGTCGTGCTCTCATCCGCCAATGCCTGCTCAACCAGCCCGTTATCGAAACCCGCCTCCTTCACACACGCCTCGACGATCGCACGATCACCGATGTTCTCACGCCTGCCGTGTGCGGCATTGCCCAACGCAATATACAGCTTCTCCACACCCTCGTTACCAGAGCGTCTCCGCACCAGCGCTAATGTGCGTAGTGCCGCCCATCCCGCCCCGTTGCTATAATCCTGGCTGCCTCCCTCCGGCTGATTAGCGATCGCCAGACTGAAAAAGCGCCAGCTAATCTCCAACTGCCGTACTTTGCGCACCTCCCGCGCCCATAGCGCCGTCCGCCACGCAAACGGACACCTCGGATCAAAATGAAAGTTGATCTGTGCAGCTTCAGCCTGTGTCAGGCTCATAATCCTATCCTCTTTTCTATCTTCAATGACAGTGAAATCTTTTCTCATCCCCTTCGTCCACATTTCGTCCCCTTCATCCCCCTCGTCCACGTCTCATACACCC
>CAZZWK010000029.1:22196-48292 GCA_964657925.1 uncultured Dictyobacter sp.
TAGGGCAAACCACGCGTTTGCCCCCTTGGTCCGCGTAGGGCAAACCACGCGTTTGCCCCGCGTTTGCCCGTCTGCTAAAGCATACGTTTCCCAAATTAACCATGTCAAGCTCGTTCAGCGAATTTTTAGCAAACGTCAGCAAGAATTTCAGCCTCTCATTCTTTTCTGAACATCCATCACCGATTGATCTCGACCAGGAGCACCCAGGCGTCGTAGATGGCCACGATGATTGAAAGTAGTGTGGCCGGAATAATCCAGTAGAGTCCACTTGTGTTCCAGATCAGAACTGCGATGCCAGCGATTACGAAAGGCAAAGTGGCGGACATGCTGAGGGCAGTGCGAAGCCAGAGATAGCCATAGTAGCGAGGATCGACCTTGCGGCGCGTGTAGGCCATCAGAAATAACAGTATGACGGTATCAGCGATTCCCGCGAGTAGGAGTTCTATGCCTGCTGCTATCAACGGCTGCGGTACCAGCAACAGTGAAGATATAACCAGAACGGCCAGTAGCAGCACCAGGGCCTCTAAAGCGTATTCAGGCAGACTGCCGGTGCTCAGGATACGCGTCAGATTGATTGAGACTCCGACGAAGACCAGCCCTGCTAACGCCGCTGAGGCCCCAACCTGTGCGAGCAAAAAATTTTCCCAACCAGACATGCTAGCTACCTCTTTCCCAATTTTGTAATAACAAAGGTTCCCAAGCGAGTTGCTAAACTATTTTACTTCAATTTTGATACACAATGCGAAGCATGGCCCAATTTGAAACGAACACGCGTGCTCGACTTGACAGATGAAGAGAAAAAGTAAGATAATCAACATGGACGTGCGAAAGTCACAGCCCGGTAGGTAGTCCGGGTGACCTTTTGCGTTCGTACAAGTATCCATCCTCAAAGCATGATGGGCCTCCAGTACGTCCTTTTTCACCAAAGGAAAAGGAGCGTACAAAATGGCAAAATTAAAGGTTCTTATTACAGGTGCGGGCTTAGGCGGACTTTGCCTGGCGCAAGCGCTTCGTCATTTCGACGTTGACGTTGAAGTCTTTGAGCGCGATAAAAGCCCTTGGGATCGACCGCAAGGCTACAGGCTCCATATTGATTCAGATGGAGTAAACGCGCTTTATCAGTCACTTTCTCCTGATCTCTACAGCCTCTTTGATGCGACTTCCATGAAGGCGCTTCCATTTACCACCATTATTGATACCAAACTTGCGGTCCAACGTCGCCTGCCAAGTGACGAGCACGGGGGCACACAAGCACACTCATTGCATGCCCTTCCGTCTCACGTGAATGTGAATCGTGCGACCTTGAGACAGATCTTGTTTACTGGCCTGGAAGGCGTCGTCCATTTTGGAAAAAGACTTTCTCACTATGAAAGCGATGAGCAGGGCGTCACCATTACGTTCGAGGATGGCAGTAAAGCTCAAGGGAATCTCTTAGTGGGAGCCGACGGTATTCGGTCTGTGGTTAGAAAACAACGGGTTCCACATGCAGACATTCAGGACACTGGTGTACGTGCCATCTACGGTCGTATCCCGATCATCGAGGCGATGAAATGGGTGCCAGAGCAAGCGCGTGAAGACGTTTTTACGATTGCTGCTGACTCCCAGAAACGCTTTTTAGGTCTTGGGCCGGTCGTGTTTCCGATGCGTCCCGATTTGGCTGCCTCTCGGATCATGCCGAAGGCCGAACTCCGGCCACAAGACGACTACGTCGTTTGTATTGTTGGAGGGAGAAAAGAATTCTTTGGGAAAGACGACTCTCGCCTTCTGGCTTTAAATAGCGAGGAGCTTCAGCAGCTGTCTTTAGATCTCATAAAAGAATGGCCTGAGAATTCAAGGGCGATTCCAACTCATGGCGATCCACAATCATTTTTCTTCGTTGAAATGTACACAAGTATTCCATGTGAAATGCCGAGGTCCGCTCACGTCACGCTTTTAGGAGATGCTATTCACGCGATGACCCCTACGTTAGGGAGAGGAGCCAATATCGCTATGCGTGATGGTGCACTCCTTGCACATTACCTTGAAGATGTTGTTTACGGCAGGCTAAAACTTCCAGAAGCAATAAGCAAGTACGAAACGGAAATGACACAGTATGGTTTTGATGTTGTGAAAAAGTCAGCTATGATGGGTGAACGACTCATGGGGCAGAATCCTTTGCCATAAGCATTTTGAAGACGGAAGCCCTGGGTGGCGACTTTCATTTTTTATTCCTCTTCTTTAAGAAAATGAAAGTCGCCACTACTATTTCTCCACCACAACCCCTTGCGCCACAACCTCTGCGGGCAGCTGAATAATCACCGTTGTTCCCTCGTGCAGCACACTTTCGACCGTGATGGTGCCCCCTTGCGCCTCGATCAACTTTTTCGCGATCGCCAATCCCAGGCCACTACCACCAACCTGCTCGGATGAACGGCTTCGCGATGAGTCCACTCGATAAAAACGATCGAAAATGTAAGGCAAATCTTCGGCTGAAATGCCCTTCCCGTTATCCCTCACCTCGATCCTCACCGTCTCCGCCTCCTCACTATATACTCTGCACTCCACCTTGCCTGTATCCGCAGTAAATTTGAGCGCGTTATCGATGATGTTGAGCAACACCTGTTGCAATCGATCACCATCGGCGTGCACAAACGGTGTTCCAGCTGCGAGATTGTAACTGAATATTTGGCCGTGCGCGAGATGGTGTACCTGGCCCTCGATACTGTGCATATATGCCTGCATATCGATTGCGCCCATATGTAACTCGACCCTGCCCGCATCCAGCTTGGTGTCCACCAGCAAATCCTCGACCAGCCGCTGCATCCGTTGCACTTCGCTATACATTCCACGCGTAAGACGACGCGAGGCCTCGATATCCCCTTTGTCCGCACCGATCAGCAACATCTCTAAGCTACCACCGAGCGCCGTCAGTGGCGTGCGCAACTCGTGCGAAACATCAGCCACAAACTGCCTCTGCCGCTGAAACGTAGCATCCAGTTGCTTGACCATCTGATTAAAGGAAATTGCTAACTGCCCCACCTCATCGTTCGTCACCGGTGGATCGATCCGCGCCGAAAATTCCCCTTTCGCGATTCTTCTGCTCGCTCGCTCGATCGCGACCAGCGGTTGTAACGCCACACTCATCAGCGGAAAGGTGAGTACCGCGGCCAGCACAAGTGATATGACCACCCCGAAAAACAGCATCAAATGTAACGAGGAAAGAAAGGCATCGATCGAGCTTGTCGGCGTGCCAAGCTGTAAGATACCGACTGTATGATTATCATAAACAAGCGGTATAAAAATGATCAACTGCCGACCTGCTGTGTTCTTTGCAACCACGTACGCCGTATTCGGATCATCCTCGTTGAGCTCTTGTAAGACACTATCGGGCGCTACCGTGATAGCTTGTGGCGCAAAAGAAAGTTGTTCTGACGCTATCAATGTTTTCCCATCGGTGGAAAGGACCGTAGCATCAGTGCTCGGACTGGTCAACCGATGCACCAGATTCGTGGCCGATGTATTGAAGCCAACAGGTGGATTGGCTGCGGGCAGGAAATCATGATATAGCTGAAAAGGAGCGTTTTTAGGTCCTTTTGTCGCCAACTGCGCCTCGTTATGCAACACCCTGGCCTCATCCACCAGCAGGTTTTGTTCCGCGACCATCGAGATAACCACACCCATCGCGCTGAATAAAAGCGTCAACAATCCCAGCGAAACCAGTACTAACCGCCAACGAATAGGCATACGCTTCATCCATATAAATGGACCCTTTTTGCTTCTCATCGCCATTCTCTCGTTCTTCACATCAAAACGTTGTCCCCACACCTCGCCTTTCAACTACCAGGCTGAGCAGCCAGTCGCGATCCGCGAGCATTTCTTTCGCTCATCCTCGCAGCGTATAGCCCACCCCACGCACTGTCTGGATCAAGCGCGGTGGATTATCCTGCAACTTCTCCCGTAAGTGTCGTATGTATACCTCAATAATATTATCATCTCCCACATAATCATAGCCCCACACCCGACTCAAGATGATATCACGCGAAAGTACCTGCTTAGGATGCATCAACAAAAGCTCCAGCAGATCAAATTCGCGTGGTGTCAGATCGATACTTTGATCGTTTCTTTGTACCGTGCGCGTGCCTCGATCAAGCTTCACATCGTGAAAGGTCAGCATATCCGCGCTATTGTTGCCGTTGCGTCTCATTACCGCCCGCACCCGTGCCACCAGTTCCTTGAACGCAAATGGCTTTGTCATGTAGTCATCCGCTCCGACATTCAATCCCACTACACGATCATCGACCTCGTCTTTGGCGGTAAGCATAATGATTGCTACGTCACGTATCTTGCGTATACGCTGCGTCACCTCCAATCCATCGCACCCTGGTAGCATAATATCCAGGATAATGATGTCAGGTTGGTATGCCGCAGCCGCCTGCACCGCCTCTGGCCCACTCCTGGCCGAAAAAACCTGAAACCCCTCGTACGTAAAACCCATCTCCAGAAAATCGATAATCTGTGGTTCATCATCCACTACCAGCACCCTCGGTTGCTTCTTCTCATTGCCCTCGCGCTCAACTCCTATCATCCTGCTCCCTCTCCCCTTACACTCATAGTGTATTTTTCAACATCGAAAAATACAATAAATTATTCTTGCTCCATCCTTTTTAGAACAAAAAAGGTCCGCGAAAAGATACAAAAATACGAGATCATGATCCAGTTCTCCACGTACAAACGCTAGCAACAAAGCCCAGACGCCAGAAAAGGTGCTATTGCGCGTCTTTAAATCAGATTGTACTCTTTTGTACACTATGAGAGGTTTGCCAGTAAGAAATGAGGTAAGGTAGGTGCAGGCAGTAATACAGAAATTTTGTACGCGTGTTGATGCGGGATCTCCGACCGCCGATATGCAGATCATCTATCGTCTCGCAGGTGGTTTCCCACGCCTTGAAGAAGAGTACTGTTTATACGGCAATGGCACCACTCACTTATTAAGGGAAGACTTCTTACACTCAGTAGCACGTCGGCAAGCTACCACAACATTGACCAGGGAAGAGGTCGCTGAATTATTTCAACTGGCACAATCTGCTCTTCCTGGCCTGCTCGCTCAATCACCACCTCACGCTCTTATCCCCGATTCTCTTTTCGGCTCACTGACAGTTGAAGTTGATGCAGAAAAAGTAGTTTACCCCTTTGCCTGGCAAAACGTTCCTGGTGAAACATGGTATAAACCTGTTAACGAAGCAATGAAACTCTTTAGAGCTATTAGCCAAAGCTTGCAATAAAAATATTAGGGCGCATTCTAACCGCATAAGTGGCTATACTGGAAGGACAAACTGCATTCGATTCCGTACAACTATATGCATGTACGTGTATAGAGGAGAAAATGATGTCAGAAGAGCAAGAAACAGTGGTGTCCAAAACACAGCTTTTACAGGAATTCGTCAATGCCTACGAGCAACTTATCGAAACGGCGTCTCTCACCGCACAACATAGTCACCAGGAAGGCACCTGGGGACCCCGTGAAGTCATCGCTCATCTAACTGGCTGGGAAGTTATCGGGACCAGTCGCGTATCCCAAATAGCCGCCGGAATACCACCGTTTGAGCTAGACGAAACACCGTCGCTGGATGATGCGATCAACGCAGCCTTCGTTACCTTGATCGGAGACCAACCCCTTGCAGCCTTGTCTAACCTGCTTCGCCAGGCATACCAGCGTGATGTCGAGATCCTCAAGCAGTTGGATAATGCCCTCTTTCACCCTGGTGAGTATGCCTACGAACGCACGCACAGCGTAATCGAGCATTGTCAGGAACACATGCAAGAACTTACCTCCAATCATCCCTGATGGTACCCTTGAGTTAACCCTGACATGCTTTCATTCGTACAACAATCAACAAGGTCATTACAGGGGCCGATTCATCGCTCCCACACATCCGATGATGACCATTCAAAAATAACATCGGGTATCCCCACCCACTGTAGGGGTCGCTTGTAGAGGCTGGATTTATCCACCGGTCGGGACCCACGCCAATTTATTGGCTATTCGGCATACCCGACGTTCTTTCTTTATCTTCATTATTGGCTATTCGAGATACCCGATGATTTGTTTAAACTCTGCGGCCATCTCGTTTGGACCTTGAATCTCGACCTGACAAGATTTCGTCACTAGAAAGGCCTGCAATGCCCAGGACCTCACCATCACCCTCCTCTCCACAGCCATACCAACCCATGCCCGCGCCTCCACCATACATCCCACCCCGGCAACGTCGCTCCTTCTTCTTGCTCATCGGCCTCCTGGCACTAAGTATCAGCCTCTGCGCCTTGCTGATTCTCGCTAGCTCCTTTTTCGTCTTTGTGCTTCCTCGCCTCCAACCTGTAACGCTCGCGCCAGAAGCTACACCCGTGCCCACCCTCCCAGCCTTGAAAGTCTATACCGTTACCGGCAAGCCCACGCTTGATGCTAAATTCATCAATACAGTACTCGCTTACTACAACTCGCCCGCTGCTGGCAAAGGCCAGGCCCTCTACGACTACGGTGTCCACTATCACATCAATCCCGCCTACGCACTCGCCTTCTTCCTCGAAGAGAGCAACTTCGGCACCAAAGGCGTCGCCACAAAGACCCACGCCCTCGGCAATATTCGCGCTACCTCCGGCGAACCACAATACAAAGGCTACCGTTCCTACCCCACCTGGCAGGCCGGTTTCCAGGACTGGTATCGCCTGATCGCCGAAAAATATATCGCCCAATGGAACCTCGTCACCGTCGATCAGATCGTTCCCATCTACGCCCCCTCGTCCGACCATAACAACGAAACACAATATATCCGCACCATCAAACTCGCCATCGAACGCTGGCGCAACGGCAATATTGCTGTTTGACTCCTCTACTGATCCCTACCATCCCCTGTAGTGGCTCAATTTATAGGCCCACCGACAATTCATTGTCCGGTCTCTCGTTGTGTGAGGTCGTGTTGCACTGAAACCGGTGGCCCCTTTCCACCGCATTTTGATAAAATCCTATTCCTGAATCAGTGCCACAAGTTGCGGCTGCATATACGGATACATCGGAAACCCACGCAACTCCCCCTCGATCTCCTCTTGCGACTCCCCCTGCATAATCAACCACACCACCAAACGATCAGCGCTGATATAAAGCCCCTCAACAACTCCCTTTGCCCTCAACTCCTTGATATGCTCCTGCTCTTTCGGCAACAACGCCCTCGTCGCCTCGGACTGCTGCGCATCAAAGTGAATAGTAATCATCATTCTCATCATTGTTTGCCCCTTTATCAGTTCACATGTACTCATCAAGTAGCTCAGTTATGATATCATTTCTCATGAGCACAACGAAAGCGGGAAATACGTATGCAACCTCCATCCTCTCCTTCACATCTTTCTTACTTAGGATCGTTATACTCCCACGTCATAATGATCTTCCCTGTTTGCCCATCAAAAACTATGCCAATCACATCCATAGGTGGCAATGGTTTCCGTCCTGGTGGCACTGATATAGCCGCCATATAAAAGGGACCGTAGAGTTCAGCCACGCAGACAACCGCGTTGTCGGCAAGCCCAGGATTCTTACCATGCGTAAGAACAAATACCTCTTTGTTCGTCATAAATTGGATTTTTCGTATGGTAAAAGGCTTACCCGAAACAGTACCACCAACTATGCTCGAAGTATCAAAATCTTCAAGAAAAGCTCGCACATCAGCTTCAGTAAAACGTGGCGCATTCTCTGTAGCAGGCATAAGATGTGGAGTAATTGCTGGTATACCAGGACTGTTGGTTATACGACTTTGAGGAAGGTTTTGCATTAATACCTCAACACTTCAAAACGTCCATACCTTCGCATTACTAAAATCAACCGTTCCATCATCACTCGAAAGACTTATCGTCCCATAATTTGACGAAGTATCCTGAAAGCTATTGATCTTTGTCTTGTTAATATAAAGATCAATAGCGTTCCCAACTGCCACAATTGCAATCACATTGTTTTGCATACCTTTACGTATTGCATCGGATGGAACCCCTGTTTTGTAAATTGGTATAACCTGAGTGCCCGAAAGGCTTGTCGCGCTTGCTTCAAAATCATACGTTCCGTCATTGTAGATTCTTAATGCATAAAATGTTTCTGGTGAGGAAGCGAATCGAAAAAAGATGCTCGCCGCTTCAATGCTTTTTTGCGTAAAACCTACCTCTATCTCGAAAGCAAAGTCATTCAACTCGACGTTCTTTGCACCACAACCAGGAGCTGTGCTAGCAATTTGATACGTGCTTCCCGTGAACGTACAGCCATTCCCTTCGTCCCACCCAAAACCTTGATTGCTATTATCGTGCATCGAATCATAAAGGGTGAGTTTCCCATTGCCAGGCGAATAAGGATCGGGGTTCGATGTGGCGAGACTCTTGCTAATCTGAGTTCTGTTTTTCGCATTCGTCTGGGTGATGCTGCTGTTAATGCCATTATTGGCTACTGCTCGATTTACTGTATTCGATCGGTAAATCACTTCCCCGATACCCCCAAAAAGAAGCACCAGCACCGCAATAATACAACCACCAATCACCCATTTATCGCCACGCACCATACTACGCTTTGCTGGCACCACTGCTACAGCAGAGGACGAAATAGCAGGCATCTCCTCTGCACTAGACAGTGATGCAGCCTCCATCGCACTCGATGATATGGAGATAGCCGGAGCAGGCGTAGGTGTAGTCTCCACGAAAAAAGCCGCAGGTGTGGAAGCATTCTCAGGCCTATCGATAGGGGGTGACAGCATAGCCCTTTCGCTTTGCTGGCGTCTGTCTTCTTCGACTTTTCTTGTTCGCTCTTCTTCGACCACTCGTGCTTGTTCCCGCTCGAACCAGGGATTAGGGAAAAATGGCACATCGGCCACGTCCCCCTCACTCTGATCAGGCGAGTCCACCACTGGCCGGGGCGCGTCGGGCATGACCGAAAGTATCTCCCACGTGGCTTCCTTCACGTCTCGCAAACTTAAACGCTCCCGCTGCATAGCTGCCCCGTGCGTGAGTGCGTCCAGAAAGGCTTTGGTGAACATCGTCGAACTGAAATCAGCCAGCAGCAAAGATGGTGTCCTCTGGTTGGAGGAGCTAAGCAGCGCCATCCCTTTCGCTGGTATCCCCCTGCTTTTGCCCCCCATCTGGAACGCATCTATCGTCTGCCGCAAGGCCACCTGATCTGGCCCCCCCTGAAAAAGCGCAAAAGCACGTTGCGCAAAACAACAATCCAGAATGAGCATCAGCCGCACATGACGCGCCTGTTCCTTCAGCGTATACGCCAGCGATGCCACCTGTAATCCGGAAGCCAATGGATTCCCTGTCCGTGTGCGACGAATCGCCAGATAGTACTCATAGTTGCTCCCAGCGAAGCCGCCATGCCCAATAAAATACAGTAAAATATCTCTCCCCGCATTACCTGCCGCTTTCATCGCAGACAGCCGCTGCTCGACAAATGCTCCGACCTCGGCATCTATCTCATCAGCCACCTTCTCTGAATCGAAGAGATCAAGGAAATTCTCCCTTGGCAGTCCAAATAATTGAGGATGAAGAAAGTAGTCCCTCACCCCATCTGCCGCTCTGGCAAAAGCATCCGACCCATGAAATTCAGGCGAGTACGGCCACGCACTCGCCCCTAGCAGGATAAGCAGGGTCGTTTGTGGAGAAGGACTTTTCGCTTCCATAGCAAGTCTTTCCTTACTGATTATCAAGCAGCAACTGCGCGAGTTCAGCGGCCTTTGCACTCGTGATGTTTTGCACTATAATCTCTTTGTCCCCCTTCTTCACCGTTATGGAGGCGCGATTGCGCGACGCCAGCCAATTGCTGATCGCAGTAATCGCCACTCCCGCCGCTGGCGTACCTAACAGGAGAACGAGCGTGGTCCCAAAATCTTGCGCACGAGCATCCTCACGTCGCCGTTGCACCTCAATATCAGGTGAAGCATCCAGCAACGCCTGCCTCAGTTCCTCCGCATACCGGTTCGCTTCGTCCGCCGAAGCCCCATCAAACGTAATAATATATGCCTGCTTGTCCACACCTATTCTCCTCTCAAACCAACAAAACCCAAAATATCGTTGAACTATCAAAAGAAAATAGGAATCTCCACCCCCCCTGTGAATCTCCGTCCCCGTTGTGAGCCTCCGCCCCCTGTAGGCGTTGATTTATCGCAACGCACCCCGATTTATCGGCTATTCGGGCGTCTCCACATATCTTTTTTAAATCTCATTAATAGAGGAGAAAGCACAACAATCGCTCTCAAATATACTCCATACAACATTGTGCTGTCAAAATGCTCATATCAAGTTGTGTGATAGGCAGTAATACCCACCCGTATATAGTAGGGAAGACCACAAGGGTCTTCCGTTGGCCTTGTGGTCTTCTGTCACACGGTGGCCTTCCCTATGTTACGACCTCAAATAAAAAAAACAGGCAAGCACATAGAGAGATATGTACTTGCCCTACACTAAAAACGATCTTCAGTCTTGCGCCTTCTGCCCCACAATATTGACTAACCACTGCACACCGAACTTGTCTGTACCCATTCCGAACGAATCGCCCCAGATGGCTTTTGCCAGTGGCATCGTCACCGCTCCACCATCCATCAGCTTCTCGAAGTACGTCGTCAATTCCGCTTCGTTATCGCCACTCAACGACATACTCATCGTCGTTCCTGGACGATAACTCCATGCGACTCGGGGTGTCGGAGGCCATAAACGTAATACCGTTCTCGGCATCCAACTGACTATGCATAATCAAATTGTCTTCGCTCGCATCTTGTGAGGCATGAAAGTCCTTGAATGTGGACATCCGAAGCTCTCCCCCAAAGATTGTGCGATAAAACTCCATTGCTTCGCGCGTGTTGTCCTGAAAGCTGAGGTACGGGTTCAGTTTTGACTGCATTAGCCCCTCCTCATAACCCCAACAGTAGGGGCACTCTTCAGAGGCCCGCCAGGCAATTCATAGCCTTGCGAACCTCTTACTCTCTTCAAAAAGCATCCCTACATATTCATTGAGAACCTACATAGAGCATTTCTTTTTGAAGACCCCCATTCTGGTAATGCAGACCCAAAACTTAATTTAAATTTAACACTCGCTATGCCCGCAGCTATAACACTTGCGGCACCCCTCCTCGTACACCATTGTGTTACCGCACTCCGGACACAGGTTTCCCGTCACCTTCAACGGACTCGTGCTGATCAGCACACCATCAGTGCTATGTCCATTTGCATGACCATTGCTCGTCTGCTCCGGCACAGCTGGCGTCTCCTGTGCCTCATTGGCCGTCTTCTGCTCCGCCTCTGCCTGCAAAGTCTCCAAATGTAGCTGTAACGCCCTCGCCACTGCGTCCGGCAACGACCTCACCTGCTGCGCCCCGAAACCGACCGAGCGACTGCCACCGATGCCGCGCAACTGGTTGGTGATCTCCTGCGCTCGGTCCGTCTGCGACAATGGGCTCAATAACTGTAAATTCAGCGAGATCAACCGACCCAGCGCCTCCGAAAGCGCCGCGATATCGCTACCCGCCTTGCCAACATTCACAAACACCTCGAATGGCCCCTGTGCGTCGCTGTTCACGGTCACGTTGATCTTGCCTTCCGGCGCAGTCACCTGCCGCGTATAGCCCTGCACCACCGGCGGACGCTGCTTGATCCCCTGCTGAATCGAGATCACCGGCTCGACCATCGGCACCTGCTGTACCTCCTCAGCCTTTTTCGCGTCTGCCGCCTTCTTCTCGTCCTCGACACGCGTCAACACAGCGTCGCGCGAACCATCGCGGTAATACGTCACACCCTTACAGCCAGTCTCGTATGCCAACCGATACAACTTCTGCACCTGCTCGACCGTATGCTCGTTGGGCGCGTTGACCGTCTTGCTGATGCTGGAATCGGTGTACCTCTGCACCATGCTCTGCACCCGAATATGCTCTTCCGGCGTCAAATCCTTCGAAGCGACAAAGTATTCCGGCGTCGTCTCGTTCGGATGCGCATCGCGCCACTCCTGCAACAGCGGATGATACATGATATGTTCACCCGTGCGATCGCGCCTGATCATGGCGAAGTCGAACACCGGCTCGATACCCGAACTCACACCAGACAACAGACTCGTCGTACCTGTCGGCGCCTGCGTCAACAGCACCGCGTTACGAATCCCCTGCTTCCTGATCTTTTCCTGTGTCCCCTTTGGCAACCGCTTGATGAACCGCCCCTGCATATACTTGTCGCGATCGAAATGCGGGAACACCCCCTTCTCCGCCGCGTTATCCGCCGAAGCTTCGTAGGCCGCGTTACGAATAGTGGCGTAGATGCGCTCGATCACCGGAATCGATTCCTCGCTGCCATACGCGACCTCCATCTTGATCAACGCGTCCGCCAGACCCATCGTACCCAACCCTGTGCGCCTCGTTCCCATCTGCGCCTCGCGATTCTCCTCGATAAAGTACTCGTTGGCATCCACCACGTCATCCAGGAAACGCATCGAGATACGACTGATATTCGCCAGCCGCTCATGATCCATCTTGCCATCTCTGACAAACGCCGACAGATTAATTGCCCCCAGATTACAAACGCCGAAAGGCGGTAGGCCCTGCTCGCCGCAATTGTGGACAATAAGTCCATTAGCAACAAAAAGATGCATTTCGGATTCGGTCAGATCGTAAACCATCTCTTCGCCATCAGGGATAAGGCTTTCGAATGTCGCGCTAAAGCTTTCTTGATATGGCCCACGTCGATACTCGGCGATCAACCCCTCAAGCTTGCTCTGTTTCTCGATCGTCAGGAATCCAATCTGGTGCGCGAATGCTAGAAAACTTCCTTTAGAAATCACCAGATCATGATAGCTTTGTGTGGCGTAAGCTGCCACTCCACCTTTTCCATCAGGTAGATTGCGCATATCAGCGTCGCGACGATTCTTATAGATGCGTGCGTAAATGCCGAAATTGAGTAGTAGCCTCTGCACATCTTCCAATAGTGACTGGCTTACCGATGTCAACCGAATCGACGCACCCTTCTCAAGGCTTCCCTGTACTGATCCATCGGCGGTAAACAGCGCGGCCAAAAATCCCTTCTGCATCTCGTGTGAACCACGTTGCACCGACGGTGGCACCTGCAACTTATTGATCAGCAATGCCTGATCGACCAGGCGCAATAATCGCGTCGATTCTACCCTCGTCTCGTCTCGATCCTCAATTTTCTGCGTCCCAACCTCGTATTGCCGTGTTCCTTCAGGACCGGTTACCAGCCGATTTACCGCCTCCGCAAATCGTGGTGCGATAGCCTGCTCGCTCCCAAAGAAAGAAAGCACTGCACTCCCATCTCGTTTTGTGTTGATGTATCCATCCCCCACCAGCCATCCAGTCACCATACCCAGATCGCTGCTGCCCGTATCTCCGAAGTACCCCTCGCCATTCAACAGCTCGATCTTGTCGCCCTGAACCAACTGCCCCGCTTCTTTCCAACCTTCCGTGGTCAGCACTTTATGATCTTGCGTCAGGCGCAATGTATAGCCTTCTGTTGTCTGCAGTCGGAAAACCGGTTTGACACCCGTCGGGAAAACATGGCTGGCCTGTCGCAATGCCACCGTCGTTTGATCAGGTGATACCACTGCAACAGGTGTTCCCATCTCTGCCAATTCGCTGGCCGGAAGTAGTCCCCTATCCGTATAAATCAGCGTATCACCCGTCACACATGGATTAACACACCGAATATTCTCGTAATACCACGTGTTCGACTCGGTATTATACCGATCCATGAACACCATGCCCGGCTCCGCCGACTTCCACGCCGAGGTGCAGATCAAATCCCACAGCTCGCTCGCGCGAATCGTCTTCTTCACCTCACCATTCCACGTCAGATTCCAGTCCGCGTCATCCTTCACCGCCTTCATGAACGCATCCGAGATACACACCGACAGATTCGCATGCTCGATCTTCCCAGCTGTCTGTTTTACCGTAATAAATTCTTCTATATCTGGATGCGTATCATCCAGCATAAGCATAAGAGCTCCGCGTCTCGATCCACCTTGCTGTATTACATCTCCTGTCGCTACTGAATACAATTGCGCCCACGAACAGGGACCCGACGCCGTTCCATTCACTGTCTTGATATACGACCCTCTTGGCCTCAACGTCGAAAGATTAATACCAACACCACCACCACGAGCCATGATTTCGGTCATTAGCTTCAGATTGTCTAAAATTCCTTGTCTGCTGTCTTCCGGGCTTGGTATGACAAAACAATTATAATATGTTACCTGATGACCCGTACCCGCGCCCGCCAGAATACGCCCGCCCGGCACAAACTGGAAATTGCTCAACGCCTCGTAAAATTGTTGCTCCCACTCGTCCCGCTTCTCCTCCGGTTCCACCGCCGCGATCCCACGCGCCACGCGCCTCCACAACTGCTCCGGATAAAACTCTAACGCGTTGCCCCCCGCATCCTTGAGCGAGTAGCGGTCCATGAAAACTTTCTGCCGAATCCCCTCCAACTGTGTCATCTGCTCTTCACTTACACTATTCTTCTGGTCTGACGAGCGATCTGTCTGCTCTAACATCCTGGATGGCTCCTCTTTCTGTCTATAAATTCGGAAATAAAAAAGATTACTGCCCACAAGGCATCCTCTTCATATAAAAGAACCTTTTAGGAGGACCCTCCAAATTGCCCGCTTCCACAAGCAAATTCCCTATCCTCCATTAGTTCTATTGAGTGTGCTCACTCACTTGGAGACGCGATCATATCGGTGTATATTTTCTTTGTAGGGCAACAACTTTCACCCTCCTCTATCGATCAGGTGTGAATGTCCCCTCCTCCATAATGCGCCTCACACATCCCAGTATACTCGCAATTATCCCTAAAAACAAGCCCTTTGACACAACATATTGATTTTTCGATTGTGTGAAACACAATATATGGGGTTGCGCGCCCATGTGATATCATACGAATAAATCATGCCTACAGTGCTGACGTGTGAGTCACCTCCCGTCTCCACTGCTTTATCACGTTTGTCTATTTCGATATCGAACGCCAAAATAGAACGCTATGCCTGTCTCGTCTGTACCGTCAGTAAGCAAAGGAAAACACTATGCACGCGGAGATCATTTCATGTGGCACTGAACTGCTTTTAGGACATATTTCCGATACCAACGCAACCTACCTCGCCCAGAGCCTCGCCGCGCAAGGTATCGATCTCTACTACGTCTCCCAGGTCGGCGATAACCAGCAGCGTGTGGTAGAAACACTGCGCAAAGCCTGGCAGCGTTCGGACCTGATCATCATGACCGGCGGACTCGGCCCCACCGAGGACGATCTCACCCGCGAATCAATCTCCGCTCTGCTCGGCGAGACAATGTTCGTCGATCCCATCCTGGAGCAAAACCTGCGCGAGCGTTTCTCTCGTATCGCCCCCGCCATGCCCGAGCGCAACCTTAAACAGGCCACCCTGATCCCTTCCGCGCAAACCCTGCCCAATCCCGTCGGTACCGCCATTGGCTGGTGGGTCGAAAAGGACAATCGCATCATCGTCGCTATGCCCGGTGTCCCCCGCGAGATGCACCAGATGTGGGAAGACGAGGTCGTTCCTCGCCTCAGTACCTACGTCAATGGCCTGCTATTCACCCGCATCCTCCGTGTCTACGGCGTCGGCGAGTCCGCTGTCGAGCAACTGCTCGATCCCTTGCTGCATTCTAATAATCCCACCATCGCCACCTATGCTAAAAGCGACGCCGTCGACGTGCGTATCACCGCCAAAGCCTCTACCCGCGCCGAGGCCATGCAACTCGTGGCGCAAACCGAACTTCAGGCTCGTCAGGTGCTCGGCAACAATATCTTCGGCGTCGCAGGCGATACCCTCGCCAGTGTGGTCGGACACCTGTTGACCGAACGCAAACAAACGCTGAGCGTAATGGAGTCGCTCACCGGTGGCCTGCTCGCCAGCACCATCACCGATGTCGCGGGCAGCTCAACCTACTTCATCGGCGGCATCGTGAGCTACAGTACCGACCTCAAAGCCCAGATGGGCGTCCCTCGCGCAACCCTGGACCAGTTCGGTGCCGTTAGCGAACAAACTGCCCATGCCATGGCCCACGCTGTGCGCATCCAACTGCAAACCGATTTCGGCATCGGCGTCACCGGCGTCGCCGGACCCGACAAACAGGAGGACAAACCCGTCGGTACCGTCTATATCGCCGTTGAAGGACCCGATGGCGTCATCACCGGCATGGGACCCGGCTGGCGCGGTGCACGCGACGACCAGAAACGCCGCGCCGCCCTCTCTTCTCTCGACCTGCTCCGTCGCTACCTCGAAGGCCTGCAACCCCCACCTGACCCCAGGTCCGCGTAGGGCAAACCACGTGTTTGCCCGCCACGTGTTTGCCCACAGGGAATACCTACACCTTTCTGCCTGTTTTCCTTTGTGTGGTACAATAAAATCATACCAGAGATATGTATCGATCCAGAAAGGAATGGCGTCCTCCACTCTATCCCACCGTTGGTGATGGATCTTCGAACGCCGCCGTGATAAATGTGCCTTCCAATCCAGAACAACATTATTCCGATAACATAGAATATACCAACCCCGCCTACTACCAATTATCAGAACAGCAGGAGGTTCATTCCTCACCCCCTGCCTATCAACCCGGTCCTTATGCCGTGCCCGATCCCTACTACTACTCTCCCTACACCCCATCTTCCACCTTCACGACCCCTCCAAATCCCACCGAAAAAGAGCGCCCGTATGGCATACCGGCCAGCGAGTCGCCGGTGCAGGAGGACCTCTACTGGCCGCAGGATGAGCCTGCCCAACAGGAGCAATCTACACAAAGCAAAAAACGTAAGGGCGGTCTGGCAGGTATCGGTGCTATCCTTGCCGCCATCGGTAGCTGGCTTCTGAAACTGAAAAGTTTCGTCCTGCTGATCAAATTTTTGCCCGCCGCCATCACTGCCATCATCTCTGCCGCTGTCTATGCCTGGATCTTCGGCTGGCCCTTCGCCATTGGTCTGGTTATCTCCCTCTTCATCCACGAGATGGGCCACGCCCTGGTCATGCGTCTCAAAGGCATCCCCACCGGTGGCCTGATCTTTATCCCACTGCTCGGTGCCGCCGTAACTATGCAGCGCATGCCCCAAAATGCCAAAGACGAGGCCGAAATAGGTATTGCTGGACCCATCGCTGGAGGCATCGCCGCCTCCTTCTGTCTCTTCATGGCGCAGTCCAGCCCCCACTCCGTCTGGGCTCCCCTGGCCTACTTTGGCTTCTTCATCAACCTGTTCAATCTGGTGCCCATCGTCCCGCTCGACGGTGGTCGCGTCCTCGCCGCCATCGATCGTCGCCTTTGGATCGTCGGCTTCCTCATCCTCATCGGCTACATGATCTGGACCTGGCTCCAGGGCAGCTTCAACATCATCCTGCTCATGATCGTCGTCATCGCTGGCTTCCAACTCTGGTCCCGCGGCGGCAATAACAGCTCCGTCCCGCTTTCACAGGACTACTACAAAGTGCCCCTACGCACCCGCCTCCTGATGACCGCGCTCTACTTCGCCCTCATCGCCGCCCTCTTCCTCGGCATGAACGCCTCCCTCGCGCTCCTGCACACCGTTGGCCTCCAATAAAGCAAAAGGCTAATGCCAAAATTTGCGCATTAGCCTTTTATTTGTTTACTTCCAGGTATCCCAAAAATATTAAGAACTCTCAGCATCAATTAATGCTTCTTCTAGAATGTCCAGTACCCCTACCATTGGCGCTGATTTCCGCAAGTAATTCCAATCAAGAGCATTAGTTTTGTACTTGATTATGTCTAGAATATCATTCCATTGGCGCGTCGAAACTCCTCCACTCATTTTCCACCAACTTAGTTTGTTGAGAATAACATCTTCAGGTGAGGCAAAATAGAAAGATCGTGTTCCTGGTTCAATTATTTCTTCTCGCGCACGACTGAGTTCCTGTTGAGCAAAAGATCCTGATTTTGATACAAATACATCGACTTTGACGCCAGTGTCATTATGCAGCAGATTAAAAGAAGATTGATGTCGAATTGCATCTTTAATCATCGCGCCATCGATGTAGTATTCGTCTTTTAGAAGTTTCACCAGCGTCTCTACATGTTGATGTTGGATAGCAGCGATAATGTCTACATCTTGTGTTGCTCGCCGTTTCCCATGAACTGAACTAGCAACTGATCCACCAATATAATATTGAATGTCAAATCGCTCGAAAATATCAATAATTGGCGTAATTGCTTGAATAATCTCAGGCGTATTCATCGATGACTCTCTAGACATGCCCCTTCTATCCTCCTCAGTTTTCCTCTTCTAAGACGAAATCCTGCGATAGGTCAGATGTGTTTTCCTGAGTAAAAGTTGATTCATCATCGTAAATGCCAGTATCTTTAAAGGACTGGGATAACAGTTTCTCTACATTCATTTTTTCTGCTTTTCTAATGAGGTATGCGATATCTAAAACTGACTCTTGTATCTTCAGCATACCAAGAATATCATTCCATTGATCATCCGCACTATTCCCTTGTGCCTGGTAGTGGATCAAATGAAGAAGTATTGTATCTTCGGGTGATGCGATAAAGAGTGGTCTTCTTCCCTCAATAAGTGATTGTACCTGCCTTCGTTCTACGACTATTTTCTCATAGACTGTCGCGGGGAGAATGACATCGATTTTGATCAGTCGAGTGACATGTACCAAGCTGAAAAAGGTACGCCGTTGCAGGGCATCTATGACGTCATATGGGTCGAAAATGTAGTGGTTAGCAAGCTGTTCAAGAAGAAAAGCAAGATGTTTGCTGTGAAAATCGACCAGAATATCTACATCTTGTACCGAACGAGGAAATCCATAAATTGAACCGGCAACAGAGCCGATGAGGAGAGCAGGAACATCAACCTGCTCAGCAATAACAAGAATAGGAAGCATCGCTTGTTGTATATCTGGAGTTTGCAACTGCCACTCCGGTTGCTTCTCAAGATTGTTACAAAAGAGGTGCGCAAAGCGCTCTCCATATTCACGCCCAATAAAAGCAATCGCACGTTCACGTTCTTGCATATCTTTCGAGAGACCGGAAGAGCCGTAGAAATTGGCACTGGTAATTGACTGAGTCCAGTTGCAGACAGACATGAACTTTTTAGCAGCAGAAAATGTGCGAATGCGTGCAATCTGCATGCGCTCAAATTCGGGAGAAGTATCGATAGATTGTGTTCTCATGCCATCTGCTCCAATACACTATCTCTCGTAAAGAATATCGAATATTGAAAGGCAAGTCAAGTAATATATCCTTAACCAACACTTCCCAAATTGAATAAAATTGCATAACAGTCAGTACTTCAATCCTTCCCTTTCCCCTCACTCCTCACCTCTACCCCCGCCATCCCCTCCAACACCTTCAGCACCGCCGTATAGTCCTCTCGCCCATACCCTTCCGCGCGTGCCATCTCGTACAACTGCCGTGTCAGACCCGCCACCATCGTCGGCACACGATTCTCCGCCGCCAGGTCCAGCGCCAACCCCAGATCTTTATGCAGTAGATCGGTCATAAAGCCCGGCTGAAAACTGCCATTGAACGCGCGCAACGGAAATTGATTCGTCAACTGCCAACTTCCACCCGTGCTCACCCCCACGATGCGACTCATCGTCTCCACATCCGCGCCCGCCTTTACTCCCAGCACGAACGCCTCCGCCGTCGCCGTCGCAATCGCGCCCGCGATAGTATTGTTGACCAGCTTGACCACCTCGCCCGATCCGCTCGGCCCCACATACACGATATTTTCTTTCTTGCCCATCGCCTCCAACAACGGCCTCACCCGCTCGAATACCTCGCGCTCACCCCCTACCATGATCGTCAACGTCCCGTTGATCGCTCCTTGCGACCCTCCACTCACTGGCGCATCCAGAAAATATACTTCCTGCTTAGCGGCCTGCTCCGCCAGACTGCGACTGACCGAGGGTGCGATCGTGCTCATATCGATGATTACCAGCCCCTGTCTCGCGCCCTCCAACACCCCTTGCGGTCCCGCCACCACCTCCTGCACGTCCGGCGAGTTCGAAACCATCGTAATCACTACTTCGGACGCGATCGCCACCGCCCTCGCCGACGGAGCGATATACGCCCCCGCCTGTGTCAGTTCACGTACTGCTGCACTCTCCGGATGCCGCGCGTAAATCGTGACATCATGCCCCGCCCTCAATACGTTCAACGCCATCGGGCGTCCCATCAGTCCCGTGCCAATAAAACCTACCTGCATGCCTGCTCTCCCTTTATCATCATCTCCGCGTAGGGCAAACCACGCGTTTGCCCCGCGTACCCGCATTTACCTTCACCCATCACTATTCCGTTGTCGCCTCCATCTCGACAACCGTCGCGCCACCCTTGACCACTGCCCCCTCCGCAAAGAAAATCCGCTTGACCTTGCCCGTGTAAGGCGCGCTGATCGCATGTTCCATCTTCATTGCGCTCAAGATCACCAGCACCTGTTGCGCTTCGACCACATCGCCTTCACGCACCTGTACCCTGACGATCGTTCCTGCCATCGGCGCGGTCAGTGTTCGCTGTGTGCTTCCAATTGCACCACCCTGCATGCTGCTGGACACCTCCGGTGCCTGCCGCCTCTGCAAACGATACAACCGTCCCTCTCGTATAATCTGTGTCTCGCGTTCGTCCCTTTGCACATGCGCGCGCATCTGCCCACCGTCACGCGTCAGCAGGAACAGCCCATTGTTTCCTCGCGTTCCCATCACCCCATCGTAATCATGCCCATTCACTGTGATCTTCCATGCCTGCTGCTTTTGTTGATCATACTGATCTGGCTGCACGTTTATACGATACTCCCGCTCCTGGTATCGATAGCTGACCACCCTCGCTCCCCCTATCATATGCCACGGCCCCAACGTTTTCCAGGGATTCCGTGCCGTATTCTGCCTCTCCTCGTCCTGCTGAAGATCGCTCAATGCCGCTACCAGCAAGATATCATCCGCTATCTCCCCCTCCTCGCGTGGCGCGAGCAATCCATACACTTCGAGAAAATTCGTGTATGTCCGCCCCTCACGAAACGCTGTATGCATGCTGATACTGCGCAATAGCGCCACATTCGTGATGACTCCGAAGATCGCGAATTGCTCCAGCGCATCCTGCAATCTCGCGCTAGCTGCCGCCCGATTCTCTCCATACACAATCAGCTTGGCGATCATCGGATCGTAATACTGCGTGATCTCATCCCCTCGCTCGCACCCACTATCGACGCGTACCCCCGGCCCGCTCGCCTCCGCATAACCCGTCAATGTTCCTGTGGAAGGTAAAAATCCGTTGCTCGCGTCCTCCGCGTACAGCCTTGCCTCGATCGCGTGCCCTCGTGGCTCAATCTGCTTCTGTGTCAATCGCCACGGCTCACCCGCCGCGATCAGCAACTGCTGCCGCACCACATCCAACCCCGTCACATACTCCGTCACTGCATGCTCGACCTGGAGCCGCGTATTCATCTCCAAAAAATAAAAATGCCCATCCTCGTCGAGCATGAATTCCAGCGTGCCCGCGTTCACATATCCCGCCGCCCGCGCGATCCGTATCGCCACCTCGCCCATCTCGCGTCGTAATTCAGGCGTCAACGCTACCGAAGGACTCTCTTCAATAATCTTCTGATGCCGCCTCTGAATCGAACATTCCCGCTCGCCCAGGTGAATCACCTTCCCCTGCCCATCCGCCAGTATCTGTATCTCGATGTGTCGGGGTTGCAGCAGCAAACGTTCCAGAAAAACCGTGTCATCCCCGAATGCTCCTAGCGCCTCGCGTTTCGCCCCCTCCAATTGCGCCAGAAACTCCTCCTCACGTCCTACCTCGCGCATCCCTTTGCCTCCACCGCCCGCCGAAGCCTTGATCAACAGCGGAAATCCTATCCGCTCCGCCTCCTGTCGCAAAACCTCGCTATCCTGACTCTCCCCGCTATACCCCGGCACCGTCGGCGCGCCCACCTCTTGCGCGATGCGCTTGGCCGCGATCTTCGACCCCATCAAGCGCATCGCCGCAGCCCCTGGACCAATGAAAACAATACCCGCTTGCTGACAGACTTCCACAAACTCCGCGTTCTCCGACAGAAACCCATACCCAGGATGAATCGCTTCCGCACCGCATCTGCGCGCCACCTCAATAATCTTATCCCCACGCAAGTAACTCTGCGCGGCCACTGCCGCACCAATCTCGTACGCTTCATCCGCTTCGCGCACATGCCGCGCGTTGCGGTCGGCTTCAGAATAGACCGCGACAGTGCGGATACCCATCTGGCGACACGTTGCCATTATGCGAACAGCAATCTCTCCCCTGTTCGCAATCAATACTTTTCTGAACATAGCCATCCTTACATCGATAAAAACTCTACATCCCCAACCCGTACTTCCCTATCAACCACATCCCCCTCCGTCCTCGCCTCTCAATATACCGATCACCCCCTGATCCGCGTAGGGCAAACCACGTGTTTGCTCCGCGTTTGCCCTGCGTCTGCCTTCGCCTGCGCACATCCCTCCCTAACGCGTCCACCTCGCTGCCCTCTTCTCCAAAAACGCGCTCAATCCCTCCTGCCCCTCCTCGCTCACACGCAGGTTCGCGATCGTCTCCGTGGTATACTGCCTCGCCTCCTCGTATCCCATCCCCCCCATATTCAACGCCAGTGCCTTGCACGCACGCAAAGCATGCGGCCCACTACTCATCAATTCCTTCAACGCGTTCTGCACCGCGTCATCAAGATGTCCCGCAGGCACGACCGAATGCACTAATCCGATATTCAGCGCCCGCCTGGCACTGAACCGCTCCCCGGTCGTAAAAAGCGCCCGTGCATTGCTCTCGCCAATCTTACGCACAACATAAGGCGAGATCACCGCTGGTGCGATCCCCAGCTTGACCTCGCTAAACGCAAATCTTGCCTCCTCGACCGCGATGGCGATATCACACACCGCCACCAGTCCCACCCCACCACCCAACGCGTGCCCATTGATCCTCGCCACTACCGGGCAAGGAAACGCGTTGATCCTCTGTAACATATCCGCTAACTTCTGCGCATCCTCCACATTCTGCTGCTGGCTGAATGTGCTGTACTCCCTCATCATACCAATATCCGCGCCCGCGCAAAATGCCGCGCCCTCACCCGTCAACACCACCCCATGCAGCCGTTCGTCAACGCTCAACTCGCTAAAAATACCTGCCAGTTCATCAATCAATTGCGTGTTCAACGCGTTGCGCACCTCCGGTCGATTCAGCTTGACCGTCACAATCCTATCCTCGAAATCATAATCAACCGCCAGCTGTGTATATGTCGCCATCATCCTACTCCTTTATAATACAATCTCAATCCCCTAAATCCACTTGCGGTACCGATAATACATAATTTGCGCCAATGTAATCAGCGCCATTACAACCAGTACAATCCAGAAATTCCATCCATTATCATGCTCGACCTGCGGCGAATGCGCGAAATTCTGCCCAAAAACACCGGTGATAAATGTAATTGGCAGAAATATCGTCGAAACGATCGCCAGCACCTTCATGATTTCATTCAGCCGATTCGATACCGTCGACAGATACACGTCCAGCAGGCTACTCATCAAATCCCGGTACGAGTCCAGCACCTCGAACACACGCACCAGGTGATCATGCACATCCGTAAAATAAGGCTGGAAATCCGGTGGCACATAATCTTTCGTATACACGATAATCGAGTTCGCCATCTCGACTTGTGGACTGATCACTCGTCTCATTTGCGCCAATGACCGCTTCATACTGAATATCCGCCCTTGTACCTCGTTGGTTGCTCGTTCAACGGCGGCATCCTCCAGACCATCGACCACGTCATCGATTACATCGATCACGGGGAAATAGCTGTCCACCAGATGGTCCAGCACGGTATGCAACAAACTTCCAATCCCGTAGCGCATAACCTCGCTGGTCAGATTATCCTCACGCACCGACTGTATCAGTTCATCCAACCACTGGAAGGGCCCACGATGCACGGTGATAAAAAAGTCATGGTCGAAAACGATATCCAGCTTCGGCGTCCTCGCCTCCAACATTGCCGGATCGAATTCTAGCCCGTGCATCACCATGTACAGGTAGCCATGTTGCGATACCAGCCGTGCCCGCTCCTTCTCTTCCTTGATGGTATCGATCGTCAGCGGCGTCAGCTGAAACTCCTGCAGCAGCAAATCAGTGTATTTCGTCAACTCGTCTTCGCTCTGTATATTGAGATCCAGCCACACCAGCGACTGCGGCGCGTGATGCGCATCCTTCAACATGCTCACCGTGCAATCAGTAGTTAATTTTCCATCTTTCCATATGAGAATTTCTTGCATAAGTCATCACATCCTGAACACTCCAAACGGCCTGTCCTCGATCGGTGCGTTCAATGCCGCCGCGATCCCCAGGCCCAGTACCGTCCGCGTATCACGTGGATCGATAATACCATCATCCCACAGCCGCGCCGTACTATAATACGGATTGCCCTCTTCCTCGTACTTGTCCAGAATCGGCTGTGACATCTCCCGTTCTTCCTCCTCGCTCATCCTCTTTCCCCGTGCCGCCAGGTTATCCTTGCGCACCGTCACCAGCACACTCGCCGCCTGCTGACCACCCATCACCGAGATACGTGCGTTCGGCCACATCCACAACTGTCTCGGTGAATAAGCCCGTCCACACATCCCATAATTTCCCGCTCCAAACGATCCCCCGATAATCACCGTAAACTTCGGCACCGCCGCGTTCGCCACCGCCATCACCATCTTCGCCCCATCCTTGGCAATGCCCCCGTTCTCATACTGTCGCCCAACCATAAATCCCGTAATATTCTGTAAAAAGATTAGCGGCGTCTGCCTTTGCGCGCACAACTCGATAAAATGCGTCGCCTTCAACGCGCTTTCGGAAAACAAAATCCCATTGTTGGCGATAATCCCCACCGGAAATCCCATTAGACGCGCGAACCCACACACCAGTGTTGTCCCATACAACGCCTTGAACTCGTGAAAATCGCTGCCATCCACGAGCCGCGCGATAATCTCATGCACATCATAGCTGCTGTGCGCGTCCTTCGGCACGATCCCCAGCAGCTCTTCAGCATCGTAGCGCGGCTCCTCCGTCGCTCGTATCTCCCACGGCACATATTTTTTAGTATTCAGATGCGAAACGATACTGCGACAGATCGCCAACGCGTGCTCGTCGTTTACCGCGAAATGATCGGTCACCCCCGAAATACGACTGTGCACGTCCGCGCCCCCCAGGTCTTCCGCGCTGACCTCCTCGCCCGTGGCTGCCTTCACTAATGGTGGCCCGCCCAGAAAAATAGTTCCCGTCCCCTGCACAATCACGGTCTCATCGCTCATCGCGGGCACATACGCGCCACCAGCCGTGCACGATCCCATCACCGCGGCGATCTGCGCAATCTTCTGACTCGACATGCGCGCCTGGTTATAAAATATCCGTCCAAAATGCTCTCGATCGGGAAAAACCTCGTCCTGCAACGGAAGAAACGCACCACCGGAATCAACCAGATAAATACACGGCAGGTGATTCTGCTCCGCGATCTCCTGCGCTCGCAGGTGCTTCTTCACCGTCATCGGGTAATACGTCCCACCCTTGACCGTGGCATCGTTGGCAACAATAATACACTCCTGCCCCTCTACCAGTCCCATGCCCGTCACAATGCCCGCCGCGGGCGCGTCATTGTCGTACATATCGTAGGCCGCCAGCGTACTGAGTTCCAGAAATGGCGTATCGGGATCACACAACAGCTCGATCCGTTCGCGTGCCAGCAACTTATGGCGTTTCCGGTGTTTCTCGATCGCCTCTTCCCCTCCGCCCTGCCGCACCTGCTGTACCCGTTCCTGCAATTGCGCCAGCAACGCCCGCAAATATGCACTGTTCTCCTGAAAATCCACACTGTTGCGGTCGATCCGGCTCTCGATCAATGCCATGCTCTCTGTCCTCTCCACGACGATGAATCAAGATTGCTATGATAGCGCCTCGTTGCGCTTCCTATGCCAGCATAACACCCACCTCCCATCGCGTCAAGCATGCTTAATTGTAGCAGAGGGCAAAGAGGCGAGGGAGCGTGATACAGCAGATCACGCTCCC
>CAZZWK010000029.1:48302-55554 GCA_964657925.1 uncultured Dictyobacter sp.
CTCCCTCGCCTCTTTGCCCTCTGCTACTTTCTCTATCCCTTTAGCCCACTTTGCTTGTATCCCTCCACAATGAAACGCTGCAAAATGATGAAGATGATCACCAGCGGCAGTATTGCCAGCGCCGAGCCGATGAACAGTTCATGCAAGTTGAGCACCTGCGCGTTCAGGTAGTTGGAAAGCACCACCTGCACCGTATAGGCCGACGGATCTTGCCCGATCACTAGCGGCCACAGGAAGGAGTTCCAGCTCTGAATAAAGGTAATCACGCTCAATGCTGCGATAATTCCCCCTGAATTGGGCACGACAACCCGCCAGAAGATGCCCCAATACCCCAACCCGTCCATCTGGCCCGCCTCCTCCAACTCGTGCGGAAAGCTCAGGAAAAACTGTCGAAACAAAAAAGTAGTGAAACCGCTGAACAGCCCCGGCACCACCAGTCCCTGTAACGTGCTGACCCAGTTGAAGGCCGAAACAATCACATATACCTCGACGAAAATGACCGAGAAAGGGATCATGATCGTGACCAGGATGGCGTAAAAAACCGTGTTCGCCCAGCGATACGGAATACGTGCCAGCGCGTAGCCCGCCAGCGCACTGAACAACACCTGCCCGATCGTCTGCAATACCGCGATCAGTGCTGAATTGCTGATGCCATCCAGAAATCCTACATCCGGATCGCTGAGCAGTTCCCCAATGTTCTCAAAATGCAATATCGGTGGGAAAAGCGTCCAGTTCGGCGAGGTAATGTCCGCCTCGGTCGCTAACCCATTTCTGACAATCAGGTAGAACGGAATCAAAAAAAGAATTGCCAGTACAATCAGAACCACGTACCGCACCGTCGAGGACACGACACTTCCTGTCGATGGCCTCACCCCACGTCGTGCCCGCGCCGGTGGCGGCGTAATTGTTGCCATCTCTCTCTTCCCTCCTTTGTAGGGGCCGGGTTTACCGCAGCCCACACCAATTTATTGGCTAATCCCTCAATCCCTTGTCCCAAATCCCAACAAACGCCCCTGAATCAAGGTAAAAACAACAATAATCAAGGTGAGGATGATCCCCCCTGCGCTCCCATGCCCATAATCCTGGTCAGTCAACGCCACATTGTACAGATACACCAGCGGTGGACGCGCCAGTACCTGATTGCCACCTGTCATGATGTTGTAAAATTCGTCGAACGCCTGGAACGCGTTGATTACCAGCAACAATAGTACCGAGATGGACGCGTTGCGCAATAGCGGGAAAGTGATCGACCAGAACGTCTGCCAGCCTTGTCTCGCCCCATCCACAAACGCCGCTTCGTACAGTTCACGCGAGATGTCTTGCAAACCCGCGATAAAAATGATCATGTAGATGCCGATCTGCAGCCACAGTCGTACTGTGGCGAGCACCAGCCAGAACCAGGGCGGATTCGAACTACTGATCCACTGGATCGGCGCTTGCCCAAACACGTGCAGCACAGTATTCGCCAACCCATAATAGATACCGTTGAAGATGCTCTCCTTCCACACGATCGATGCCAGCACATACGAGCATGCCGTGGGAATAAAGAAAACCGAGCGAAAGAACGCTTGCGCGACCCGTGTGGTGTTGACCAGTAACGCCAGTCCCAGCGCACTCACAAACGTCAACGGCACAATAATGATCGCGAAAATGGTGAATGTGCCCAGCGAGCCGGTGAAATCAGGGTCCCGCAACATGTCGAGATAGTTTTGCAGTCCCACGAATTGCGAGGGGGCAATCGTGGCACGTGCACTCCCAAAACTGAGCACCACACCCCATAGAATAGGCACATAGAAGAATATAACCAACCCGATGACCAGCGGTGCCAGGAAGCCCCAGAAGGCCAGCGCCGTCTTCTGCGTTTTCCTCCGCGTCCTCCGCAAAATCTCCTGTTTCTCCTGCTCCGATAGCACCTCTGTAACCGCAGGAGTACTTAAAGCTCTCATTTACTTGTCCCTCTCGCAGACACGAAAACTCTTCAGTAGTCTGTCAAGACTACTGAAGAGTTTCTGTTCACTCTAACCAAGGAGCTTTTGCAGCTCGCTGCTGCACTTCTCTGCCGCGGCATCCAGTGTCGCTCTGGCATTTTTACCGGTCTTCGCGATGTGACTGACCGCGTCAGTCAATGCCGTATCCATCGTGTTATCCCACAACGGGGGTACGGCGTGTCCATACTGATTCAGGATAGTCACCGCGTCTGATGCAGGGGAGGCTTTCAGCTTGTCCGTTTGCGCTGCTGTGCTGTTGCGCGGTGGCACATGGAAACCATAACCAACGTTCCAGTCGATCTGAATCTGCGAATTGGTAACCCACAGATACTTGACGTAATCCTTGGCCGCCTGCACATTGTGACTCTTGGCCGACACCATCTCCGCCCATCCTCCATCGATTGTGGCAGGCTGACTCTGTGCATCGAGTGCTGGATAGGGGAAAATCCCGAAGTCATCAGCGATCGCGCTCTTGCGGATAATCGGCATCGCCCACAACCCGCACCATTGCATCGCGCACAGACCCTGCTGAAATGACGAGGAATCCCACCAGAAGGTCGGTGCGTCCGGCAACACTCCTCCTGAGGTGTTCAGTTCATACAACTTCTCATACGCCGCCGCCATACGGTCAGTGTTGAACACAATTTGATTATTCTGGATGAAATCACCACCGGATGACCAGCCCGCAATCTGATATAGCGCGTTCACACCACTGTCTGGACCGATATAAATGCCCTTGCGATTCCCACTGGTCAATTTCTTGGCCGCGGCAATCAGGTCGTCAACTGTTTTGGGAATCTCTAGCCCCGCCTGCTGAAACAGGCTCTTGCGATAATACACAAATGTGGGGTCATTGATCATTTTGATCCCATACACCTTGCCGTTGACGGTGAATGGTGCCAGCGACGCTGGCGTAAAGTCGCTTTTGACCGCGCTGATCAAATCATCGAGCGGCTCAAGCAGGTTCGCCTGCACCTGGTCGACCGAGAGCGTCGAATTCTCGAAAACATCGGGCGGATTCGATCCAAGCAACGCGGCTCGCACCTTGTCCGGGTACTCGTTACCGGTGCCCGCGACCCACTGCACGCTGACGTTGGCCTTGGTATACTGTTTGGCGTATTTGAGCACCGCCTCATGCGTGCCCGTTTCACCATACTGGTGATACCATTGCGTCAACTTCGGCGCGTTGCTACTCGCGTTACTCGCACCTCCAGTGCCCGCGCATGCACTGAGTAACGAGCCACCGAACGCAGCTGCGCCAGTGTATTGCAGAAAACGACGACGGGAAAGGGATGAAAAATAGTTGTGCTGGGGCATGAACTTTTCTCCTCTTCGGTTTGATACAACTACGTACCATGTCACCATTTAAAATGAGTAAGTATCTCTTCCCATGAAAGGAAATCGATACGGAAAACCGCGATGTTTCCAAAAAACGTATGTAGCATAGTTGTTTGTACTACTGAATTACACATACGTTGTGCTCATTTGCATGTAGAGTGAAGATTTGCTCTTTTCCAAAAAGAGCGTGATTCCTTTCAACTTAAAAGTTGCTGCCTACTGGTTCACAATCAAAATCTCTAAATCTCGCTCACGCAACGTGTTTAAAACGTTTGCATTCGCTGAACTATCGGTAATCAATAAGTCGATATCATCGACATCGCACAGACGCGCCAGCGCCACCGCCCCTATTTTGGAGCCATCGGCAACCACGATCCTGCGCCGTGCCGCCTGCAACATCCGCTGCTTGATATCCGCCTCCGGCAAGTTGAGGTTCGTGACTCCATTTTGCATATCCACACCGTTGCAGCCCAGAAAAACGGTGTGCGCGTTGATACGCTCCAACATGATGCCACCAAGCGGGTCCACCAGCGAGTGCTGCAACGGTCGCAATGTTCCTCCAATCACGACAACGGTAAAACGTGGAATCGCTTGCTCCAACTCCAACGCGATGTTCAGTGCGTTAGTGAACACGACGATATCTTGCAACTCGGTCCGCTTGAGCATTTCTTGCGCTACTGCCGTCGTGGTAGTTCCAACATCCAGGATAATCGTCTCTCCCGATGAGACAAGATTGGCCGCCGCTTTCGCGATCAGTGCCTTCTCCGCGACATGCGCCCCTCGCGTCTCCTCGAACGGTCGTTCGGAAAACGGACGCGCATTTGGCATCGCCCCCCCACGAATGCGCCGAATATGACCCTGACCAGCTAATACGTCGAGATCGGCTCGAATCGTCACTTCCGATACTCCAAATCGCGTGCTTAAGTCCGAAACCTTTACGAAGTCTTTCGCTTTGATAAATGTCAGAAGATGTTCACGACGCATCTCGGTCGGAATTTCTCCCTCTATCGGTGATATATCCGCCATTGAACACCCTCTGCTCAATAAAATATGCCTGTCTCAGTTAGAAGACCCGATTCGATTCGCCATTGCTAACCGTAGAAAAGGCACTTCGCGCATCCACATGCAAAAGAATGTGCAATCTATGCGCAATGATGAAGTAAATTGACCTGTAGCAATAATACCCAAGCCTTGCGATGTTTGTCAATAGATTTGCTTCCCTTTCGCATAAATAAATCCTCATTTTCCCTGCTTAAAAGAAAAGTGAGCTAGTATCAATCATAATGTATCATATTTCTTCTCACTATCCTTACTCACTCCCCCCATTGCCCCTATAAAGCCTTCAACTCCTGCTTGCTTCTTCACTTAGTTGCGAAAGAGTAACGTCTTTTGCTCCTTTCTCTTTCGAACCTTGACAGAATGCTTTTTCTTCCTTACACTTAATACTACCGTCGGTCAAAAAAGTCGTTCATGCGAAAAAAGAGCCTTCATCCGCTCAATCCGTATCACTACCCACCCCAGTAGGAGCCGATTTATCGTGCTCACGCGGCATTTATGACGCAGTCGGCGGGTTACAATGTAGTTTGACAAAACAGTAGGGGCACGATTTATTGGCCCGTCGACAATTCATTGCCTGGTCTCTTACCGGTTGATAAATCTGCCCTCTACAGATCGATCTTGCTCGTTAAAATTCATTACTGGCCTTTTTAGCAGTTCAGCAGTGATGTCTCTTCGTCCGTATGAAAGGAGGAAAGGTTTATCACCTTCTAAGTTGTAGTGCTTCATAAAGTAGGTGCAAAATTGGATTTTGTCCCTGTCATGCCAACGTTACAGCCACTGTCGTCCTGCACGCCCATGCAAAAGGAGGCTCTCTATGCAGAAGCCATGTTATCAAGGATCGATAACCCGCACTTCCTGGTACCTGTATTGCGTTCCCTTTCTATCTCTCTGTATCCTTCTGCCCTTGTTGGCCCTTACCAGTCTAACCCCTACCCATCTCGCCTACGCTCATTCATCGATCCCGCTCGAAAGTAATGGCCTCGCGCAAACTCCTCTCCTCGGCTGGAGTAGCTGGAGCTCCATTCGCTCCAATCCCACCGCCTCCAACATCGAGGCTCAGGCACAGGCCCTCTCGACAAACCTGAAGTCGTCCGGTTATCAGTATGTCAATATGGACGACTTCTGGTACCTCAATCCCAGTTCTAACGTGGATCAATACGGTCGCTGGTCCGTCGATACTTCCCGTTTCCCCAACGGCATCGCCTCGGTCGCTTCCTACATCCACAACCTTGGCCTCAAATTCGGCATCTACCTGACACCCGGCATTCCCGTCGCCGCCGTTCAACAAAATACACCCATCCAGGGCACCAGCTATCACGCCCGCGATATCGCCGATACCAGCAAATACGAGACAAACTATAACTTCGGTAGCGACGTGATGTACTACATCGACTACAGCAAACCTGGCGCGCAAGCCTACATCAACTCATGGGCCGATCTGCTCGCGTCCTGGGGCGTCGATTACCTCAAAATCGATGGCGTGGGCGATTGGGATATCCCCGATATTCAGGCCTGGTCGTCCGCCCTCAAACAATCCGGTCGCTCCATCTACTTCACCCTCTCCAACTCGCTCGATATCAATAATGTGAGCACCTGGAAACAGTACGCCAACGACTGGCGCATCGATGGCGATATCGAGTGCTACTGCTCGACCCTCACCACCTGGAGCAGCGTCTCCACTCGCTTCAGCGATGCCCCACAATGGTCCGGCGACGCGGGACCCGGCGGCTGGAACAATCTCGATTCACTCGATGTCGGCAACGGTAGCAAGGATGGCCTGACCAACGACGAACGCCAATCCTACATGACCCTCTGGGCCGCCTCCGCCGCACCCCTCTACGTCGGCGATGACCTGACCTCCCTCGATAGCTATGGCCTTTCCCTGCTCACCAATAGCGAGGTCATCGCCATCGATCAGGCCGGTCACCCCGCCCACCCCGTCTCTCAATCCACCAATCAGCAGGTCTGGTACTCCAACAATGGCAATGGCACCTACACCGTGGCCCTCTTCAACCTTGGCTCCTCTTCCGCCACCGTCACCGCCAATTGGAGCGATCTCGGCTTTAGCGGCTCGGCCTCCGTCCACGACGCCTGGAGTCATAGTGACCTCGGCTCGTTCACCGGCAGTTTCAGCGCCACTCTCAACAGCCACGCCTCCCGCCTGCTCAAGGTCACTCCCAGCAGCACCAGTAGCGGCTGCGCTGGCTTCTCCGGTTACTACACCATCGTCAATCGCAACAGCGGCAAAAATCTCGATGTCGACAACGACTCCACCGCTGATAACGCGACCATCGTCCAGTACACCAACAACAACCAGACCGACCAGCAATGGTCCTTTCAGGACGCGGGCGGCGGTTACTGCAAAATCGTCAATCGTAACAGCGGACGCCTGCTCAACATCCCTGGTCCCACCACAACGCAAGGCACCCAGCTTATCCAATATCAGGACGACGGCAACACCAACTCGCAGTGGTCTCTCACCTCCATCGGTGGCGGCTACTACACCATCGTCAGCCGCTACGACAGCCAGCTCGTCGATGTCCAGGGCCTCTCCACCGCCGACAACGCCCCCGTCATCCAATGGCCCTCCAATAACGGCACCAACCAGCAATGGCAATTCGTCCCCGCCTGACCCCTGACCACCCAAAAACCAACCTGAATAACTGCAACCTGAATAACTGATTGCACCCAAATCCGCACATTCCCGACGGGCAAACTCACACCTTTGCCCGTCTCCCATCCATCCGCGTCCCCCCACCTGATCCCAACCCGTCCGCGTAGGGCAAACCACGCGTTTGCCTGTCCCTTAACGATCTCACATCCGGCTGATCCCAACCCGTCCGCGTAGGGCAAACCACGCGTTTGCC
>CAZZWK010000029.1:55654-61920 GCA_964657925.1 uncultured Dictyobacter sp.
ATCTCACATCCGGCTGATCCCAACCCGTCCGCGTAGGGCAAACCACGCGTTTGCCTGTCCCTTAACGATCTCACATCCGGCTGATCCCAACCCGTCCGCGTAGGGCAAACCACGCGTTTGCCCCGCGCCGCGCCTGCGCCCGTCCCCGCCTGCACTATCATCCCTCCTATTAACCCACCTCCTCCGCAACCTGTCCCTCCTCCATCCGATATCTCACATTATATTTTCTCAAAGCACGCGTCACCGGCAAAACCGCGAAAATCGCCAGCACCAACGGACACGGCAGAATACAACAAAAATCGGTAACCGCAGTCAGATAACTCATACCTTTAACACACCCTTCATATCTTATCTCTATCATCAAGCACAGCCTATCGCCAGCTTCATCATCAGTTACTTCACGTTTCGCCACCCAGAAAGTAACTTATCCCTCCCCAAAATCCCCTTGAAAACTCCCAAAAACTGGTATAAACCTCGTCTATTATTGTAACGCACTATTTGTCATACTACTCATTTTGGGCTATAATTAAGAACGACAATCCCATCCATCGCCCATCCAGCCCATCATAGAAAAGAAAACCAGGAGGCATGATCCCATGATTCATCCGCCTAACAAATCGTCTGACATTCTTGCTGTCGTCTGCCCAAATGGTCACACCTCGTACTTCGACAAACGCAAAATTTGCACTGAACGCCGCAATATTTATCGTAGCCCCTCCAAACGCGATGAACTTCTCCTCACCTGCCAGTCTCCTAGATGCGGCGAACAGATGATCGTCGATGTCGACTGTGGAGCATACAAAAAACGATGAGCAACCAATAGCAAGCATTGATCTTTTAAGCGCGATTACACTGGTGTCAGAGAGAAGCATGAAAATCGGGCAGAACAGTAGTGGCACTCTTGTAGAGGCTGGATTTATCCTCAGGTGCCCGCGCACAATGAATTGTGCGGTTTCTCTATCTACGCCCATGTCGCCTGCCCATCATTTATAGTAGAGAAAGAAAATTCTCCTGTGCCTGATCAGCATACCTTGTATATCCAACTCACTCCCAATGACAACCAGCTAAAGCTTTCTTTGGACCACCAGTACACACATACCACCTCCTGGCTCACTTTCACATTTAAAGACTTCACCCTTCAATATCTCATGCTCCACGCTAATGACTATGGTCGTGCCCTCTTTGAACAGACTGTCGGCCAGAGCGACCTTCGTACTCACCTCTTGGCACTTCCCCCTAAAACTCGCTTGGTCCTCCACATCGATGACCCCGCTGTTGCCGCTATCCCCTGGGAATACCTTCGTGCCCCTGATTACCTCCTGGCCGCTCATCTTGCTCTCGTTCGCTATATCCCAGCTACCCATCCTCAATCCATTCCTGACCTATCGCAGGACCTTACTATCCTCGCTATACCCGTGGCTCCTATCGATGATCAGATCGGCATCAATACCGAGGGGGAGTGGCACCGTCTGGAAACGATCGTGCGCGATCACCAAAAATCTGTCTCGCTCGTTCGCGTACGCCCACCTACCCTCTCAGCTCTTGAGGAAAACCTTCTCGTTGCTCGCCCCTGCCTGGTTCATTTCATGGGCCACGGCATCGTTACGTCTGATGGCAAAACCGCCTTGATATTCGAGGATCATCTCGCCACTGCTCAAGCTGTCTCTCCGCTCACATTTGCCGATGGCCTTGACGAAAATGTCTTCCTTGTCCTGCTCAATAGTTGCCTTTCCGCTTCAGATAACACTACTGAGTTCGGCAATATCGCTCGATTCATTGTTCGTCAGGGCGTTCCTTACGCCATCGGTATGTCGTTCAAGCTTCCCGATGTTGTCGCTCAGCATCTGACCGGTACTTTTTACATGCACCTCTTGCGTGGCTGTAGCATCGAGGAGTCCATTCGCCGTGTGCGTCAATTTTTCGAACTGGACACTAGTTCGACCTTGCACAAATGGGCCGCTGGCCTCCCAGTACTCTATACTAGCTTGCTCGATCCATTGCCTGCCCTCAAGCTTCCTTTTGGTACCCCCACTATTGTTCCTGATCCCATACACCTGCAATCCGCTTGTAACCTTGCTGCCCTCGCTCGCTCTAACACTTTCATCGGTCGTGTCTCAGAACTGCGCGCTGCTCTCGATCTGTTACTTACGCCCGGCGCCTATGGTTTTGTTCTGCTGCATGGCCTCGGCGGCATCGGCAAGACTGCCGTTGCCGGAGCCCTCGCCCGCCGTGCCAGTTGGTATTACAACGATCGCGTCCTCGCCTACTCTTTCGAAACCTTCGCTACCTTCGATCACAATGGCACTCCCACCATTAGCACAACCTTCGCCGATAAGTTCTACTCTTGCCTCGCCTCTTTCTACGGGCTCGATCCCAAAAACTATCCTACCACCCTTACACTTCAGCAAGCTATAATCCACTACCGTGAGCACCACCTTTCCATGCTTGTGCTCGATAACCTGGACACTCTGGTTGATACACAGAAAAAGGGTAATACATTCGCCCAATCACTCGCTAGTTTCATCTGTGCCCTTGCCACTGGTCAAGGTGTCATTCTGCTCACGTCTCGTTCTATTCCGCCCTCCGATTGGGGCCAACTCCACACCATTTCGCTCGAAGGTCTGTCCAACGATGATGGCGCTTCCCTCTTTCTTTCCACCCTTTCCGGACAACGTCAGGCCACCTCGCCTTTTGAGGATTGTCAGGCCCTCTCACGTCAAGTGCAGGGCCATCCACTGAGCATTCGTTTGCTTGCAAATCGCTTCGACGAGTCCATTTCCTCGCTCGCCACTTTCTCCCAATCCATCGAAGCCGAACTCACCCATGCCGAGCAAGCCACCCCGAGTAGCCTGCAAGACCCCAACCGTCACAAAACCCTCTATGCCTGCCTCGCCTACAGCATCAACCGCCTCAACCCCGCACAAAAACGCGTCCTACAAGCCTGTGGCCTCTTTCTCGCCCCCTTCCCACCAGAATTTGCCGCCAACCTCTTCGTCGATGAAATAGATGAGCAAGCTACCGAAGAGCAACAAGCCGAGCAATCACAGCACCAGCAAGAGCAAAGCGAACTCACTCTCATCACCCTTCAACAACTCCAACGCCTCGGCCTGCTCGACTCCAGTGCAAAAACCTACCCTGAAGGCACCCTGCAACTCCTCGACCTCCACGCCATGACTCGCTGGTATCTCCATACCTACCTCTCCTCCATAGAACCCATCTGGCAACAACGCTATGCCCTCACCTATCTCCAACTTGACTATGATAAGTACGATAGTAATTCCCTCATCCGCACCCTCATTCGCCAGAGTCTTCCCGATTGCGAAGCTTCTCTTGCCTATCTTCCACACGCCCAAAAAAGTCTCCTTGCCTATCATATAGCCGAATTCTACCAACGTCTCGGTCAACTCCGCCATGCTCAGGAACTCTACGCACAATCTCTAAAAATCTATCAGGAGCTAGGGGATGTGAGAAGCATAGCCGTGACGCAGCACGCGATGGCGGCTGTGTTGGTGCAGCAGGGCAAGCCAGCCGAGGCGATGAAGCTCTACGAGGAGTCGTTGCAGACGAAGCAGCAGTTGGGAGATGTGCGAGGGATCGCGGTGACGCAAGCCAATATGAGTCAGGTCCTTTTCTCTAGTCTGAACGAACCACAACAAGCTATAGCCCTTGCTTGGGAAGCGTACCAATCTCTCGATAGCCATGGCTACATTGCCGATGCTCAAACAATGCAAAGCATCCTCGCAGATATGAAATCCACCAACCCCACCAGCTTCGATACCCTCTGGTCTCAACAATTCCAGCAACCCCAACCCGACTGGCTCCTCAATGTACAGCCAGCGGAAGAAGACCTCGACGAAGAACAACTCGAAGAACTGGCCCAGACCATCATCGGTTTCATCAACACCTCCAACTGGCCCGAGGCCCAACAATTCGTCGAGTCCCATCAATCCATCCTCTTCCAACCTCAGGTCGAGGATGTCTTCAACCTCTTCATCCAGCAAGCTCGCGAAAACAACGACGAGGACACCGTCGACCTGCTAGAAACCCACCTCGCCATCCTCCAATCCTGTGCTCAGCATGGCATCCCCGAAACCTTCGCCCCCATCATCGCCTCCCAACAAAACCAGCAACCATCCCCCAACGATGAATAACCGCTATCCCATTTCTCCCCTCGCTATCTCCATCCTGTACTCATGAAGCGTAGCTACCATTGAACCTCCACTGGTAGCCACTCTTCATCTTCTAAAAAGGTCACTAAATGGTATAAAGATGACTGGTAAATGGCCTTTTCTCCTTCGCAAACATCGTGTACCTTTATACATAACACCTGAGGCAAAGGGTTCCACCGTGAATTTCTGCTTAACCCTTTCCCTTCGTGTTGGCCCCCACTCCACCCTGCTTTCGGTAGAGTGGAGGCCTCTATTCACCCAAATATATCTCTGTCAATCACCCTTGCACCCATCTGGTTCGCCTGGAGCAAACCCCGTAGTTGCCCCCATGGGACTGGTCCACAAAGTTCGACAAACTACTATATCTCTCATTCAGTAACGTTAAAAATCACAAAAGGAGCACACCATGTCTCACAGCAATATCGCTCAACTGCTCGCCCGCATCGATGCCGAATACCAATCTGCCTGGCAAGGCCTGCACGGTCCAGCTATCACCGCCTCCCACGCCGCCATCACCGCCCGCATGGCCTCCTTCTCCTCTCTCCGCGAGCAGCTCGTCCAGGCCCTCGGCGAAACCGAAGGCAACAAAGCCTTTTGCGCCCACTACTTCCATGTCCAGGCCCAATATGAAACCCTTTCCACAACCACATCATCTTCCCCATTACTAAAGAAAGACGAAACTATATAACCCTTTGCGCATACTCCCACTTTCAAACAATTTATAATATGGTAAATTAATATATATAAAAACATGGATTTTGCTTTTAAAATCAAAAATACTTGCGTTTATCCTCAAAATATGTTATATATCTTATGAATAAAACGTTTCTACCTATTCGTATTCGTAATGCATCCTCGTATACCACCCTTCGTACTCCCAACCTCAGCATACCCATAAATCCAAATCCTATGCCTCTTATATTCTTCCATCTCCAACCAACGAAAGGACATCCACCATGCTCACCGTCCCACCTGGCAGCCAGTTCCCGTCTACCGCTCCCTCTTCGCCCGCTGAACCCACCACTCCCACTCTCCCTCCCATCGCGCCCATGCCCCATATCACCGTCCTCTCCGATCTCAAATGGTCCCCCTCGTCCTGGCTCTGGCCCCATCGCATCCCTCGTGGCTCCATCACCCTGCTCGACGGACCCTCCGGCTCCGGCAAAACTCAATTCCTGGCCGAACTCGCCGCCCGCGTCTCCTCCGGCCAACCCATGCCCGATGGCGCGCAAGGCCGTCAGGGCTCCGTCATCTTCATTTCGTCCCACGACCCTTATCTCTATCACCTCTACCCCTCCTTCACCCGCGCCCATGCCGACACCTCGCGCATCTTCTCCTTCGACATCACGCCCGATGCTACCCCCATGTTTTGGAACACACCTGTACGCGATCCCTCTAACCCATTCGAACCACGCGACACTTTCCATTTCTTCCGCTTCGATGAAAAAGATCTCGATGCCCTGGGAGCTCTCGTCAGCCGCACCCATTGTCGCCTGCTCATCATCGATTCCTGGAGCACTACCCTCGACGAGTCCTCGTCCATCTCTGAACGCACCATCGCCCGCTTGCTCCACAAACTTCGCGTCCTCGTCTCCGTCCATAATATCGCTTGCATTCTCGTTCGCTCCGGCGATCCTCGTTCCCGCACCAATCGTCTCGCCCCCGCCGATAAATCCCCTCACTTGCTCGCCTCTGCCCCCACCACCTTCTCCATCCTGCCCGATCCCCTCGCGCCCGACCACTCCCTGCTCGTCCCCGGCAAGCATACCTTCTCCGCTGCCACCCCTATCCTCCAGTTCCACATCACGCCCGACCCCGAACATCCCAACTTCCCCCTGTTCCACTGGCATGGCCCCAGCGACCTCTCTATAGAAGACCTGCCCATCCAGCCCGCCATTTCCACCCTCGCCCCCACCCGCGAACACATCCTGCGTATCCTTCAGCAACAACCCTCATCCGATCCCATGCCCATCCCCGCCCTGCTCGAACTCCTCCCACACCTGGGCTACCAGCTCTTGCGCAAAACCCTCCAACGTATGCTCCACGACCACCAGCTTGTCAGCCCCCAACGTGGTCTCTACGCCCTTCCCTCATCCC
>CAZZWK010000029.1:62020-65538 GCA_964657925.1 uncultured Dictyobacter sp.
GTGTCCCCAGAACCTGTCCCCGATACTGTGTCCCTATCTCCAGTCCCTGAAACTGTGTCCTTACAATCTACCTCTGATACCGTGTCCCCATCTCCTGTCCCCGATAGTGTGTCCCCGTCCCCAGTCCCCAACACAATGACAATGTCTCGACCATCCAGCCCTGATTCCACATCCCCTGTCCCCGATTCCCTATCCTCCCCAAACGTCCCCATCCCCATCTCCCCACAACCCACCAATCGCATCGCCCGCGCCAAAATCCTCTAATACAACCCAAAATTGATTTATCATGCCACGTAATGTACGGACCCGATTTATCGCGTCCGCGCTCTCGCCCTGTGATGATTTCGCTTTCATTGACAAACCACCCACCCTCGTGTACTATACATCCGTATAAAAAACCGAAAGCAACAAAAAAGGTTCGCAAAATAATCATGAACACGTATGTCCCCCTCGTCCTTGCCGCGGGCAAGGGCACACGGATGCGTTCAACCCTATCCAAACTGCTCCATCCGCTGGCAGGCCAGCCCCTCCTGTCCCACGTGCTCGACGTGCTCGACGCCATCCCTTCCACTACGGCCTTCGCGCCCCTCCACCCGCTTATCGCGCCAACTCCGTGTCCCGTCGTGGTTGTCGGACACGAGGCCACACAGATTACCAAAGCATTCGGCGACCGCTGCCTCTACGCCACCCAGCACGATCAATTAGGCACCGGCCACGCTGTCCTCGCCGCCCAATCCGTCGTCGATAGTCTCGACCCCCTGCCACAAATCGTGCTCGTCTGCTACGGCGATACACCCCTCGTACGCAGCGAAATGCTCGCCCGCGTCCTCGCCGAGCACATCACCAGCCACGCCACCCTCACCTTCCTGACCGCCCGGACCGCCCAACCCTCCGACTACGGACGCGTGGTGCTCGACAGTCAGGGCTGTGTCCGCGAGATCGTAGAGGTCAAACGCGCCACGCCCGAGCAGTTGCGCATTCAAGAGGTCAATTCCGGCGTCTACTGCTTCGATCGCGCCTGGCTCTGGTCCACCCTGCAAGCCCTCCCGCGCAACCCGTCCGGCGAGTACTACCTGACCGATCTGGTCGCCGTCGCCAGCGCCCAGGAGCGCCTCATCGCCACCGTCAGCGGCGACCTCGAAGAAACCCTCGGCGTCAACGACCGCGTCCAACTCGCCGAGGCCGAAGCCGTCATGCGCCAGCGTATCTTGCGCGAGCACATGTACAACGGCGTCACCATCGTCGATCCCGCCACCACCTACATCGATCGCGCTGTGCGTATCGCCCCCGATACTACCATCCTCCCAGGCACCATGATCACTGGCGCGACCACTATCGGCTCCTGGTGTCGTATCGGACCCGATTCGACCATCGACCAATCCACCATCGGCGATCGCTGCACCATCAAGAATTCGGTCATCGAGTCCGCCCGCTTAGAGGATAATGTCACCATCGGTCCCTTCAGCCATCTTCGTGTGGGTGCGCACCTGGCTCATGGCGTGCGCATGGGCAATTTCGGCGAAGTCAAAAATTCTTACGTCGGTGCCGAGACCGACATGCACCACTTCAGCTACCTCGGCGATGCCACCGTCGGCGAACGCGTCAATATCGCCGCCGGTACCATCACATCCAACTACAATAGCCTGACGCGCCAGAAATATCCTACCACCATCGGCTCCGATGCCTCCATCGGTAGCGATAGCATCCTGGTCGCGCCCGTTACCATCGGCGAAGGAGCCATGACCGGCTCTGGCGCTGTCGTGAATAAAGATGTTCCACCACATGCGCTGGTCGTAGGCGTCCCCGCGCGCCTCCTGCGCATGTTACCAGCCGCGGATGACTCCACAGCCACCGCCAACGAAAAGGAATAAGGTGTTGCCCTATGCACGGCGGAGACCCTGCACTCTCTATTCTCGCATCCCTCACCCGCGTAGGCGCGCCCCTTGTGGGTGCGCTGGGGGCTGGAGCTGATCGCATGGCTCTGCCCTACACAAACCATCTGCCCCTCGCGAACGTCCTGACCCATCTCGCCTCCACCACCCCACCCTTCCAACTGGGTACCTACGGTTGGATACAACTGGTCGTGCTCATCTTCGCCCTCATCCTCTGCGCCCTCGCCTCCGCCGCCGAAACCGCCCTCACCTCCGTCAGCCGCATCAAGCTGAAAGACCTGATGGAGGAGGGCGATCGCAAAGCCCGCCAGATCGAGAAAATTCTGGTCGAGCCCAACGCCTTTCTTTCCACCATCCTGGTCATCAACCGCGTCGCTATCATCGTTGCCGCCTGTATGGCGACCCTGCTCACCCTCCGCTTCACACACGAGTGGGCCGCGCTCGTCGCCTCCGCCGTAACCTCCCTCGTGATCATCATCTTTTGCGAGATCGCGCCCAAAACGACCGCCATCCAGAATCCCCTCGCCTGGGCCCGCTCACTGCTCAGCCTCATCCGCTTCACCACCAGTCTGTTGCGTCCCCTCGTCTGGCTGCTCAATCTGCTGCCCTCCTTCTTCCTGCGCATCACCGGCGGCAAGGTCCATCATCGCGGTGCCTTCGTGACCGAGGATGAGTTGCGTCTGCTCTTTGCTGTCGGCGAGGATGAGGGCGTGCTCGAACAGGAAGAGACGGAGATGATCCACAGCATCTTCCAGTTCGCTGATACCACCGCGCGCGAGGTGATGGTGCCGCGCATCGATATGGTCACCCTGCCCGATATCGTTGCGGTCATGGCCGCTGTCGACCTCGCCTTGCAAGGTGGCTTCTCGCGCATCCCCGTCTACTCCGACGAGTCCGGTATCGATGAGGTCATCGGCATCCTCTACACCAAAGATCTCTTGCGCCAGATGCGCGAGGGCAACGACAACGTGCCCATCCGCGAGTTCGTCCGCGAACCCTACTTCATCCCTGAAACCAAAAAACTCGACGATCTCTTGAGCGAGTTCCGCCAGAACCACAACCACATGGCGATCGTGGTCGACGAGTACGGCTCCGTCGCTGGCCTCGTCACCATCGAGGACCTGATGGAAGAGATCGTCGGCGATATCCAGGACGAGTACGACCACGAGGAAACCCTCTACGAGTACGTCGACGAGCATACCTATATCATCGACGCCAAAATGAGCATCTACGACTTCAACGAACTGCTCGGCGCCAACCTGGCGGATGTCGATTACGAAACTCTCGGCGGCTTCGTCTACTCCCAGCTTGACAAAATCCCCAGTATCGGTGACACCATCACCTTCGACAACCTCGCCTTCATGGTCCTCGCCACCCGTGGTCGCCGCATCCTCAAAGTCCGCGTCGAGCGCCACCAGGAAGGCGACCTGCAAGATACCCCCCCACTTTCCGCGCCCGAACCCGAACCCCTCAAACAAATACCCGAAACTACCACCGCCCATCCCGAACCCACCCCAGAGCCCGAAAATCAACTCAACAACCGATAATCAAATATCCCCATGCAAACCCGACGGGTTTGCATGGGGATATTTGATTATCGGTTCCTACTTCGTCTGCAAGTACTTC
>CAZZWK010000030.1:0-61657 GCA_964657925.1 uncultured Dictyobacter sp.
ATGGGCTCGACCGATATCGGCGTGGCCTACGCGACCGGTCGCACGTGGTTCCGTGTGCCCGAAACCATCAACGTCAACCTTGTCGGTGAACTGCCCGCAGGCGTCTTCGCGAAAGATGTCTCCCTGGAAATCGTTCGCCAGCTCGGCGTGGATGGTGCCAACTATCGCGCCATCGAATATACCGGTCCGGTCATCGAAAATTTCTCCATGAGCGAACGCATGACCTTCAGCAATATGGCGATCGAGATGGGCGCGAAAGCTGGCCTCATCGCCGCCGATGAAACCACTCGCGAGTGGTTGCGTGGACGCACTGAGCAAGAGTATCCACTCCTTCGTGCCCACAACCCACACTACGAGCGCGTGCTCGAAATCGATGTCTCGACGTTACAACCACTCGTGGCCTGCCCGCCCGATGTGAACATCGTTCACCCCGCTTCAGAGGTCTCGGATATCACCATAGATGAGGTCTTCCTCGGCACCTGCACCAATGGCCGCCTCGACGATCTGGAGATCGCCGCCGGTATCCTGCGTGGTCGCACCATCAGCCCCACATTGCGTATGGTCGTCATACCCGCGTCCCGCGAGATCTACCTCGAAGCCATGCACCTCGGCTACCTGGAAATCTTCTCACAGGCCGGTGCCTCTGTCGGCACACCCGGCTGCGGACCCTGCATCGGTCGCCACTTCGGCGTTCTCGCCGCGGGCGAACGCGCCATGACTACCATGAACCGCAATTTCACCGGTCGCATGGGCGATCCCAATGCGGAAATCTACCTTGGCAGTCCGGCCACTGTGGCCGCCACCGCCCTCACCGGCCATATCACCGACCCGCGCGAAATACTCTCATCACTACTGGCCGTCGGCGATTAACTTCAACTTTTATATGATCCATTACCATAAAATGTTTTGTATTGTCCTTTGCAACAAAACGTTTTGTATTGTTCATTACAACAATTTGTAGGGGTCGATTTATCGAAACCCACCCCGATTTATCGGCTATTCGGCCATTACCGCCGATCAACACAAACGAAAGCAAGAAAAGAGGTATCCCATGGGCCGTGTATGGAAACTTGGCGACAATATCAATACCGACGTAATTATTCCTGGCCGCTATAACGTCACCACCGACCGCGACCAGCTGGCGCAACACTGTTTGTGCGAGGTCTATCCTGAGTTCGCGCAACAGGTACAGCCCGGCGATATCATGATCGGCGGCCACAATTTCGGCTGCGGCTCCTCCCGCGAACACGCGCCCGCCGCTATCCTTGCCAATAACATCAAAGTGATTATCGCGCGCAGTTTCGCCCGCATCTTCTATCGCAACGCCGTCAACATTGGTCTGCCCGTCCTCGTCTGCGAGGAGGCCTCGTTGCACAGCGAAGATGGTCAGGAGCTTGATGTCAATCTGAAGACCGGCGAGATCCGCAATCTCACCACCGGCCACACCTTCCATTCTGAACCGCTCGATCCCTTCGTGGCGCGCATCGTGGCCGCTGGTGGTATCATCAACTATATCGAGATGGAAGGCACACTGCGATGAGTCCAGCGTTCCACGTCCCACCGGTCGTGTGCGTCATCCCCGGCGACGATGCCGCGCCCGAAGTCGTGCGTCCCACTGTCGATGTGTTGCGCCTGCTCGCGCCCTCGATTACCTTCACCGAAGGTAGTTGTGGACGCGAGGCACAGGCTCGCTACGGCACCCCGTTTCCCGATGAAACGAGACGCCTGATCGACGAGGCCGACTGCACGCTCTTCGGCGCCAGCGGCGGCCCCAGTCGCCCTATTCTCTGGTATCTGCGCTGGGGTAAGGAGACCTATATCAACGTGCGTCCGGTCAAATGGTTCCCCGGCTACGCCAGCCCTCTGCGCCAGCCGGAACGTATCGATTATGTCATTGCTCGTGACAATCTTGAGGGCATGTATCCGCCGCGTGAGGGCGATATCGCCGAACTCTCAACCCTCGCCAGCGGCGGAAGCTGGTGGCAGTCCGCGCCCGTCGATAAAGCTGGTGCCTACTCTTTGAAAGTGGTTACCGACGAGCAGATGCAGCGCATCGCTCGCTACGCCTGCGACCTGGCCCTCCTGCGTCAACAACAGGGCTACCCTGGTCGCGTAACCCTTGGCGCGAAATATTCTATCCAGCCTCGCACCGATGGTCGCTTGCGCTCGATCGTCAAAGAGGCTATCGCTACCCATCCTGGTCTGACATATCAAGAATTCCTGATCGACGATATGGCTCGCCGCCTGGTCTCCGCACCCGAAACCCTGGATGTCGTCCTGCTCGGCAATGAGCACGGTGATATCCTCGCCGATGTCGCCAGCGGCACCATCGGCGGCCTCGGCCTCTCACCCAGCGGCTGCTACGGCGAAAACTATGCCTACTTCGAGCCTGTGCATGGCTCCGCGCCCGATCTCGTCGGCAAAGGTATCATCAATCCTACTGCTATGCTGCTCAGCGGCGCGCTCATGCTCGACTACCTCGGCTATACCGAACAGGCTCGCGCCCTTGAGCAAGCCGTGGCCCTGGTATACAACGACGGTCCTGCCCTACCAGTCGACCAGGGTGGCGAAGCCACCACCAGCGAATTCATCGCCGCCGTCTGCGAATACCTGTCCGCGTAACGCAAAACTATCCAAGAACCGCGAACCCGTCCGCGTAGGGCAAACCACGCGTTTGCCCCGCGCGTTTGCCCACGTATCTCAACTATACAACTGTGCATCGATCTGATTAATCTTGACCAGCATCCCATCGGGATCTTCGAGCTGAAGCTGATAACCGAATCCCTCGTCCCCCGTCGGACGCGCAATGGTTACCCCAGCCGCTCGTAGCGTCTTTTCTAGCTCCTCCAATGAAGCCGAATAATCAAAGTTCAACTCGACCTTGCCCTCATTCTGCTCTGGATTGGCGGGATGCGCCAGTAAACCCAGCTCGGTATCGCCGAAACGCAGCAATGCCCAGTCCCCGTCTCGGCTGCCATTGAGCACGGTAGCGCCTAACTTACTATAAAAGTCGATGGCCTTGCCCATGTCTTCGACATGCAGCATGGGTTGCAACGTTACTTTCTGGCCTTCTGCTTGTTCATGTGGTTGCGCCGCTTCTGCGCTTTGCTGTTCTGGCTTCTCAGCCAAATAAACGCTGAACACTCGTTCAACCAGATCGGATAGCGAGAGTTGCTCATCGACCGACCGATGCTTCATCCGCTTGACTGTGTCCGGCGTAAGATACACATTGAATTGCTGTTTCTCTTCTTTCATTGCTGCCCCTTCTCTCGTGTGACTTTAACAAAGTAGATAGCTTGCTAATAAGCTAACTTACTAATATACTAGTAATATAACAGAGAGAAAATAGTTTTGCAAGCTAATGAAGCTTGACAAATCAATAAGCTAGCAAATCTGGTTCTCGCTAAAGACGACTATGCATAAAATTGCTATAATAGGTCTCGCAAGAGAGGCCCGCCGCCATACCCCTTATACGCTATACAAAAGTATCTGAAAAAACATATGGAGCATGTATTATGAAAGCTGATTGGATCGTGAAGACTGCCGACCGTGTTGAGGCGAATGTGCGGCAGCGGAAAGGTGAAAACGCGACGATCGTTTGCGCGTCCGGTATCAGCCCTTCCGGTCCTATCCACCTGGGAAATTTACGCGAGGTGATGACCGTTCATCTCGTCTCTGAAGAACTGCGCGCGCGTGGCTGGACCGTCGATCATATCCACTCCTGGGATGATTACGACCGCCTGCGTAAAGTGCCCGCGGGCGTCTCCGCAGAGTTCGCGCAATATATTGGCACTCCTCTTGCCGATGTACCCGATCCCTGGGGCGAGTTCGACTCTTACGCCACCCGCTTCATCGACGATTTCACTCGTGGCCTGGACCGCCTCGGCGTACGCCCGCGCTACATCCGGCAAAACATCGCCTACCGTCGTGGCGACTACGTTGAGCAGATCAAACAGGCCATACGCCAGCGCGCAGAAATCTTCGATACCCTGGCCGAATATCAGAATCTGGAGGGCCAGAAAGAGACGATCGAGCAGCGCCGCGCCGCTTACTATCCCTTCAAAGTCTACTGCGAAACCTGCCATCGCGACTCGACTACCATCACCGCGTACGATGATGAGACCAGCACGATCACCTATACCTGCGCCTTCGGACACGCGGGTACCTTTAGCCTGCACGACAAAGTTCAGGGTAAACTGCTGTGGAAGGTCGATTGGCCTATGCGCTGGAGCTACGAGCAGGTCGATTTCGAGCCCGGTGGCGTCGATCATTCCTCCCCCGGTAGTAGCTACACCGTTGGTCAGCAGATTGTGCAGAAAATATACCATTCCGTCGCACCCGCCTTCATCGGCTATGCCTTCGTGGGTATGGAGGGTCGCTCGAAAATCTCTAGCTCCGCTGGCACCAGCGCGACCGTAACTTCTGCTCTAGACATCATCGAGCCCGCTATCCTGCGCTGGCTCTACATCCGCCGCGCCAACAATCAGGCCTTCAATATCGACTACGGCCAGGGCCTCCTGCGTCTCTACGACGAGTGGGATTCGTTGGTGAAGGGCGTCGAGAAGGGTACCGCCAACGAGGTCAATCAGAAATTCTTCGAGCGCGCCACCCGTACAGCCAGCGCAGAGATTTCCTATACCCATCGCGCCGTGCCTTTCAGCGTGTTGGCATCGGTCATCGATATCACCCAGGCCAATCAGCAGCAGGTCATGCGTATCATCTCGCAAACCCTGCCCGACGCCCATAACATCGAAACGTTGCATGCCGAGTTAGAGCCTCGCTTCACCTGCGCCCTCAACTGGGTCACCAACTACCTGCCCGAAGACGAGCGTACCATCATTCGTACCACCTTCGATCAGGCCGCGTACAACAGTCTTGCCGATCTCGACCGTGCCGCCATCGATCTGTTGGCGCGCAGCCTTGCCGACAACTGGAATCTCGCCGCGCTCTCGATCCTGATGTACAACGTGCCCAAACTTGTGCGCGGTCTGCCCGCCAACGCCCCTCCTAACGACGAATTGAAGCACGCGCAGCGCTCCTTCTTCATTGCCGTCTACACCCTGATCTGTAGCAAAGACACCGGCCCGCGCATCCCCACGCTGCTGCTCTCGATCGGCCTGGAACGCGCCCAAAATCTCTTGACCGCTCCCAACGCCCAATCCCAATCATCCCAGCCATTCGAAATGGCCCATCCATCGTAACGCGATCCCCTGTAGCCATTGAGGGCAAACAACCCATTTGCCCTCAAACCATCCAGTAGGGGCACGATTCATCGGCCCGCAGACAATTCATTGTCTGGTCTCTGTCCAGTTTCGAATACTCTATCGACATCTGTAAGCATTTGTTCTGTCCTATCATAGAGGGTAGCGAAAGATGCCACAACGTTCATTGCATGAATTGATTAACACAGCTGATCCTGCATGGCCGATCGTTCAATCATGGATTGCTGAAGCCCGCAATGAGGTGGAAATACTACCCACCGACCGCAAAAGTGCGGAGGAGACGCTTTTACACCTTCAAGTTACCACCCGTTCTCCTATGGGTGCGTTAGCATTCGAAAAGGGTGGCCTATTAATTGATCATGGCTGGCTGCGTTTCCTGGGTGCTGGTAGTGAACGTATGCCTGACAACTTGCGCACCTGGAACAGCCGCGGCAGTCTCCTTTCCGCTGCCGACTTACTTAGAGATGCGTTGATTGTTGCCCATGACATACTCGGTGGCTTTTTTGCTTTGAATGGCGGTGCTTTTCCTGGCAAGTCTGGTCATGCCTTCTACTTCGCACCTGACACATTGAAGTGGGAAGATACAGAGAAATCATATTCTGAATTGTTGGATTGGGCCTTAAACGGCGATCTCAACCTTTTCTATCAAAAGCAACGCTGGCCCAATTGGGAACATGATGTTTTATCTCTGGATAGAGATCGAGGCATCTCCATCTATCCTTTTCTGTTTACAAACAAAGATCTGCCTATTGTTGAGCGTTCCCGTCGCCCCGTTCCAATCGTCGAATTATGGAAGTTGCATGTAGATCTTGCTCGTCAGCTAAGTTCTCTCCCGCCAGGCACACCAATTCGGATTGCGTTTACAGAGGAGCCTCCAGATAAAGTATGAAAATTCAAGACCCCATCCTGCTCAACGACCCGAACTGCTCCCACTCGATCTGCAAGAGGAGCTACATCTACGCTCCGACCGCGTCGCCATCGCCTACCGTCTCTGGCTGCGTCAACTCGGACTCAGCTTTGGCGTCGCGTAGATATTTATGAGTATAATGAACGGCAGTTACTTGAAATAGATAGTAGAGCATGACTATGAAGTGGTTTGTTCAATGTGGAGAGACAAAAAGTGGATGCTATAGACGTAATTTCTTGCGGTGAACTACTCATCGATTTCGTCGCGACGGAAGCAGGCAGAACGTTGGCTCAGGCCTCCGTATTCAAAAAAGCGCCCGGTGGCGCGCCCGCGAATGTGGCCGTTGGCATTGCGCGCCTGGGTCGCCATGCCGGTTTTCTGGGTCAGGTGGGCGAAGACGAATTCGGCCATTTTCTGGCCGATACCCTGCACGACAATGGTGTAGATATCGGTGGTTTACGTTTCTCCACGCAAGCCCGCACCGCTCTGGCCTTCGTGTCATTGCTCGAAAATGGTGAGCGTGACTTTATGTTCTACCGCCATCCCAGTGCTGATATGCTCTGGCGACCCGAGGATGTCGATCAGGCCTATCTCACCCAGGCGCGCATCTTCCACTACGGCTCTATCTCCCTCATTCATGAGCCCAGCCGCAGCGCCACCCTTGCCGCGCTCACCCACGCGCAAAATAATGACGCTCTGCTCTCCTACGATCCTAACTTACGCCTCTCGCTCTGGCCCTCGCTAGAGGATGCGAAAACCGGTATGCTTGCTGGTTGGCAACACGCCAATATCATCAAAGTCAGCGAGGAAGAACTGCATTTTCTTACCCAACGACATGACCTGGAAGATGCTGCGCATTCTCTCTGGCATCAGCATCTCCGTCTCCTGGTTATCACCCAGGGCAAAGACGGCTGTACCTACTTCCTACCCGATCACAGCGGCCATGTGCCCGGCTTCTCGGTAACACCGAAAGATACCACTGGCGCGGGCGATGGTTTTGTCGCGGGCCTGCTCACCGGCCTGCTCAATGGCGATCTCTCGCTGGACATCAACGTAATCGAACAGGCGCTCCGCCTGGGAAACGCGGTCGGGGCTCTCACTACCACCCAGATCGGTGCGATCTCAGCGCTTCCTACTTTATCCGATGTAAACGCTTTCCTGCATCAGCAGAGCAAGTCGTAATAGCTCTGAACAACAAAAAACCGAAAGACTTAGGCAGCGCGCGTTGCCTAAGTCTTTCGGCTATAATTTCTAATGAATCAACAAGCTACGCGGTAACCTCTTGCAACTTCCCAGTATGAACGTCGTAGATGAAGCCCCTGATCGTGATCGACTCGGGAATCAACTTCGAGTTGCGCAAAAAGGTAATATCATCTCGTACTGATTGCTCAAGATCCCCAAATGGCAGAAAGGCGATATAGTCCGCGTCCGCGTGCAGTTCCTGCTTCACTTTCTGATGGATAGCATCATCGCTGAAGGTGAGCATACCACAATCCGTGTGGTGTACGATGGCAATAGTATCGGTACCCAGTAGTTGTTCCGAGATGACCAGAGAGCGCAGTGCATCCGCGGCTCGTCCACCCGCGTTACGAATCACATGTGCATCGCCCTCCTCCAAACCCAAAAAACGGGCTGGGTCCAACCGTGCATCCATACAGGCCAACACGGCTACCTTGCGTCCTGGTGGCAAAGGCAAATCACCTTTGGTAAAGTGCGTCGCGTACTGCTCGTTTGCTTGCAGGAACTCGTCAATAACTGCCATGAGAAACCTCCTACTGGAAATAGTGATATTATTTATCATTGTTGTCAACAATAACAACTACCATAACGATACCACACCTATGTTGAACATTCCAGCAAATAATGAAACGACATTGTAGCAACATGTCCTGTCGAGGGTAGCTAGCCAGGACATGTTGCTAGAAGCTTGACGTGTTCTAGCGGTCGAGATAGAGCACAGCTTTGCCCGAAAAACTTCGTTGCAGCAAGTTTTGCGCAATTTCACCGATTTCTTGCCAGGACTTTTCGACTTCAATGAGTGGAGAAATCTGTTTATCGGCAATCATCTGCGCTAAGCGCGCCAGATCAGGTGCTACCGGGTGAACTCGGGCTTCGTAAAAGAGGATGAAGCCATAGATAGAGGTGCCACCAACAGGAAAGAAGCGGTGCAAATCGAGCGAGGTCTCAGCACCCTCTGATGCTCCATATCCAACAGCGGTTCCTCCCTGTGCCAGCATGGTGATCGCGCTGCCCAGTGTCTTGCCCCCGACACCATCTACGACCAGATCGTAAGGCCCCAGTTTTTCCGCTCCTGCAATATCGCTACCCACCACGACCGCATCGGCACCGGCGTCTTTTACGATAGCCTCACGATGGCTCCCACGCACAGTTCCCACCACATACGCCCCGGCCTGTTTCGCCAACTGTACCGCGAAATGACCTACACCGCCGGTCGCGCCTGTGATCAGTACCCGTTTCTTGAGCAATAGCCCGCCCTTTTCTAACGATCGCAGTGCTGTCAAACCGGCCACCGGCAATGTAGCCGCCTGTGCGAAGGAGACAGAGGCAGGAATCTCTGCCAGGTTTGTGGTAGGGACCGCCACCTGCTCTGCCCAGGCTCCCTCGCCAACAAAGCCAACCACACGACTTCCCTCGTGTGGACCAGAACCATCGGAGGCCTGTTGAATAATGGTGCCCGCCAGATCCCAACCAGGACGCCATCCATCCGGTGCGTTTTGTGATCTGTTCACCTCGCCACGATTTAATGAAATAGCTGCAACCTGCACAATAGCTTGCGATGGTGCGGCTATCGGTGCCTCGACTTCATGTATCGTCAAACGTGTTGCTTGTGCTGAAGCAGTTACGACTGCGCGTATAGAACTCATCGAGTGTTCCCTTTCTACCTAATGCGAGAAAATAGTATGATACATTCTCCCCTTCTCCCTCGTGTTATGCTTAGAGCGAGATGGCAAAATCTTGTACCATCTATAGTGTAGGTCGTCAACGTATTGTTGTCTGCCCTATACCTGTTACACATTTCCCTCGGAAAATATTCCTGGCCCTATTCCCATCGTTATGTTATTGGTAGAAAAATAGAGAATGCGAGGAAAATAGATGAGTCGAATTTCTGTCGAAAGCGAACAGGTTGTTAATGCCGAGCCTGAAAAGGTCTACGCGATCTTATCTGATTACAAAAATCAGCGACCACGCCTTTTGACTCCCAACTTTTTGGACTATAAAGTCGAGCAAGGAGGACAGGGCGTGGGCACGGTGATTAGCTATCGCTTGCATGCGGCCAATCGTGAGCGTCCTTATAAAATGCGTGTCAGTGCCGCCCAAAAAAACGAACTGCTCGTCGAGCAAGACGAAAACTCGTCGCTGGTGACCAGATGGTCGCTATCGCCATTTCATGCGGGCCAGCACACAAAAGTGCAAGTATCAACAACATGGGAAGGCAGCGCTGGCGTCGGTGGTTTCTTCGAGCGCACATTCGCTCCCCTCGGCTTGCGTGACATCTACACCTCCATGCTCGCCAGACTGTCGAACACTGTTGCTCCTGATGAAGAGGTCACCGCCGTCCAGGGCAATGAAAGTTCTCCGCTCTCCAACTTCAGCGGTCTATTCCTGGTCTTCCTGATTGTTGTCGGCATCGCTATAGGTATCGCCTATATCCAACGTCGTCAGAACAACCTGTAAATACATTGAGAAAAAAGATAAACGCAAACGGACCCTGTTTAATGGCCCATTTGCGTTTATCTTTTTATTGTAAGTAGTTTCAGAGGCTATGTTCCTCATAGACCGGTTCTGCCAGGAGCGCATCGGGTAGAACAATATCAGGAATAAGCATTGCTCGTTCTTGTCGCATTGCGCATCTGTTTGCGAGATAGATCATTGCTCCGGCGCTTACGATCAATGCCAGTTCAAAAGTAAATGCGCGTTGTAGCCCCACAAGATCGGCGATACGCCCTAACACGAATGGCATTACTAGTATCGCTAGACCACCTCCGGCTGCCGCCCGCGCACTTGCCATATCCGCGTGCTGCGGTGTTTGCTGCGTCAATAATGCTAGCGAAAGTGGGAAAAGATTAGCGATCCCAAAACCAGCTATAAACAGACCAGCGATATGTACAAGCGGCAGTGGTGCTAGCCAGAAGAGCAAAAAGCCTCCCATCGTAACACAAATTGAGCTGCTAAGTATCTGTACACCCTTAAGCCTTCGCGTAAGCCAGCTGCCAACGATGCGCCCTACCGCCTCAGCCAGGAAGAAAAGGCTCATAAGGGTTGTCGCGACATTACGATCGATACCAACACTATGAATCAAAAAGCCAGATCCCCAGAATATAATCGCCCACTCAAGCGCAAGAACCAGGATAAGTACCCACCAGTAAAGCCAGAACGCGGATGGAACATGGAGCTGTGCATCTTTGCTCCTGGTATGTGAGGCTGTTTCTACCTTTGCCAGGTTCGGAATAGTAATTTTGCGCGCAAAAACCATTGCTATGCCCACCACGATTACTGGCATCCATAACATCCATCGCCATCCGAAACCGAGTGCCAGCAGCGCTCCCAGCGATAAAGGTGCGAGGGTCGCTACAATGCTGGTAAAAGCATTTGCTTCGGTCAATGCCGTTGCTCGTTGTTCTCCATAGCGATCCGAGAGCGCCGACTGTGCACAGATCATAAGCAGTGTGCCCAGCAATCCAACAATAAACAGGCTGAATATTGTCAACGTTACTAGACGACCAAACGCCAGCAGTCCTACACCCACCAGCATACCTATCGCCCCGAAGCGCAACACGAAACCTCTGCTCCACCATTGAATGAGCCTGTTGCCTATGAAACCAGCTATAATAGAACCCAATGCCAGGCTACTCAGGTGTAGACTATCGAGGGTGTAGTTCAGATGAAATTCACTTTGGAGAAAAGGGATAATTGAGCCGGGCAGCACCTGTAGATAAGTGTAGGTACCCATTAAGATATACATAAGCCAGGTGAACTGGTCGCGTGTAAATGATTGATGAGTTGTTGAGAGGGCAGTGTTCTTCATAGCATCCTGTATGACGAATCGGTAATGGGAAGACATAAGAAGTAAGCGTTGATTGAATTATTCAGACGATCGTTTTGGCCTCATAATAAAGTGAAACTTTTCAGACTTTTTGACTTCTGGCTTTTTATAATGCAGGCTCAAGTTGACATATACTCAAGCGAATAAAAGAGTAGACAGGTCACTCTTCCATAAAAGAAGCTATGACCTGTCCGATCTTCTAAAATGCTGTCAACAATATTGGCTCTATGTGCTTACCAATTTATTCGGTAATCGCACCCTCTGATGCTGACACCACCAACTTCGCGTATTTGGCGATTACTGTGCCTTTCCTATAGCTAGGAGCAGGTGCTTGCCACTCGCGCAAACGGGTCGCGATCTCGTCATCGCTCAAGTTGACCGACAACTCATTGCGTTTGGCGTTGATGGTGATGATATCGCCATTACGTACAATCGCGATCGGACCACCAACCTGCGCTTCCGGCGAGATATGACCAACCACCATACCATGTGTTCCACCCGAGAAACGCCCATCGGTGATCAACCCGACCGTCTCGCCATAGCCCTGTCCGACGAGCGCAGAGGTTACCGCCAGCATCTCACGCATACCGGGACCACCTTTAGGACCCTCGTAGCGGATCACGACCACATCGCCATCAGTGATCTCGTGCTTCATGATCGCGTCAAAAGTGGCATCCTCGGAATCGAACACCTTTGCCGGTCCCACATGCGTGGTGTTCTTCAAACCTGCTATCTTACAGACCGCGCCCTCAGGAGCCAGGTTGCCTTTGAGGATCACCAACGGACCCGATGGATGCAATGGCTGATCCATCGGCATAACGATTTTTTGACCCAGCGCGAGGTCGGGCGCGGACTCTAAATTCTCGCCCAGCGTTTTTCCGGAAACGGTCAGGCTATCGCCTTGCAGCAACCCCTCTTTCAGCAGCACTTTCATCACCGCCGGTACGCCACCTGCGCGATCCAGGTCCGACATAGCGTATTTGCCGCCTGGTTTGAGATCAGCCAGGTGCGGCACCTTTTCACCAATACGCGTGAAGTCATCGATCGTCAAAGGCACATCGATCTGTTTGGCGATGGCGATCAGGTGCAAGACCGCGTTGGTTGAGCCTCCAAGCGCCATCACGAGCGTAATCGCGTTCTCGAAGGCGGTTTTAGTCAGGATATGCCGAGGTGTGATGCCTTTTTCAATCAGGTTGATCAACGCCTTACCCGCGTTATAACAGTCCTCGACCTTTCTCGATGTTACCGCGGGCATCGAAGAACTGCCAGGCAAACTCATGCCCAACGCTTCGATCGCGGACGCCATCGTATTCGCTGTGTACATGCCTCCACACGATCCCGCACCTGGAATTGCGGTCGCCTCGACCTCGCGCAACTGTGCCGCGTCGATCTTGCCCGCGCTATACTGCCCCACCGCCTCGAAGACGCTGACAATATCTACATCCTGACCCCGGCATACTCCTGGCAAGATGGTTCCACCATACACGAAGATGCTGGGAATATCCAGGCGCGCCAAGGCCATCAAACAGCCCGGCATATTTTTATCGCAGCCACCAAGCGCGACTATGCCATCGAAACGTTGCGCATTGGCGACTAGCTCAATGGAATCCGCGATAACCTCGCGACTCGGTAGCGAGAATTTCATACCTTCGGTGCCCATCGAGATACCATCGCTGACCGTGATTGTGCCAAAAATCTGCGGCATACCGCCAGCTACGCGTACGCCCTCTTTAACTTTGGTCGCGAGGCGATCGATATGAATATTGCACGGCGTAATCTCGGCCCACGTACTGGCAATACCAACGAGTGGCTTGTGAAAATCCTCCTCAGTAACACCAACCGCTCGCAGCATCGCGCGATTCGGCGCTCGCACCTCTCCTTCAGTTATCTCACTACTACGGCTGTTCAGTTTGCGCTCTTCATGTGTTTCCGCCATGGGACTCCCTTTCTCTTATGGCCTGGGTACCTGTTCAAATATCAGACCATTATAGTAGTTAACCTGCAGTGTGTCCAGCAGCGATCTATCCATTCTTCCGTGGCTATTTGTGCCACTGCCATATGGAAATAGTCCGCTAGGGTACTAGAGAAAAAGCAATCACAATCTCTGGGAAATAGGTGTGCAAATGCTCTTATCTACATCATGTCGTGGTACACTACACACAGATTTCAAAGCATCTTTTCTAACTGTTTATCTAAAATAAAGAAGACAAATTGATGCAACTACTACAAAAACTCCAAACAATCTCACGTATCATGCAAGGCATTATCTATATGATTGCCTCTATTTTTCACTTTGTGAATGAGATAGAGCTGCAGATCATTCCCTCATTCCTCCCGCTCAGACGAACTGCGCTCTACATCACTGGCGTATGCGAGTTTTTAGGCGGTTTGGGACTGCTCATTCCCCGCTTTCAGCGCTCAGCCTCCTGGGGACTGGCCGCTCTGCTGGTCGCTATCTGGCCGGCGAACATATATCATGCGGTTATCGAACATCGCTCAAAACGCTGGCCGCAACGTCGTCTCTACCACTTTATTCGTCAGCCGATGCAGCTTGCATTGATCGCATGGGTACTCTGGGCGTCGAACAATAAAAAAGAGGCTTAACCGGCGTGTTCCCATTGCTCGCGCAATGTCTTGATCGCTGGCTCCACTTCATCTCCGAAGTTCTGCCAGTTGCACTCGATCGAGATGCGCTGGTCATAATGAACCTGTTTTAATGCCCGAAAGAATGGCCGAAAATCTTCTCCATATCGACCAGGGGCCGCGCGTTCCCGCTTTTCCGCCACATGTACATGGACAAGCAGGTCTCCGTAAGACACGATATCTTGTGGTGTCTCCTGGTTGTACGCCATATGATATGCGTCCGCCAGCAATTTGATATGCGATTGCGCGAGCCTTTTTACCAGCGCACCTGCCTCCGAAACCGTGTTGAGCGTATTCGTCTCTTCATAACGCAACGGTTCAAGCACAATCTGTACTCCTGCATCTTTGGCCCACTCTCCCCAGCGTTGCAGATGTTCTCCGATCTGTTTGATAGTATCTTCCGAACTGACATCCGCTGGTCGCATACGTGCTGCACCACTCCCAAAAACAATGATGCGTATACCAACTTGCTCGGCACGTCGGAGCGTGGTTCGCATATACCGTTCCACTTGTGGCATATCGACTGACTGTGTTGGTGTCGTGATCAACGGTAAACTAGCTGGAATAAGACTATTTGCGGCCTCGATAGGTACCGATAATGCGCGAGCCTCGTTCCATGCCCGTTCAAAATCCTCTTGAGGCCGTTCCGGTTGCAAAAACCGTTGCACATTTTCTTCCAGATAATCGAAAGGAAGGTCTGTTAAAGCCGCGACAGCGCGATAGGGAGCGCAGATACCAAATTTCATGGGTCCCTCTTCATGCTTTGAACGTGGACAAATAAGATTTTTTAGGGGTAGAGAGTTCTTTACTACAAAGAGCTATGAATAGGTTCTCATAGCTCTCCATCTATTTTCAGCTAACGCTTCGCGTAACTTTGGCTAACGAGGAGCCATCCTGATAGCGCCGTCTAGTCGTATCGTTTCGCCATTTAACATCACATTCTCGAAGATGTGGAATGCCAGTGCCGCGTACTCGTCCGGTTTTCCGAGGCGCGGTGGGAACGGTACCTGCTGACCAAGCGATGCTCGCGCCGCCTCGGGTAGACCTGCCATTAATGGGGTGTCGAACAGGCCAGGGGCGATGGTCATGACGCGAATGCCGTAGCGTGCGAGCTCTCGTGCGATAGGTAACGTCATGCCTACGATGCCCCCTTTGGAGGCGGAGTAGGCTGCCTGCCCAATCTGTCCATCGAAGGCCGCGACCGAGGCTGTATTGACGATGACGCCGCGCTCTCCATTCGCATCCGGCTGATTTTCGCTCAACACAGCCGTTGCCAGGCGGATCACATTAAATGTGCCGATCAAATTGACGTTGATCACGCGTGTGAACGCCTCCAGGCTCGATGGCCCATTTTTGCCCAGCACTTTGTTAGGAGTGCCGATGCCAGCACAATTGATGACCCCATGCAGGCCACCGAAATGTTCTACTGTGCTTTGCAACGCTTTTTGTACATCCGCTTCGTCCGAGACATTGGCTTGTGCGAAAAATGCCTGCTCGCCCAACTCATGCGCATAACTATTGCCCAGTTCACTGTTAAGATCAACAATGGTAATACGCGCGCCTGCCTGGATCAAACGCTGAGCGCAGGCCGCACCCAAACCCGAGGCACCGCCGGTAATAAAAATGGTTTTCCCTTGTACATCCATACAACACCTTCCTCTGTACGAGATAACGTCTTTGTTCTGTTTGGGCTACTATGAAAGCATCTATAAAGTTTATATCTAAATCTGTTGCCCTTCAAGCTCCTGAAGCATTTTCACGTTCTATCAAGATGACTGACGAACCAACACGAATAAACAATTGCTGAAGAAGCGACTGCTGGCATATAGATATCGTAATTTTCATACACCTGATGAGTGTAACTCGATGATGGATGTGTGGCCTGCTGTTTCGCGAAGGCCATGGATTGCGCGGAACCTACAGGGAAAACATAGGCGGGGTGCGCTGCTGCCCGCACCTCGTCTCTAAAAGGTGTGTAGCGATCAAAGCCAGTTTTTAACTGATCGTCCAATGCGCTACAAATGATCTTTTCCTCACTTTGAAAAGTGAGCCGATTGCAGGTCCAGTACTCTGAGTAGATGCGTGTAGCGCCCAGTTGTAGCAAGCGTTGCACCAATGCATCCTGCTGATTATAAGCATTCTGTGCGGCGGGAACTTCGGTAAAAGTACGGATGGTGCCCACAAAAAAGATAACAAAGATAAGTGATACCAATGCTATGCGTAGCAACAGTGCAGGCGTTGCTTTCCTCTGTGTCTGTTCTGCTGGTCTCGGCGCTACGAAACGTGTACCGATTCCATGCCAGAGCGGCCACAGCACAGCAGGCAATGCCACCAGTAGGCAAGTTAGATAACGCGCTGCTGGTCCAGGTGTGCTGGCGGCGATAGGGCTATCGATGTAGAGAAACAATGTGCCAATAGCATCGATTAAGAGCATGAGCCGTGCACATTGACGAATGATTGCCTGTCGTTGCTGCAATGACCAGTCAGGGTGAAGCAGAGACGTTTTTTTCCAGCCATGGTAGATAGCGACAGCAGCAAGTACAGTCGCCAGCAATAAGAGGACCAGGTAGCCCAGACTCCATGCGCCGTGAAAGACGATGCAGCCCCAGTTCGGCGTGCCGAAGTATGGAAATGCCGAACTGGGACATTGTGGACTCAGGGCGGTCGCATCAGGCAAGCTGATGAGAAAACTACCAACAAGTTGTTGCAGCAGCGGAAAATGTTGATTGCCGCCAGCCTGATGGATTGATATCAACGTTCCAATTGAATTCGCTTCGATAGGAGCGGTCAGATTGTAAAAAAGCAGCGGGAAGGCTCCAATAACGATGCCCGCAAGTGTAGTAAGACCCGCTAGAGAAAAGAGTTCACGACGGCAAAAAAGTAAGAGGAACAGGGTCGCCGTACCGACAAAGGGCAAAATAAGAAAATCGACCCACAACGCGACTCCGACCAGCAGGCCCAGCAGTCCATACAGGGGTATGCGTGGAAGTGTGGTGCGTCTCGCTTCCGGCAAAGTATGTGAGGAAAGTGCTAGCCATGCAACAATAAGCACAATGACGGAGGCAAAGAAAAGCATCTCGGGATATTCCCCGACCGCTCTGAGCTGGCGCGAGATTACTTCGTCCGACCCGAAACAGAGCAGTAAAACGCTGAAGATGGCGAACCTAGGTGTATAAAGCAATCGCGTAGTGAAGTAGATGCACAGTAAGAAGAGCGGATAAAAAGGCAGCAGCGCGAGACGCAGTGTAAAAGTTGATGGCCCGAACAGGTGAAAAAGTGGTGCTGCCAGGTACCCCTCAATTGGTCCCATGTATGGCAGGCCGTAGAAAAAAGTCGGCCATTCTCCATTATAGGCCACGTGACGCGCAAGAATGCCCATATTGCCCTCGTCGCTATTGGTGACCGGCCAGTGCAATGCGATCAAAATAAAACGGAGCAACGTAGCGATAATGATCAGCGTCAGCACAAAGATTTCGTTGCGTCCAACAGCAAAACGTTTGATTGGTAAGCGAAATGCCATGCAAACTTACAATCCCTTCTTAAAGAACGCGTCAGGCAAACCAAATATTGTGAGAGACCACAAGGGATCTTCTCTACTATAAACATGACCTGTATCCCGTGTGGCAAACCTTGCATGTGCTCGTATGGTAACACTATCACAAAGAATAGGATATTGAAATAAATGCCCAGTCAGCCATGAAAAATCTTTCTATGGTTGGCTGGGCGTTTTCAAATCTTTTTCAACACCAGATGAGCTATAGAACTACAGGCACTAAAGTTGCGTCAGCAAACTGTTCAAACGATTGACGAAACTAACGGGATTGTCGAGTTGCTCACCGCTACTGAGTACTGATTGATCGAAGAGCACGTGCGCCCAATCGCTGAAAAGCTGTTCGTTCGTCTCTCGTTTGATGCGATCGACGATCGGATGTTGCGGATTGATCTCCAGAATTGGTTTGTCGTTGGGAACACGCTGACCAGCCTGTTCGAGCAAGCGACGCAGGCTGGGATCAATACCGTATTCGTCTACTACGAGGCAGGCTGGCGAGGTCGTGAGTCGGTTTGTCGTACGCACGTCTTTGATCTGGTCGCCCAGGGCTGTTTTGAGGCGCGCGAGCAGATCTTTCGCCTCGTCGGCGCTTTTCTGCTGCTCCTCTTTTTCCTGCTCATCTTCAAACTTGCTGAGGTCTACCTCACCTTTGGAGATCGATTGGAGTTGTTTGCCCTGGAACTCACGCAACTCGGGTGCGACAAGATGATCGACCGGGTCGGAGAGCAACAGCACTTCGATACCCTTTTTATTGAAGATCTCCAACAACGGGCTATCCTTGGCCGCCGCGTAGCTGTCCGCAACAATATAGTAGATCTTGTCCTGGCTATCTTTCATACGTGCGACATAATCTTCGAGTGAGACATCTTGTGTTTCGCTGCCGGAAGTCGTAGTCGCGAAGCGGAACAGTTTTGTCAGCGTGTCATGGTTCGTGAAATCCTCCAACAAGCCCTCTTTGAGCACACGTCCGAATTCTTTCCAGAAGGTCGCGTATTTCTCTTTATTGGTATTGGTAAGGTCGGAGAGCAGTCCCAATACCTTCTTGGTCGAATTGGTGCGGATGGCATCAATCAAACGATTTTGCTGCAATAGTTCGCGCGAGACGTTGAGTGGCAGGTCATTGGAATCGATCACGCCGCGAATGAAGCGCAGGTAGCGCGGCATCAACTTCTCAGCATCGTCCATGATGAAGACGCGCCGCACATAGAGCTTCACACCGTGATGAAATTCGCGCGTGTAGAGATCGAACGGAGCCTGGGCGGGAATATAGAGGAGGATGGTGTATTCTTGCGTCCCCTCCATACGGCTATGCACATAGGCTAGAGGATCGCTGAAATCATGCGAGATGTGTTTGTAGAATTCATTGTACTCTTCCTCGCTGATCTCGCTCTTGGGCCTCGTCCACAGCGCCGAGGCCGTGTTGACTACTTCCCATTCTTCCTGTGGCTGTTCCTCCGGTTGCTCTTCTTCCGGCTGCTCTTCGTCTTCCTTCGCTTCTTTCTCGACTCGCATCACAATGGGAAGCGTAATATGATCGGAATATTTGCGAATGATGGAGCGCAACTGGTAGCCATCTAAAAATTCGTCCTCGTCGGGACGCAGGTGGAGAATAACCTCTGTGCCACGCGTTTCTTTTTCCGTGGGTTCCAGCGTATATTCGCCTTGCCCATTGGATTGCCAGCGCACGGCTTCTGCGGTCGGAACGCCTGCGTGTCGTGTCAATACGGTAACCTCGTCGGCAACGACAAACGACGAGTAGAAACCAACACCAAACTGGCCGATGAGGTTCGCATCTTTTTGTTTATCACCAGTGAGTGACTGGAAAAACTCGCGTGTGCCCGATTTCGCGATGGTACCCAGGTTATCTACCACTTCCGCGCGTGTCATGCCGATGCCGTTATCCGCCACTGTAATTGTCCGTGCCTCTTTATCGTACGACACGCGAATTTTAAAATCAGTATCGTGCTCGTACAGCGCTGAATCTGAAAGGGCATCAAAACGCAGATGATCGATCGCGTCGGATGCGTTTGAGATCAGCTCACGCAAAAATATTTCTTTGTTACTGTAGAGCGAGTGGATCATGAGATCCAACAACTGTTTTACCTCAGCCTGAAAACCAAGCGTCTCTTTGTGAGCTTCAGTTGTCATCGTAAAACCTCCCTAGCGACACCAGATGAATAAAAGAGTAGAATAGCAATAGTGGTCTCAATCACTTTATTTTAGTGCATGTGGTGTGGTTATAGCAAGACAAGAATTGCCTTTTCATCACGGTTGCCTATGGATTCTACTCTATGGATAGTCTCAGCATAGATAAGAGAAAATCTTTCTCTCCATTTCGCTTTTATGCCCCGTATATAATAGCACGATTCTCTCTATTGTTATATGCTGAAAAATGCATTGAGCAGATAGAGGGAGTAAAAGCGCCCAGGTAAATGAAAACACTGATGGAAATGCCGTATTTTTGTTCCGCTTCCTATTTATGTGGTATTGAAGGGTATTCAAAACCAATGCTCTTTCCTTCCGAAGGGATAAAGAAAAATAGGAAAATAGTTTCGTTTCCTTCAACCTATTTTTAACCTACAAGCGCAGTATGCCTAAATAAAAAAGGGAGTGTCGTACGTAAATATATGAACGGTAATAATACGCAATCACTCTCATAAACATTGACATATCTCTTTACATCCCCTATACAGAGTTGTACAATGTGGCTACAATGTTTTCCTATGTATATCTGTCTCGCGGTGACTACCCGTTCTACTGGTAAAGCAAATTTTACTTTGTATGCATGGCTAGTCAAAGACAGAGCAAAAGTAACATTGAAATGCATCGTAAATACATAAAGGAGAGTTGAACTATGAGCGAGCTTTTAACCGTATCAGAAGTTGCCCGTATTCTTCGTGTTGACGATACGACTGTACGGCGCTGGGTCAAACAGGGAGCGTTAGAGGCGGTGGTCCTACCTCATGTGAATGAGCGTCAGGCGTACCGTATCAAACGAGAAACCCTGGATAAGTTGACTGGCGAAGTGAGCGTATCCGAAGCGAGATAAAGGGGAAGAAGGGAAAAGTATTTCCTTTTTGTTTTCGCTATCATCGCTATCTTTTTCATTATTGCCATTACGCGTTTCTCGTGCTTATAGCAGCGCTAGCTTCTTATGAGCCTCAGTTTTTCTGTCATGGCAATTTGCCATGACAGAAAAAGGTATTTTTATGCAGAAATCTTCCTGGATCGTGCGTACGCAGGCCCAACCCACGTACAGGCTTTTTTGCTTCCCTTACGCGGGTGGAGGTGCATCACTGTATCGTTCCTGGTTATCGCAATCATCGGTACAATGTGAAATCTGCCCTATTCAATTGCCAGGAAGGGAAAATCGTTTTGGCGAGCCGATGTTTACCGATATGGATACATTGGTGAACGCACTGGCAGGCGAACTTCAACCGTATCTTCATATCCCTTTTGCTTTTTTCGGTCATAGTATGGGCGGACTCACCGCTTTCACGCTCACACGATATTTACGTCGTCATGGTATGGCACAACCTAGCCACCTTTTCCTTTCAGCTCAGGCCGCTCCACAACTGCCACCCTCCCGCAAAAATCTGCACATGCTGGATGATCGTGCATTCATCGATGCGATTGCTGATCTCGGTGGTACGCCACGTGCTGTACTTGAAAATCAAGAGCTTATGCGTTTAATGCTTCCACTGCTGCGCGCCGATTTCACCATGTATGAATCATACAAATACACCGAGGAGCCACCGCTGGATTGTCCAATAGACGTTTTTGGTGGCCTGGACGATCATCTCGCGCCAGAAACCCTGTTGCGTCCCTGGCAAGAGCAGACGACAGGAACATTCGCCCTGACCTTCTTTCCTGGTGACCACTTCTTTTTGCATAATCAGAGACAATCATTGTTGCAGATTATCGAGCAACAATTTCTCGCGCAATAGAGAAAAGTAAGTCTCTTCTCTACTCGCGCAGCCGCTTCAGGTGCTCTTTGAGTTGGAGCAGGGTTTCATCATTTTTACAAAAGGCAAAACGGATGTAGTGGCTACCGATCGAGGCATGTTGTTTGCTGTAAAACGTCTCCGGCGGAATGCATGCCACGCCCGCTTTCGTGATCAGGTAGCGTGCAAACGCTGTTGAGGTGCCTTCAAGGATAGATGAGAAATCGACCATAAGAAAATATGTTCCCTCTGGCATAACATAGTGAAAGCCTGTATCCTCCAGTGCCGAGCAGAGTAACGCGAGTTTGTGTTCGTAAAGTGCCTTAAAATCGCTGTAATAGCTGTCGGGAAGATTAAGCGCGTAGGCAACCGCTTGCTGTGTAGGATAGTTCACCGCGAAGGTAATGAATTGATGAGCGCGTGAAACACCTTCAATAAGCGCGGGCGTTCCGTACACCCACCCAATCTTCCAGCCGGTCGCACTGAACATCTTGCCCGCACTACCTATCACAACCGTACGCTCGAACATGCCTGGGAGTGTTGAAATGGGAGTATGTTTGGACTCGCCGAAGGTCAAATGTTCATAGACCTCGTCACTGATCACTGTAACATCATGTTCGATGCATAGTTCTGCAATCATTGTCAGCTCGTCCTTTGTGAAGACGCGTCCAGTCGGGTTCTGTGGCGTGTTCAAAATCAGCGCACGCGTTTTTGATGAAAACGCTTTACGCAATTCATCGGGATCAAAGGTCCAGGTCGGTGGGTGTAAGGGTACGAAGACAGGCGTAGCGTGTGCCATGATAATGTTGGGCACATACGAATCATAAAAAGGCTCGATAACAATGACTTCGTCACCGGGATCGGTCAGGCCGAGAACGGCAGCGAAAATACCCTCGGTTCCTCCCGCGGTAACGACAACTCCACGTGCCGGATCAATATCGAGCCCATAAAAACGAGCGGCATGTTGTGCGACTGCTTGTTGCAATGCTGGCGCGCCAGGTCCTGGCGCATATTGATTGTAGCTGCCAGCTTCAAAGGCCTGTACTGCCTGGGCCACAATATCAGGTGGTGTATCGAAATCAGGTTTGCCCTGCCCCAGGTTGAGTGCATGATGTTGTTGCGCCAGTACGTTGACCTCTGTAAAAATCGTTGTTCCAAAGGTTTCGACGCGGCGCGCGGTTGTAGGCATAGATTATACGCTCCATTCTTCAGTGACTGGATAGACTCTCGTTGTGTAAGCAACGATTTTTGGCTTTTTCGAACAAAGAACCACGATCTTTCATGCTTTTACCTTGACAAAAAGATCATATCAACGTTACTATGATTGTATCTCAGCAAGGTTGTCAGTAGCCTCCCAAGCATAAAACAATGAACTGTTTCTGGCAACTATGCATTCACTTTCTCATTGTAGGAAGCATATTAAAACTTTTTGAGAGGGGACATCGTCTTTTCTCTTTTGTGGAAGTAAAGGAGCTTCTACGATCGCAAGGTTGGTATGTCAACTACACCTCTTCAATAAGCTGAAGAGAGGGATAAAGAAAAGAGCAAGGGCGCACTTTGCTCGGCAATTCTACAACGTCTCCCGATAGAGTGAATTGTTAGAAGAATGTTCCTATCCTTCTCCATCAACTATGAATTCGCATAGGTGTTCCTGATTTCGCTATTACGAGTATGGTAGTGTGTTGTCAAGGATAGAGGATGAGGTTGATCTCGTCTCTCTCACATTCCAAAAAGGAGCAGTCATGAAAAAGCTTATTAACAATCCGGAAGATGTCGTCAAAGATGCGCTAGCAGGTATGGCCCTGGCCCATCCGGACCTATTGAACGTTGACATCGAGCAACAGATAATTGTGCGCAAGGACGCTCCCAAGCAGGGGAAAGTAGGTATTATTTCCGGTGGTGGTAGTGGTCATGAGCCTCTTCATGGCGGTTTTGTTGGATACGGAATGCTTGACGCGGCGTGTGCCGGTGCTGTCTTTACCTCTCCCGTCCCTGACCAGATGCTGGCGGCGACGCGTGCTGTCAATGGCGGCGCGGGCGTCCTGCATATCGTCAAAAACTATACCGGTGATGTGATGAATTTCGAGATGGCGGCGGAAATCGTGGCCGCCGACAATATCGAGGTTGTCAGTGTTGTGACCAATGATGATGTCGCGGTGCAGGATAGTCTGTATACCGCGGGTCGGCGTGGTGTTGGTGTGACCGTGCTGGTGGAAAAAATTACTGGTGGATTCGCGGAGACGGGTGCGCCCCTCGCGGATGTAGCTGCAATCGCACGTAAAGTAAACGAGCATGGGCGTAGTATGGGTATGGCTCTGAGTGGAAGTACAGTGCCTACCGCCGGGAAACCGACATTTGAGTTGGCTGATGATGAAATGGAGATCGGCATCGGCATACACGGTGAGCCAGGCAGACGACGCGTCAAGGTAGCGCCTGCGTCCGAGGTCACAGAGATGTTGGCGAACCCGATCATTGAAGATCTTGAGTTAAAAGCGGGCGAACAGGTGCTGGCATTTGTGAATGGCATGGGTGGGACACCGTTAATCGAATTATATATTGTCTATAATGAGTTACGCCGTATTCTGGGTGGCAAACAGATCCAGGTTGCTCGTTCGCTGGTTGGGAACTACATTACCTCATTAGAGATGGCGGGATGCTCTATCACATTGCTCCGCCTGGATGACGATTTGATCAAATACTGGGATGCACCAGTGCTGACACCTGCATTACGCTGGGGCCGCTAAAAACAAGTAGAGAGCTACAGAGAATTTGGAGGAAGCCATGGCTATTACGACCACAGATATCCTGCGCTGGTTGCAGCAATCTGCACAAGTGTTGCATGAAAACAGTAGTTTTCTTACTGACCTTGATGCAGCTATTGGGGATGCCGACCATGGCACGAATATGGATCGTGGTTTTAAAGCCGTAGTGACCAAGGTCGCAGGCATGGAAAACGCGGATATCGGTACAGTCCTGAAGACTGTTGGATCGACTCTTGTTTCGACTGTTGGTGGTGCTAGTGGACCACTCTATGGTACGGCTTTCTTGCGTGCTGGCGCAGCTACGGCAGGAAAACAAGAGCTAGAGGCTGCCGATGTCGTACAAATGTTGAATGCGATGGTGGAAGGTATACAGGCACGCGGCAAGGCAACTCTCGGCGAGAAAACGATGCTGGATGCACTTATTCCCGCCCTTGATGCGGCCAAACAAGCCCTGGCCGAAGGCGATGTAGAACTCTCGGTCTTGCTGAGAAGAGCCGCAGTCGCGGCGGAGCAAGGAATGCAAAATACAACATCGCTTATCGCGACCAAGGGACGCGCCAGTTACCTGGGGGAGCGCAGCATTAACCATCAAGATCCTGGCGCGACTTCAAGCTGGTTACTCCTGAAAGCGTTGGCCGATGTTTGCGACAAGGAGCAGGAATAAGGAGTCATACCATGGCTGTCGGTATTGTCATTATCTCGCATAGTGCCCGCCTTGCCGAAGGTGTGGTCGAACTCGCGGGACAAATGGCGCAGGGCGATATCAAGCTGGTTGCCGCCGGTGGAACCGACGATGGCTCGCTTGGTACGTCCATCAACAAGGTTAACGCTGCGCTTCAGCAAGTGGCAGGACCAGAAGGCGTCCTGATACTGCTAGACCTGGGGAGCGCGGCGATGATCACTGAAATGGCGGTCGAGTCACTGAGCGAAGAGCAACGCCAGCTTGTCATCGTCAGTTCAGCTCCCCTCGTCGAGGGAGCAGTGCTGGCTGCTGTTGAAGCCGCATCGGGTAGTACGCTAGCAGAGGTCGCCGAAGCCGCGATGCAAGGTGCCGCTATGCCGAAAGGTCAACAGGCTTAATAAGACCAGGGGCACCATCTTTCTTGTCTATTGTTTGAGAAAGATAGTGCCCCTGGTCATTTTTTGTTATTCCAGTTGTTTGTTTTTCTTGCGGAACTGCACGATTTGATCGCAGTGTTGTTGTGTGTGTTGAGCTAGACGTGAGACAAGGTCCGCCAGGCTCCTATCGTCATTGAGCCAGGTCATCGTTCCTTTTTGTTCCACCTTTTCTACAGGAACGTTTGTGAGTAGTGCGGTTGACTGTACTTGCGCATCTTGATAGCCATCCAGCACCTGTTGCGCTGTCTGATAACGATGTGTTTCGGTGTTCTCCTCATTAAAGTCCTGTTGTGATTGACGCCAGCGTAAAAGGTAAGGTGTGGGCGATTCACCTTGAATTGTCTTGATTGCATCAATCAGGATAAGTTCATAGCTAGTGAGGTGACCGATAATATCTTTTACTGTCCATTCGCCAGATGCGCCCGGCAGATCCCATAATGCTTCGGGTAGATCATCAACGGTTTGCACGACCAGGAGATGAGCGTTTTCCAATGTATCTGTTATCGGCATAGAATATCCTCTTTTCTTCTTTGAAAGATATAGATTATCTGCTTTTATTCGGCGATATCTTTTTGTAGAATGACTTTGGTAGGTGTCAGGCGCACCAGTAGTTCATCAGGTGTGGCGTTACGTTTGCCATATGCTTCTGCTCGCTCCTCACCCATATAGCGAGCCGCGATACGCGTCGACCATTGCAGTTGATCGGGGGCGTTTTCAATCAATTCTACCGTTCCCTCGATGATCGCGAACGAAAACGGTGGATTCTGGTCATCCACACAAAACGCGATACGATTGTCACGGTGCATATTTACCCCTTTCACTGTCGATTTTCCAGTCATAAAAATGATGCTATCGCCATCGACAAGGAACCATATGGGCGCGATATGTGGTCGGCCATCCGCGCGTATAGTAGCCAATTTCCCTGTATATGTGCTGCGCGAAAGAAATTCACGACTTTCCGGTGTGAGTGTTGTCATTATCTTTCCTTTTTGCCTCTAATAGGCATGAAATAATAGTGTAGCTACAGTTGTTGGTATCTAAAGTACTCCGAGTACTCTGTGCTTCCATCATATCACTCCAAAGAGAGACCACTCCAGATAAAATAAACAATGAGAAGGAGTTTCCATCATGTTAATGCGTAATCTTGGTCATAGTGATCTATCGGTTTCCGCGCTTTGCCTCGGCGGAAATGTATTTGGTTGGACCGCGGACGAAGCGGCATCCTTTGCGGTGCTCGATGCTTTTGTTGAGGGCGGCGGAAACTTTATTGATACCGCCGATGTATATTCTGCCTGGGCTCCAGGTCATAGTGGGGGTGAATCGGAGACGATGATCGGCAAGTGGTTGGCATCGCGTAAAAACCGGGATCGTGTCATCATTGCGACAAAAGTTGGCATGCGTATGGCGGACGATCCGCAGCGAGAAGGACTCGCGCGCGACTATATCCTACGCTCAGTCGATGATTCGCTGCGTCGTTTACAGACAGATTACATCGATCTATACCAATCGCACAGAGATGATGCCAATACTCCGCTGGAGGAGACGCTTGATGCCTTTACCACGTTGATCAAACAGGGGAAAGTGCGCGCTATCGGAGCATCTAACTATACGGCGTTACGGCTGGCGGAAGCGCTACAGGTCAGCCAGCAGCATGGCTATGCGCGTTATGAGAGCATACAACCACTCTACCACCTTTTGAATCGCGAGGACTACGAGCGCGACCTGGAGCCGCTGTGCCATGAGCAAGGCATAGGCGTGATCACCTATTCTTCGTTAGCCAGTGGTTTCCTCACCGGAAAGTATCGCTCCGGCCAGGATCTCCCATCGAGTCCTAGAGCGCAAGGTATTCAGAAACGGTATATGAACGAGCACGGCTTCGCTATTCTGGAGCAGGTTGAGCGTATAGCGAATGCTCATCAAGCGACAATCGCGCAGGTAGCATTGGCATGGATCATAAACAGAGCAGGTATCACCGCGCCAATCGCTAGCGCGACCACTGTGCTGCAGACACAAGAACTTCTGGGTGCGACCACTGTTCAGTTGAGTGACGAAGACCTGCAAGTGCTCGATAAGGTGAGCGCCTGGCAGTAACCAGGGCGAAGACCTCGTTTGCGGAACTGATTCTAAGATAGTGCAGTTATGCAAGCGAGGCCTTTTGTTGCATGCTCTTACGACAGTGTAATAGCCATGATACCTGTTGTTGTACCCAAAAAGAGTATGTTTCCAGAAAGGGTGGGTGTGGCGAAGCGCGGGATCGCGATGCCGGAGTAGGCGGAGAATTTTGCCTGTACCTGGCCCGTTTGCAGGTTGACTGCATAGACGTTGCCTTGTGGGTCAGTACTGTAGGCTGTATTGCCGCCAACGATTGGTGGTTGCAGCATAGACGCCACATGCCAGTCGATTTTCATACTGCTATCGGCATTGACCGTAATTCGTCGCACACCATCCAGGCAAGGTACAAGGATAGTAGTACTAACCGAGACTCCGCCACCCATCGCCGCGCCATTGCAGATGTGCAACTGAGAGATCTGGCCCCCGATTCCTCCTAAAGCATTCTGGCGTAGTATATATCCACTACCGGATTTTCCCGCGATAAAGACGTTTCCACCTGGCAAGATCAAAGGTCCCATAGAGCCGAGATCGGTGTCGTTGCCATTCTCTTCTGCCCAATTTTGTGGGGCAAATGCGTCCTCTAATTGTAATGTCGGAGAAAGGCGTAACACCGAATCGCTATGATCCCATGGTCCGCTGGTGGATGCACCGTTGCCTACAGAGACGTATATGTTCCCAGCCTGGTCTATCGCTGGTCCTGATGGTCCCCAGATGCCACCCTCGCGCGCGGTCGGAATATGAAACGAAAGCAGTGGTCCCTGGTTATTGGTCTGTAGGGCGACGACAGTACCTTTATAATCTCCACAATCACCAGCCAGACCACCGTAAGCGATATAGACGCGCCCATTTGCCAGCGTGAGCGCGGCCCTCTGCTGATATGGCGGCGGATCTATACCTGCTACATCGATATTGCGTTGAAAGCGCACTTTTCCACTAGATGCATCGATGGCGATGAGAATGTGGTGAGGGCCAATTTCTTCAGCGGCAACGAAGATGAGATGGGTAGCGGGATCATACACTGGTGTGCCGGTCATACCCAGTGGATTGATATCGCCACAGGGCAGTGTCGATTGTTGCACGGGTGTGCCTACATGGGTGTGCCAGAGAATATGCCCGGTTGTAGGATCGAGAGAATAGACAGTATCATTTTCTGTCGCTACGACGACATGACCGTTCACTACCAGGGGTTCCGCGTAGACAGAGCCATCTAAAAGCGTGTACCAGGCAAAGCCAAGTTGATGAGGATCGATGACGCCGCTGATAGCGCCTGTACGCTGGCGGTCGTAGTGGTATGTCGTCCAATCCTGACCTATCTTTGGTTTTACTGAAGAGACCGCTGGGGGAGACGCCAGCACAGGTGTTGACGCACTACTGGTTGTGCTGCCAGATTGGGTGGTACTACAACCAGCGAGTACAATCAAAAGACTACAGAGAAGGAGCGCGGAAAACCGCGACACTGTGGTGTTTCCAGACAACTGTTTACCTCGATTTTAAATAAAAGGGAAGTTAATCATGTATGGGAGCGGAGCGCGTTTTTTTGGCTAGACTGTGTAACCGTTTGGTATCAAGACGGCGGTTTTTGCTGCCAGTGGTTGGCCGCGTGGCTTTGCGCGGAGGGCGCACACGTTGTAGCTCTTGTAGACGTTCAGCCATACGTTCGAACGCTACTTCCCGATTGGTATGCTGTGAACGACGCTCCGTCGCGGTAACGACAATGCCACTTGGACGATGGACGAGCCGTACCCCTGATTCGACTTTGTTCCGGTGTTGTCCTCCAGGTCCGCCATCAATAAAAAAGCTGATATCGCAATCGCGCTCTAACGACTCGCGGTCGGTTGGATATCGCTGAATCATATCTTATATCCCTTCACGTATAGGGTCGTATCCTTTTTACATCCACCTCTTTATGCTGGCACGAGCACGAGCCAGCGCCATAAGGAGCGCAGAAACTGTAGGCATCATAGCGCGAAAGTAGGAAGAGAAGCAAGCCGAAGCACGGGTACCAAGTATCGAGTAGAGACAAAAAGAGTCCTCCTCTCACACAGGTGAGAAGGAGGATTTTAGAATCACGCATTGTTTCTTGTGAAAGATGTTATACCCGGCGTGTGCTGCCCGAGATCAAGCGCAGCAGGAAGATGAATATGCAGGCACCGACGAAGGCGATAACGATTGAGGCGATCAAGCCAGATGAACCAAAGCCAAACAGGCCAGCGACAAATCCACCAACCAGTGCACCGACGAGTCCGACGATGATATCACCGACGATACCGTAACCACCGCCGCGCATAACCAGGCCAGCCAGGGCACCAGCGATCAGGCCGACGACCAGCCACCAGATGATACCACTCAAGCTTACGGCCCCAAGTGTCAAAGATGTAGCAGCTAACATATCTAAACTCCTTTTTGAAAAACAACATTTTTTGATAACGAAAAAAAACTTTTTACCAAAGGGTGACTTCTTTTTTACTATCACCTCGTTGTCTATAATACGGAGAAGGATTGGAGCAAGATGCACTTTTTCGGATGTAGGGAGATATGTTAAGCTTCTTCTAAATTTTCTTCACAAAGGGTTAAGTTTTCTTATGCCCAGATTGTCAAAGGCGGAGAAAGCTGTGAAAGCTGTGCAGAGTACTCCGCCTTCGACACAGAAGGCTAATTTTGTATGAGAGCGGGGATAAGTATACCAGCGTCAGGGGTGCCCCAACCGGTAACAGCATCCCAACCAGTTGTGGCATTATAACCAGGAATTGGTTCCTGGGCATTATTCCCACTAGTGATGTCATGGAAAGCATTGCTAAATGCCTGAGGATTGCTACCAATTTGATAGAGTTTGTTGTTGAGAAATCCGAGTGGATGGCCCGCTTGCTGATTCGCGTCCGCGATAATGCCCGCCCATTGTGGGGACCCTGCGCTCGTACCACCGAAGAGGTAGTAGCCAGGTGAGGACATAAAACCGAGATAGACTGGAATACTCGTATTGGGGTCAGCGTTGTACGCGATATCGGGCAGGCCGCGATACCCGTGAGAGGCTGCCTGTACCGGGGCTGGTAACGTCGTTTGTTGGTACTGGGGTGCTTTGAAGTAAGCACTATATCCGCCTCCAGTCGCGCTACCGATGCCATCGTTCCACGTGGTTTCGGATTGGTAACTGCCATTGCTTGTGGCGTAGAGACTGGTGCCACCGACAGAGGTTACCCAGGGCGATGAGGCGGGGAAACCGACCGTGGGGACCGCGTACGTATTGCCATTCGTATCCGGGTTGGCCGAGCCAGTATCACCGGCGGACGCGAAAACGGAGATATGTTGTGCCGCGTCCTCTTGATAGATCGTATTGAAGTCGTTGAGTATTCTTTTACCGGCGGGCGTGAAGAGTGTCTCTTCGGTTGTTCCCCAGCTTTGCGAGATAATATTGCCTAAATGATGGACAAGCGTGTACTGTTCCAGGGCTAAAAATTCCGGCATGCCTTGAATACCTTGCGTTTCGGAGACCGGACTGGTGAGCAGCACAATGTTTGCTCCTGGTGCGAGTGCGTGCGCCCACTGCACATCCAGGTCTGTCTCCTGTGCCCAACCGTTCTGGTCAGCATTGTTAGGATCAAACGCAACTGTTCCGAGAGGGGCGATAACTTTGAACGAGGGAGGATCGGGCAGGCCATAGTCGGTGTCGAACTGTTTTAAGTCCGCCAACGCGGTAGGACTACCGAAAGAATCGATAATAACGATCGTTTGTCCGCTGCCGACATAGCCCGCGCCAACGGTCGAAGTCAGATTATACGCGTTGCGCATCTCTTGCGGACTATAACAGGGGATGTCCAATTGTTCACGGCAGTCGCTATCGAGGGGTGCGTCTTTTTTCAGCCATTTGATGGCATGGATGTCGCGTCCTGCATGCGTAGTCAAAGCTGCCGTGCTTTTCCCTACAGCGAAGGCGTGCAGGGCTGTAGCTGTACAAAGGAGCACGAGCAAAACGAGTATATTGCCACGAAAGCGTAGCATTGCACTAACGGATTTCTGCACTCTATACATTCTCTTTTTCCACCTGATTCGTTAGTTTTAAAGAGGTATACGAATTGGATGCTTATGAAAGATAGCATTCTTCTTTTAATCTCTTAAAACCAGTATACAGAGGTCTAGCGCATAGAGTTTCTCGATCTACTTTTTGGATAGAGAAGAAGGTAAAGTGGTTATCTAACCCAGGTCTAACCCAAGTATTTCAGACCTGGGTTAGACCGTTTTAGCGTATTAATTGGTGCGAGCAAGACGAGGTCTTTCACCTGTTTTTGGCTCCAGGACAGGCGTTTTTTCGATTAATTGCAGTGTTTCCGCAATGGCGCGCTGGAGTTGTGGGTCTTTGCCTTGAGCGAAATCTTGGGGGGTGATATCGATCGCGATATCAGGATCGGTGCCATAATTTTCCACATTCCAACCGACATCTTTGAACCAGAAGGAAAATTCGGGCTGGGTTGTCGTCGTGTTATCGACTAGTTGATGATGTGGATTGATACCAATTACACCACCCCAAGTACGCCTGCCAATCAATGGCCCTAGTCCCATTAACTTGAAGCTATGGCTAAAGATGTCTCCATCGGAACCGGCGTGCTCATTGGTAAGCGCTACCATTGGACCGCGTGGGGATTCGGCTGGATAAGGTTCAGGCTGTCCCCAACGTGAGAAGTCGTATCCCAGGCGACGCCGAGAAAGTTTCTCCAACAGAAGACCGGAGACATGTCCGCCGCTGTTCCAACGTACATCGATAAGCAGAGCAGGGTAATCGTATTCGACGAGATAACTACGATGAAATTCGGCGAAGCCATTGCCCATCATATCAGGAATATGTACGTAGCCGACGCGGTTTTGCGTGGCTGCGTGGACGAGTTGACGATTGTGCTCGACCCATTCTCGATAGCGGACAGGTGTTTCGTGCTCCAATGCCTCCACGGTGATTACTCGCGTCTCGCCGTTTTGCACGTCTTCGATCAACAGTTGCACTTCCTCACCGGCTTGATTAACGAGCAGTTCCTGTGGGCTTCGTTGCGCGTTTACCCTCTGCCCGTTGATCGCCAGCACTGCGTCGCCAGCTTTTACATTCAAGCCGGGTTGTGTCAACGGTGAGCTTGCGTGTGCATCAGAGGGATCGCCTTTGATGATCTGTGCTATCGTATAGCGGTCCTTTTCTATATCGTAGTTCCAATCGACGCCTAAAAATCCCTGGCGATAATGAGGGCTTTTGCGATATTCACCACCCATTTCGTACGCATGGGAGGTACCTAATTCGCCCTGTAGTTCCCACAGTAGATCCGACAATTCCGCACGAGAGCCGACGCGTTCGACTAACGGAAGATATTGTTTGTAGATTGCTTCCCAGTCAAGGCCAGACATATCGGCGTTCCAAAATTGTTCGCGTTGTAAACGCCAGGCCTCGCCGAACATCTGTCTCCATTCGGCCAGTGGCTGCACTGAAATCTTGATACGTCCGAAATCGAACCAGCCGCTCTCTCTTCCTGGACGATCGCCACTATCAGACTTTGGCTTCTCGCCCGCTTTTAAGATGCGCAGGCGGTGATGAGAACGGTAGGCGAGTGTTTTGCTGTCGAGAGACAGCTCAAAGTCACTGACACCCTCTAAGAGCTTTTCACTTTTGTAGGTTTCGAAATCGTAGTATTCAACCGTGCCCTTCGCATGTGATGGATGTTCCTCTACAGTGCCTTGAATGGGCGATGAGAGGAAAAGCGCCTTACCCTTGATACCGTAAATCGCTTTATATTTTCCCTCCGATACAGGAAAGGGCAGAACGCGATCAGCGATGTTGTCGAGATCGATCGCAAATGCTGGCTTCTCTTCCTGATCACGCGTTACAGCCTCGTCATTTTCAGTTTTTGGTTTATCCTGTCCTTTCTCTTCTGGCGGTGTTGGCTCGGGTATGAAGGGAGAGCGTAAGGTACTTTGCAGCAGGATCGCGTATGGTTTCGTCCCACGGGGGAAACCGAGGTCGAATTGGAGATCATCGTAGACTGGATTAAAGACGCGTTTCCCTAAGAAGTACAGGTATTTCCCATCTGGATCGAAGGCGGGCTGTGTATCCTGCAAGATGGGATTGGTTACCTGATAGGTTTGTCCATCATCTAGATGGCAAAGTTTAATCGCGGTCTGCCGATTCGAGATGGGGAAACCGTAAGCGACCCAGGCACCATCTGGAGACCAGGCACAGCCATCGATATTGCCAGCGTCACTATGATCCAGGACGCGAGAGCTAGCTGTATCAAGATCGACGCTAATGATTTCGTTGCGATGGTTGGTGATCACGATCTGATTCGCTGTCGGTGAGACCTTCATCTCCACGGCGCGTCCGAAATCGAGAGCAGGAAATGTTTGGGGATCGGCAGCGACATTGGGCGAAAAGACGATCAACTCCTCGTGCCCTGGTTTATCGTGGATGGCGACCAGTTGTTTGCCTTCGTATAACCATGTTAGAAGACGGTAGCGAACGCCATCAGGTTCTCCATGCTGGATCGCTGGTCCGTCCCAGTTTCCTGCCGAAAAGGCTTTACCGCGCGTGGTGAGTGCTAGAGAGTGCCCCTTTGGATGCAGATCGTAACTGTGCAGAAAAACGCTGGCGGACACAAACTTGCGATTGCGCTGTGTGTGGGTGCTGGGTAATGTTACCTCAAGATGATGCTGTGCTTCATCTGCTGGATCGAACACGTGGAGATCAGCCGCGCATTGGTAGACCAGACGTTCACCATCCGTCGAAAGATGGCGCGCGTAGAAGTCGGTGTGGTTGGTGTGTTTGCGCAGGTCTTCTCCGGTTGGTGTGCAGGAGTAGACGTTGCCGATGCCCTCGTGATCGGAGAGGAAGTAGATGCGATCTCCCACCCAGCAAGGGTCCGCGATGTTGCTGTGCAGTTGTAAGAGTGGTTGGAAATCGCCGGTGCCACGCGTGTCGCACCAGAGATAGCCTGCAGTACCTCCACGATAGCGTTTCCAGTGCGAATACTCCCGTACGTTGATATTGCGACCCAGGACAATACCACCGTGGGGGCCGTAAGAGATAGCATTCGCCATCCCGAAATGCAGCGTGTGTGAGAAGCCACTTGCGGGGTTGACAGCATGAATAGTGTCGAAGCGACTGGCGAACTGCCCATAATTGCTTGCATACAATATTTCATCGCCTGTGAGAGACCAACCGAGAACACGGCAGCTACTGGACTGGAAGGTTAAACGGCGCGCATCTCCGCCTATTGTGGGCATCACGTACACTTCAGTGGGACCTTCTTCACGCCCTACGAACGCAAGCTGGGTGCCATCACGCGAGAAACGAGGGTAGCGTACCTCGCCCAGACCGGCGGTCAATCGTGTTGCTCGCCCTCCTGTGCTAGAGACGGACCAGAGGTCATCTTCAGCGACGAAAATGATGTTATCCTGGAAAATTGTGGGAAAGCGTACATATCCTTGTGATGGCATAGCAACTCCTTACTTTAAGTGTAACAAGGTGTATTTGTGAATTCGTGATCATTTACATGGCAGTAGTAATCATAGCATAAAGGATGAGATCAATTGTATCACAATGAGAAGAGGGTGGCGCGTGGAGGTGCCCTGACGATTCATCTGGAATAAAAATTTCGTAGCAGGCTGTTAGAGTTCAAAGAAGGCAATGAAGCCGACATAGGGGAAATCAAGTTTAAAAACAATAAGGAGTCTTGTATATGTCGACTCTCCCGGCAGGAGAAAATATGTCAGGTGTCGAGCTACAAAATCAACCAGCGCTTTCTGCTGTTTCTCTTTTCGAAGCATTCACTTTGCGTGGTATCACGTTGCGCAATCGCATCGCTGTTGCACCTATGTGCCAGTACTCTTCACAGGATGGCTTTGCCAACGATTGGCATCTGGTGAACCTGGGAAGCCGGGCGGTGGGTGGCGCGGGCCTGGTAATGACGGAGGCGACCGCCGTCGAGGCGCGTGGACGTATCTCGCCACAGGACCTCGGTATTTATCGCGATGAGCATATCGATATGCTCTCGCGTATCACCGCCTTTATTCGTGAGCAGGGCGGAACAGCCGCAGTACAGTTGGCTCACGCGGGCAGGAAAGCCTCGACGTATCGTCCCTGGAGTGGGCATGGGGAAGTGCCTGTGGATAAGGGCGGATGGCAGACGGTGGGGCCGAGCGCGGAACGCTTCAGCGAGAGTTACCCTTTGCCTCACGAGCTTACGGTAGCGGAAATCGCTGAAATCACGCAACATTTTCAGGATGCGGCGGTACGAGCGCTTAAAGCAGGTTTCCAGGTGATAGAGATCCATGCCGCGCACGGCTATCTGCTGCATGAGTTTTTGTCGCCGCTCTCCAATCATCGTGAGGATGAGTATGGAGGTGAGCTGAAGAACAGGATGCGTTTTCTGCTTGAGGTGTCCGATGCTATACGTCAAGTTTTGCCCGCGGAACTTCCTTTGCTTGTGCGTGTGTCTGCGGTCGATTGGGTCGATGATGGGCTTACGCTGGCGGATACGATAGAGGTGGCGCGGGCATTAAAACAACATGGCGTTGATCTTATCGACGTTTCCTCGGGCGGCAACAGTCCAGCGGCGAAGATTGCGCTCGGACCAGGATATCAGGTGCCTTTTGCAGAGGCCGTTCGACGCGAGGCCAATATTGCTACTGGTGCCGTTGGCCTGATCACGGAGGCGCAGCAGGCGAATACGATCCTGGAAGAGCAGCAAGCAGACCTCATTTTTTTAGCGCGCGAGTTATTGCGTGATCCTTACTGGCCTTTACACACGGCTCATCTGTTGCAGCACGATATCGCGTGGCCGGTTCAATACGAGCGAGCAAAGCTGTTTTAGCCTCTCAATCGAATACTCTCTTATATGGGCAACAACCTTTTCACTGCTCCGTTGCTTGAAACTTGATGGAATGGCTAAAAAGACTGCTGCTCAGTGCGTTTTCTTGCTTCGTGCAGGAGCGCGAGCGGTTTGACAAAAAAGCCCTGGCAGGCACCATATTCGTGAAGCGCGGTAATGGTTTCATGAGTCATAAAGTACTTGCCGTTGCCGACCACGCATTCATTCATCACGAGCAGGACGCTGAAACTTGTTTCAGCAGGCATGAGGGTCAGAACTTCGACCAACTCTTGAATATTGGCGACATCGATTCTTTGTGGCGAGACAATTTTGTCCTGCGGGCTCACTCTTTCCGGATTGATATAAAGCTCGGCGTGACCGAGTGTAGTGGCATCCATAGCATGTTCCTTTCCTTAACAAGACACCTTAATAAGACAAATGAACAGTTTTCTTTTTCACTATTGAAGTGTTCTTTTCGACTCAAAACGCAGATGGTATAGGTTGTAGGTAACTATGCCACAACGGTCAACGTAACTGTGATTGTCTGTGGATTATTTTGTAGAGCAGCACCATTTTTATCGACCTCAGTCACCTCTATTTGCGTCTTATAGACGCCTAAAAGTATCCCATTTGCGTTTATATGCGCGGTAATTGTACTACCAGAACCGTTATCATTGCCGGTCGTTGAGGAGAGTGTGAGCCATGGGTCGTTATTATCGGTCTGAGCAGTCCATGTCAGGGGATAAGGGCAGTATCCTGAAGAAGCAATGGTGATGGTTTGTTGTGAGGAGTGTGTTTGGAGCAAGATGGAGGTAAAGGTTATCGTGCTGGGTGACACACTGAGTGTGCAGGGCTGTACGATTGTGACAGTGATCGTGATCGTTTGTGAACTACTGAGGGCAGGGAGAGTGTCATCGTCTGTCGCTGTGATGGTTGTGGTTGCAGTATACGTTCCGACCGCAAGATTGCTGGCAGCAACGGTAATCGAGAGCGGGTTCGTCTGGCCTGCGTTCAACGTACCGGCAGTGCTAGCAAGGCTTATCCACGGGCTGTTTTGTATTGGTGATGCCAACCATGCAAATGTTTCTCCTCCTGTATTTTCGATAGATGCTGATTGGGTGGAGGGGGATTGTTGACCTTGAGTCAGCGTGAACGCGATCGATGAGGTAGATAGCGCCAAGGAGGGTGAAGAGCCTGGCTCTGTATTTTGTGATGCTATCCGCCCTGGTTGATCGTTTTTTGTCTGACTTTTTGTATCTGTACCCACTGTTGCATGAGGAGATATATTTGTTCCGTCTGTTCCATTGGCTATAGTAGCTGTGGGTGTGGTGGATGTGGATGCAAGCAGATTGAGTGTTACCACGACTGTCTGGCTGCGATGCTGCGTAAATAGCATAATGAAACCCGTATATGTGCCAGTAGAAAGCGTTGATGGCTTGAGAGACACTGCTATAGTCAGCATCTGTGTGCTGGTGATAGTGCCATGAGCCGAGTTGGTAGTGAGCCAGTTGTCGGGAGTATAGGAGCCCCAGCGCATATGCTCAGCGCAGTTTGTGGTCCGATGAGCGGTCACATTTTGGGATGGTTGCATGTCATGTGTATGGGTTGTGAAGGTAAGCGCCGCTTGATCGATATCGAGGCTGCAACGAGGAAGAACCGTGAGTGAAAGTGCCACTGGCTGTGTGTAGGAGCCACCGGCGAATTGGAGTATATTACCATAAACGCTGGGCAATAAACGTTGGCTGTGGACGACAACATGCACCGTTGTTGTTGCGCCTGGGGCAAGTGTGCCTTTAGCCGGAGTTGCGTCCAACCAGTGGGTGTTGGCTAAAAACAACATATTCTGGTCGAGCAGAGCGGCTGGCGTGATATTGTTTAAAGACCAGGTGAGTGCGTGACTGCCTCCATTGGTGATGGAGAACGTTTGCTCAAGAGGTGTTGAGTTGCCATCAATTGCGGTAAGAGACTGGACGAGGGGCGAGACAACCAGATGTGGACCTGTACTCGATCTCACAGTTTGTATTTGCATCTGCACAAAGAAATGAAAGGGTTCGCCCGCATTTGACTGTATTGTTATGGTAGCAGTATATTTCCCCGCTTTTAGATGTGCGCGACTGACCGCGAGATAGATACACTCGCTATTGCTGAAAACGCCACTGGTTGGCGTGAATTGCAGCCATGACTGGTCGCTGTGCCCAGTCCACGAAAGCACGCTACCTCCGGCATTATGCAGCAAGAGTGACTGTAGTGTATTTGTTTGTGGAGGGGCTGATCCCATATTGATTGATGTAATAGCGCGCGGTGTGGTGAGAGATTGAACCACCAGATGGGGAGGAGGCACAAGCCATGTACCGATAACGCGCAAAACGGTGCTGGCGGTAAAATGGTCGCTGATATCTTCGGCCTGAATGTAGTGCATACCCACATTCCAGCTATCCTCTATATAGATACGCACGTTCGCGCTCCCCTTAGCATCGACGCGTATCACTGGTAGTGGCGTATCGATGCGAACAGATTGGGCGATATCGCGTGAGAGGAAGACCTGTGTGTTTGGGGTGAAATGCGCGAGATGCAGAAACGAAATCTGGCCGGGATAAATGGTACTGGGGACAGGTAGCATTGTGGGATACGTTGCTGCCTCAGGAACATTTTTCCTGGAGTGTTGCTGCGAAATGAGAGAGACAAGGAGGCCATCAATCGTTAAGCTGATAATAGCGAAGAGTGTAATGAGCACAAGCAAATTTCGTAGCGTGGTGGTTCGAGAACGAAATGGTTTTGCTGTAAGGTTTTGTAGGGGAGAACGCACGAAAGAGACAAGCGGCACCATAACCTTCGTGCTGAAAGAAAGTCGTTGTTTACTTTCTTGCTCTTTGATTGGCGTTGTGAGAGAAGATTTGGATTTATGCATACGCTAGTTCTCAACTGACATGTATGTGAAGTATTTTCACTGTGAAATATGTAAAATATTTTTTAGGAAGTATTGTATGAAAATATAGAGATCTGTTATTGATTATTATAAATAAAATATTCTCTCTATTCAATTCTCATTTTTACGTATTTTTTGAGCGACGGGGATTTCCGTTGCTGAAGGATTTTATGGGGGGGAGAAGAACTGAGAAGGAGCACGGCACGAACTTCTTCTGAAAAAGTTCGTGCCGTGCTCGTGATTATGGACACTGCTAGTTTCGTGGAGGGAGATTATCCCAGTAGAGAGTATGGATCTTGCAGTAGGCGTTTCAACTCTTGAAGGAAACGAGCTACTGTCGCACCATAGAGGATGCGGTGGTCCGCGGATATAGTAACGTGCATGATATCGCGTGCAACCGGTTGGTCATCGATGGGAACGAAGATTTTTTTGGTAGCGGCGACAGCCAGGATTGCTGCTTGTGGTGGATTGATGACCGCGACAAAATCGGTTACATCCATCATGCCGAGATTGGAGACGGAGAATGTGCCGTCTTCGAGGTCGGTCGGGGTGATTTTACCGGCTTGTGCTTTAGCTGCGAGCGCCTTCGTCTCACGCGCGATCGAACGAAGGCCTTTGATATTGGCTTCACGTACGACGGGAACGATCAATCCGTGAGGGATATCGACCGCGATGCCCACATTAATGTGTTTATGCAGGATAAATTGTCCGTCTTTATATGAACCATTGACCTCTGGAAACTTTTCTAACGCCAACGCGCATGCTTTGACAATGAGATCGTTGACGCTGATCTTGATCCCATCGTTGCCAACATTTGCGTTCAACTTTTTGCGCATTTCCAGGATGTCAGTCATATCAATCTCGCTACCAACATAGAAATGCGGAATCGTTTGTTTTGATTCTGTTAAGCGCCGTGCGATGGTTTTTTGCATCGTCGAGAGCGTAGTGATCTCGTCTTCACTGGCTGTGTGGGCGGCGGCCATCGGTGCGATCGTCTCTACCACAGTTTGTGGTGCCGGTGTTGGGCTCTCTTGCGGGGATGTTGAAGGTTGGAGCGATGTTTCGTGTTGTTCCAGATAATCTTCGATATCGTCGCGCACGATGCGTCCACCTGGCCCTGTCCCGTTTAGCTCACTCAGGTTGATATTATGTTCTTCCGCCATGCGCCTGGCTAATGGAGATACTTTGAATTGACCTCGTGCCCCTTTCGATTGTGTGAGACCTGACTCAACGGGTGCGGGCGCGCTGATCGATGCGGCTATATCATGATGATTGTTCGCTGCTTGCGGCTGCCCATTTTGAGTCAGGCTGGTATTTTGGGGTGCGGCGGCTTGTGCTGCTGGTGCATGTGTGGTGCTGCCATCTCCGACAATCGCGATCGGTTGACCGATGGGAGCGGATTGGCCTTCCTGGATGAGTATTTGTTCCAGGATACCGTTCGTGTACGATTCGATCTCCATGTTGGCCTTATCCGTCTCGACCTCCGCCACCACCTCGCCTTTTTGTACCTGATCGCCTGGCTTTTTGAGCCAGCGTGTAATGGTGCCTTCCTCCATTGTATCGCTGAGGCGAGGCATGTTTACTTCCGCCATATCTTTTATCTCCTCCGGCGCGGTGCCAGTTCGTTGATTGCATCTTCCAGTTGTTTAGCGCCGGTCAAAGCGGCGAGTTCTAGTGGTTTAGAGTAGGGCAAGGGAACTTCAACGCTGGCGACCCGTTTGATAGGTGCATCCAGGTAATCAAAAGCCTCTTCTTGCATGACCGCGACGACTTCTGCGCCGATGCCGTATGAGCGCCAATCTTCTTCGAAGACAATAGCGCGTCCTGTCTTTTTGACGGAGTTAACGATGGTTTCGTTATCCAGTGGACGAAGCGAACGCATATCGACTACTTCGATACTCAAATTTTGTTCTCGTTGCAGGCGTTGGGCGACATCGAGCGCGAGCGCGGCCATACGTGAGTAGCTGATGATGGTGAGATCGTTGCCTTCTTTTGTTACCTTTGCCTTGCCAAATGGGATAGTATAATCGTCTTCTGGTACGTCTCCTTTGCTGTTGTAGAGGGCCAGATTTTCCAGGAAAATGACCGGATTATTGTTGCGAATCGCTGTTTTCAGCAGTCCTTTCGCATCGGCGGGCGTTGAAGGCGCGACCACCTGTAGGCCAGGAATGTGCGCGAACCAGACTTCGAGATTCTGGGAGTGGGTCGCGGAGAGTTGTTGACCACCACCGCCAGGGGTGCGAATGACCAGGGGCACGGGTGTTTGTCCACCAAACATATAGTAAATTTTAGCGGCGTGATTGAGGATTTCGTCCATTGCCAGTGCGATGAAGTTGATAGTCATGATCTCAACGACTGGACGCAGGCCGAGCATAGCGGCTCCCGTCGCCATACCCACAAAACCGTTTTCAGCAATGGGGGTATCGACAATGCGTCGAGGGCCGAACTCATTTAAGAGACCTGCGGTAATCTTATATGAACCCTCGAATGTTCCGATCTCCTCGCCCAGGAGAAAAACGTTTTCATCGTGAAGGAGCTCCTCACGCAATGTATCGTGCAATGCCTGCCGAAACGTGACTTCTACCATCTCTACCTTGTCTCCTGTCCTTCGGTGTCAGGTGCGTAGATATAATCGAAAAGGCTTTCTACTGGTGGGAAAGGACTCTCTTCGGCGAACCTGACGGCATCTTCAACTTCTTGTTCCACCTGTTGCTCGATATCTTGTAGCCCCTGCTCGTCGATCAAATGCGCATCGAGCAAACGTTGTGCGAAAGCCGGAATGGGATCAGCCGAACGACCACGCTGGACTTCCTCTTTATCGCGGTAACGATCTGGATCGACGACGGAATGGCCTTTATGACGATAGCTAACGGCTTCGATAATAGTGGACTCGTGTTGTTCGCGAGCCCTTTTAAGCGCCTGTTGCAGCGCGTCACGTACCGCTAGCACGTCGTTGCCATCGACGCGTTCGCCGTAAATGTCGAAGGCCTGTCCTTTGCGATAGAGTTCGGCGACCGCTGAGCCTTTATCGGCAGGCGTACCCATCCCGTACTGGTTATTCACGATGAAGAAGACGACCGGCAATTTATATATCTTCGCCAGGTTCAATGCCTCGAAAAAGGGGCCACCGTTGGTCGCGCCATCGCCCATTTGTACCACGACTGCTTCGCCCGTGCCACGGTAGGTCACAGCGAATGCGGCACCCACGGCCAGCGGAGCCTGCGCGCCGACGATGCCGTATCCACCCATGAAACGGTGTTCCAGGCTGAACATATGCATCGAGCCACCACGTCCTTGTGAGCATCCGGTCACTTTGCCAAACAGTTCGGCCATCACCACACGAGGAGAAATACCACGGCAAATAGCATAGCCGTGTTCACGATAGTTCGTATAAACGTAATCGTTGTCGTCCAAACCTGCGCCAAACCCAACCACCGTTGCCTCTTCACCAAGGTTTAAATGGCAGTAGCCACCAATGCGCGCCATCTTATACATTTCAGCCGCTTTTTCCTCGAAATTACGGATGAGGAGCATCTGGTGATAGTAGTGCAGTAGCGTATCACGATCTTCGTTCGCAGACAGTGTAACGACGTGAACGTTTTCAGGAACAGTCGTGTCGTGTCTGTCTGGTCGCTCTTGCTGCTCAGTACTCATATTGTCTCCCAATTTTTTCGAACTATACGACGTTGGAGAGTAGCTATGTTTCAAATACGTCCATATGGACCGAATGCAGAAACACAAAAATGCTGCTGTTTTTTACCTTTTCTACTTCCGTGTCTCCAATGCAAGAAATAAAATGATTGCTTGGCTATGCTTGATAGCGAGGTGGACTGTATTTCAACAGTATTCAGGCTATTCCCGTATAGAAGTATTCCTCTCCAGAGTCATCAGTCATTATTGTAACACGAATCGAGAAGTTCAGCAGCTAGCAGCAGGGTGCTATGGATTTTTGGGGTGCTTCGACCTCTGATTTTGTGCCTGCAACATGGCAGCTTTTTTGTGGTATCCACCCTGATCAGAGGTCTCTACACTCCTGGCGAGGGAGTTTACTTTTTGAAGAGCTCACGCCATCCCTTTTCTTCAAGCGAAACATCGAACTTCCTGGCGGCTTTTTGAATCCGTTTCCAGGCTTCATCACGTTCTTCGTCGCTGACGCCCTGTACCTGATCGAAACGCGCGATCGCGTTCTGGACATGCGAGGCATCGATTAATGGTTCTTTGCGCTCGCGTGGGAATGCGTATGCGCTCTCAGGCAATTTCTCGCGTTCGTGTTCTGATAATTTTGACATGTTGTAGCCTGCTTTCAAAAACACTGCCGTGTTGAGAGTTTCAACAACGACAGAATCAGATTGTAGGGTGTATAGTACATACTTCTACTATAGATACGCTACAAAGCGGAAAAACGGTGCTATAAACGAAGTGTTGAGCGAAGCCTTTTTATGATTCGACCGGTGCCGTTTTTTTTGTGGTCGTCAGTTTGCTGCCAAGGTTCATGCCTGGCAATTCGATGAAGCGATAAAAGAGCGAGCAGAAGGGAATGATCCCACCCAGCAGACACGCCAGATAAAGACCGTACACGATAGCTGGCGGCCATGACTGTACAAAGGGAATGACGAGCGCCAGAAAGAGCAGCAGGATAGGCAGATGCCAGATATACATGCCGTAGGAAAGAGAGCCGAGCCAGCGCATGAAACGCCACTCCAGCAAATTTCTGAGCGTTTGTGGGCCGAATAGAAGTGCGGTAATGCACGCGCCGAATCCGAGGGCCAGAACAATTTCGGACATCCAATTATGGGGACCGATGAGCGGCGCGACCAGCGAAGCGCCAGGCAGGACAGACCAGATGGCGGTATAAAAGAGCCAGAGGTTGCCCACGCCCCATAGCCAGTAGCTAGCGGAGCGCAAAAAGGCGACCAATTGATGTTGAGGGGAGCGTAACGCGAGTGTATAAAAGGTGCAGACAAGCATGCCGATGGCGAAATCTTCCAGATATTTTCCGGTCATACCATACAGGAAAAAGTGCAATACGTTATAGAGTCGAAGCGGCAAGAGGTGAGGTTGATCGGGATTGATCTCCCATGAGCGACCCCAGTAGCGTGTTGCCAGGCCCCACAAAATAAGCAAGGCCAGGCAGCCCCAGAGAGCGTAAAGTCGACGTTGGAGTGAGCCGTGTCGCACGAGCCAGCGGAACGCCAGGGCGATGAGTGGTAATAACAGGTAGAACTGCCATTCAACCGCGAGCGTCCAGAAAGGGCCGTTGATAGCCTGGTAGGTGGAGTGGGATGAGTCCATAAAGAGTGTCAGGAATAGCAGATCATCTTGCCAGTGGTCGGGCTGTAAATACGCGTGTTGTGTGAAGAGCACAAGCAGGATCAGCGAAACGTAGTAACCAGGAAGAATGCGGAAGGCGCGGCGAGTATAAAAGCGCTTCGCGGAAGGCCACGCAGAATCGAACAGGAGCGAGTTGGTATAGGGCGTGAACAGCAGGAATCCCGAGAGTACAAAGAAAAGGGTCACGCCCGAAGAACCGGCCAGGGCAAACACCGCGGTCATAGACCCGATCATCATCGGCGTAACAATTTTCGAGAGAAGCATAAAGCGATTGATGTGGTAGAGGATGACGCTGAGACAGGCGAAGGCGCGTACACCATCGAGCACAGCAATATTCTTTTTTTGTAGAGTATTTTTCGCGGGAAGACTCGCTGCGGCATTAACCTCGATAGGACCGGACTCCTTGTTGTTTTCTCACCACGCTATTCATTACTGCAAAAGCACTATAAATGTTGTACATACCGTGTGTTTGGGAGGAAGAGGTCAGGAAGAAGAGATTCATCATCCCGTTAAAACTAGCATATCCTGTCGAAATATGCAACCACAGCTATGTGGGCATAAAATTTTCCAGATGGGAAGAAAAGGGTTGAAAAAGTAGTGGAGCGTTTTGGTGTGATGAGAGTGTATGAATATGACTTATTGAATCCACTTTATCAAAAAATAGCGGAAAAAACCTTGACACGCAGCAAAATAGCTATGTATGCTTTAGTATATTTCTCTTTCCCTTTTTATGTAGGGAGAAGGGCAGAAATTTATAAGGGTAAAAACCTGGATAGGTGGCATGGATATATCTTCTGATAGTGCGATCGAGAGTAATAATGTAAGGCCAGTAGCTGTTTCTGTTGAAAGACTCAGTTTTCGCTATAGCTTTGCGGATGACGAAGACGCGTCTTCATCCGAGACGATTGCTTTAGATGATATCAGTTTCACACTGCACAAGGGTGAGCTATTGCTGATTGCCGGGCCGAGTGGTTGTGGGAAGAGCACGTTGTTGAAATGCTTCAATGGATTGATACCGCACAGTTACGCGGGGAAACTCGCGGGCACGATACAACTCGCGGGCAAGACGATCGCGAACCTCTCGTTGCGCGACCTGGCGCACTATGTGGGAACGATGTTACAGGACCCCGAGAAGCAGATTATTGGCAGCACTGTCGAGCAAGAGATAGCGTTTGGACTGGAGAATGTGGATACGCCGCGTCCACTTATGCGTCAGAAGGTGCAGGCTGTTTTGAAACGATTGCACCTGGAGGCTTATCAGAAGCGCGCGACGTTCGCCCTTTCGGGTGGGCAGCGGCAGCAAGTGGCTGCCGCTGGTTTGCTGGTACTGGAGCCGACTATTTTCCTGTTTGACGAGCCTTTTGCCAGCCTCGATGCTTTTGCTGTGGATGAACTGGAGCAGTTGATCGAAGATTTGCGCCAGGAGGGGCACACGATCATCGTGGTCGAGCATCGCGTTGAGGAGACGTTACGGTTACGACCGGACAAGGTGTTGCTGATGAGCGAGGGACGGCAGGTCTTTTTTGGTGAAACCGAGGCGTTTCTTGCCATTGCCGACCCGACACAGATTAAACTGCCGATCGAGGCGACGTTGCGGACATTGGAATCTACTGACCCCGAACAGATACAACGGGCGTTGATTACTCCGATCAGAACCAGGCAAAGCGAGACGGAGCGTTCTGACGCACAGGAGCCGATTCTAGTGTTCGAGCATGTTTCTTATCGTTATGCGACCTTCGCGCCTGAGATTCTGCATGACATCACTTTTCGGATCCGGCGTGGGGAGACGATCGCGTTGTTGGGTCCGAATGGTGCGGGCAAGACCACGCTGGTGAAACAGGTGCTCGGGCTGTTGCGACCGAATAAGGGGACTGTGAGGCTGTATGGCAAAGACACGCATGGGTCGAGCATTGCGCAGGCGGCGAGTCAGGTTGGATATGTCTTTCAGAATCCAGGCGCGATGCTCTACGCTCCCAGTGTGCGCAAAGAGGTGAGTTTTGGTCCGGAAAACCTGGGTTTCGCGCTGGAACAACTGAATGCGTCCGTGCGGCAGGCGGAGGAGGCGTTGCACCTGTTGCCGTATGAACAACGATCGCCACTTTCATTAAGTTTTGGGCAGCAGAAGCGGGTGACGATCGCCTCGATTCTCGCTATGCGGAGCAAGATTTTGTTGCTGGATGAACCCACGGCGGGTCAGGATTATCGTTCATACATGTCATTTATGGAGCATCTACGCGAATTGCCAAATCTGGATGCGTTGTTGTTCATTACTCACGATCTTGATCTCGCGCTGCGTTTTACGCAACGCGTGCTCTTACTGAAGGATGGACGTATTGTGGGGGATGGGGCACCTTTGCAAGTGTTGCGCGACCGTGCATTGCTTGAGGCGTGTCATATTCGTCCAACGTCGCTTCTTCATTATATTCTTGCTCATTGAACTCTGTAATGCGGTTTATTAGTGCAGTTCTTCTCTTCATCATTTTTTCATTTTGAGAAAGGGGCATGTTTTATGGCGGAATCACAGGTGCCTGAGACGAGTGAGAGACGCGAGACGCGGAGTATCTGGTCGGTCGGCGTACGCCAGGTGGTGTACATGGCGCTGGGCGCGGCGCTGTATGCGGCGTTGAGCATTCTGACCAATTTTCTCAAATTGCCGAGTGTCGGCAACGTCTCTATTCGGCCAGGAATCGTTATTCCTTTATTCTTCGGGGCGGTCTTCGGGCCAGTCGTCGGGTTTTTCGTGGGGCTGATCGGGAATTTTCTGGGTGATTTGATCTCTGGATACGGTGTGTACTGGAACTGGGACCTGGGCAATGGTTTGATCGGACTGATCGCGGGCCTGGCTATCTATGGTACGTTGCGCAGGCTGGGTTATTATCGCAATCCGAGTTTGATTGTCATCGCGGAAGTGCTGAGCGCTGTGGGAATCATTGTGGGCATCGGTTTCGCGGCGTACACGGACATCTGGGTGTCGAAGTACGACTTCGCGGCGGCCACGAGCGAATTTGTGCCCGCGGCGGTTTCCGACCTCATTTTTGGTTTGATTTTGCTGCCGATTTTCCTGGTGGCGTATAACGCGGCGGTGGCGCGGCGTGGTGGTGTGAGTCGTACATAATCTTGTGGTTGTGGGAAGAGATGTGAAATGCTCATTTCTTTTTCGTACATCGAGCGAGAATCCTTCGTGCACGGGCTGGACCCGCGCACGAAGTTTATCTTGTTGTTCGCCTATAGTTTCACGGCGCTCCAGACCTCGAATATCTGGTTCATTCTCGTCTGTTTTATGCTCGCGATGTACTACTATAGTCGAGCGCGCTTGAAGTGGAGCGAGACAAAGAAGTCGTGGATATTCCTGTTGACGCTGACGACGGTGCTGGTGATAGGGAACTATATTTTGTCGGATGGAGCGGTAGTGCAGGGGATCGAACTGGGTCATCAGCACTTTCTCTTCTCTGTGCCATTTCTGGGTTTTACCGCGCATCCACCGTATATCGGACGCATGCCACTGGCTTTCAGCGTGGAGAGCATTCTTTTCGCTGTAACGCAGGAGCTACGCAATGTCAGCATTATCGCGCTGGCGTTGGTAATTCCTTTCACAACCGATCCTGGTTTGATGGGGGCGGCCTTCAAGGGAATGGGTGTGCCCGATAAGTTCGCCTATGCGATCGATCTCTCGTTTCGATTTTTGCCGACCGTCTTTCGCGATTTCGATACCACGCTGGACGCGCAGCGGGCGCGTGGTTTTGAACTGGACAAGATTCGAGGAGGGCTGATCAGCAAGACGATGCGTATCGCGCCGATGGTCTTGCCAGTGGTGATTGGCTCGATTATCGGGGCGGAGGATATTATCAGCGCGATGGAGTTGCGTTGTTTCGGAGTGGGCAAGCGTAGCTGGTATATCGAGTTGCATCCGCGAACGGTCGATCGTATCTTGATAGGGGCCGCGATCGGGATTTTTGTGTTGATCACGGTATTGGATATTGTGGGTGGATTTTATGACCAGGGTATTTTCCACATTTTGCGTATCCAGGGTTTGCCAGCGTTTTGAGTGAGGAAGCAGGGAAAGCTGAGCGGAAGTGGGACGAGATAGCGTAAGATAGAGAAGATACGAAGAAATAGATGTATTTTTAAGAAGATAAAGGAGTCTAGTAGATGGCATTACTCGATTTGAATCCAGATGAACTGCTGGCGACGACGCGTGCTGTACGTAAGCGTCTTGATTTAACGCGCGCGGTCGAGTCCGAAGTTATTCAGGAGTGTTTGGAGTTGGCGGTGCAAGCACCGACGGGGAGCAACAGCCAGCAATGGCAATTCGTGGTCGTCACTGACGCGGAGAAGCGCAAGGCGTTAGCGGACCTGTATCGTAAGAATTATTATGAGTATAGGGCGGCCTCAAATAGCGCCATACAACGTATTACGGAACGAGATGCGGAGCAAGGGCGTACCCAGCAGCGGGTGGCGAATTCATCCGACTATCTCGCCGAGCATTTACACGAGGTACCGGTGCACGTGATTCCGTGTATACGTGGAAGGCTCGATAATATACCGGCGAGCCAGGCGGCGGGTGCATGGGGTTCGATTTTACCGGCGGCATGGAGTTTTATGCTGGCAGCACGTGCGCGTGGTCTGGGCACAGTGTGGACGACGCTGCATTTGCCGAGCGAGAAAGAGGCCGCAGAAATTTTGGGTATTCCATACGAGAAGTATACACAGACCTCGCTCATTCCACTTGCCTATACCATCGGCACTGATTTTAAAGCAGGGCCACGGCAGCCATTGGAAAAGATAGTGCATTGGAATCAGTGGTAGGGGATTGCTGAAGATAGAGGAAATGACCCTCTACCTGTCTCCATGTGTAATTGGAGCAGGTAGAGGGGTCATTTTTATGGAATGAGGTGGGTGGTATCGTATAGCTACACGCAAATTTTTTATCAGCCAGCGAAGCCAGAATGAGATGGTTAGATGGTTCCTTTTTTCGAGAAGCGGGCCACGAGCGAATCGGCGTATGCTGCGACGATCGGGATTCTGACGGTCACGCCTCGATACGACTGCACCATAAGAATGATCCAGAGGATCGCGCCAATAATGAACAGGATAGTGCTCAAGAAAGTCGCGATGCCGCCCAGCAGAAAACCGATGATAGGGATGATGGCGATCAGCTTAAGGATGGTGCTCAAGATGAACAATGGCAGAAAGAGCGTGATGGACTGCGCCGCGTTGAAGCGTACGAAGCGGTCGTGGCGACCGACAAAGAACATCACGATGCCCGAGAAGAAGAGCACCAGATAGCTCAGTAGTGCGCGCGTACGCGACTGCTGCGAGAGAGGGCCGGAGGTGTTGCGATTGCCACCAGTTACGCTGCTGGGGGGAACGTAGGTATTGTATTGTTGCTGGCCGTAGGTTTGCTGTTGACCATAGCTTTGCTGTTGTTGTTGCTGACCATAACCACTGCCCTGTCCATAGACGTAGTTAGGATCGTTTTGTGGTGCGCCTGTTCCCGTGGGCGGGCCATATTGGCGAGAGCCATAAGGGTCGTCGGCGGGGTTTTGCGGTGTGTAGCCAGTGTAGCCGCCGTATGTGTTGTAGGGATCAGACGGATTGGGATTCTGGCTTTGATTGGGATTGGTACCCATACGAGCATCCTTCCTCATGTTGAGAAACACTTATCTACCTTTTATTACGTTACAGCTCTGGAAAGGTTAGACGTTGAGGCCAATGCGGTATCCCGATAAGCGTGTATAGAACTGCCAGGCAAGAGACTGACCTCAGGTCTATGATAGCAAAAAGGGAAAGCGTGGGCTTAAAAAAACGAGAGCGAGCTACGTCCGAGCGCGACTATCTGCGCCTCGGTAGCTGGTGAGCCGAAGACAGAGATGTGAAAGACGCTGTCATTTTTGAGTACCCAGAGCGAGCCCGCGCCATCGTAGAAAGCGGCATCACCGATGCCGGGTAGATCTTCGAGTTGATTCTGGGCCACGTAGGAACGTGCTGTCTGGTAGACGGGTTTGGCGGCGCGCGCATTATTGGTGATGACGATTTGTACCTGTTGTTGCGCGCCGCCGGTGGTCGAGAGATAGGTGCAGCTTGAGACGCCCGCATCATTGACCATGGACATCCATTTTACCGCGCTGTTCTGCATGAGCCCGCTGGCTTGATGAGCGTTGACGACAGTGCAGGGTTGAGGGTTAGGAATAGGTAAGGTCGGGGTTGCGTTGGCGAGTGATTTGTCCGCGAGCGTGGCAAGATGGATGACCACATTTTGTATGTGTGCCGATTTTGGTGGATTAAGGTAGGTAATGCCATAAATAAGCGAGCCTTGCGAGACAATTGCCGAAAGGCCCATCGTCGTTTTTATCAGAAAGGCTTGATCGCCCAGGTCGGGGATGGTGCTGACATTCGATTGCTGGCCGTTGGAGAGGCGATCAAGAGCCATATAGGCATGGGCGTCATCGCTGCTGCCAATGGATACCACAATTTCGCTTTGATTGCTGGCGGATGAACTGCTATTAGCACTTGTTTTTCCTGCCAGGGCGAATTCACAAAGGGGTGTGATGATGTCGGGTTGGAGATTGACGGGTCCGCCGAGGGCGCTGGCGATATCGTTTTTGGAGAGCAAGATGCAAGGGTCGAAGGCGGCTTCGTTGGTCGGATGTGGTGTAGGATTGCTATCGGATGCCGATATTTGTGATGAAGCCTGTGTTTTCTGTTGGCCTGTCTCTAGTGTTGTGGTGGTTAGTGAGCAGGCGTTGAAGATGGTGAGGCAGAGCAAGGCCTGCATGCAGTAGAGCAGGAAGATATGCATACGAGGGTTGGATAGGTAGAGAGTGGATGGTGTAGAGCGCTTTTGCATAGCTATCTATTTGATCTCCATCAATGGTATGTTAAAGAAGAGCAAGAGGGATGCACTATTCCTGACTGCTCATCATGAAAGTATTCTACATGCATCATACGGGATCATACTATTGATATGTCGTTTCCTATCAATAGACTGCTGGAGGCACACGATAAACGGGGGCTATGGTTTATAATAATGGGATGGGAAACGGATAAAGCTGGCGAGAAAAATACCCCGTTTTGTTTGTGCCACAGGTTAAGAGAATGACTATCCAAAGGAGAAGGTTATGGCATCGCGATTATTTGGCTCCGAGAGTAGCAGTGAGCAATACAAGCCGACGAAGGCTGATAAATTCAGTTTTGGATTATGGACGGTAGGTAACCAGGGGCGAGACCCATTTGGGGATGTGGTGCGTCCGCCATTAGATCCGGTTGAAAGCGTCAAGCGGCTATCCGAACTGGGGGCGTGGGGTATTAATTTTCACGACAATGACCTTGTGCCATTCGATGCTAGCGCGGCGGAACGAGATCGTATCGTGCGTGATTTCAAACAGGCATTGAATGATTATGGTATGGTGGTACCGATGGCGACCACGAACTTGTTTTACCACCCGGCATTCAAAGATGGGGCGTTTACTGCCGTTGATCCGAGCGTGCGTGCGTTTGCTTTGCAGAAGACGATGCGAGCGATCGACCTGGGGGTTGAACTGGGCGCGAAGACATATGTATTCTGGGGTGGTCGCGAGGGCGTCGATAGCGAGGCCAGCAAGAATCCGATCGAGGCGCTCAAGCGTATGCGCGATGCGATCAATTTCCTGAGCGAGTACGTGATCGATAACGGCTACAATCTGCGGCTGGCGTTGGAGCCGAAGCCGAACGAGCCGCGTTCCGACACCTATTTTGCCACTATCGGGCATATGCTGGCGTTCATCTACACGCTGGACCATCCGGATATGATGGGTGTGAATCCAGAAGTGGCGCACGAGCATATGTCGGGTCTGAACTTCGTGCATGGAGTGGCGCAGGCGCTAGAGGCGGGAAAGCTGTTTCATATCGACCTCAACGATCAGAAGGGGCCGCGCTACGACCAGGATTTGCGCTTCGGTAGTGAGAGCGTGAAGAGCATGTTCTTCCTGGTGAGGCTGCTGGAGAACGCGGGCTATGATGGGCCACGACATTTTGATGCGCACGCCTATCGCACAGAGGATACGGAGGGCGTGTGGGATTTCGCGGCGGGATGTATGAGGACGTATGTGATTTTGCGCGAGAAGGCGCGTCATTTCGACGCCGATCCTGAAGTGCAGCAGTTGTTGCAGGTAGTGAACGGGGGCAACGCCCAGCATATCGCATTGCTCGATCAGGTGCGTAAGGGGTACAGCAAAGAGTTGGCGCAGCAGATACTGGCGACCGACTTCGATCCCGCTGCGTTAGGGCGGCGAGGGTACCAGTATGAGAAGCTGGATCAGCTGGCGATCGACCATATTCTTGGCGTGAGGTAAAGGCACAAGAACGCCTGCCGATAATGAAATAGGGTAAGCCGAAAGGGAAGCATCGATTCAAGATGCTTCCCTTTTTTATGCGTCCAAATGACATGAAGGCAGGAATCATCTTTGGGAGACTCAAGATGTAGGGGAAAAGGGCGATAAAGAGAGTGTAGGATACGCCTTTTGTGGATGTGAATGATAGATTATAAGGAGGAGTAGTTGTGAATCGACTTAGCAGGTCTTTAGCGAAGGTGGGAATGTTGGGAACATTGCTGTTGATGTTCCTGGTTGTGGGTAGTGCGCCGGTGCTGGCTCACGGAGGCGAGCCAACGAAAGACACACGTGCTGTGGCGCAATTACGCCACGCACCGACAGGTATAGCTAAAGTGGTGTATTATCCCTACGCTAGTACCACGGTGGTTATTGTTTCGGAGACTGGCTTGCAGCCGAAGAGCGTGCATCCATTGACGATGGATTACGGTAGTTGTGCCAACCCAGGCTCGTTGTTTTATATTCTCAACCAGATCGTAGCGGATAAGAGTGGGAATGGCACATCGCGCACGGTGTTGCCGACGAACAATTTGCAGTCGCTGTCCAGTGCGTTCTCATTGGATGTGTATGCGGGTCCGACATTGAATACCGCGCCAGAGCAATTGCCGATTTCTTGTGGTGATGTAGTATTCGGAACACCGACGCCATTCTCGCAGGGCGTGCTGGTCGCGACATCGCTACTGGGGACGGCGAACGCGGATAACCAGGATGCGTATGGGTACGCGAACCTGACATTGCACAACGGAACGTTGACGGTCACGGTTTCCGAATTCAATCTGGTGCCATATTCCGCGCATATGGAGCATATCCACGCGGGCAGTTGTGAGTCGCAGGTGCCGGGAAAGATCGTGTACACGTTGAGCACGCTGACCGCTGACGGAAGTGGGTATGCATATGCGAAGACAGTGATTCACAATGTGAATTCGATACCGAAGTTTGGTTGGTACATCAACGTGCATTTCAGCACAGACTTGTCGACGCAAGCAGGGTATGATGTGATTGATTGTGGAAATGTCGCGATGAAATAGCGCCGTCATGGCGTACATCTAGCGGTTTTTGCTGACGTTTTTGAAAAAAGGCTGATCTCTTCAACGAGAGATGAGTCTTTTTTCATAACAGTGGATTATTAGTGCATGCAGGAAATGATACGGGAAGGGATGCGCGGGCCACAAGTGGGAGACACTTCGGGTGATCGGCGCGCGCCCACAAGGGGACGCGGACCGGTCGATAAATCTTCCCTCTACAACGCGGGTAAGTATGCTTTACATCATGAGCGCGGAGTTGTCGATGGGGCGACCGTCGAGGTCGTAGAGCTGGATATATTTTTCTAGCAGGAGGAAGCGGAAGGCTTGCATGAACTCATTGCGACGCAACTGAGCGCGCGCAACGAGGGTTTCGACATTGATGTGACCATCGACCAGGCTATAGAGGTGATGGGCGATGCGGTCGGAGAGGAGAGCGGTGTCCTGGTTGCCGTTGCGTGGGATGCCGTTGATTTCGACGCGACGTGGGATAAGCTTCGCGATCGAGATAGGTTGAGGTTGGGGGTTTGAGTTACGCACAAAGGTGCCAGGGGCTGTATTGGGCATTGGCGGCAAGGCGTTGGAGGTCGAAGTGGGGCGTGATTTAAATTGGGCGGGTCCATGACCTGTCGTGCGTTGTAGGGTTGGGTTAGGGGGCGAGGAATACGCGGCGAGCACTTCAGTGATGGCTTGTATAAGCTGAGGGCCTTTGAATGGTTTTGCCAGGTAGTAGTTCGCGCCCTGTTTTTTGGCCCAAAATCGATCGGAGGGAGAGTTTTTTGTGCTTACGATAATGATGGGGAGGTCGCGGGTGAGCGATTGTGAGCGGATCTGACGACATACTTCGAAGCCGCTAATACCGGGGAGGACGATATCGAGGATCAGGCAGTCGGGTTTTTCACGTAGCAGGATTTTCAGGCCTTCGTAGCCATCGTTTGCCACCAGGGTTTGATAGCCGACATCGGCCAGGGCTTTCTGCATAAAAAGGCATTCAGTCGCGCTATCGTCAATGATGAGGATTTTTAGTGATTTCGATGTGATCATCTTGTACCTTTACTCGCTCGAGGATGACTCGATGCACAGGCAACGATGCTGGTTCCTTTCACTCTAAGATGACAAGGATGCGAGGAGAAATTTATGAGAGAAAGCATAGGTTCTCCAATAAATTGGCATCCGGGCGAGTACGAACATGTCATCCAGCAAATCCTCTATTTCTATGACAGATATTGAATGCTAAGTATTTCAAAGAAGTGCGAAAGGGGTACCTTTTTGAGATACAGTCAGTTTGATCTTGTCTGTATCATACCATTCCTGGTTATGTCAGGCAAATGTATATTCCCAATTATAGCAGAAGAGGACTATTTTTGGTTTTTATTTTACCCTTCATGTTGCAACAATAAGAAAATATTGTATTACATTTGGTGCGGTCGGGTAGGTGCGAGATGCAATGGCGAGGGCAAATGCGTGAGGCAAACCACGCGTTTGCCCCACGCAGGGTGGGATGGTTATGGTTGGGGAGTGATACGTTGGGCCAATGCCACGAAGTAGGGGATGACCTGCGGATTGGCGAGGGCATCGGTACTCATGGCGCGTTCGGCGGGTATGCCCATGAAGAGTTTTTTGATGGGGACCTCCAGTTTTTTGCCGCTCAGGGTGCGTGGTACCTCGGGTACAGCCAGAATCTCGTCTGGAACGTGGTGGGGCGAGACGGTAGAGCGCAAGGTTCGCTTGATTTTTTGTTGTAGTGATTCGTCGAGGGTGACACCAGGGCGCAGGACGACGAAGAGGGGCATATAGTAGCGTCCATGTGGGAGTTCCACGCCGACGATCAGGCTATCAAGTATTTCTGGCAGCGCTTCCACCACGCGGTAGATCTCGCTACTGCCCATGCGGATACCCATACGATTGATGGTGGAGTCCGAGCGACCGGAGATGACCGCGCTACCGCGGGGAGTGATTTTGATCCAGTCGCCGTGTCGCCAGACGCCGGGGTAGGTGGAGAAGTAGCTGTCCTGGTAGCGAGCGTTGTCGGGGTCGTTCCAGAAGAAGAGAGGCATAGAGGGAAGTGGCTCAGTAATGACGAGTTCGCCGACTTCATCGATGAGGGAATGACCTTGTTCGTCGAAGGACTCGACCTTCGCGCCGAGGCTGCGGCATTGCAGTTCGCCTGCGATGACGGGTAAAAGGATGGAACCGGTGACGAAGGCGGAGCAGATGTCGGTACCGCCGCTGACCGAGGCGACCCAGAGGTTTTTCTTGACGTGCTCGTAGAGCCAGAGGAAGCCCTCGGGTGGGAGTGGGGAGCCAGTAGAACCGATGGCGCGGAGAGCGGAGAGATCGTAGTCCTGGCAGGGTTCGATAGCGGCTTTCATGCAGGAGGTGATGTAGCCCGCACTGGTGCCGAAAAAGGTCATGTTGCTATCGTGGGCGAACTGCCAGAGGATGTTCATGTCGGGGTAGCCTGGATTGCCATCGTAGAGGAGGATGGTAGCGTCGGTGAGGAGTCCGCCGACGAGCAGGTTCCACATCATCCAACCAGTGGTGGTGTGCCAGAAGAAGCGGTCACCGGTTTTGAGGTTGATATCGAATAGGAGTTGTTTGAGGTGTTCGAGCAGGATGCCGCCATGGCCCTGGACGATGGCTTTGGGCAGGCCAGTGGTGCCGGATGAATAGAGCACCCAGAGGGGGTGGTCGAAAGGGAGTTGCGCAAAGTTTAACTCGGCGGGCGTGGCGATCTGACTGGACCAGAAGACAGTGTTGGTGAGGGAGTGGTCGGAGACGAGTTGCGCGAGTTCGGCGTCGGAGGCTGTGTCGCGCAGGTAGGGCAGGAGGATAGTTTTCTGTACGGTGGGCAGGGCTTGTTGAAGCTCGGCTAGGATGGGGAGGCGGTCGAAGGATTTGCCGCCGTACTGATAGCCATCGATGGAGAAGAGGACTTTGGGTTCGATTTGTTTGAAGCGATCGATCACGCTACCGGTACCGAAGTCGGGCGAGCAACTTGACCAGGTGGCACCGATGCTGGCGCAGGCGAGGAAGGCCATGGTGGTTTCTGGAATATTGGGCATGTAGGAGACAACGCGGTCGCCGGGCTCCACGCCGAGGGCGCGCAAGGATTGGGCGAGCGAGGAGACTTTTTGCGTGAGTTCGCCCCAGGAGACTGCACGCGATTGGACGCGTTCGGAGCGGAAGATAATAGCGGGTTGTTCAGTGGAGCGATTGCGGAAGACGTGTTCGGCATAGTTCAGGCGAGCGCCCGTGAACCAGGACGCGCCGGACATGTGGTGATCGCTCAGGACTTCTTGATAGGGTTGTGAGGCCTGAATATCGAAGAAGGTCCACAGGGAGGACCAGAAATCCTCGATATGGTTGACGGACCAGTGCCATAGCTCTTCACGTGTCTGGAAGTGCAGATTGTGGTGGTCGGCGAGCCAGCGCATATAGCGAGTAATGTTTGCCTGTTGTTTTTCTTCGTTGGATGCTTCCCATAAAGGATGGTTTTCGTCGAGTAGCGTTTGCATAGTGCTCAGATCGCCTTTCCGGTGACATAACAGCTTCGTTGGTTGCCTGGTGCAATGACAGGACGATATTAATGGTTTTATTATATCCCGTGCGGGCGAGGTTTGAGCAGGGTGAAGTGGTGATACAATAAAAGTTGGAGATTTATGGGTATATGGATACGGGTTATAGCACAATTTTGTGGGAAAGAATAGATGTTCAGGTATGAGAAGATTCTGGTTGCTCTTATGGCGAGGATTGATCTGGCGCTGTCCAGTGTGTGGAAGAGGGCATTTGTTTCGTGGCGTGTTCCGCATGAATGAGTACTGCCCTTTCTGCCATTTCAAGTTCGAGCGTGAAGAGGGATATTATACGAGTTCGATGGCGATCAACATCGTTGTGAGTGAGTTGCTGGTGACGATCGCGGTATTGCCGCTGGCATACGATTTGAGCGCGCCATTGCTGCCGATTTTGTTGATTGGTTCGCCGATAGTATTGTTGTTGCCGGTATTGTTGTTCAGGCACAGCCGGAGCTTGTGGTTGGCGATGGATCATTACTTGAATCCGGTGAGCGCGATCGATTTACCTCCAATGCAACCGTTGCCGGGCCAGGACTGGAGTGATGAGCCGAAGTCGGGGACGGGCGGATAGAATGGTGTGCGTTTGTCAAACGGGATCGACGGGCAGTCCCTCCATTGCCATGATTTTGAGTGCGTTGGTGGTGGGGGAGGGTCCTGGACGGAGGATGTAGTCGAAGACCATGTGGCCGTCAAGCACGTCCTCGCGGAAGTGGTCGTTGGAGACCTGGGGGAGGGTATCGGCGAGGGTGACCAGTTCGAGGTCGTGGGTCGAGATGAGGCCGATACAGTTCTGGTCCACGAGGGCACGAACGAACGAGCGGCTACCGATGAGGCGTTCACGATTATTGGTGCCTTTAAAGATTTCGTCGACCAGGAAGAAGAGCGGATACTGGTCCGGCTCGTGCAGTTCGAGCAGCAGGGCGTGGAGGCGGCGGACTTCGGCGTAGAAGTAGGAGTAGCCGTCGGTGACGGAGTCTGTAACGCGGATACAGGTGAAGAGGCGGAAGAAAGAGGTGTGGAAACTGGTGGCGTTGACCACGCCACCAGCGTAGGCGAGGCAGAGATTGACGCCTAATGTGCGCAAGAAGGTGCTTTTGCCAGCCATGTTGGAGCCGGTGATGATGACGACTTCACCCAGGTTGCGCAGAGAGAAATCATTGGTAACTTTCTGGTCCTCGGGTATGAGTGGGTGGCCGAGGGCGTGGCCGGAGAAGATGGGTTGCTGCTCGTGTGACAGTCTCTCGTGGGGCGAGAGGGTGGGCAGGGTGTAGTCGGGGTTGAGGTAGGCGAATGAGGCGAGCGAGCAGAGGGCTTCGAGCTCGAACCACGTGTCGAGCCACGCGGGTAGTCGAGTGGAGAGAGCGGATTTGTACTGGTTGAGGTGATAGGCGCAATAGAAGTCCCAGGGAACGAGCGCATTGACGATGAACCAGAGCAGGGCATTTTTCTTCAACGTCGCAGCCGCCGAGACGCGGGCCATGCCCTGGAGGATACTGGATGGGCCTTGCTGGCGATGCTGAAAGAAGGGTGAGCAGAGGCTTTGCAGGTGGGGCTTCGCGTGGTAAGGATATTTTTCGAGGAAGGTGAAGATGGTGCTGAGGGTGGCGAAGCCGTAACGCAGGTAAGAGGAGTCGTCGAAGAGGTCGCCGCGCTGGTTGGCGGTGGCGAAGAAGAGGATGATGACCGCGCCGAGCGAGTATTCCCAGAGTTGTGGGATGGGTAGGAAGAGTCCGAGCAGGAAGAGCACGAGGGTAAGGACGTTGAGGGCGGCGGATATGATCATGAGCGTGTTCAGGGATGTGGGTGTTCGCTGCTGATTGAGCCATTTGAGCAAGCGTTGGCCTTCGAGCTGGTCGGACGAGCGGCGGGCAGCGACGAGGGAGTTGAGGATGAGACGGTCGCGAAAGCGCGTCATGGGGATCAGTTCCTGGATGATGGCCTGACGCTGGGCGATGGTGGTGGGGTCGGGCGTGCGGTTGAGCAGCCACGAGAGGAGGCGCTGGCTGCCATCACGCGAGATGGCGGTATTGAGCAGGCGGAAGAGCGAGTGGTTGCCGGTGATATCCAGGTCATAGGAGAAAGGGTGATCTTCTTGTACGGGAGGAGTGTCTACGGTAGGGATCTGGTCCCAATCGAGGCGCATGCGGGCAAGGTGGGCCGATTTGATGTAGCGCCAGAGGGTGTGGCGGGAGATGCTGCCTTCAACCAGGCTATGGTAATGGGCTACGATGGCGAAGGCGAGCATGATGATGGCGAAAACGATCAGCGCGATCCACCAGGTGGTGAGGATTGCCAGGATGATGGCGAGCACGAGTCCGCCGAAGAAGAGGGTCACGCGTGTCCAGGAGTAGAAGTTGCTGCGTGGTGTGTAGGCGTCGACGCGGTGCTGGAGCCGTTCGATCTGTCGTTCCAGCAGGGTTATACGTTCTTGTTTTATGTTCACGACTGCTCTCGATTCTGTCGATAGATGTCTATTGTCTTGCTCAAAGTCTAGCACGTTGAGTGTAGAAGGGCAACGGAAAGCTACAAGGTTTGTAGCGTGTGGAGGACTATGTGGGTGTGTTCTCGGAGGGAAAAGAGTTGGTGATGGGGAGGCAAGGATGTTTCTAGCATCCTTACATCTCCTGGAGCGCTATCCAGAAGGGTTGCGCTTCTTGACACTGTGCAACCGGACGCTCACGAACCAATTTGAAGCCTGGCGCGAGCTCCCGCTGCTGGCTCACTATCATATTTTGTACCTGGATGGTATTCATTTCACGGTTCGTCGCGGCACACAAACCGACTCCACCATCATCTTCTCCCACCTTCTTTGAGCGCTGTGACTGCCTAATTGCTTACGGAAAGATCAAGACGCCAGTCATTGACCCGCATGAAATGGCCTTTGGGGTACTCGCCCTCGACTTCCTCGACCAGCGTGAAGCCCGACTTTCGGCAGATGGCGTTCGATGGGAGATTGTCAACGGATGGAAAGGCATGCAGAAACCGATGCTTGCCATCCGATCGGGCGATGACAAGAGCGTGAGTAACTGCCTCGCTCGCAAATCCCTGTCCTTGAAATGCGGGAAGCACCGACCACCCCATCTCATACATATCTTCTCCCTGATACGTGCTGTCCCAGTATCCGACTGAGCCAACTGCTTGGCCGGTGGCCTTATGAACAATCTTGAACATTCTGCCCTGTCCTGACGCTGTGAGCCGTTCGAAGAGGGCCTGGCGCTTGATCAACTGTTCGTCGCTCTCAGGACCGCCCAGATGTTCGGTCATCGCTGGATCACCCAGTAGTTTCTTCAGAAGTGGAAGGTCGCCCTCACCCCATGGCTCGATACGCACGGTGCTCTGGTCAAATATGTTGCTCCTTGCAGTCATGTCAAACTCCTTTTTGGTATGATCTAGACGCTCATGCAAGAGATGCCGCCCGGCAATGCTTTACTCCTCCAAGTGTATCCGATTTTGAACAAAATTTCTAGGGTTTTCCCCGACCAAAAAGAGCAGTGTGTCGAGGAGGAGATGAGTCAAGTTCAGATTTTTCCAATAATTTTGATACTTTACAAGAAGTTATGTTCGTGCCACTCGATGTAGCACGAACGTAATGACGACTATGCTACGACAGTGAGCGCATGGGCGTGACCAATATGGAGATTGGTGGGCCAGTGAATAGGTAATGCTTGCCAGGTGGTGCCGGTATCGGTCGAACGGAAGATGCCCTGGTTGCTGGCGGTGTAGAAGGTGCCTGGTTGGGCGTCGTGGGTTGCGAGGATGGATGCGAGCAGTCCGCGTGGTGCGGGCAGGCCGGTGAATATTTGTTGCCAGGGGCCGTTGTGGGAGCGGCGATAGATGGTTGATTCCGCGCTTTGGAGATCGTGGGCTTCGCGAGGACCATGGGCGGCGGAGACTAAAACGGTGGAGGGGTCGGCGGGATCGGCGGCTACGCTCCATAGATAGTGGTGTTCAAGGCCGGTGTCGGGGCGGTACCAGGTGTCACCGCCATCGTCGCTCTGGACGAAGCCCTGACCTGGGCGCATAAAGCCATCTCCGGCGGCAGAGTAGAGGTGATTGGGGGCGAGGCGATGCATGACCAGGGTGTGGGTATCGAAGGGGCCGCCGGGTTGGCGGTCATCCCAGTGTTCGCCGCCATCCAGGCTACGGACGAGGGCACCAGCCTCGGCGGCGGCGAAGAGGCGACCGGGGAGCGAGGGATCGGGTGTGATCCAGCGGATGTGGCTGGTGTGGGGGCGAGGTGGGAAGCTCCAGGTGGGAGCGGAGGGAAGCTGGCGGAGCG
>CAZZWK010000030.1:61757-64204 GCA_964657925.1 uncultured Dictyobacter sp.
GTTGACTATTCTTTTTAAGGTTGTTGCTATGTTCACTGTAGCAGGATGTTGGGGGATTGTGCACCGTACGAAAGGTCAGTGGTTAGACAGATTTACTGCTTTTATTAGATTGCAGTGTGTTCTGTTAATTTTTGTTCAATATCTCAACTTGTAAATCTTCTGAAGATAGCTCAATTGATTCAAGTGCTTGAAAACAAAATCTTTGAATTTCTTGTGCAGATCTGTTTACCTCTATAAATACACCATTGTGTAGCTCACGTGGTGTGGTAAGTTTCTTACTATCGAATGAAACAGAGCGAGGAAATTGTTGCATAATTACTTTAAACTTTTCCGGCTCTAAATCCGCAATAGTATTCATCGTTCTTTCAAGCACATCACGCCAGGACTGTACTTCAAAAGGCTGACCCAGAATACGCATACTTTTAGGAACTGTTCCAGTTACTTTCTTTTGTTCATATGTCTCTACTGTCTCGTCTCCAAAGTAAGGCCAAATTGATAATGCAATATCTGAAAGTGCGATAGATCGTTTTTCTATATCTGCTTTTGTCCATGTTGTTTGGTCGGTAAAATATGTGTTGATTTCTAAATGGCTCTTTTTTAGTTGCTCTTTCTTTTCACTAAAACTACGATTTGAGAGTTCTGAGTTGTATTTTGTTAAGGTTAAATTTCCAAATGTATGTAGAAACATTTCATGAGTAGATTCTGCGTCATCTCCCAATTCTTCTCGCCATTTGTCTGTAAGAGTTTGAGGCATAATGTGCTCTACGGTAAAACCATCGAAATGAACCTGTTCTTTATGGCTGTATGATTCCTCAATGGCTTCGAAGATGAGTCTTGTTTTAGTTATTCGATCTCCGCCTCCATAAAGTTTAGCGTCTACTAAACGGGACTTAAATTCTAAGTCTTTTGGATATCCTTTTGTTTGTAAAACTGATTTTAAACACCCCAAAAAGTCTAATGAATTTTTGCTTTTAACTTGAGCATATAAAGGTGGGAAAATCTTATTAAGAGTATTAGCTGGTATATTACATACAAATCGCCGTATGATGAAATTTTCAATGACCTTCAGAACCTCTACAAAGTCATTGGGAGAAAGTTTTTTTTGATAATAGTCGTGGTAGCAGTTTAATAGAAATGGATAGCTAGTTGTTACTTCTAGTTGTTTCAGACGCACTAAAGATTTCTGGATATTCTTATCGATTTCTTCAATTGGGTTAAGTAATTTGGTGTAGTAGCTTGCAAATGTTGTCAGATCTTTTAGATAATCTAATGGTTCTCCCTCTAATAAACGTTCTTTCAAAAAATAATATACATCATTTTGTTTAACAAACATGCCATCCTTCATAAGATAGTGGCGGATGCATTCAGTCAGATTATCTCCGAGTGCTTTTTGCATCGGTTCCCAGTACTGGGCATACGTTTCCTCCTGTTCACTTGCATGAATTTTCATGAAGAAGTAATTGCGAACAAGATCAGATTGTGTAAGCGGACGACCTTTTGCATTGAGACTTTCAAAAACGAGATAGGGGTCGTCATCTTGATCAAGTACAATACTAATGACTGAAACACTGTTGGAGATAATCTTCTTTAACTTTTCTTGATCAATGCCACTTTTTTTAATTTGCCTGCTAAAAAAAGAGTAAGCACTGCTAATCTTATTTTGATTAGGTTCATCTTTAGTATGTATTAGGTTATAAAAAGCTTCTCTATCAATCTGAGTTGGTTGAAGTTTATAATGGTCAGCACCCTTTTTATATCTATTTACTAAAAGGGTGTCATTAATTTCTTCTGCTAATTCCTCTTGGTTTTCTTTTTTTGCTTGATCTCGAAGTAAAGCAAGCAAAATAAAAACGGTTGTAAGACGTTGTTGACCATCTATAAGTAAATACTTTGCGACGCCTTCAGGTACTGACGAAGTGGGCATTGTAACCATTGAACCGAGGAAGTGTGTTCGTGGGTTATCCATAGTGGATAATTCCATAAGGTCATTCCATAACATTTCCCATTCTTTTTTATCCCAACTATAAGATCTTTGAAATAGCGGAACAACATATTGTTTTGTCCCTTCAATAAGTGCTTGAAGTTTAGTTTCTGATGCTTTCATGTTTCCTACCTTTCTCAGAAATAGTAACAGTACACTAACTAATACAGTGAGGATTGTTACATTCTATCAATTTTGGTTTATTGATTTTGTTTCTCCTATTTGAGATAATTTCTAAAGGTTAAATACTAGTTGTTGATGCAATTTATCATACTTTGTGATTTAATGCAATAAAATTGTTTGAAATATATGCTTATTTACTTTTAATATAGCTGTCGATCTTCTGCAAGTTGTTTGATATGGATTAGAGTAAAGGAAAGGTAAAGATTTTTATGATAGATTTTAGGCAGATAAACCCGATGTTAGTTCTTTATAAGATATCTGGGATTGTTGTATAAGGAGGCAC
>CAZZWK010000031.1:0-6069 GCA_964657925.1 uncultured Dictyobacter sp.
ACAAACAAATAATGGCACGTTATCACTATGACCTGGCAATTATCGGCGCTGGATCAGCCGGACTCACCGCCGCCCGCATCGCACACTCGCTAGGGGCGCGTGTATTAGTAATCGATAAAGATCGTATCGGTGGCGACTGCCTGACACACGGTTGCGTCCCTAGCAAAAGCTTGCTGTACGCGGCCCAGGTCGCTCAACACGTAAAGGAGGCAACGCGCTTTGGTGAAGAATCCGAGCATACCGCGATTGATATGGGCAAGGTCAGCGCCTATATTCAGGCGGTCATCGGTCGAGTAGCGGAGGAAGAAAAAATATATGTGAAGGGCGTAACGGTCAAGTTCGGCGCATGCACCTTTCGTTCTCCGACGCAACTCGTCATCAATAGCGAGGAGATAACGTGCCGCAACGTATTGATCGCGACCGGCTCACAGCCCGCGCTTCCAGATATTGCCGGACTTTCTGCGGGCGACTATTTTACGAACGAGGATATCTTTGATCTCACCCACCTTCCCGCATCACTTGTCGTGGTCGGCGGTGGTCCCGTGGGTACCGAGATGAGCCAGGCATTCGCGCGCCTGGGCACGCATGTAACGATCATTCAACGGGCCGAGCGTCTGCTGCCGAGAGAGGATGCGGACAGTTCAGCGGCCATCATGCAGGTTTTCGAGGCGGAAGGCATCACCGTTCTTACCGCCGCTCACGTCACACAAATCAGTCAGGAGAACGGAAAAAAGGTGGTGAGAGTGCGGCAAGGAGCACAGGAGACGACTATAGAGACGGAAGCCATATTGTTGGCGACAGGTCGGCGTCCGAATGTGGATGGGTTGAAGCTTGAAGCGGCTGGTGTCAACTACACTGAACAGGGTATTAGCGTCGATGAGTATTTACAAACCTCAAGCGCGCATATCTATGCCCTGGGCGATGTCATAGGTGACTACCGTTTTACCCATGTCGCGACCTACCAGGCAGGCATAGCGGTGCGCAATGCGCTGCTCACCGTCGCCAGGAGAAAAGTCGACTACCGCGTCGTGCCCTGGTGCACGTTCACCGATCCTGAGGTCGCGCGGGTCGGAGCGACACTGGATGAGGCCAGAAAGCAGCACAAACAATCGCACGAGCTTACTATCCCTTTGCAAGCGGTCGACCGCGCCCAGACCGAAAACGAGACAATAGGCTTCATCAAGCTCGTGCTGGCGGGCAAGAAAGATGAGATCGTAGGTGCCCATATCGTTGCGCCACATGCGGGCGAGATAATGGCCGAACTGACGCTCGCCATGCAAAAACATATGACAGTCAGCGACATTTACAACACGATCCATATTTACCCAACCATGAGCACGGGCGTTCAGCAGGCAGCTTTCGAGGCATACCTGGAAAGCAGATCAGCGGCCAGTAATCGCAGTCTGGTTAAAGCGGTCTTGCGTCTTCGTCGATAACACTGATTGGATGCATTGCACACTCAACATACTCAACACGCTCAATCTCCCACACTCATTTTGTCCTCTTGCTGCACCTGCTCACGAGATCCATGCCAGCCGATCATGTCGGCGACGATCTTGCCGGAACTCATGACGCCGGGAATGCCCGCGCCGGGGTGTGTGCCCGCGCCAACGAAGTAGAGGTTGGGGATGTCCTCGCTCAGGTTGTGCGGACGAAACCAGGCCGATTGTGTCAGGATCGGTTCCACGGAGAACGCGCTACCAAGATAGCTATTCAACGTATCACGGAAGTGCAACGGATCGATCATATGCTCTGTAATAATGTGTTTCGATAGATCGGGCAGATAGTGCTCTTCCAGATAGTTGATGATGGAATCGCGGTACGGCTTCGCCATCGTTGTCCAGTCGGTGCCGCTACCCAGGTGTGGCACTGGCGACAGCACATACCAGCTATCGCAACCCTCGGGCGCGAGCGATGGGTCGGTCGCGGTGGGACGATGCAAGTAGAGCGAAAAATCGTCGGCCAGCACTTTGCGCTTGAAGATATCGTTCAGTAGACCCTTGTAGCGCGGTCCCATCAGTATTTCGTGGTGCGCCATCTGTTCATATTTGCGGTCTGTACCAAAGTAGATCACGAACAGCGACATCGAGTACTCCATACTCTTGATATGGCGATCGGTATTCTTGCGGCGATAGCGCGCGGGCACCATATTAAGATATGTATAGGCGACATCGGCATTGCTGACCACGATATCGGCGGGCAAAAATTCGCCATCGTACAGCGTGACACCATCCGCGCGCCCGCTGCGTTCATCGATCGCGATTTCAGCGACCTCCGTATTCAAAATCAACGTGCCACCTACATCTTGAAAGAGCTGTGCCAACGCACGCACCAGGGCACCCGTGCCACCCACCGCGTACCACACCCCGAAACGCTGCTCCAGAATATGAATCAAGGCGTAGATGGCGGTACTTTGAAATGGATTGCCACCGATCAACAAGGGATGAAAGCTGAAGACCTGACGCAGGTGCTCTTCTTTGATGTAGTGATTGACGAATGCCGCGACTGAACGCTGCGCCTGCAGACGCACGAGGTCCGGCACCACTTTGAGCATGTCAGAGAGATGCGTGAAAGGCTGATCGATCAACTCGAATCCCTTGGTGTAGATCGCCTCGTCCGCCTGTGCATAGCGCAGATAATGCTCGACATCGGCGGCACTCAACTGGCGAATCTGGTCCAATAAATACTCGCGGTCCGCGTTATAATGAAAAATAGTGCCATCTTCAAAACGGATATTGTAAAACGGATTGATGGGAATGATTTGTACATACTCTTCTGTGCGTTTGCCACACAGCGTAAATAGATCGTGAATCAGCCAGGGCGCGGTGATAATCGTCGGGCCACCATCGAAGGTAAAACCATCCTGCTCGTACACATAGGCCCGACCACCTGGCTTGTCACGCTTCTCGATCAGCGTCACGTGATGGCCTTGCGCCTGCAGGCGGATCGCGGCGGAAAGCCCCCCGAAACCACTCCCAATCACCGTTATATTCATAAATATTTCCTCTATCCTTCAACATACATGTCAACAATTATAAGACGCGACCACAGCAAAGAAAGGGTATCGGTCCGCGTAGAGCAAACGCGTGGTTTGCTCTACGCGGACCGATATTCAACATTTCTGCCGTGTATTTATCTCACGCGATTTTGGGTATCACAATCATGATTTCGGCAAAGGATCTTTGAAAAAAACGGGCAAAACTGGCTCATCCTGTTGCAACGTTCCATGTTCCGCAGCCTGGATCACCCGCCATATCTTTTCTGGTTTCAGCGGCATATCCAACGTTTTGACGCCCAGAGGCGCAAGCGCATCGATCACCGCGTTGACTATGGTTGGCGGAGCGCCGATCGTACCCGCCTCACCCAGGCCCTTCGAGCCAAGCGGGCTGATGGGAGAGAGCGTCTCCACCATCTCAAGCTCAAAATCGGGCAGCTGCCGCGCCTTCGGGATGGGATATTTCATCAGCGTATCCGTCAGATCATGACCCTCTTGATCGTATTCTACACCTTCGAACAACGCCTGCCCGATACCTTGCGTCAGCGAGCCATGCATCTGTGCCTCCGCCAGGTAGTGATTGAGGATACGCCCAGCATCGTCTACGGCGATATAGCGCAAGATCTCGATCTCGCCCGTCTCGCGCTCTACCTCGACAACAGCGATATGCGCGCCCGATCCGACAGCAGAATAGGGAGGTGCGAAGTCGCGCCACGCGGCAAGGCCTTCGATCGGCATACCATTGGCGGGGTTGGGCTCCTCGTGTTCGATCAGGTCCGGTCGCTCCTCGGCCATACGCGCCAACTCGCCCAGGGTAACGGTTCGCGAGGGCACACCGCTAACGAAGACGTGTCCATCCTCGATGGAAAGGTCATCTTTCGCCGCCTCCAATACATAGGCCGCCAGTTGCAACGCTTTTTCGCGTGCCGCCTCAGCCGCCAGATAGATAGTCGAGCCAGTGGTAAGCGTGGTGCGGCTGGCATTGGTACCTGTGCCGAACGCTGGCAACGAGGTATCGTTCAACGCCACCTTTACCTGTGTGCCGGGCACATGGAAGACCTGCGCCGCGATCTGCGAGAATGCGGTAAAATGCCCCTGTCCGTTGGTCGCCACCGCCGACTGCACCAGGATCGTGCCATCGCTGAGGATGCGCACAGTGGCCGCTTCTTTTTTATTGCCAGGAGGAGTGGGCGTGCCACTCGCCTCGATAAAGGTCGAAACTGCCATACCCAATAATTTCGAGTCGTTCTGCGCGCGCCGCTCACGCTGTTTTGCGCGCCAACCATCGTAGTCAGCCATTGCCAACGCTTTATCGAGGATGCGCTGGTAATTACCACTATCATAAATCATGCCGGTCGGCGTGTGATAGGGAAACTCGTTGGGCCGAATCAGGTTGCGCCTGCGCACCTCGACCGGATCGAGCTGAAGTTCATGCGCGATGCGCTCGATCGTGCGTTCCATAATATACGCGGCCTCCGGTCGGCCCGCGCCTCTGTACGCGCCCGTGGGCACCTTATTGGTCAGAACGGCGGCGATATCACAATCGATCGCCTGCACATGATAGGCTCCGCTGAGCATGTTGGAGGTAAACATGGGCAACATATGCCCGATGCCATAGATGAAAGCACCCACATCTCCCAGCGTGTGCACACGTAGTCCGAGCAGGTCACCTTGCGACGTATAAGCGGCCTCGACGTAATTTAGCTGGCCGCGCCCATGCATGTGCGCCTCTAAATTTTCGCTGCGATCCTCGACCCACTTGACCGGTCGCGCGTGCCTTTTCGCCAGCAGGGCGGCAATGATCTCTTCACCCAGGAAGAGAGTTTTAGAGCCGAACGCACCACCCACATCGGCATTGTGCACACGTATGTGATCTTCAGGCAGATCGAGAAAGCGCGCCAGCGTGCCGCGCATCCCAAAAATGTTCTGCGATGAGACATACGCGGTCAAATAGCCTCTTGCCGCATCATAATCGAACATACAGGTGCGTGGCTCCATTGAAGTGGGAGCAAGTCGCTGATTCTCCAGACGCAGCGTCACCCTATGCTCGGCTTGCGCAAAAATGCTATCAATCTCGCCACCACGGTTAGGTTTGCGATACAGCACATTCGTGCCCAATTCCTCGTAGAGCAGAGGCGCATCTGCTTTGCTGGCCTGCTCCACATCAACCACTACAGGTAAAGGCTCATACTCGATCTTGATACGATCGCAGGCATCGCGCGCGATATACTGGCTTTCCGCCAGCACAACAGCCACAGGATCGCCGACGTAGCGTACCTTTTTTAGCGCCAGTGGATAACGAGGCGGCTTCTGTGCATCCGGCATCCCCATCACATCCATCGTTGGCAAACCGGCAGCCAGTTCATCACCCGCGTAGGCACCGATAACGCCTGGCATGGCCCGCGCTTCAGCGAGATCGATGGCAAGAATACGAGCGTGAGCATAGGTACTGCGTACAACACCCATGTATAAGAAGGCAGGTCGATCCGCATCCAGGCGTATATCGTCGACATATGAAGAACGACCAGTGATGACTGTATAATCTTCGACGCGCCTCTCCAGGCCCGACGGTATTTGAGATTGTCCACTCACGAGCACTACCAACCTTTTCATTGCTAATCGATTAATCGTTTTTTTTCTTTTGCAATCGTTACACGTTTAGGACCAGTGCTAAATAGACAATTTGATCGTTTTTCTTTTCATCAGCTTGCTTTGGTATGGTACAATAATTTTCAAGCAGAGATATTGTACAATGTACACTAAGATACAAGGTACTGGTACTATCACCACGTGGAAAAGAGGAAACTCGTTATGCATCGTCGTACACCTAGCCTGCATCCAGGATTGATGACTGACATGTATCATCCCGATTCGGCCTATGTCTCGTGGCGCACTGGTCATAATGGCATGACCACCTTTGATCTCTACACACGCAAAGCCCCGTTTGGTGGAGCATATTTACTGGTCGCGGGCCTGGAAATGGCCCTGGATTTTGTGCAATCGTTTCGCTATACCCCCGAGGAGCTACGTTTCCTCGCACATATCCGCGATTATGATGAGGCCTTTCTCGATGA
>CAZZWK010000031.1:6169-17646 GCA_964657925.1 uncultured Dictyobacter sp.
GGCTGTGCCAGCACCTCGCTGCTCAACGCGGCCTACGAGTATCGCTTGCCCGCAACCGGAACGGTGCCACACGCGTTGATCGAGATGTATCCATCCGAGCTGGAGGCATTCGAGGCGATCGCATCGGCCTATAATCGTTACACACTGCTGCTGGATACCTATGATACCCGTCACGCCATCCACACCGCTATCGATGTCGCGTTACGATCACAAGAGACGATGGGACACACGCTGGCGGCGGTGCGTATCGATAGTGGTGATCTGGTCGAAGACACCAAATACGTGCGCGCACAACTCGACCAGGCCGATCTACACTATGTACGTGTGCTCGCCAGTAGCGATCTGGACGAGTGGAAGATCGCCGATCTGATCGCGGCGGGTGCCGAAATCGACTCTTTTGGTGTCGGCACGGCCCTGGGAAGTGGTGCGGGCTCGCTTGAACATGGTGTCGAGGGAGGTGCCCTGGGTACAGTGTACAAAGAGGTGTGGTATGTCGACGAAACGGGCGTTGAATATCCCAAAATGAAGACTGCGGGCGAAAAAAGTACCTGGCCGGGCAAAAAAGAGATTTATCGCGATCCACACTGGCAAGAAGATATCATCCAACTCGCCCAGGAGCCACGGCCCGACAATTATCAACGCCTTCTACGGCCAGTCGTGCGCAATGGCGAGGTCGTACCCGGTAGCCTGCCACCACTTTCAGAAATTCGCGAACTGGCCCAGCAAAATCTCGCCCTGCTGCCCGAACACTATCGGGCACTCACGGTCGAAGAACCATACCCTGTGCATTGGAGTAGCGGTCTCCAAAATCTGAGGAAACAGGCCGCGACCCTTTTTGGAGGTCCACTAATCTAACCCAGGGCAAACGCGTGGTTTGTCCCCTCCGTCCACTCTGTAGAGGGAAGATTTATCCACTGGTGGATGATTTATCGACCGGTGGCAAACCACGCGTTTGCCCCTCCGCTGTGTGCTTATGATATAGTCTTGATTGAGGGTATTCGTGCCGCCTTTCAAACTTACACCCTCACCTGATCATGACTAGTCAATAAGGAGCAGACGCCTTGGCCGAAATCTTGAAACAGACGCGCAGTATTTGTTCAACCTGTGGAGAGGTCGTACCCGCTGTATATGCGGTGCATGAGAACGAGCAAGTCTTCTTCACACGTACCTGTCCGGTTCACGGCAGTAGTGAGACAGACCTGGGCTACCAGGCACCTTTTTACCGGCAGTCGTTCGCCGTTGAAAAAATCATGATCCAGCACTACGGGGACGGCGGCAACACCGATATTTCCCATGGTCTGTCTCCGTTTCCCCTACGCAAACCAGCCGGACTGGCGATTCTCGAAGTGACCGAGCGCTGCAACCTGACCTGCCCCATGTGTTACGCGTATTCAAGTCCGTCCGAGCGCGACTATACGCTGGAAGAGATCGAAATGCGCCTGGATCAACTGATCGAGGTCGAGGGCAAGGGTATTTCGCTGCAGATTTCCGGCGGTGAGCCTTCTGTACGCAAGGACCTGGACAAGATCGCGGCCCTGGTCAAGAAAAAAGGCTTCGCGCACCTGGAAATGGTCAGCAATGGTATTCGCCTGGCGCGCGAAAAAGACTTCGCTGAGAAGCTTGTCTCCTGGGGGTTTACCTCCGTCTATCTCCAATTCGATAGTACCAGAGCAAAGGACATCGAGACACTGCGCGGCGAGAACCTGTGGGAGGTGCGCCTACAGGCTATCCAGGCGTTAGAACGTGCCAAACTACCCTCGACACTGGCGGTTTCGCTCTACGATGGCCTCAATACTGATCAGATTGGGCCACTCATCGATTTCGCCTGGCAACATCCCGACACCGTCTGCGCCATCGCCTTTCAGGCTGCCACCCCTTTCGGGCGTTTCAACATCGATAAAACACAACAATCATCCGAGGAAAGCACGCCCAAAAAGCCGCACAAGCTACGTATGCCCGAGATCCTGCAACTGATCGAGGAACAGACGGGCATCTCCCAGAATCTATTCTTCCCCGTCGGAGAAGGCTCGCCTCTGTGCAATAGCTTTACCCTGCTCAAGCACACCAAAGATGGTTACAAGCCGATCGCGCCCAATTTCACGTTGCGGGAATTCATCGAGGTCATGGGACCACGTCCCAACATGATGTTACGTATGTTGACTCAGGGTCGCTCCGCGGTGTTGCCCTACATTGTCACCAATATCGGTGGCAGCCTGAAATTGATGAAAACATTGTGGCCGCATATCGGCAGCGATCCCTCACTTTTGACCAGCCGCAAGACGTTGACGCTCTTCATCAAGCCTTTCATGGATGAGAGCGATATCGACATGAGCCGTATCGAACGCTGCTGCTTTCACAACGCCTCCCCGCGCGGCGTCATGTCCTTTTGCGCACTCAACGCCAAAATGCGTCCAGCGCAACCACATGCACAAGAGAGCGCGTTCATCCCTTTACCGACACGTGTACGGCGCGATCAAACACCATCTGTCAGTACTCACTGACTCAATTTGATAGCAAAACGGAAAGTATTGGAAGATATAGTATAAAATATGCGTTTCTCCATCATTATGCCCGTCCTTAACGAGGAAACAGTATTAGATGCACAGCTTGCCGCTATCTGTCGCGTATGCGCGGGCTGTGATTACGAACTGTTGATCATCGACGGTGGCAGTTGTGATCGCACGGTCGAGATAGGTAACCAGTATGGTCACGTCGTTCATACAGCACGAGGACGCGCTAGACAGATGAATGCAGGTGCACGTACAGCATCAGGTGATATCTTGCTTTTTCTGCACGCCGATACACAACTACCAGCGCGCGCGCTGACATTGATAGAGCAGGCATTGAGACAACCGGGGATAGTGGCGGGCGCGTTCAGACTCCACTTCGATAGCGAGCATTGGCCGTATCGTCTTATTGAAAAGAGCATCAACCTACGCTCATACCTGCGTCGCTCTTTTACAGGAGATCAGGCCTATTTCATGCCCAGAACACGATTCTGGCAGGTCGGAGGCTATCCCGAACAACCATTGATGGAAGATATTGAAATCATGCACAGACTGCGTCGACATGGCAAAATCGTTCTCCTCGCGGAGACTGTTACCACCTCTGTCCGACGGCATGAAGAGATAGGACTTTTGCGCAGCATCAGTCTGATGTGGTGTCTGCGCGTTCTCTATAGCTTCGGCGTTTCTTCGGCGCGCCTGCAACGCCTGTACAAAGATATCAGATAAAACAGGCGTTGCCTCAGTGCATGCATATACGTTACAGTAGAGGGATGCTTATCGTCCAGGATAAAACTTGACAGGGTACTCTACCTGACAACAAAAAAGCACCTCTAGCATAAAAATAGCTTGATGGATAATAGTATGCAGGAAATTGACGGCACAGAACAGGCACAAAACGCGCACCATCCTTCTATCTGGACACCCCGTTTTATGGCTCTTTTTACCATCGTCCTCCTGGCAGGCTTAAGCCTCGCCAGCCTTTTCACGCAAAGCTGGCTCTCCGCTCGCTACCCACCTCTCGCTGTATTGCTAACCTATCTTGCGCTTATTCTGTTTGGATGGGTAGCTGTCGCATATCGAACACATTGCGGCTGGTTGCGGTTGGGAGCTTTATCAGGCTGCGTCTGGGCCATAGCGATGGGGATCAATTGCTGGATTGATACACTCTCGCTCGATCCACAATCGGCACTTATCGCCGATGCGAATACAGCCAGTACCTGTCTGCTGCTCGCCACCTTTGTCTGTCTATCGATCGCCTACACACCACTACACTCCTGGGATCTGTGGTTATTCAGAATATTACCGCTGCTGGGCGGCGTGATCGTGCTACTGATCTATTTTTTAACACCAGCGGATGTGCGCTCACAGCTCACACTCGAAAGCAGTATCGCCGCCATAGCTACCGCATTTAGCGTCATCGTCTGGTGGTTGCGACCTGCCTGCTGGCGCTTGCAACCTGGGCCCACTTTTTTATTCGGGCTAACGCCACTCCTGTTGCTACTGCCATCTTCACCAGCCTTTGCGGGCCCTGGAGACAATCTTTTCGCGGCACAACTCCCACTCCTGTGCCTTCTGCTAGGCATTCTGCGCGTATTTGTGGGCGAACGCATCAGTTAGACCGGCAGTCCATGCATCGCCAGCACGATCAATAGCGCGCTCAAACCATTGTTCAGGGCGTGAAGAATCATGCCGGGCCAGATCGAATCGGTCTGCCAGCGCACGACCGCCAGGGCCAGACCGATAAAGAAGAGCACCGGGAATGAAGCGATATCAGCGTGTGCCACCCCGAAAATGAGCGCGCTAAATACAATGGCCCAGAGTAGCGGCATACCATTGCGCAGTCCCATAAACACAAAGCTGCGGAAAAATACTTCCTCGCAAAAAGGGGCAACAATTACCGCTACCAGCAGTGTGGCATAGGTTGTAATCGGCGCGCTTTTGCCTCTATCCAGCACTACCTGATCGTTTGTTTGCAAATTCAAGTGAAAGATCGTGATGAAAAACTGGTACACTTCGTTGATCACCAACACAAAGAGAAACAACACAATCACCAGCAGCAGACTGCGCACGATATTAAAGCGCCGAAAGCCGAGCAAGGAAGGGATCGAACGTATCTCCGTAAGCATGCTACGCCCGCGCGTTATCCGCGCGTAACAGTAAGGCGCAATCAAAAACGCTCCTTCAAGCAGCGCGGACAGCACAAACGTCACGATCGCATTGACCCAATCGAGTTGCAAGGACAATGGTTTAGTAACTGTGGTACTGCCTGTATTGAGGAACGAAAGGCCGACATCGAGGGCTAACAAAGGAATGACCGTAAAAAAGACACCGTTGAACGTCTGTTTATCGGTCCACGGGACGGGGATGAACTTTGGCTGTGACACGGGCTCGTTCAAAGAGATTGCTCCATTTTTTCCTATCATAGCATTGTTCGCTGGATTGCGAAAGCGGCGTTTCTTCAGCGCGTTGGCCTGAAGCAGATATGGTATACTGTGGGCAGCACAGCATTTGCATTACACAAAATCACTGTATCACTATAAACTCGTTACTACTTATCTGAAACCCCGAGTGCGATCGCACGAGCAATGCTTATAGGTGCTCGACTCGTCATAGCTCTGGGTTTTGGCATAAGATTTTTAGGAAGGAAACCTGGTTGTCAGGGACAGTAGAATCTAATCCAGCAGAAAATCCAAATTGGCGTCGGCATAAAAACGCATGTCCATTTTATCGCGAGCGTTGGTTTCCGTGTAACGATGTATCAGGCGAACCAATGTATCAGGTCTTTTGTTTGCAGAATACACCGCCAGAAACACTGGAGGAACAAGATAAATGTCTGCGCAGCAAATCCTGCTGCTGGCGACTCGCTCGCCAAAATCGACAAAGCACACAGGAGCCGGAGACGCCGGTAGAAGCACGTGCCGCATCGCACTAAAACCGGGCATTAAAACTATACATGCCTCTTTATAGTTCTTTTGTAGCAAGCATATCTCGCTCACACTTCATAGACATGCAACAGACTGCAATGTGCCAGGGAATCTGGCGACGTTTATAAGCTCAATGGCTCAATAGAGAGAAAATAGACCCTCCCCACCATATACCTGTTTTTCACAAAACTAGAAACAGAGCATGTTCGTGCATTCTTGTCCCCCTTATGCAACAGGTGGGATAGAGTATAGAAATATGCCTGAGGTAGAAATGAATTGTAGAGATGTGGGAGAACAATACCAGGGCTGGTGGAGCGTCTGTCAGGCGCTCCACCAGCCCTGTGAACTACTGGAGGAGAAACAAAGACGGGCTAGCCACGCTCGCTCGAATTGTAGACATAGGTTTCGAGCACGTCGGGATACGAGAACAACTCTTCAGCTTTAAAGAAACGCGGAACCTCGACTCTGGCGGTTTCCAGAGAATCGGAGCAGTGAATAAGGTTCGCCTGCACGCTCATGGCGAATTCGCCGCGAATCGTACCAGGGGCAGCCTCACGTGCCTTGGTGATGCCCGCGAGTTGGCGGACGGTATCGACGCAGTCAACGCCCTCAAGGCACAGCGCAACCACCGGGGTCAATTGCATGAAAGCCTTCACTTCCGGGAAAAAAGGGCGACCAACAAGATGGCTATAATGCTCATCAAGTAGCTCGCTCGAAAGGGTCATCATCTTGAGGCCAGCAATCTTCAGCCCCTTACGCTCCAGCCGCGAAATAATCTCTCCCACTAGATCCCTTTGCACCGCATCGGGCTTTAACAGAACAAGTGTACGCTCCATATAAAAAAAGAACTCCTTTTTATCATTTTAATAACCGGCAACAACCTGCACAAGTTGCTGACAGGCTTTTTTCATCTCGGTACGAACACGTCCCAGGTTGCCTTTTTCGTTCGCCATCACCACCAGGATGAGGTCACCAGCTTCTTCCATCTGAATTGTACCAGTCTTGGTTTCGATGATCACGTGGCGTGTCGTACCATTGCTGATATGGGCAGTAAGGTCATTGATAGACCCAAAGGTTGCCGCAGACATCGCGCCAATCACTTCTTCATCCTCACTACGTAGTATACCAGCGACGATGAGCCCATCCTTGCCAACAAGAATAGCGTCGCGTATCTCGTCAAACTCGGTCAAACGTTGCAGGATTGTTTCCACGCCAATGACTCCTCTTGTGTTAGTCTTTCAGACAGAAACGCTGCTATCGCTCATCTGTCTACAAGGACTCTTTTTATTTTTATGGCAAGCTGGTTTTTCAGTTTTTCGCTTTTTTCACCATAGTCAGAGCCTTGTTATAAGACTCCATCGCTTGCAAGTACTCACCCTGACGCATATAGGCGTCACCGAGAACGCGATAGCCAGCAGAATAGTTTGGCGCGAGTTTCAAAAGAGCACGTACATTGCTCACAACATCTCCTAACAGATCAGGAGCATTACGAATGATCATACGGTACTCGCGCATTGCGCCATCGAAATCACCGAGCAGTTGAGCCTGATACCCGTTCAACAGGTGCTCGCGATAGTTTCCATTACCAGCCAGTCCTGCACTCCCATCACTCACACGGCTAGCTTCCTGAATAAAACCACTTTTTTGCTGTACAGGTTGCAAACGCACCGCTGGTCGGCGCATGGTCGTTTCTAGCTCATTCTCCAGCAAAGGATTTGGTCGTGTGGAAGAGAGCGAGTCCGCCGCTGAAGGAGAAGTTGTTGGCGGCGTTGGATTGAAAGGGAAAGATTCAGTAGGCATGTTCGCCTGCTCAGCCGACTCTGTAGTAGCTCCTCTGCGTGTTGCATCCGTTGTGGAGGTATCCGCAAGCTCAGAAAAGTGTTCAGCCCTCTCATCCTGGCCGGTTTGCCCCTGCTCGAAACGATCGTCCACTTGCGCGGAGGACGTTGCATCCGACGAGGATTCCGGCGAAAACGCGGGCGTTTGCGGCACCGACGAGGAACGCAAAGCTGCCAGCCATGAAGGCTCGTCTATAGGCGCAGATGGGTCAGAAAGATATGGGTCCTGTGAATAGTTGCTATCCGCTGTCTCATTAGAAGGTGCCGAGAAACGCCCCAGTTCAGCAAGCGCTGAAGAGAGTGAAGAGTCCTCATAATGGGGGGACGCTACGTCCGGAGTATCTTCTTCAGGAGCAGTGGATGAGCTATTTTCTGCCTGGGCGATAGACGAAAGCGAATTTGGCTCCAATGGCACAAAACCGTTCGAATAGCGTTGCTCCAACTCCTGGAGCACTGCCGCGATATTCTGTTCCTGTAGCTTGTCGTTTGACTGTGTTGTCACCAATGGCAATGGCTCATCGGACACTTCAGCATTCGATGGTTGGAACGCCGCCATCTGCGTTAGCCATGTGGGCTGCTCAGGATCAGAGGACCCGGATGCATCGCTCTGTTCACTGGTATCGGTTGTGTTTGTACTTTCAGCAGCATCGGCATCATTTTGAATAAACGCGGTCCAGGATTCCTCAGGTGACATCGATCGAGTTGTATCAACATTGTTTGCCGCCTGAGCTGTCTCCTCCTGTGAAGAGGAAGACAGCGGGGGTTCAGTGGGCTGCGACTGGCTCTCTTGTGTAGTCGCTTGAGTTTCTGATGACAGGTCTATTGCGGGCATCTCTGTAGAAAGCCCATGCAATGACGCGGCACCGAGAGACTTTAGCCAATCGGGGCCGAAGAACGATTCCTCGTCGTCGCTCTCGTCATCCTCCTCTCGACTTGCTGCCTCAGGCTCAGGAAGCGAACCATTTGTAGACGCCACCGGCTCCTGTTTTACCACCGGCTCTTCGTTTTTCATCCAGGCGGGCAATGTGTCGTGTGTGGGTAGACCGATGTCGTCATCGTCATCATCCAGATAGGTATTATTGGCATCACTCGACGTCCACTGCTGTTCCTGTGGCGCTTGCGGTTGAACGGGAACCTGTTCAAGTGGTGTCGATGGCTGCACCAACGATGGAGATGGTGTCTGGCTACTCTCGTTCGCGTTGGTATACTGCGGAGCATCATCCAACTGATTTCGCTCCAACTGAGTGAGCATATTCAGCCAATCAGGAGGAGTACTTTCCTCGGGGGTGGCCCCCCACAAACTGGGCGAATTCAAGTCGCCAATTCCTTGTTGAGACCCGACTCGAAGGGTCTCGGAAGATGCGGGAGAAGGAATATCCACCCAAGCCGCTGGCTCGGGAGATGAAAAATCGTGTGGTTGATCCGAGCCTTTTGTATCTATACCATCCAACGTCTTTTGCAGCAAATCCCAGGGTTCGGGCGTAGACGTGTCCGTCGATTCAGCGGATTGAGCATTGAGCACAACGTTTTGCGTCGACGCATCCCACACTGTCGGCGTTACACGATCATTGCCGCGCGGATTGTTATCGAGGTTTGCGTCAGCCTGTGAAAGCGACTGAGCCATACTCGCGTTATCTGCCTCATTCCTCGGCATATTTTGCTCGGGGACATCCGAGGAACTCTGGCTCGCGCTCCGACCGACCATCGTCACGTCAGACTCATTGTTCGCATCGCTCAATTGAGAGAAAATATCATCCGAAGACGTGGGACGGGCGATAAATGGCTGATCTTCGGTTACAGGCGCACTATTTTTTGCCGCCGAAGGGAGTTGAGTAGCAGACAGAAGCGTGGGATCGTTGTGCAACAATTGGAAGAAAGGATGGTTGGGCTGCCTGGAGAGCGCATCCGTGAAAAGATCGTGAGCCATCATCTGATCAGGGTCGAGCGCATCGGCATGGCGCATCAACTCCTGCGCTTGCGCCATATCCTGTGGAGCTAGCGTATACGCTAGCAGCAGCAAAGCTTTTAAGCAATCGGGCACCGTTTTAAGAATTTGTCGTGCCAGTTGCGCGACGAGATCACTACGGCCCTGTAACCAGTACAATTCAAGCAGGCCGGTACGTGCATCCAGGCGATCTGGCGTCTGTGCCAGCACGATATTCCACTCCTGGTGCGCCTGAGAGAACAAGCTGCCACGCATATAGAGCCGCGCGAGACCGGCGCGCGAGAGCATGAACCCTGGCTGCCCGGACTTTTTACTCAACTGGTTGAATACGTGACGGATCTGGCTGTTACCACGGCTCAATTCGTATGCTTGTTGATAGCAGTCGAGCGCGGTATCGACATCTCCGATGCGTTCGCTTACCAGGGCACGGCTACAATAGGCAATCACATTTTCAGGGTCATTGATGAGCACCCAATCGAACGATTGGCGTGCCTCCTCTAAATGCCCTTGTGCCAGGTATACCTCGCCCAGCAGGCGCTGACCTTCGAGCGCATCGGGGAAACGAGTCAGGATCATCTGGCAATAAGCGAGCGCATCATCGATACGGCGGGAGCCCAGGGCATCCTCCGTCTTCTGCAAGTAGTCGCGGAGCGTCATTTGCAGAGGTTCTTGTGATACTGGATTTCGTGATGTTGTTTGTGCCATAAAGATCAATCTCCCCTTCCCGCTTTACGCATCTGCAAGCAACGCTTCGAACTGTTTTGCTCGGCGCACGTCCTCTGGCCCAATAATTGCCAATCGGCGCCATGCGGGGTCGAAATACGTGCGCGCTACCTGTTGTAAATCCTGTGCAGTCACCGCATGAATCTCATCGAGAATTTCATCAATGGTCCAGATACGATTGTAGAGACATTCCTGATTGCCCAGCCAGGAGGCGACCTGATGGGTGCCCTCCAATCCAAGCAGGACACCGCCCTCGACATACGCTTTTGTACGCGCCAGTTCGTCGTCGGGCACCGGTTCACGACACAGCCGTGTTAACTCTGAGACAATCGCACGGATAGTTTCTCGTGTATGCGACGGATCAACACCCGCACTTATAACTAAACTGCCAGTTTCGTAAAAACTGTTGAAATAACTACCAATGTCGTAAGCCAGCCCCTGATCTTCACGAATAGATTGGAAAAGGCGAGAACTCATACCATCACCAAGCACCGCATTGAGCAACAGCAACGGGGCATAGTGCTCGGACCCATAGGCAACGCCCAGCGTGGCAAGCGCGATATTTGTCTGCTCCGTCATCTTTTTGACCAGCCGCACGGGAGCTACTTCACGAGGGGGCAGGCTTTCGATCCACTTTGGATGGTCATGAGCTTGCCAGTCACCAAAAAGATCTTCGACCTGCTGTACGATGCGCGCGTGATCGATATTGCCCGCAACACTTATCACCAGAGAATTGGGACGATAGTAGGTGTCTAGATACGCAAGCAACTGCTGCCGTTGCAAACTGCTCACACTCTCGATGGTGCCCGCATCGTCCCGACCAAGTGGAAGGCCCGGCCACATCACCTCATCAATCAGCAAACCGACCCACTCCTGCGGATCATCCTGGGTCGAGCTCAATTCCTCGATAATGACGCCACGCTCCTTCTCTATCTCCTGCGCATCAAAAAGGGGATAGCGTACCATATCAGCCATAACGTCGAGGACAGTCGAAAGATATTCGCCAGGAACACGAGCGGTATAATTCGTGATCTCTTTGCCAGTACTACCATTGAAACTGCCACCCACGCCTTCGATGGCCTGGGAAATCAATTTCGTCGTCGGGTATTTCTGTGTTCCCTTGAAAAGCATATGTTCTATGAAGTGTGAAATACCCATCACATCATCCTGCTCGTAGCGTGAGCCAACGGAAAAAGATAAAGCGATACTCGCGGAGCGCATGCCTGGCATGTGAGCGGTAATCAGACGTAACCCATTCTTAAGTGTCGTTCGCTCGTAGTTCATAAGATCGTCTGGCTCAAGTCTCAAACTTTCGTAAAGCAAGTAAAGACTTTTTCGCCGTTTCTCCCTTTCCCAATCCCCATAGTGGAAAACGCTGTTATGGGAACGCCGCAACATCAAAAAGGTTAGCATAATCAGCATAGAAAGACAGCATGGATACATATTCCACTGCTAGAATATTCGCTGTATCCTGCTGCTTTCAGGTGCATTCTCGCCGTATTATAGACGGTTTCATGTCCTGTAGCAAGAAATCTTTCTC
>CAZZWK010000031.1:17746-63295 GCA_964657925.1 uncultured Dictyobacter sp.
TGCATTCTCGCCGTATTATAGACGGTTTCATGTCCTGTAGCAAGAAATCTTTCTCTTGATAGGACGAAAAGCCGTTTTCTCGCCACCAAATTTAAAGGCCGATGTCATCAATCACATTTCCCAATCCGCCCAGTAGACCATCGTCTCTGCGTCGGTGACGCCATCCATCATCATCGCGACCTTCAATCGAGTTCTCGATGCCGTGTAACAACATCTCACCACCGATTACCGCGGCGACCCCACCTAAGGCGCCCATCGCCATACCACCACCATTGCCCTGCAAAAAGCCTCCTTGCTGACCTTGCACAGGCATATTGGCGGGAGTAGGCACTACACCAGCCAGACTGGTATGGCAGCTCACACAATTGGGTGTGCCGACCGGAGCCATCGCCATACACACAGGACAACGCAAAACCATAGGTCCCTGGCCCATCACCTGCTGACCCTGGTAGCCCGCCTGATTATTGTAGTACTGCGGTGCCTGCTGGTACTGTCCCTGCTGCTGATAAGGATTCTGCGGTTGCGCATAGGGCTGCTGCTGATAGGGGTTCTGTGGTTGCGCGTAGGTAGTAGGCACTGCTTGCCCATAACCGTTCTGGGTCGTAGCGGTGGCCTGTAATGGACCACCACATTGACCGCAGAAGCGCATAGTCGCGGCATTCTGATATCCACATGCGGGACATACGATACTACTGGCCGGTGCTTGCGTCTGGGCTGCACCAAGATGCATATCGTGACCACAACTGGTGCAAAAATCAGTGTTCGCCGCGACAGCGTTGTGGCATACAGGGCAAGTTGTTGGAGCAGGAGCCGCGGCATGCAACGCGCTTCCACAATGAATACAAAACGCCGCGTCCGCTTTTACTTCGTTATGGCAATTTGGGCAGGTCTGACCGCTGGGAGCTGTAGACTGCTGAACGGGAGTTCCACAATCAGGGCAGAACTTTTTTCCTGTGACATCGCTGCCACATTTTGTACAGGTCATCTTTTTGTTTCCCTCCTCATAATTTTCCATTTTCTGTAATTACGAACGCCGCGTGCATGAGTTTCAGAGAATCACTCAGCCAGTAACTCAGCGATTTTCGCTTCGATCGTGCGCGCCGAGGGGTAGAAGGCGCTTTCCTCAGCATCGCTATAGGGCGCGGCGTGGGCCGCGATGGCGCTCAGGAACGCGGGCGTACTATCCAGGTCGTAAAAGCAATTTTGCACGATCCATGAGTGCACGAGACGGCCAAAACTGGAGACATCCGGCTCTTCCGTCACGACAATCACGTGATTCGCTGCTTTGACTGCTGACGTAATCGCCTCTTTATCAAATGGGATCAACGTACGCAAATCCACCACCTCAACTGCTCCACCCTCGCGTTTCACGTAATTGGCAGCCGCGGTACATGCCTCCAGCACCATCGTGCCCCAGGCGATAATAGCCATTTTTGTGGGTCCATCGCCGATTTTGAGGCGGCGTGCCTGCCCCAGCGGGAGTGTGTAGTAGCCATCCGGTACGCTCCAATACTGCGCCATCTCCGCGATAATGTGACCCTCAGCATCCTTCGGTGGCTCCGAACGATAGAGACGACCACGTTCCAGGAAGACGACCGGTGATTGCGCGCGCGCGGACTCCAGTAACAAACCCTTGGCATCGAATGGCGACGCCGGACAAACGGTGATGATACCCGGTGTGTTGGTGAACCACTGCTCGCCAGCGTTGGAGTGCCCATAGGCACCACCGCCGGCGGACCCACTGGCAGAGATCGGGCCGCCACCACCACTACCAGATTTCGTGCGGATCAACAACGGCGACTCCCACATACCACGCGTCTGATAAGGGAAACGAGCGGCAAGACGAATCGTTTGCGCGGCTGATTGATGGTAATCGACAAACTGAATTTCGGCGCAACGCGCACGTCCATCCTTAAAACCAGCGCCAGCGACCAGACCTATGATCAACTGCTCGTTCAACGGACTGCTGATCGCGCGATCGGGCATCTGCTTCACCAGTGAGGCTGTGGCACCGAAGACACCACCTTTGGGGCTGCCCACATCCTGACCAAAAACGAAGAAATTGGGATCACGTTGCGCCAGTTCTACCAGAGCCTCGTTAATTGCGCCCAGCATTGTCATGGTGCGACGCGTTCCACGCGGGCTGTTCTCGCGCCACACAGGCACGTTGAGCACGTGTTTCTCAACACCCTCGGAGGTGGGTTGTGCCTCTTTGACGACCTCTTGCTCGATGGCTTCCAGTTCCGCGCGTATCTCTTTGCGCATGCGTGTCAGATCTTCTTCGCTCAGCTTCCCTTGCTCTACCAGCCAGCGCCCAAAGTTTTTGACCGGATCTTTGGTGGCGGTCGTCAACTCGATCTCTTCTTTTGTGCGGTACGATTTGATGTCGGTACTACTGGAATGAGCATCGAGCAGGCCAACGTGCAGGTGCATCAGCACCGGACCCTTACCGGAGCGGATATGCTGCGCGAATTCGCGTGTCTTTTCGTATGTCGCGATAGCGTCGGTCCCATCGACCTCTTCGGCGTACACACCACCACCCTTCGCCCACTCGACCAGCGATCCTCCCCACTGCTGCCCTCCGGGCATGGTGATCGCCCAGTCATTATCCTCGATCACCATCAATATGGGCAATTGGTAGATCGAGGCCTGGCGATAGAGTGTGAAGAAGTCATTGGTCGCGGCCCCTCCGTCTCCGGTCGAGCACATGATCAGCGCGTCGCTTTGCTCACGCTTGAGCGCGAAGCCAACACCACCCGCGAAAGGACACAGGCCAGCAACCTCGCTCACACCCGGCAGGATGTGACGTTCTTTGCTCATGTAGTGCCCCGGCATGTTGCGGCCCGCGCTCATCGGGCCGGTCTCGCGCAGGTAGGACTCACGCAATATACTGCCTTTGTCGTCCATGCGCTCCAACCATGCGGCCAGGTCGCGGTAATATAAAGCCAGCCAGTCGTCCTCGCGCAACGCGGCTACGACGGCGGCCATCACCTCATGACCCCCACACCCTATATAAAAGGGGAAGCGGCCCTGTGTTTTTCGTGTTTTTAACAGATCGTTCGTTACTCTTGCTGTGAGCATCGTACGGTAAAGCGCGATCACATCCAGCGACTTTGCTGAAGTATTAGCTTGTATAGCTCCAATATCTACTGTCATCTTTCTTTCTGCCTCCATACTTGTCTGCATTGACCTTGTAGGCTCCATCGGTGCTTCCGTATCCACTAGTAATCAAGCATACCACCATTCATCACCATTATAGAGTTGACGCCTATGAAAAGCAATGCCGTGACAAAGAGACTTTCTACTTTCTATTTTTATTAAATAAACGCACAAAGGATAGTTTTCCTCACTTGCTTAGTCCCTTGCATAGTAAAATACGCTCGCTAGACATTCGTCAAGTCAGCATTTATAATGGGTCAGGACTAAATTATGCGCAAATGATACAATGATCATCTGTGCCCCCCGTAACTTCTAAACGAACGACAATGGATGAGACGGTGTAGATGACGACAAGTATGCCATTAAAGCTATCCACACATATGCTACGCGACCTCTATACGAAAATGCTGCTTACACGCATAGTTGATAGCGCACTTGTAAAACTATTAAGAGCGCAACTATCCAGGCAAGGGCATATCGATGATGTCGTGAGTTGTTGTGGGTACGAGGCAGCACAAATTGGTAGCGCGGTCTGCATCGAGATCGGCACCGATTTCACCCTCCCCTATTATCGCGACCTGGGTGTCGTTTTGACGATAGGCATGACCGCCTACGAGATCTTCCGTAGTTGCCTGCAATCCTATCGCGCTCTTAGCAATCCCCATAGCACAGGTGACGACAATGCACCCAATACACTCGCTGCGGCGACGGCATCACCTCAATATTGGGGCTACCATAAACACAATACCGTCACCGGCTCCGTGCCAGTCGCGACCAGCCTGCTGCATGCCGCGGGCATAGCGTTCGCCAGCAAGTTGCGCAAGGCAAAGGTGGTGACCGTAGCCTATTGCGATGAAACGATCAGCGACGAGGCGGATTTCCGTGAGGCGTTGGAGTTTGCGGCACAGCAACAGCTGCCGGTCATCTTTATTTGTGAGCATATGTGTGCTCCAACCGGTGAGGACACGCGCTCGTCTTGCTTGCAACACTACTCGCTGCCAAAAGGGCTCACCTACGAGCACATAGACGGGACGGATATCATCACCACAGTAAACACTATGCGGCATGCCATGGAGTATGTGCGCGCTGGTCATGGCCCGATGCTCATCGAGATGAATATACGGTCGCGGCCTGCTGAACAAGACGATAGCGTGACACTCGCATCGGCTCTGCACATCGATGATCCATCCGATCCATTAGCACAATGCAAACGCCATTTACAAATGCAGGGCGACTGGGATGAAGCGTGGGCACACCAGTTGATGCTCCACCTTATCAATGAGGTTGAGGATGCGATGCACAATGCTTTGCGCGACACGTATGGTTCTTTCACCTGAGCGCTTCATGCAAAATAGTGCTATATAGTGGCATCATGAATAGGATGTAGATACCAAGAAGAAAGCGGGTTAGATTGATGCAACATCCATTGCCAGGTCATATTCTCTATGGCGGCGACTACAATCCGGAACAATGGTCAGAAGACATCTGGCACGAGGACATGCGTTTGATGAAACAGACCCATATCAACATGGTCACGATCAACGTATTTTCCTGGGCCTTGCTAGAGCCAGAGCCAGAACACTATACCTTCGATAGGCTCGACCGCATCATGGATATGCTTCAGCACAATGGGATCGCGGCTGACCTCGCTACCGCAACCGCCTCGCCGCCCACATGGATGAGTCGTCTCTATCCCTCGATGTTGCCCGTTACCGACCAGGGCGTACGCATGAGCCATGGCTCAAGGCAACAGTACTGTCCGAACAGCCCCGACTATTGGCGCAAAGCTGCCGTACTCGTCCAGCACCTGGCACAGCGCTACGCGAATCATCCGGCACTGAAAATGTGGCATATCAACAACGAGTATGGTTGCCACGTACCAGCCTGCTACTGCGATAATTGTGCGGTCGCCTTCCGCGTGTGGCTGCAACAAAAATATCATACGCTAGATACACTCAACGCGGCATGGTCTACAAATTTCTGGAGCCAGCGCTATTATTATTGGGAGGATATCGTCCCCCCACGTATCAGTCCCGCGCAGATTAATCCCGCGCAGAAACTCGATTACTGGCGCTTTATGTCCCATTCCCTCCTAAACTGTTACCGTATCGAAGAAGATATTCTGCGCGCAACGACTCCACATATTCCGCTCACTACGAATTTCATGGTCGCCTTCAAGCCTGTCGATCTCTTTGCCTGGGCCTCTCACCTGGATATCGTCTCGTTCGATATGTACCCACCCAATACCACGCCTGTCTCCTGGAACGCGTTGCAGCATGACCTGATGCGTTCACTGAAAAACGGGCAGCCGCATCTTGTGATGGAACAAAGCCCCAGCCAGGTAAACTGGCAAGACCAGAATCCACAAAAACGACCTGGACAGATGCGCTTACACTCGCTCCAGGCGGTCGCCCATGGTGCGGATGGTGTGCTCTTCTTTCAATGGAGACAATCTCAGGGAGGTGCCGAGAAGTATCATGGCGCGATAGTGACGCACGAGGGCAACGCGGACAACCGCATCTTTCGTCAAAACATGAGGCTAGGGACCGAACTAGCACATATTTCGCAGACGGTCACCAATTCACGCGTCCATGCCCTGGTTGCTATAGTTATGGATTGGGATAGCTGGTGGGATGTCGAGTATCTTCCTGGTCCTAGCAACCGCTTGCACTACATGGAATTGCTGGGAAAGTACTATCACGCTTTTCATCAACTCAACGTCGGCATCGATATTGTGCAGGCGAGTAGCGATTTAAGCCAGTATCGCGTGGTCATCGCGCCACTCCTGCACCTGTTGCATCGGGGAGACGCGCAAAATCTTACGCGCTTTGTCGAAAACGGCGGCACGCTGCTGACCACATTTTTCAGCGGCATCGTCGATGAGAACGACCATGTCGGCCTCGGCGGCTATCCCGCCGAATTGCGCCAACTACTGGGCATTCATAGCGAGGAACTCGACCCCTGGACGCCGCAGATGACCAATAATCTGATCGTCGGCGAAGGGGCACTTGCAGGCACCTATACATGTGATCTCTGGGGCGAACTCGTGCATCTGGCGGGAGCACAGGCACTCGGCACGTTCGAATGCGACTACTATGCGCAACAACCCGCGTTCACCGTCAATCACTTTGGGGCTGGATACGCCTACTATCTCGCCACGCAGCCAGGCGCCGACTTTCTAACGAAACTGGCGCGTGAACTCTGCCAGCGAGCGGAAGTCTCGCCACTTCTCGCCGATGCCGAGCCGCTGGAAGTAACCAGGCGCGTACGCGACGATGGCACGGAAATCTATTTTGTGCTCAACCACACCGGGCAAACACAACATCTGCTCATTCCTGATGGATCATTCGTGTCGCTACTCACCGGTGAGGCTGTCTCCGAAGAACTTGAGATAGCGGCAATGGATGCCGTGATCCTTCAGAGGACAACACCCGCGTAGGGCAAGAGATGCGGAGATACTCCCAATCCCTGCCCGGCATCTCCGCCACGCGTTTGCCCCACGCGAGTGAATCTAATCCTGGAAGGCGCCGAAGACGTTGTTCAGAGACTCGGCCAGTGTTGGATGAGCAAAAACAGCGTTCTGCAAAACGGTGTAAGGCAGCTTTCCTAACATAGCGACCTCAAGTATCGACATGATCTCGCCACCTTCAAGACCCAGGATCACGGCACCGAGGATCTGCTTGGTATCGGCGTCAACGATAATCTTCATCAAGCCACGTGATTCATCTACCTCTAGCGCACGCGCGACCGACGACATGGGCATTTTCGCGATTCTGATATGGCGATTTTGTTGCCGCGCCTCCGTCTCGTTGATGCCGACGCGTCCAAGTTGAGGATCGGTGAAAACGGTGTAAATGAGTGGGCGATCCTTGATGCTGGCATGCCCATGCTCGATCAGATTCGTGCGTAGGATGCGGAAATCATCATAGGAGATATGCGTAAAGGCCGGTCCGCCTTTTACATCCCCCAAGGCATAAATGCCAGCAACGCTCGTTTCCAGCTGGTCATTGACCCCAATGTAGCCATGCTTGTCCGTTTGAATCTGGGTAACCTCCAGGTTGAGGCGGTCGGAATTAGGTGTGCGACCAGCGCCTGCCAGGAGATGTGAGCCAGTGATTACACGCTCATCTTGACCGGAGCGAACCGTTACCGCGACTCCGCCATCAGGTCCGGACGCGACCCGCACTGCCGATGTCTCCAGCAGTATCTCTATACCATCCTCACGCAGAATCTTCGTCACTTCCTCCGCCACATCCGCGTCCTCGCGCACCAGCAATTGTTTGCCGCGTTGAATAATGGTCACCTGGCTGCCGAAGCGACGAAACATCTGCCCAAATTCGAGTGAAACGTAGCCACCACCCAGTATAACCAGATGCTCGGGCACGCTATTCAGCTCCATGATCGTCGTCGAGTTGAGCACGGACACGCTATCAATACCATCGATGGGTGGTTTGGCGGGTCGTTCACCGACATTCAGGCAGATCGTATCAGCACTGATCTGACGGGTACTGCCATCGTTCAGACGAACCTCTACCGTTTTCGGGCCAACGAAATAGCCCTCACCCTTGAGAAAATCGAGACCTTCGACGCCCTCGACACGGCTCTCGCTCCCGTTACGGAAGCTATCGACGATGTCGCGTTTGCGTTTGCGCACCACTTTCATATCGACGGAAATAGGTCCCGTCTCCACGCCGTAGTCGGCTCCCCGTCGCGCCAGGTAGGCGACCCTGGCGCTCGCGATCATGGTTTTCGTGGGAGTGCAGCCCTCATTGATACAGGTACCACCCGCGTGTTCACGCTCGATCAAAGCCACTTTCTTTCCCGCGGAGGCAAAGGCGGTCGAGAGCGGTCCACCAGACTGCCCATCGCCGATAATAATCACATCATATTTATCAATAGTCGTCATACCTGTTCTCCTACTCTTCTTTTACTGTCCGGCACTGGATAGCCGTTGATCTTCCTCGCTGCTTGTGCGCTGATCGCGTAGAACGGCCTGCGGTCGGTCTAGAAGCGCGTCCTCTATACGCTGACGATGCTTCGGCAAAACATTATCAGGTAATGCGGCAAGATCAAAATAGCGGCACTCGCTCGATTCCTCGGTTGCGGTCAGTTGACCGCCAGTTGCACGGCAAAGGAAAGAGAGCACGACCTCTTGTTTTTGCGGCTTCGAGTAGACCCCGATCAGCCGTTCAACGGCGACTTGCAGACCGGTCTCTTCAAGCACTTCGCGTTTGACAGTTTCCTCGACCGTCTCGCCAATCTCCATCCCTCCGCCCGGCAAATTCCACCAGTTGATATCGCGGCGCAACGCCAGCAGCACACGTCCCTGCTCAAAGAGAACTGCCGAGACGCCGACACGAAAATGCTTCAGCGCAGTCTCACTCATACTATGCCTACCCTTTATCGTCATTCGAACACACATGGTTTTCGCTCGCGTATGCGATGAGCTTTATCACCAGGGTACCATACCATATCTACTCTAGCAGGACAAAATATGCGCTCTTTGATACTCCCTTGTCTACTTTATACAAAGGCGAAATTGGTATAGGCACATTTGGGCCAACCTTTTTCCAGAAGCGAAACTAAAAACGTATCTTACACGTAATCTAATTAGTCAAATAAAGCTATGAAGTGGTAACGCACCACGCGGAATTATATAGCAAGGAGAAAGGATATAAGAGTATGAATAACTTTTTTAAAGGCATTCTTTTTGGAGTCGGTATTGGTCTTCTCGTCGCACCTATGAAGGGTGATGAATTTCGTCGCTTGATCAGCGAGCGTGCAGGCGAGTTAAGCGGCTATATCCCCCAAAACGAGCAGTTGAACACGTACAAACAGCAGATCACAGATCGTGTCTCCCAGACCACTGATCAGTTGAAGGGTTATGCGCAGCAAGCCGCTGACACAGTGAAAAGCTCTGCCAGCAATCTGAGTGATATCGCGCAGAACGCTTCTTCCACAGTGAAAAGCTCCGGCACGGATATTGCCAACACCACCAAGGACGCGGCGAATTCCGCCAAATCGAATTCCAACTCGAACCTGTAAGTAGTAAAAACCATGGTGATCATGGTGATAAGGGCTGTCGGTCGCCTGGCGTACTAGTATCCGCGAGCTACCGATCGCCCTATCTACAAGCACGAGAGAAGGACGTACTCTACGAGAAATCAGCTGAGTACGTCCTTCTTTCGTGCTATTATTCAGGCTATTCCCACTCGTACTCTGCCAGGACCTATTCAATACTACAAAATACAAAAGGTGCTTCTAGCAGAAATGAATGTTGATAGAATGGTGCACGACAGGAAACGGATCTTTTTTGAGCGAATATTGAGCAAAGAACCTCTTCTTATAAGCGCATATTGAGGCATTTTCTTCTATTCTTGTGGCAAATAACGCGATAGCCAGGTTACCCGCAAGAAGGAATAGCTATGACAGCCCTTACCTGCCCCAACTGCCATCAACCCATCAGCGCTGCTGACGATATCTGTGAGAATTGCGGTGCCGTTCTCTCATCGACACCGGTAAACACCAGTACTGCCTTTGCTTCCACTGTTTCCAATTCACCGAGTGTTTCAGCTACATCGGTAGGTAGCAATACTCTCTGTCCAAACTGCCACCAACCAGTTAACGCTGCTGACGATATCTGCGAGAATTGCGGTGCTGTGCTGGGGACAGTAGAAACACCTCAAAGGGCCACAGGTACGAACGCAGTTGCATCCACGATCCCAAACGATGCAAACGAATGTCCTCAATGTCATTATGCCAATAATAGGGGTGCGAAGTTCTGCAATCATTGTGGTTTTCGCCTCAGCGCGACAACGGGCTCAACAGCCTCCGCGCCCATCGCTCAATCTCTCCCTCCAGAAACAAATACGCGCCTCGGTATAGGCAGTATTCTCAACGAGAAATATCACATCGTGAAAGAGATTGGCGAGGGAGGCATGGGCAGCGTCTACCTGGCCGAAGACAGAGTGCTCAAACGGCGCGTCGTCATCAAGGCCCTTTTGAGCGAGGATGACCCGGATCTGGTCGAGCAGAGCGTGAAAGAGCGCGAGTTTCTCGCCGCGATTAAACATGTAAATATCGTCTCGATCTATGATTTTATCACCATCGGTACCCGTGGCTATATCGTGATGGAATATGTACAGGGGAAAACCCTGGAACAGATCATGGACGAGCAGGGACAACCATTCGCGGTCGCAGATGCGATCAACTACATCATCGGTATTCTGCCCGCCTTCTCCTATATGGCGAAATTAGAATTGGTGTACTGCGATTTCAAGCCGCAGAATGTCATGCTCGAAGTTTTAAAGGACGGTTCGCAAATTGTCAAGCTGATCGACCTGGGCACGGTGATCAAATATGAACCAAGACCTCATGCAGTCTATGGCACACACGGATTTTACGCTCCGGAAGCGGTAAAAACGCCCTCCCCTGAAACCGATCTGTATTCGATCTGCCGCACACTCGCGTACATGGTCACGATGATGGACCTTTCCGATCCTATCTTTGGCATGCCCACTATCGAACGCTACCGAGTCTTTCGCGACTATCCCGAACTCTATCGCCTGCTCTACAAAGGGACTCATCCGCAAGCCGCACGACGCTTCCATAGCGCACAAGAGTTGTCAGACCAACTTGTAGGTGTGTTGCGCTTGATCGTCGGCGGCAAACCGGGTGCATTCATCAACTCGCGGCTGTTTGTCTCCCGCAACACCACGACTTCGGGCAAACTCGGTTTGCATGGTGAGACTGAACTAGACGAAAACGATAAAGCGATCGATCTTCTACGCTACGGAGATCAGGCATTACATAGCGGAAACGAGACGACCGCGCTTGGTTTCTATCAGCAAGCCATCAATACAAATGCTCGCAGCGTCGATGCTCACCTGCGTTGCGCCGAGATATATACCGATCAGGGCGCCTTTGAACGGGCGCAATCCGAAATACAGACCGCTCAAAAAATCGATCCCGCCAATTGGAGAATATCCTGGTATACAGCCAGATTAGGAGAGGCGCAGGGGCGTTTTGAGCAAGCCATCACCGCCTACCAGGCACTGACAGCGGAACTTCCCGGTGAACTTCCACCCATCCAGGCACTCGCACGCGCACACTCACACGCCGGAGACGATGCCACCGCGGTACAGCTCTACACCACAGTGTTGAAAGCCGATCCAGGCAATACGGACGCTATTCTGGGCATTACCGATTCTTTGCTGAAACTGCAACGCTGGCATGAAGTCACTACGGTACTCAGCGGAGTAAGCGAGGCGGCGGCTAAATATGTCGATGCGCAATTGATGCTGTGCGATCTCTATCTTTACCGGATAGCGCCGTTGACTGCACAAAATATCGAGTATGCCGCGCGCGCGGTCAACACATTGGCAGGCAGGACAGAAGACGCGCGCTATTACCTGGCGCGCGGCGATGTCTACCGCGCCTCGTGGCAACTTGCGCGCGCACGTCGTCTCCCATCAGGCGTATCGATCGCGGGAGTAGCCGATACCAGACCGGAAACGCTGGGCGCGGCGGCAGAGGAAAGCTACAAAGAATACCTGCGACGCGCAGAAAATCCAGTCGATCGTGAACAGGTCGTGCGACGCAAAATAGAGGTTTCGCCATGGCGAATCTGGTGATAACACGCGTCTATAGTATGGAGGACAGCAGAGGAGTTCTTCATTGCATGGCTTACTGCCAATAGGATAGCAGCAAAGGTAATAAACAGGCAGAGAGAAGAGGATACGTTTATGTTTATGATAAATGCCTACAACAACCAGTATTTGCGTACCGATCAAAACAACATGCAAACGGTACTCTCGCTACGCGTTGACGACAACATCGATCTCGCTCCGGCACCACTCACCGTCGCCATCGTGCTCGATCGCTCGGGCTCGATGGGAGGAGAGCGTATCAAAGCGGCGCGCGATGGTGCGATCAAAGTTATTCAGGCCCTCGACGAAACAATCAACTTCATGGTCGTCGCCTTCAACAACTATGCAAAAGTCATTTGTAATGTACAAGCAGGTACACCTCATAACAAACAGGCCGCCATTCAGTTGTTACAATCCGTCAATGCCACCGGCGGCACATGCATGAGTACGGCACTCAACGCGGTCGTCGATGCCCTGGGACAAGAAAATACACGCGCGACAAAAATTTTGTTTCTGACCGATGGCAAAAACGAGGGCGAAAAACGCCCTGTGCTGGATCAAGCGGTGACACGCTGCGCCGCCGCCAATATCAGTATCAACGCCTGGGGAGTGGGCACCGACTGGGATGCAACCGAACTTCGGCATATCGCCGATGCCACACACGGATATGCCGATATCATTCCTACTCCTCAGCAGGTCGCGAGTGCCTTCGCCTCGTCTTTTTATGCGATGCGCAAAACCGCGCTCATGAATGCACGACTCGTGCTTTGGACGCCTGCGGGCGTCAGCGTGACCGCTATTCAACAGGTGTATCCTAGCCTGGCCGCCCTGGATCTCCAACCCGACAAGGGCAATCCACGCCAGCAAATCGTCAACCTGGGTTCGTTCGCGCCCGGCGATCAGTATGAATACCTCTGCGATCTCATCCTGCCCGTCTATGCCAGCGGTCAACAATTCCTGGTCTTGCGACCAGCCATCCGCTACGTCCTGGCCGCGAGCGGTGAGCAGGAGGAGAAAAGCACGCGCGTCGGCTGGTCCTTCGCGCAATGGACTTCAGATACCGCGCTGGCCGCCAAGATCGAGCCACACATCGCCCACTATACCAATCAGGAAGAATTAGCACAGCGTATTCAAGAGGGACAGGACGCGCTCGCCAGCGGCGATCGTGCTAAAGCCACACGCCTACTGGGCGAGGCACTGGAAATCAGCGAACGCACCCACAATGAACGTATCACCAGGCTGCTGAACACGATCGTGCTGAAAGACAGCAATGGCACGGTTCAACTCAATCAACAGGCGGACGCCGTCGCACGCAAGACACTGGCGATCAATGTCGGTCGCACATCGAAGCTGAGTTAATGTAAGCAACACGAAAGACGAGTAGTATGGCGACTTCAACACGACCAGGACCGGCACAAACAACCGGGTCGACACAGACACCGACAGGTAACCCTATCCCTTACCAATCTTCGCAAAGGCAAAAGCGAAACCAGAAAACGCGTGCATCCTTGCAGCGGCTGTGGACAAGAGCCAGAACCACGCTCAAGGGACAGTATAGTGTGCTAGCGGTAATCACGCTGCTTCTCGCGGTCATAGCCGGTATCTATACCTCATCTGTCTTCAGCCAGTCGTACAACGCTCTCTACACCATTGGCGTAGAGAGCGTACCCAGCGTGGATGCCGCCCAGTCGATGGCGGGCTACATTCAAGATATCGACGCCAAATCAGCCGACTATCTCGCCGCCGCGGGGCTGACTCAGCGCACCACCTGCCCCATTCCAGGCACAAACTACAATCCTGGCGCGATCACGATTCATCAATGCGATGACCAGATTATCAGCGCGGAACTGACACTGGCGAATAAAGAGCTTTATATCGCGATCCACAATGTGACCTACCCAGGCGAACGCACAGCGGTCGAACGTATCACCGCGGGTTTCGAGGAGTATCGTAGCGATATCACGGTCATGCGACACGAGTACACGCTAGCCGCGAGCAAGACCGACCCGCGCGATCCTCACCTCAAAATGGCCTACCAGGCCTATAGCGCGGCCAACAGCGTCTTGCTACAACACATAACTCAGCCGGTTACCGTCGATAGTGCTGGTCACCCACTCTACGACGAAACAAATATTCCGACCTGCACCATCAACGATCCACTTGGAAGTCGGACGCTATCGGCGCAAGCATGGCCGCAAGGGAGCATTCAAGACAACATCGACTGTCTCAACAGTATCAACAAAGGCTTTCTTGACAACAGCTACGCCTCGACCGCGCCTTTTTTGACCTCCGCTATCATCTTGACCATCCTATCTTGTCTTATCTTTTGCCTGCTGCTCGCCTTCATCACCTGGCGTCTGATCGTACATACGCACCGCATTATGCAGCCAATCGTGATGCTCGCGCTGGTCGCCAGCATCGTGTTCAGCATTGTTGTCATTTCGAATGTACTGGCGCTTTCAGGTTCACAGGGAGCGTTCAGCCAGCTCGTGAAAAACGACTACGATACTGTGTATACCGCAGCCCAGCTCAACCACTACGGCACGGCGGCCAACGCCGATGAATCGCGCTGGCTGATCGCATTGGAGTTCGGCAACCAGGCCGACGTTCAGCACTGGCAACAGGATTGGCAGGACAACAAAAGCCGGGTCGCGCTACTGATCACGACAGCACAACAGAATCGGGCGCTGGCGGGCGATAGCGCACCACTACAAGCGATGCAAACAAACTGGCAAACATACACCACGATCGACGGACAGATACGCGCTGCCGCCAGGAATACGAGCGACCCAAACAACATCCTGGATGGTGAACGCATCAGTACGGGTATCTCCAATCAGGCGTTTGGACGCTTTGCCGATGCCGTTGCGCAATTGGGCCAGGTGAATCGCAATGCGTTCAATACAACCTACACATTTGAAGCGGGAAACTTGCAACTGTATACGACGCTGGCTCTACTCCTGTTTCCGATCCTCGGTCTTCTGACGGTATGGGGTATCACGTTGCGTTTCAAATACTTCTAGCAGCTTTGCCATAGAATGTGCTGAATGCTGCTACCGGAGCTCCGGCAATTGCGCATACTTACAATGTATAATACAGTGGTAGGTGCCAGACGACAGGCCCGCTATAAGGCATTTACAGATGATTCGCATACTAGAAAAAAGAGGCTTTATGGCTGAATTTCGCTTACAGGAGATCGCAGCAGGCATTCATGCGTACCTCGGAGGTATTTGTAACCGGGGTATCATTACAGATAATGGCAATGTGCTGGTTGTTGATTCCGGTGTTAATATCAGCGAGGCAAGCCCGCTGCGCGCCGTAGTGGACGAACAACACACAGGTGGCTGGCTCGCGCTGTTTAATACACATCCACACATGGACCACTTCGGGGGCAATCAATTGTTCGCCGATGTGCCGATTATTGGTCAACAGGCCGCACGCGCGTCGATTATCGAAACAGGTGAACAGACGCTCGCAGGCTGGCGACAAGATGCACAAAGAGCTGAGATGCTTAAAGATGTGAAGATCACGCCACCGAACACCACCTTTCGAGATACACTTACCGTTTTCGTAGGTGAGACCGAGGTGCAATTATTGCATTTCGGTATCGCGCACAGCCCGAGCGATACGGTCGCATGGCTGCCGCAAACAAAGACATTGTTCGCGGGAGACCTGCTTTTCAACGACGTAGTACCCGCCATGCCACCAGGAGGAAACGCGGCGAACTGGTTAGACGCGCTGGATCGCTTGCAAGAACTGGGTGCGGAACAGGTCATTCCCGGACATGGTCCCATTCAGACACCTGCCGCGCTGGAAGCGTTGCATACCTGGATGGACATGCTCTACACACGCGTCGTTGACGCAGTCAAAAACGATTGGGACCGCGAGACCGCGATTGCACGTATTCCGGCGGAGATGCAGTCGTCGATGCCACGTTCCGGCGGCGACCAGCGGTTCCCGATGGTGATCACGCATGTCTATAACGAGGTCGTCAAGAAGCAGGCGTAATACGTCGTGATGCCTCGCGTTGTTGCGCAGCGTGCCCCGTGCTATACTCAGGCATAGGACGATGCCTAAAAATGACCAATGGGAGACAGGACAGGCGTATGCAACACTATGAGACACGGGTGATTCAGGTTGATCCGCGCAAACCTGAGGAGAGCAGCATCCAGGCGGCGGCAGAACTTTTGCGGGCGGGCGAACTGGTTGTCCTTCCGACTGAAACCGTGTATGGCCTGGCTGGGGATGCGTTCAATCTGCAAGCGGTCGAGCGAATTTTTGAGGCAAAAGGACGACCGCTGAGCGATCCCTTGATCGTGCATATCGCGGACGAGAGCGAACTTCAAAACGTCGCTATGCACATTCCGGACATCACCTATAGGCTCGCTCACGCTTTCTGGCCTGGTCCACTCACGTTCGTGCTGCCTGTCGCGGACACCATGCCGCGTTTAGTGACCGCCGGTCTCGAAAAAGTCGCGGTGCGTATGCCCAATCATGCAGTGGCACGGACGCTTATTCGCGCGGTCGGCAAACCGCTGGCCGCGCCAAGCGCGAACCGCTTCAAACATGTCAGCCCCACCACCGCGCAACACGCTTTCGCGGACCTGCACGGGCGCGTTCCACTAATCCTGGATAGCGGCCCCACCTCGGTAGGAGTCGAGTCGACAGTGCTCGATCTCACCGGCGAAGAGCCGCGCATCCTGCGCCCCGGCGGCATCAGCCTGGAGGCACTGCAAACCGTTCTACCCGATATCGAACCGCCGCCGCTGTACCACGACGGTCGCGAGAAAGAACGCGATATCGAGATCACTCCCTCACCGTCACCGGGCCAGATGCTCGTTCATTACGCCCCCAATGTACCGACATTTCTCTATAAAGGCCCTCTGGATGCAGTACGCCACAAAATGATCGCGGAAATACGTCTGAGACAGGCGCAAGGGGCACGCGTCGGTGTGCTCATCGCAGATGAAGATGTGGATTTTTTTCAGGATACGGGCGCAGAACTATACGCGTTAGGGAATGATCTGGAGGATATCGCGGCACATCTTTTCGCCGGTTTACGCGTGCTGGAAGATGTCGCAGTGGACACTATTCTCTGCCGCGATTTTCCCGCGACCGGACTGGGTTTAGCTATTCACGACCGCCTGCTTAAAGCAGCGGGCGGCAACGTCATTGCTTGCTAGCCCTAAAACTGATCGCGAGCAACTCAACGTTTACGCAAATGATGTATCTTGAGCGCGATCTGCAGCGATAGGCGCAACTCTGCATCTTCTAGCGAACGTCCAAGCAGAACTTCGATGCGGTTCAAGCGATAGAGCAACGAATTACGATGAAAATGCATTGTGCGCGCCATCTCGCTGAGATTGCCATTGCAATGGAAGAAGCCTTCGAGCGTCTCGATATAGGTATTGTCATGCTGCAAAAGTGGTCCCAGCGTCTCCTGATAAAAATCATCCAGTTCACTGTTGCCATCGAGGTAAAAGAGCAAACGATAGATGCCTAGCCGCACAAAAGAGTACAGCTCACCACCACCGAACAGTCGCCTACCGATCTCCAACGCCTGCTGCGCCTCTCGATAAGAAGCCGGAATACCAGTGAGATCCTGTACCACGCGTCCGATACCACACGTATAGGTGGGGATATTCATGCCATTGTTTTTGCCGGATGGCATACGCGACATCAAGCGTTCAAGCCGTGTATGCAGCGTATTTTCGCGCTCACGTTCGGCCTCGGCATTCTCATCGTCGATCGCGGGCAAAGGGAGAATAGCGATCACGCGGCGCGACTCCACCTGTACCCAACAATCGGGCATGGCACGCAACAACTCATCGCGGATACGCTTGCCCCACTGCACTAACGGGCTACCAGCGACAAAGGTATTGTCGTTGGGGGAAATTTCAAACACCACCACAGCCTGAGGTGAGGAAAGATCATAACCAAGCAGGCGCGCGCGCGTGAGCATCTCTTCCGATTGCGCGTAGTGACCTTGCAGAACGTCGGTGAAGGCCTCCACCTGATAGCGGCTTTCGACCTCGCTACGCTCACGCTGGCGAGCGAACTCAATGGCGAGAATAGGTGTGACTTTGCTGAGAATAATACGCTCCAGGTAATCGAAATCGACCTCGCTACCAACCAGCGAAAGATAACCGACAAGCTCGTGGCGACTGCTGGGAATAGGCTCGGTAACACGGGTAAGTCGTTGCAGATGCAACTGTTCATCGGTGAGTGGATTCGAGAGAATCAGTGGAGCTACCCCATCGGGTGCGAATTGGAACAGGATCATCTGGTCCGCATCCTGCACCAGCACCCATTTGTTGCGGATGTTCGCCAGGTATTCGCATACACCCTGGATGCCCGCGCCTTGCACGCTGAGCCCCATGAGGTGGTTGGCGATCTCGGTCGCCTTGTGCTCCGTCTCGCCACGAAAGCTCACCACGAATGTGATGACCTCGCGTTCGATCTCTTCGAGCAGTGCCGCGACCGGCAGCAAAATAATAGGCAGATGCACCTCATTGGCGAAGCTAAGCGCCTCTTCCCCCAGAGCTTCGACCGAGGATGCAGCCACCGCGACCACAGAAACATTCGCCTGGTGAAGCACTTTGAGTAGATGCGGAAATGTTTCATCCAGGCGACGCAAACGTACCAGCTCAAGCAGAGCCAGTTCTCCCCCTTGCACGCTCTCGAAGGCGGGCAGACGCGTACGCATGCGACACGCCCAGGTGACACGACGTTCCAAACCATCCCCGCCCGCGACCAATTGTGCATCTCGTGAGGCGAGCAAGGTAAGAATATTGCGGACCGAGGCTGAAGAACGTGATTGCAAAGGGGATAGGCTGCTCATAGTACCTCAATCAGTCGGGGTGCCACGATGAATCGGCCACCAACGGGAGGCTGCATCGTCTTAGCGCCTTGTGGGAGCCGGAGCTACGGCAGTTCCAGCGTGCTGTTCCTGCTTCAGCTGCTCTTTTTGCTTTTTGTCTTTTTTCAAATGTTTGTGCCATGCGACTTTTTTCGTCTTGTTCATCGGTTACCATCTCCTTTTTTAGAACGGAGGAATTATTATTCCTCGATATCAGAATTTCCTTCAAAATCGATTTCGGTCATATCATCGGGCTCGTCACCGCCATCATAGTACTCGTCGTCATTGCCAAGATCATCTTCTTCGTCACGATCATAGCGCAAAATCGAGTCCTTGATGTATGCACGCACCTGTTCGCCGCTCCCCTGTGACGGGAAACTCACCTTGCCAAACATGCTGGGATGCTGATAATCCTCATGGATAATTATGCGTACCACCCCGGATTCGATCGCTAAAATACCGGCGGCATAGCGATTTCCACCTGCGATAAACGTAATCAAACGATTAGCAAGGCGTGGCTCGATCTGTCCAATGGTTTCCTCGGCGGCGTTCTGAACCAGCAAACGATGTCCCTCGACGCGCAAATTCACGCGATCGCCGACGCCCACACGCGTTAATATAGCGACAGGGGCGAGATTCGTCAATTCGGTTAAACCAGTCTTACCAGTCTCCTCGATAAAGAGTCTGGGATCGATGCGATCGGTGGCACCCGAGGTAACCGGCCTGGATGTATCCTGCAGCGTCTCTAAACGCGTCAGATTCTTTTTCGCGATGACGTTCGCGGGGCTGTATTTCAATGTCTGGGCGTAGGCCTGGCGCGCCTCGGAATATTGTCCCAATTCACTATATGCCTTGCCCAAACGGTTGTATGCCTCAGGCTCTTGCGGGAAAAGGTTCAAAAGGTCCTTGTTGGTGGTAACCGCCCCTTCCCACTGCCCTTCCTGTGCTTCTTTGATTGCCTGCTCTGTCCACTGCTTTTTCAGCCGTGCTTTTTCTTCGGCTGAAAACGTTTGCGTCATTCAATTCTCCTTCGACTGTACGGACCAATAATGAAGATTCGGAAATACCATCGGATATCCCGAATAGCCAATAAATTGGCGTGGGTTCCGGTAAACCGACCCACCGGCGGATGAATCCAGCCTCTACGGGGGAGATACGCGAGGTTTTTTTGTAATGTTCATTATCGGGTTCGGACGCGATAAATCGGGTCCCTACATTTTGCATGTTTGTGTTCGCGCTATCACATTGTATGGACGTGCTAAATCGAGTTTCTACAATACCTTGAGACGATTATTCAGATCTCTATTCAAACACGCCTTACTCCACAATACTTCCCTGCAAAGACCAGGCGGTGGCACGCTCGATCTGCACGCGCACCAGATCGCCGGGGCGTCGCACAACTCCATTGGTGATATCTTCGTTCTCTGGGAAGAAGACCCACTTGTTCGCACGGCTACGACCCTTCCACTGCTGCTGCCCGCGCAGATTGTTCGTGTCCTCCAACATCACCTCTTCGACGCGACCAACATAGGCCTGGTTCAGGGCCAGACCGATGCTTTCCTGCACTTCTTCGACGATATGCAGGCGACGCTTCTTCTCGGCTAGCGGGATGTCGTCCTCCCAACGCGCGGCCACTGTACCTGGTCGCACCGAGTAGGCGGCGACGTGCACCACGTCGAAGCGGATCTCTTGTAACAGGTCGAGCGTATGCTGAAACTCTTGCTCGCTCTCGCCGCAGAAGCCCACGATGATATCGGTCGAGAGCGTCACACGCGGCCAGAGTGCCCGTACACGTTCGATACGTTCGCGATACTCATCTAAAGTATAGCCACGCTTCATACGTTTCAACATCGCGTCATCGCCCGATTGCACGGGGATATTCAGGTGCTCGCAGACTTTTGGCAGGTGCGCCATGCGCTCGATCATGCTATCCGTCATATGGCGTGGATACGAGGTCATAAAACGAATACGGCTCAAGCTGTCGATCTCGCTCAGGCTCGTCATCAGGTCCGCCAGGTCCGGCTTTTGCGCAAGATCGAGACCGTACGCCTCCACCGTCTGGCCCAGCAGTGTGAGTTCCTGCGCGCCCCTGGCGACCAGCGAACGCGCCTCCACCATTAATTCCTCGATGGGACGACTACGCTCACGACCACGACGATAGGGCACGATACAATAGGTACAGACCTTGTTGCAACCCAGTACAATCGGTAACCAGGCCATCGGGCTGGCCTGCGCCTGCTCAATCTTCGTCGGATAGTGCGCGATACGCTCCCCTGGTTTCGGCGTGATCGCCATCGGCAGTACCGTTCGGTTGCCCGAACGCAGCGTCGAAATCGCGAATGTAGGGATAACCGGTTCTGTCGCAACCTCGTCGCTATCGGGGAGAAACTCGATGTCCAGGCAACCCGCACCAGAGATAGGCGTCCAGCGCTCCTCCAGGAATTGTGGCAGGATATCGGCCTGCTCCACCTTCATAAACAGGTCGATATGTGGATAGCGTTTGCTCAACTCGTCGATCGTTTTCTGATTGCCGATCATGCAGCCCATCAAGGCCACCAGCAGGTCGCTGCGTTGCTCTTTGGCGCGCTTCAAAATAGCGAGTTGATTGTGCGCCTTCTCCTCGGGTGCCTTGCGTACGCTACAGGTATTGAGCACGACCAGATTGGCCTGCTCCATGCCTGCCTCCTCCCAACCCATCTCATCGAGCATCGTCTGTATGCGTTGAGAGTCAGCCTGGTTCATTTGACAACCAACTGTCCATATATGATATTTTCCACGTGGGATGGTCGTGAGCGCGCTTTCAGTTATCGTGATATCAGTTGTAGTCGTTGTAGTCATCTTACAAAAGGCCTCTCTTCAAGCATCGACTGCTCCTTTGGTAGCATAAAGATATGCGTAGAGATTGCAGGGTATTATAGCACCAACTGGTGTCTACTGTCACTCTTTCTTGCGTCGATCTTCCACGCGTGCGCTCGCGGTCTTCGACTCACCTCCACTCGCACGCGGCAGGCTATCGGCAGGCACGAGTTCGACGTGCGGTGTATTGCCGGTAATCGATTTGACCGCTGACGCCATCTCTTTGCGCAACGTATTGGCATAATCACCGCTATCGAGAATCGCGGCGTCCTTTACCTCTACTTTGAGATCGAACGAGTCCAGATCATGCTTGCGATCGACGATGATCCGGAAGTTGGATGCGGTCTCCGGAAATTGCACCAGCGCAGCCTCGATCTGACTGGGGAAAACGATCAGGCCACGAATCGAGACGGCATCATCCGTGCGTCCTTTGATCGCGCCGATCTTCGGATGGCTGCGCCCACAGCTACAGCGCTCCTCCCACCATGTACGCGACAGGTCACGGCTGCGATAGCGAATCATAGCGGTGCCATCGGCATTGAGCCAGGTCCACACCAGTTCGCCTTCCTCGCCCTCCTCCCGCGGCTCGCCCGTTTCGGGATCGATGCATTCCACCAGGAAAGCGTCTGCCCAGGCATGCATGCCATCGCGCTGCTTGCACTCGCAGGTCATGCCTGGTCCTAAAAATTCGGTCATGCCGAACTCGTCGTACGCGCTAATATTCAGCAGGCTCTCGATCTTCTTACGCGTCTCCCACGGCCACGGTTCCGCGCCAAACAGCCCTATCTTCAACTGCGTCGCGGCGAAATCGAAACCGATTTCAGCCGCCTTATTGCCCAGGTAGAGCGCCACTGACGGCGTCATACAAATGCCACTGACCCCAAAATCATGGATAAATTCGAAGATGCGCTCATACTGGCGCGCATCCGAGCCCATTGGAATAGCCATCACGTCCATCGCCATCGCGCCGTAATGGAAGCCAAAACCGCCGGTCGGCATACCATAGCCATAGCAGTTCATAAAGACATCGCCTGGACGTATGCCCACCATCCACAGCTCGCGTGCATTCAGATCGGCCCAGTTATGAATATCCTTTTTAGTGGCGAACACAGGCACACTTTTCCCCGTGGTGCCACTGGTCGAGTGCAGTTCCAACCGGCCCGTTGGAGCCAGTGCCATGCCATAGGGGTAGGCGGCCCGCACCGTCTTCTTTTCCAGAAAAGGCAGCTTACGAATGTCTTCAAGCGAACGGATATCAGAGGGCTTGACGCCTGCTTCATCATAGAGATTGCGATAGAAAGCATTACTGCTATAGACTCGTTCAACGATTGCCTGCAAACGCTCCAACTGCAACGCCTTGAGCTGCTGTCTGGGTAACGTCTCCATCTCCTCGTTGAAGAACTTGCGATGACTAGTCACGAATAATCCTCCAAAGGCCAACGTTCCAAATAAGCAATACCGAACTTAAAACTCGGCACGTCAAAAAAGAAATGATGAAACTCCTATCGATATTTGCGCCCCATTCTACCATGGTCACCCCCACACGTCCACGTACGAATCCTTTTGACCCCCTCCCTTTCTCCATCTTCATCACTATGTTAGCAGCTCGATTGTTGTACACTGTAAACTGCTTCATACATTATACATACATTGTTCGGCTATAGGAATGAACTATGACGGAAACTATACGTGCGGTCATCTGAGACCTGGATGGCGTGATTATCGATAGCGCGCAGGAGCATCGCCAGGCATGGTACATGCTGGCACACGACGAAAACCTGCCACTGGCCGATGAGCAGTTCTGGGCAACCTTCGGTATGCGCAACGACACAATCATTCCCCTGCTATGGGGCGAAATGCCCGTAGAACGCGTCAAACGACTGGCAGACAAGAAAGAAGAATATTTTCGCGCGCTGATTCAAAAGACGGCACGACCTCTGCCCGGCTCGATCGAGCTGATGAGTGCACTGCATGCTGCTGGCTATCCCCAGGCTCTGGCCTCCTCGGCTCCCATACAAAACATTGAGGTCGTCAGCAAAGCACTCGGTCTGCAACGCTACCTGACCCAACTGGTCTCCGGCGAAAATGTGCCCCACGGCAAGCCCGCGCCAGACGTTTTTCTGAAAGCAGCAGAGCTGCTCGCTGTCGACCCTCCCGCCTGCCTCGTTATCGAAGACTCCGTCGCAGGTGTCCAGGCAGCGCACGCAGGCCACATGTGCTGCATCTCAGTAGCCTATGATCGCGACCTGCCCGGCCTACGCGCCGCCGAGCTGATGGTGCACGACCTGACTCAGGTGAGCGTGGATACCATCCAGAAACTTTCCTGATGTATAGCAAAGTCTATACCGTGCGAGACCAGAGCAGATCTCCGTTCAGTGCGTTGAACGTCTGCACCATACCATTTGTCTGACCTATAGACACATCCTCACTCGTGATCGCTTCATGGACTTCAGGTCCCAAACCATCAGGATACTGAATCGCCTGTTGCCACACCACACTCCCATCCCGCACATGTAACGTATAGAGCTTGCTTGAAGCATTGACATACAACAAACCAGCCTGCACTACCAGTGGCTCATCCACCGTAACAGCTTTGCTTTGCCATAATTCTGTTCCATCCTGCGCCCGCAGTGCCTGGACAAACTCACCGCGTATTCCGCTGTATACGACACCATCCTCCACAACTGGCTGTACGATAAACGGCAATGAGGGAGCATAAGCGTAACCCTTCTTCCACAAAACATACCCATCGTTCGCGCGCAACGCAATCGTCTCCTGTGTATCATTGGCATACACAACCCCATTAGCAAGCGCGACAGGCAATGCATCGCCTACACCCGCCGGAGGCGTTCCCTTCTGAGCTATATGTTGCCACACTAACGCTCCCGTGCTGCTCCGCAACGCAATCACAGAACCGTAGACCGTTGTCAGGTACACTGTTCCGTTGGCGGCAACCAATTTTGCTCGTACCAATCCTCCCGCATCATTCAACGCCACATGCCAGAGTACTTTCCCATCATCAACCCGCAACGCCGTCAGCGATTGATCGATCCGTTGGAGATCGCTCCCGTGCATTTCTACCACGTATGCAGTTCCACTGGCCGCACCAAGAAAATCTGGCGTGTCCCCACTCGCCCTATACTGCCAGAGTTGGGAGCCATTCGTTACCCTGAGAGCAGTGACAGTATAAAAGGAATCATTGGCAATAGCGCTTTCAACATAAACAATACCGCCAGCGCTACTTACACCAGAGGCAGCTAGACGTGCCACTTGTTTGCTCCATATCTGGTTTCCACTGCTGGCATCAAACGCATACACCGTCTGCTCGTTCGCGGTGATGATAGTAGTACCGGCAATACTGGCGCTATAGATCGGGAAGCCCAGCGATTTTTGCCATTTCACCGTACCACGGCTGGCGTCTAGCGCGGTCAACGTTCCTTTACTGGAGCCAACATAGACAGTACTATTATCCGTCAGAACTAATTCATGCTTATAAACGATAGGCGTACCAGAAATGCCACTAGCCGCCTGCCATGAAGGAGTCTTTTGCCCTCGTTTATTGCTCGCCACATTCTGTGCGCCACTCCCACTTGTCGCGACCGATGTTTTCGTCGCGCTGCCCACCGTTGCCACAACGGCCTTCCCACACGACGAGATACTGAGCACAACAAAGGCCAGAAGGCACACCATAACCATCCAATTGCGATTACGCTTCATGAAACTCCTCTCCCGTCACAAAAGCCTGGAATGAATTACTTCACACTATCCTTTATGACATTCTCATGCCCCCAAAAGTTCCTCATTATTCTAATTGGTAAGCACAACACAGCATGATACAATATTTTTTACAGCATAAACCTACTTAATAGCGCTCTTTTAAAAACTTCCACAAAACGCTGAACTTTGACCATCTATCAACATCAACAGCCGAAAAATGGGACAAATGACACTCCTTCGCCTCCTCTACTCCGGATATACTCTACAAGAATAGTTTGTCTATCCTGTTTCAGCAACTTTGTCCTTGAAAGAGCAAGAGGAAGGAATTTTCTATGCCATCACCCCTGTCATCTTCTCGCGCTCGTATGCTCATCAGCCTGGTTGTCCACACCATCTTCACGCCCACCGCGTGCATCTTGCTTGCCATTAGCTCAGTGATCCTGGGCCTGGTATGGGGTTTCCTGGATTTCTTCGCTGACATAGCTGCTATAGATGTCTACACCTGGCTCCCATTGATCGTGCTACTGGTTGTGATTGCCCTGCTGATAAACAAAAATTGGCTGACAACGCTGCTAGCCATTCCTCTGGTGATCGTTACCCTGCTCGGTCTCTACTATCTTCTCCTCTTGCTTGGATCGCTTGTATGGCTACCAACTCCCATCATCGCAGCAGGTGGCGTGATCTTGCTTATCCTGTTCAATGGAAGCATTTTCTGGGTGACTCGCAAAGTCCGACTATGCGGTGGACAGAAACAGCAAAACATGCATCTGTCAAGACGCAGTTTCATCATGCTCTCGAAAACCACGCTTGCACCAGCAATAGCAGGAGTGTTCATTAAGGGCTATTTCTGGGATGGCCCGTCCAGACGATGGTGGCTTAGCGACCTGTTTCCCTATGAAGATGACGGGCAGAAACTGACCCTTGCGCCTCGCCTCTCGGTCCGCCTTCAGGATGCCAGCCATCTGACGAGCAGTATCGTCAGTGAAATCCGTGCTCCAAAGACCGTCGCTGAGGTCATCCAGGCTGTAAGCGATGCACGCTCTACTAACCGGAAAATTTCCCTCTCAGGCATCAGGCACAGCATGGGAGGACAGGCCCTTGGCTCGCACACACTGCATCTTGACATGACCCACCTGGATTCGGTGTGCTACAACGCCTCCGATCAAACAGTTACCGTTGGTCCTGGAGCTACCTGGAAACAAATCCAGACCACCCTTTCCCAACATGGCAGGGCCGTAAGAGTCATGCAAGATTCCAATATCTTCTCAGTCGGCGGTGCTCTCAGCGTGAATGCCCATGGCAAAGATCCCTCCTATGGGTCATTGATCGAAAGCGTTCTTTACCTCAAACTGGTGACCGCAAATGGCAGAGAAATCCAATGCGATAGAACACAACACAAAGATCTGTTTTCAGCCGTGATTGGAGGCTATGGCATACTAGGGATTATCACTGAAGTTAACTTACAAACCACCCAGAACGGCAGTTACTCTTTTTCGCTGCATTCAATACCAGTACATTCAGTAATAAAAACGTTGGAATCCTTGCGGAAAAATCCCGCGAACCGACTGTTCGAAGCACATCTTTCGATTGATAGCGAACACTTCCTCACCGAAAGTCTCGTCTATGTCTACTCAGAGGACAGATCTCTGCCGCAACTGGCAGACGACTTGCAGGGAGAGAGCAACATCTGGCTACAAAAAGTCGTCTTCCAGGCATCGAGGACAGGTAATATGGGAAAACTATTGCGCTGGGAATTGGAAAAACACCTCACGACCCTGGTCAATCCCAAAACGATAAGCAGAAATACGGCGATGGCTGTCCCTGTGCGTTTTCTGCAAAACCCTGATCCAGAGACGACCGATATTCTTCAAGAATATTTTATTCCTACTCCACAGGCCGATGCGTTTCTCGAAAACTATAAAAAGCTCTTAAAAAAATATAACATAGATCTCTTGAATATCACGATCAGGAAGGTAGTTCAAGATACCAACGCGCTCGTTTCTTATGCTCAAACAGATATGTACGGCTTTGTGGTCTACTACAAAATAGCTCGAACGAGTAGGGCGGTCCAAACGTTGCAGGTGTTTACCAGTGAGCTTGTAAAGTATTTAATCTCCATCAAAGCCAGGTACTATCTCTGCTATGGCAGCTACTATACTCAATCTCAACTGACAACGATGTATCCTGAAATACACGCATTATTTGCGCTAAAAACACAATACGATCCCGATACATTATTTACCAATGAGTGGTATGAAAAATATCGCAGCAGCCTTTCCAATTCTGTATAACGATACACCTCTGTCTTTTTCTGCCCGTTCTTATAGTGTACCATAATGTACGGACCCGCTTTATCCCGTCCGCATATTTGACAACCACATCACAGCATGCCAAAATAGGAAACGCTTCTTAATGGAGGTGTAGGGGCCCCGGTGGGTCTCACCGTCTTCAAAACGGCTGGAGGGGCGCTCGGCGCGTTCCTCGGTGGGTTCGACACCCATACACCTCTGCCTTTTTGATCGAAATATCTGCTTTTGCACGAATTACTAGATCGATTTTACAGGTCAAAGAGAGGTGTTGTCAGTAGATATCTCTCTAAATCAATGGATGTAAAGCGGCGTTGCTACACGGTTGCTACACACCTGGGCCTGCTCAACGCGGCCTCTGGTGTGTTCAATCGTTAGACGCTTCTGCTTCCAGGAGTGAAATGCTTTAGTTGTAACCCTCTCAAACAGGAATTCATCCCTTCAAAGTTTGCACTTGCAGACCAACAAGTTCGTTTCGGCCTTATTCACACTTTCTTGACCGCCTCCATCTGCAATGATGAATCCTTCAAATTCCAATAACGTACCAGTTTGTTTACCAGATCATTTTGCCGTTTCTGCAACACCTCCGGCGTCCACACACGAGAATTGATCACTTGTGTCGTTAACACGAAAGGCGAGGTTCCTCGCTGGCTTGAAAAATAGACCTCTTTCTTCCTGGCAAAATCATAATTGTTGGCATCATAGTTCTTCTGTCTCGAAAGCAGCACAAGATTCCCCAACCGATGGACATAACGACTATGCAACTCTTTAGAGAACCACTTTGTCCACTCGCTGCCAGAAGCTGGCTTTTGCGGCAACACATGCTCGACCGAAACGATAGGAAAATCATACCTGGCCGTGCCATCGGAGAGCAAAGCATCCAGGCGCAAAAGCACATACTTACATAGGCTCGCATTACTATTCACATAGAGGTTGCCGTTCAATGCTTTATACACATTCTGCTGTTCCTCATTCGTAAGCTGTAAAGGCGAGTTGTTCACATAGACATCATCTCCTCGCTTGATAGCCATTTGTAAACGGTAATATCGTTCCGTGCGCTTATTGTGAGATAGGTTGAGCAACAACAGTCCAACCGAGAGACGATCCAGGTCCCGCAAGAACCGCAGTAACAACGTCGGCTCTTGCAGACTTCTTCTCCAATATTGTAAAGCAACAGGCAACCATTCCTTGTGAGACAACCGATTTAACCATCGTAGCATCTCTTCGACCTCGCTGCTATGGGGCATCTCGCCGCAACTCTCCGTGGTAATGGCATACAGAATATATCCATACGGACAAAGCAAACGATCAATTAACTGCTGTGCTGTCATCTTCGGCTGGGCGGTGGGGTAGACATAGGTCCGAAACTCCTCCAGCAAATTCTTGCGCATACGTGATTCCACTGCACCCGAGCTACTCGTTTGCCCATTCCAACGTCTACCGAGCGCAGCTGTATCGCTGCCCGTTGCTCTTCCCCTCGGCCCAGCCTGGAGCCTGCTGTGATCACCCGCAGTTCGCGAAGGGCAAAGGGTGTGTCAAGCACATCAACATCGAGCCCGGAGGGCTGATGCGCGTCACGCTCGATCGCGCGGGGCCGCTCTATCAAGTGGTCTACATGCAACGCACCAGTTGTGAACGCATCAACAGTCAGGCCAAAGAACTGGGCATCGAACGACCTCGTGTGCGCAATCGCCAGTCCGTTACGAACCTCAATACCCTCACCTATGTGATTCTCAATGTACGTACTCTCAGTCGAGCCATTTCCACCAATAGAGGACTTCTACAAATGCTTTAGTTGCACCCCTCGAAAACGGGCATTTCTCCCTTCAAAGGGCTACTCTTTTAGTATAGCGGCTTGAAGCAAGCGTTTGCGCGGATCTCTCTTTGACAGGTGTTTTTGAAGGGTCCAAAGGTGACATTTTTGTCCTAATATGACCTCGCATGGCTTGGGGAGCCGTGCGCGGATCTCGTGCTCAACGGTCCTATTCGCGAGATCCGCGCACATATGCAGAACCTGGAATGTACATCTCACAGAATTTTTTACGTTCTGAGTGCACTTTCCACAAACTCAGGGCAGTTGATAGACCTGGGGGCCGAGATTGTTGCAAGTCCAGATCTGCAACTGCGTACCATCAGCTGTATTGCCCCCCGGATCGTCCAGACAGTTGCCCGATTGGGGATTGAGCAGAGAACCATTAACCTGTGGAACCCACTGCTGACCACCGACGCCATTGCAGTCCCAGAGTTCGAGCTTGCTCCCTGGCGCTGTCCCGTCCCCGATGATATCCAGGCACTTGCCTAGCGCCTGCAACGTGCCGTTGGACGCAACCGTCCAGTTCTGGGCAACGGTACCATTGCAGTCGTAGAGCTGCACCGGCGTCCCACTGGTGGCGTCGGTATTTTGAACATCCACGCATTTGCCACCAGGCGCACCAATGGCACCTTTGAGAGGCTGGCCGGGAAGCTGATAGACCTGGGGCCAGAGATTGTTGCAGGTCCAGATCTGCAACTGCGTGCCATTGGCCGTATTGCCCCCTGGATCGTCCAGACAGTTGCCGGACTGGGGATTGAGCAGGGAGCCGTCGGGCTGGGGCATCCACTGCTGACCACCGACGCCATTGCAGTCCCAGAGTTCGAGCTTGCTCCCTGGCGCTGTCCCGTCCCCGATGATATCCAGGCACTTGCCTAGCGCCTGCAACGTGCCGTTGGACGCAACCGTCCAGTTCTGGGCAACGGTACCATTGCAGTCGTAGAGCTGCACCGGCGTCCCATCAGCGGAGTTGGCGGACTGCACATCTACACATTTGCCACCAGGCCCGTGAATCGCCCCACTCGCTCCGTTCGCACTACCGTTGCCATAGCCAGCGGCGACAATGCTGGCTTGCACCGCACTGTCGGTCGCATCCGACGGGTAGCCGGATGTCATCACACCTTCATAGAAGGTACCAGCAGAACCGTGACTGTTATCGCCGCCGATACCCAGAATGATCGCCCCCTGTTTGCGCATGGGATTGTAGCCGGAGACATTGGGGCGTGGTCCACTGTACATGGTCGTCAGGCCGCCGGATTGGGCATTGGCCGCCTTGATAGCCCAGAGATTGGGGCCGCCCTTGACCATCGCGGTAACAAAGCGCGTGGAGATGCTCTGATCGCCACTGTTGGAGCCAGCATTGATACCGGAATACAGCCCGTTTTCCAGGTCAGCCATTACCCAGGGACCGCTACCCGAACCGCCCTCGTTGCTACCACCATCGCCATCGCCAAAGTAGATGGCCTCCATGGTGCCGTTGCCATCATCATGGGCGTCAGTCTCGGCGTTGCCATAGTCGAAGCAGCAGCCATTATTATAGTGCGTGCCGTCGAAGACCGCGTATTCGCCCTCGGGATCGTCCCCAGTCGCGATGCCGTTGGTGTTGTCATTGCGATAGCCGCTGCCAGGGGCTATATAGACGCCATAGGCCTCGTGACCGTTCACTATGATCTGCGCAGACATCGCGTGCGCCAGATCATCATCTCCACCTCCAGCCGGACCAGGGAAGTTTCCGGGAGGGGCCTGCGTGAGATCGTTGCCGTGCCCGGACTGGTCGTAGATGATCGTGATGACGCACATCGTGCCCGCGCAGAATGAATCTTGCGTGGCGGCGTTGGCATAGCCACCAGCGGAGAGCACGCCGATATCCACCGTGGCGTTATCCGAGGCACGTTGGACCTGATACAGGTTGCCAGTGTAGCCGCTATACAGGGCGCGCACGGTGCTATGGGCCGCCACGCAGGGCGTGCCGCCTGACGCGTAAATGTCGCATGGCAATGATCCTGCGGCCAACGCTGGCGTTGTCGTAGCGCCAAACAGGCTGACTGGGCCAAAAGTGCCTGCCACGAAACAGATCGCAACAAAAAATGCTAGTATAATTTTCCAACTGTGTGAGGACAGGCGTTGCACGCCTGAGTTTAAGGGTTTCACGTCCTTGTTTCCTTTCTACTCGCAGAAAATAGTTTCTGCTTCTTCCATGAAGCAATGGGCTGTTCTCACCTTGTCCCCGCAATGGGAGACAGGCTTCTTAGCGGCGTCGGAGCGGTAACCAGTCTGCGAAGAGACACGTTGATAAAGTGGCGTCGTCCCATAGCCCCGGTACTGACACTGGCGACGCCTGTTGCTCCTTCATGAGATAAGCCTCCTTTGGCTCCTAAAACGGGCGTATACGCTCAGCATCATAACGCTTAGCAGTGAATCGAACGCTCCATTCAGTTCGTGTTATGGCTAACTGATTATGTAAAGTATAATATATACCATTCGAAAAAGTCAATGTTTTAAAGAGGCAAAATAGAGTATTCGGTCCCAAATTAGATTAAAACTTTGTCTCTGCTCTTTCTACTTACCAGCTTTACTTAGGAAGTGTGCAAAGCAAAAGAGCGTGTCTTTTGCTTGAATAGGAAAATAAGACGTGAAAAAGCGGAGGAATGATTGAACGCATCAGGCAAGCATGATCTTCAGGCAAGGCGATAGTAGCGTTTTGTGTTCTCTTGCCAGATGGCGCTTTGAGCGGTCTGCGGCAAATCGGCAAGCAGTTGCGCGGCGGTTTTATACCATGTTTTATAGGAGGCTGCTGGTAGTAGAACGGGCCAATCTCCGGCAAAGAGCAGGCGCTGCGCGCCAAAAACGGTCAGGGCATGCGCGACGTAAGGGAGCAGATCGGCAAGTTGCCAGGCATGTAGATCTGCTTCAGTGAGCAGACCACTCAATTTACAGCAAACGTTGGGCAACACCGCCAGATGCTCCAGGTCTATGCGCCAGGGGTCAAGCACATGTTCACGAATATTCGGTTTGCCACAATGATCAAGAATGAAGGTGACATTCGGGCAACGCCGGACCAGTTCTGTTGCCGCTGGCAACTGCTCATGACGGATGCAGATATCGAACGAGTAGCCGTACTGCGCTAGTAACTGCACACCGCGGACGAATGGCGCCTGAAGACAGTAGTCGGGGCTGGTCTCGTTCTGTAAATTGCGGCGTACACCTTTGATGAGCGGACCTAACTTTTGTACTGCATCCAGGTAGACGCGCACTTGCTCACCGTATTCGACGGGCGCGGTTACTACGATCCCTTGCAAGCGCGGGTCATGATTCGCCAGCATAACAACATATTCGGCCTCCAACAATGCGAATTGTGGTGCGACATCGACCTCAACATAGACAATGCCTGAAATGGGAAGACCGCTTGTTTGTCTTTCGTAATCAGTGAAGTCGAACGGATGGTTGAGCGTGGGTGCTGTCGTCAACCAGGGTAAGGGAAACAGTGATGGATTCCAGAGATGGACATGCGCATCGATAATAGGCATATCAGGCATGCGTTTGCTCTCCTTGCCATGAGTCGATCTCGTGCCAAAGCTCAGCAGGTATAGGCAGTTGCGCCAGAACGAGTGTCTGTGCTAAACGTTCTGGTCTGCTCACACCGACAATTGTAGACGTGATACGCGGATCGCGCAACGAAAACTGTAAGGCTGCGGCAGCCAGGGGCACATTGTAGCGCTGACAAATCGTCTCAAGAGTGAAAGCACGCTGCACATAGGATGCTGGCGCTTGAGTATACATATAACGAGGATAGGCACTGGGACCTTTAGCGAGCATGCCGGAACCGTAAGGTGCAGCATTGAGAGCAGCCACATGGTGTTGCGCGCATATATCCCAGAACGAATCTGCGTCTTGATTGAGTAGCGTGTAACGATTATGGCTAATAGCCAGGGCAAAAAGGTCTGTCTCAACAAACTGGGCCATCATGTCAAGGGGGCCACCTGCTATGCCAATGTGTTGTATCAATCCTTCCCGCTGACATTGAAGGAGCGTCTCGACCGGCCCGGCGGGAGCCATTGCCAGCGTAAAGCCAATATGCTCGGGGTCATGAAGAAAGCAGATTGGTAATTGCTCCAGCCCTAATAGACGCAAACTACGCTCGACGCTGCGACGTATCTGCGCGCCTGTGAATTCGCCAGTTTGTAGGTTACGATCAGCCTTGGTCGCCAGCACAAAGCCAGCAGGGATGCCGCCCAATTCACGCAGGACGATGCCGATGCGTCGCTCACTTTCACCATCGCCATAGGAAGCCGCCGTATCAGCAAAGTTGATAGAGCTGGCAACGATAGCACGCACGGTGGCGAGTGCACGCTCCTCGCTCACACTATAGGCAAATGTCTCGGGCATATCTCCTATGGCTGAACAGCCTATACACAATGGTGTCACTGAGAATCCAGTCGTCCCTAAAGGGCGTAGAGAGAGCATCAAGCGCTTGTCCTTCCATTAGTATGAAGTATCACGTCACTCTGTATTGATAAGTGGGCGCTATTGCTAGACGCTGACGAGACCTTTAATGACGCTGCCAGCGGATTCAATCCAATCAGGAAAGACCTCGACGAACGTTTCGATGCTTGCACGATGCGTAATCCACGGAGTGATATCGATGCGCCCTTGCTGAAGAGCGAGAATGCAACGCTGAAAATCAGCGCCAAGCGCGTTACGGCTACTCAGTAGAGTCATCTCATGACTATGGAAGAAGGGATCGTGAAAGGTCACATCACCCGAAAACAGCCCTACGAAGATCAGACGCCCTCCGTGTTCAACATAGGAGAAGGATGCTTGCATCGAGGAAGGGTTACCAGTGGCATCAAATACTACCGAGGGCAGGTCGTCGCCGTTTATGCTTCTCAACGCATCAAGGCCGCTCCCCCGTCCATCGATGACGGTCGCCTCTGGCATGTAACGTCGTACGAAGGCCAGGCGCTGCTCACTGATATCCATGACCGCGACATGCACGTCGCTCAACAATGCAAATTGAGTGACAGCCAGGCCTATCGGCCCTGCTCCGAGCACCAGAACACGCTCGTCCGTCGCGATTTGCGCACGTGCCACCGCGTGTGCTCCGACGGCTAGCGGCTCGACTAGCGCAAGTTGGTCATAGGTCAATTCTTGTGCGGCATGCAAATGAGAGGCGGGTAGGAGAGTGAATTCGCGCATGCCGCCATCGATATGGACACCCAGTACCTGCATATTGACGCAGCAATTCGGCTTGCCATGCAGACAAGGCCAGCAGTGCCCACATTCCAGATAGGGACGAACAACACAACGAGCACCGACAGCCACATTTTGCACATCTGGCCCAACGGCAACAACCTCAACCCCCAACTCATGGCCTAAAATACGCGGAAACGTAAAAAAAGGCTGCGAACCTTGAAAAGCATGATAATCTGTACCACACACGCCTACGCGGTGGACGCGCACCAAAGCTTCCCCTGGCCCTGGCGTGAGTGGCTCTGTGATAGTGTAAAGCCGCAAATGTTCCGGTGCTTCGAGCATGATTGCTCTCATTAGCATGTTCCTTCTCTTGTTCGTTAGCGAGATGAACTCGCTAACGAACAATATGTCCATGAGGGTAATACAGAGATCAGCTAGACTGGTTAGCACAGGTTGGAGTAAGCGCTGCCTGTATCTGTGGACTATTGAGATTCGACAGTGAGATGAAGGTAACGCCAGTATCTTCAGTCTGTGCCTTTACATTTTTGCGAATCTGGTTCACCATCGCCTTGACACTATCATAACCCATTTTAAAAGGATTCTGCAGTACCAGATTGGAAATGATACCACTTTGGAGATCTGCAATGGTGGTCGTCGATGCATCCCAACCAACGATCTTGACTTTGCCCTTCAGGCCAGCAGCTTTCACGGCACCTGCGGCGCCCTGCGCGCTCTGGTCATTGGCGGCAAAGATGCCGTTGAGTTTAGGATACTTGCTCAGAATATCCTGGGTCACGCTGAGAGCGGTATTCACGTCGCTATTGCTTTGCTGGTCAGCAACGATATGAATATTGGGATATTTGGCCGCCAGTTCCGTCTTGAAGCCATTGACACGTTCATCATTGGTGGCGGAACCTTTCACGAACTCGATAACCGCGATATTGCCGGTGCCACCCAGTGCGGTGCCCAGTAGGTCAGCGGCCTTGGCGGCAGACGCCGTATTGTCCGTGGCGAACAGGGGAACATTGCCTGGTTGTGGACTGGTGCCTGAGTCGATATTCTCCACAGGAATACTTTGCTGAGTCGCTTGATTCGAAACCTGCACGAGTGCTTTGGCGTCCGTAGCGGCATAGATAATACCATTGGGCTTTTGAGTGATATAGTTCTGCAGCAAAGAGATTTGACCACTCACATCTGTCTCGGCTGTCGTGCCATCCCACACGATGTTCACGTTCTGGAGCTTTGAGGCAGCGCATTGCGCGCCCTGCTGAACGACATCCCAATAGCTACTGCCGAGGGTTTTGGGGACAACAATAATTTTCAGATTCGAGTTACCACTACCTGTGGATGTTCCTCCTGTACCTGTACTGGTGGAACCCGAGCCGCTACAACCGGTAATAACTATGGCGAGGAAAATTACCAGCATCGTTGAAAAAATGTGCTTAGACAGTCTGAACATTATGTACGCTCCTCTTGTTCTATTAAATTATTAAACACTTCCTGGTGCTTAAATTTCGTAGAGATGCGACCTGTTTGGACCTTGTAACCCGTAAAAGGGGACGAAAATACCTCCTTTCCTGTATGCTTACAACTTTCTCGTCAAGGGCTCAAGACAGAGCTGAGATGCGCCGCCTTCTAAATTGATCCCAGAAAACTGCCAGCCAGATTACGGCACCGATAATGACCTGTTGGTAGAAAGAATTGATGTCGAGCAAGACGGAGCCGTTATGAATGAGTGCGATCAGGAATGCGCCGATGAGTGTGCCAAGGATGGTCCCCTGACCGCCGAAGAGGCTTGCGCCACCGATAACGGCGGCGGCGATTACGTCCAGTTCAAGGCCAAGGCCGAAATTGGGTTGGCCGGAATAGACACGCGATGAAGCGACCATACCCCCGAAACCGGCCAGCAGGCCGAGAATGACATAGACGGCGATAAGATATTTGCGTACGGGAATACCCGAAAGCCTGGCCGCCTCTCGATTAGAGCCTAAGGCATAGGTGTAGCGCCCCAGGCGTGTACGACTCAATAACAGGTGAGCCACAATAGCGATGAGAATCAGCAGAAGTAGCGGAACAGGGATACCGAGAAGTTCGCCGGAGCCCAGGACGCCAAAGCTATCGGGCACACCGAACACTACCTGACCGTTTGTCGCGATATAGTCGAAGCCGCGTATCACGCTCATCATGCCCAGCGTAGCGATGAAAGGATTCAGATTTGCAAGGGTAATCAGCAGGCCGTTGCCAAGACCAACAGCGGCCCCGAGCAGCGTTCCGATGAGCACAGCCAACGGCCATGGAAGCCCCTGATTGACGATCAGCGATACACCAACGACACCAGAGATGGCGGCAGTCGAGCCGACCGATAGATCGATACCAGCGGTGATGATCACAAAGGTCATACCGATGGCGATCAGCGCGGTCGTCGTTGTTTGCTCAACGACATTGATCAGATTGTTGGTGGTGAAAAATACTGGCGAAACCAGACACAGAACGATGAAGACGACAACCAGAGCGCCAGCCGCCGCTGCCTGCGCAACAACATCGCCCAGGCGTTCGCGCATGCGGCCCGCGAACGATATGCCTGGCTCCTGCTCTGGAGCGTTCGGGCTGTCCATCTCACCCGTGGAAATGGTAGTCTTTTTCATAGAGCTTCAATCTCCTTAGCACCGGTGGCGAGCGCGATCACACGTTCCTCGGAGAACTGCTCGCGATCGAGTTCTCCGGCTATGTGGCCTTCGTGCAAAACGACAATACGATCACACATGTTGATCAACTCGGGTAGATAGGAAGAAATAATCACAATCGCGCGCCCCTCGGTCGCGAGGTTGCCAATCAATTCGAACATTTCGGATTTAGCCTTGACATCGATGCCGCGCGATGGCTCATCGAAGAACAGGACGCGAGCCTTCGTCTCCAGCCAGCGTGCAACGATGACCTTCTGCTGATTGCCGCCTGAAAGAAGGGCCACCTTGCGCCCAATCGAAGGTGTGCGGATCTTCAGCCGCTGGCGATCGCGCTCGGCGATGCGTCGCTCTTTGCGCAGGTCTATAAATTCGGCGGTGGTGGGTAAGTTTGCCAGGGTAATATTCTGCGTGACATCAAGCGTCATCGCCAATCCTTCGCGCTTACGATCCTCGGTAAGATAGCCGATACCAGCGGCAATGGCGTCGGAGGGAGAGCGTACCTTGATTGACTTGCCATCGAGCCAGAGCGAGCCCTCATCGATGGGGTCGGCCCCAAAGACCGCGCGTGCCAATTCTGTACGACCAGCGCCGATCAACCCGGCGAAGCCTAAAATTTCACCGGCGTGTATCTCGAAGGAACAGTCATGCAAGGAGTTGCGTCGTGAGATGCCCCGCGCCCGAAAGACGACTTCTCCGATGGTACTTTGCGGTTTGGGATAGAGTTTGGCGATATCGCGTCCGACCATCAAACGGATAAGTTTTCCCTCATCGATTTCGCTCAGTGGCAGTGTCGCGACGACTTTGCCGTCACGCATGACGGTTACCCGATCGCCGATGCGAAAGATTTCATCCAGCCGATGCGAGATATACAGGACAGCGATGTCACGTGCGGTCAAGCCGTGGATGACGGTGAAGAGATCATCGATTTCTTTGCCCGTGAGCGTCGCGGTTGGCTCGTCCATAATGACGAGTTTAGCATCGATGGCGAGCGCTTTAGCAATCTCGACCAATTGTTGTTCCGCGATAGAAAGAGTAGAAACCAGTTTGCGAGCATCGATATGCAAGCCCACGCGCTGCAAAAGGCGCTGCGCCTGCTCGATCTCGCTAGCTGTATTGATAAACCCAAAGTGGCCCAGTTCGCGTCCGAGCGAGATGTTTTGTGCCACGGTGAGATGAGGGGCGAGGGCAAATTCTTGATAGACCATCGCGATGCCTAAAGATTGCGCATGCTGAGGATTAATGCTTTGTACTGGTTGACCACGCATCAAAATCGTGCCTTGTGAAGGCCGTTCAACCTGTGATACGATTTTCATCAGCGTCGATTTACCGGCGCCATTTTCACCGGCGAGGACATGGACTTCACCAGGATAAATATCGAGATTGACATCATCGACAGCGACGACGCCAGGGAAGCGCTTCGATAGATTGACCAATCGCATGAAAGGTTCTGCCGTGGATAGTGGCATATGCTCTTCTCCTCTACCTGTGCTGCTTTGCCGTATGAGAACAAACATCGCGATACTTTGTTGAGGATCATGGTCACCCACGATCGCGTAGGGCATACCATGTGTTTGCCTGCCCGACACCGTTATAGCAAGCTAATCGGTGTGGAAGACCTCGCGCATAGTGGTCCACCACGCGCCCTGGTCCCCACCCGGTATCGGTTCTTGCATAGGATCAGTGTGCGTCCACCATTCGCGTGTCTTTGGATCAGCAGCCATACGGGCCATATCAGCGAGGTAATCATCGCCAGTGTACTCGAAATAGGCGAAGAGGAGCGTGCCGTGTCGAAAGATGGTGTAGTTGCAGATGTGACATGCGGTGATTGTAGCCAAAACTTGCGGCCATACCTGTGCGTGAATGCGTTCATACGCCTCGATCTGTTCAGGTTTCACGCCGATGATTTGCCCATAGCGTTGCATAGAACCTCCTAAACGCCTGGTATGCTCGACTCCGTAGTCGGAAGGAATTTCTGCGCCAGGGGAAAGAAATAGCTGACCGTTTTCATGAAAACATTTTCATAACTAATTCGATAATACCTGAACGATACAGGTTTGTCAAGCTATTTTTGCTTAAATTTCTGCGCTATCTCTTAAAATCGTGCTCATGAGGTGAAATCATTTTCTTGCTTTTACTCCTCAATGTCTTTTTTTAGGAAATCATTTTCTTGACAAAAACTGTGATGAAGAGCGACAATAAAGAAGAGTTCGTTATGATGGGGATGATAGTGTTGTGGGGCGAACCCGTGATTATATGTATAGAGGATAAACGGTCGTTATGGTAACTATAAATGATGTCGCGAAAAAGGCGCAGGTCTCGATCTCCACGGTTTCCCGTGTGCTCAACGGTACGGCCTTTGTGAATAGCGAGGTCAAGAAGCGCGTTGAAGATGCTATGCGGGAACTCGCCTATCAGCCAAGTCCAGCTGCTCGCTCGCTTCGTGTGAATCGTTCTCGCATTATCGGCTTGCTCATTTCTGACATTCAGAATCCTTTTTTTATGAGCCTTATACAAGGTGTCGAGGATGAAGCGCATCGTAACGGCTATAGTCTCCTGCTCTGCAACTCGAATGAAGATTCAAAGAAGGAAAAACAATATTTGAATGTGTTGTGTGCAGAACGAGTTGCAGGCACCATCATTATTCCCACACGGGAACGACTCGATGGGGAGATCGCCAGTTTTCATGCACACGATATTCCTCTTGTTGCGGTAGACCGACGCATTAAGAATAACAGTGTCGATGCGGTACTGGTTGATAATATATTGGGCGCACGCGAGGCCGTAGCACATTTGATCAACAACGGCTACCGGCGCATTGGCGTAATCACCGGTCCTAAAACAGTCACAACGGGCCAGGAGCGTCTTGAGGGATACCGACAGGCACTACAAGAGGCAGGTATGGCTTATGACCCAGCGCTAACGCGCAGTGGTACCTTTCGGAGAGAGAATGGTCGTCATTTCGCGCAAGAGCTGCTGGCGATCACCCCAGCCATCGATGCCCTGTTTGTCGGCAACAATATGATGGCAATGGGGGCACTTGATGCCATACACGAGCGGAACCTACGCGTTCCGCAGGATATCGCCTTTGTGGGCTATGACGAACTGCCATGGGTGGCCCCTGGTTTCGGCTCGATCACCACCGTCGCGCAGCCAGTATATGAATTGGGAAGTACAGCCGCCCTACGTCTCTTTCAGCGGCTACAAAAAAGCACGCCCTACAGTCGGCAAGAGGTGATTCTTACTCCGACGCTCACTATCCGCGATTCATCGCGCGCCAAGAATCTGATCTCATAACATTTACGGCTCAGTTGGCACCTTTCCATAAACCTTGACACAACAGTAGGGGCCGGATTATGCATATTAACAAATTAAAGCCGATAATGGATCACACCCTGATTCATCCTGCCACGTAATGTACGGACCCGATTTATCTCGTCCGTGGCGGCGGTTATCGGCAATAATTTGTTAAACCGCATCATCCGCCCGCGCACAATTCACTGTGCAGTCTCTCCACAACAATCTCAATAGAACCCCTCAAACCAAAGAACGATGCATCAAACGACCCTACATGCACAACCATCATTCATCACCAACCTCAACACTCTACCCCATGTAATTCTCAATATATAAACTCTCAATCGAGCGTTTTCTACTAACAAGGACTTCTACAAATGCTTTAGTTGCACCCCTCCGATAGTTGAAATTCCCCTCACCGACAAGCGCGAATTTATCGACCGACTGGAACAGGCCCTGCTCGATCTGGCACAGTTCTGCCAGCAACACGGTATCGACCTGTCCGAGCGACTTGCCAGATTAGAGCAAGCACCAGGTCCCGCCGCGCGCAAAGCCCTCTTCGAGCAGACCGCGAACTTGCTGGTACAAAGCGAGGATATCAAGCTGAACTTCCTGTCCCTGGCAGCGCTTGTGTACCACCTCTATCAAGCGATTCTGCCCGACAAGCACGCCGGTGATTTCAAGAATCGCGTCTACTTCTATCACGAGGTACAGAAAGTCATTTTTGCCGCCATGAACTGTGATTGCATCGACGACGTGTTCGCGCAGGGAAGCGCCATCGTCTCCAAAACGCTCACGGTAAGAGAACCCGAACCGCACTGGGAGCATCCCGACGCTAATACACCATTAGGCATGTTCAATAGGATTGTTGGATAATGATCTTTACCCCTTCTCGTGAACGTAATGTCTCTAAAGCATGTCCGTATTCCTCTAACGGGAACGTATGTGTGACCATCTCATCGACCTTTACACGGGAACCTTCCAGGTAGGATAGGGCTCGATCGAAACAATGCGTTTGCGCAAACGAGCCGATGATCGTCAGTTGCTTCTGGAAAATTTCGTATGGACTCCAGTTGATACGAGCATTCGCGGGGTAGACACCGTACACGACAATATGACCGCCGGGGCGAGCGTACTGCAAAGCCTCATCGCACAGTTGGGGTGAACCGGTCGCTTCGATAACATAATCGAATCCACCGCGATACTTCTGCAAGAGGTACTGCCGATGTTGTTGCGCGTCGTTCCGATCAATAGGAACAACATCATCAGCAGCCAGGCGTGAAACAAGGTCTAGCTTGGGACCGGCAGGTGCGGCAACGGTCAGTTGTACGGCTCCATTCAACTTGAGCAATTGAGCAAGGAGAATTCCTGTGGGTCCGGCACCAAAGAGCAGGACAGAACTGCCTGGCTTGAGAGCAATGACATCCATACCGTGAATCGCACAGGCTGTTGGCTCGACCAGCGCGGCCTCCTGCCAGCTCAAATTACGAATGGGAAAGACTTTCTCGGCCTTCACCGCAATATACTCGGCCTGCCCGCCAGCAATGTTAACCCCATGCGAGAGAAAGTTTTCGCAAAACAATGGTTGGTCGCGTCGACAATAAAAGCAGTGCCCACACAATTCAGTGTTGTCACACACCACTCGCGCTCCCACATTCACACCTACTACAGCAGTACCAGTGCTGACCACTTCGCCCGCAAACTCATGGCCTGGGATAAGCGGAAATTGCGCGAGAAACTCTCCCTCATGAATATGGAGATCAGTGCCACATATGCCACAGGAACGCACGCGAATGAGCACTTCATCAGATGCAATCTCCGGCATTGCCATCTCTCGATAACTAAATTGTCGTGGCGCATCATAAACAATTGCCTGCATACTATTTTCCCCTTATCCTTTCTGATGGTCTTAAAATAATTGTCTTCTTTACTACTAGCGATATCCCCGGTGCCTGCCATAAATTTCCGAGTTCGGGCAACTACCACAGGCTGCAAAACTATGGTATCATCGATCTGCAAAATATGGAAATAATAGCAACTTTTCATGCGACCCTTCCATCTCAAAACTTGAGCACACAACCTCAAAGGAGAACCGCTCATAGCATTGGAACATACGCAGACAATGACCGTTGAGGACTATTTTCAACTCGAAGAAAACGATACTGAGCATCGCTACGAGTATGTCGATGGTCACGTGTCTATGATGGCAGGCTGTACGTTCGATCATAGCACGATCAGTGGCAATATTTACAGTACACTTCGTGGTCTGCTACGCGGGAAAGCATGCCGCGTCTACAGTTCTGATATCAAGGTGCGCATTTCGCAAAAACGTTACTTTCATCCCGACGTTACCGTTACCTGCGATCCACAAGATAGAGGCACGGGCGACTTGCTACAATTCCCCACAGTGATCTTCGAAGTGCTCTCTCCCAGTACAGAGATTGCGGATAGGACCTGGAAGCTACAGAATTATCTTGCACTGCCTACGCTAACAGAATATGTGCTTGTCAGCACCAAAATTCGTAAGATGGAAATTTACCACAAAGAGAACGGCAAATGGATATACGACATCTATCGCGCCAATGACACACTCTCTTTGTCAGGTCCGGGTATTCAATTTCCGCTCCAGGAGGCATATGTGGATATAGAATTAGAGCAAATGCTCCTGGAAGGAGAGATCGACGATTTTTGATTGCTCTATTTCATTATCGAGGCAAGCTTAACGAACAAGGAGTTCCTCCTGCATGCTCACCAGCCAGATTCTATTGCAATTGATCGTTATTTTGCTCGTGGTGCAGGTTTTCGGCTACCTGTGCCAATTTATCGGTCAGCCGTGGGTTATCGGAGAAATTCTCGGAGGGTTGGCACTGGGACCCACATTGCTCGGTGCGATTTTGCCCCATCTTGAAACAACCATCTTTCCTGCCAGCACGATGCCATTTTTACAGACGCTGGGCGATATCGGCCTGGTCCTATATATGTTTTCGCTGGGCACTCATATCGATACCCACGCCCTGCTCACACAGGGCCGTAAAGCCTCGGTCGCATCATTGGGCAGTGTTCTCGTTCCACTACTCCTGGGAGGCCTCTGCGCGTTCTTCCTGTATGCACAACTGAGGGGAGCACAGGCCAATCAAGCCTCTTTCATCCTGCTGGTAGGTACAGCGATGGCGATTACAGCGTTTCCCGTGCTGGCACGTTTACTCCAGGAATGGAATATGCTGACGACACAGATCGGACCGCTGGCACTGCTATGCGCTGCTATCAACGATATCATCGGCTGGTGCCTGTTGGCGCTGGTCATTGCGATCATCCATGCCACAGGCGTGGCCTCGGTCCTGCTGATGCTGGCGTTCCTCGCACTTTTCATCGGCGTCATGCTCCTGGTTATCAGGCCACTGCTTCTACTGGCCGCTCGCCATATCCGATCGAAACCAACATTGCTGGCGATCATGATCATCTTCTTGCTGCTCGCCTCCTACACGACCAACGCTATGGGCATCCACCCTGTCTTTGGCGCATTTATGATGGGCCTGATCCTGCCACGAAGAACAGGTTTTATCGAGCAGATACAGAGTATCGACCGCATCAATAGCCTGCTCTTCTTGCCCCTCTACTTCGTCTACAACGGCTTAAGAACCCACTTCGGATTGATCAATACACCAGAACTATGGCTGCTTTGTGCGCTGATACTGCTTGTGGCCTGTGTCGGTAAGATAGCAGGCGGCTCATTCTCGCTCAAAATAGGAGGGACAAGCTGGAAAGAGTCCTTCACTTTGGGCGTGCTGATGAACACGCGTGGGCTGGTCGAACTGATTTTGCTCAACATCGCGTTGGACCAGCAGGTGATCTCGTCCACCTTTTTCGCCATGCTTGTCATGATGGCAATAGTAACAACGATGATGACCTCGCCACTCCTGCTTTTGCTAGGATACACGCGGAAGAACGAACGCGAAACTACAAAACAAGGAACATTAGAACATACTGTCGTAGGATAACAAAATGATCATCTGTATAGAACGACCAGGCTCGTTCATGAGGACGACGTAACCCAACTGATCGATTTGCTACCCGCCGAGCGCGGCAAGGAGTATCTGCTGCGATTAGCGCATAACGAACCTGGCCTGAGTCGTTTGCTTGTCAGAGAGTTGCGCGATATAAGGGGAGGACAAGACACCGAGCCCGTTGCTACTGGTGAATACGTGCCTTTCGAGACATTGCTTGAAGAGAGCACAACCATCAAAGCCAGGCAAGAGCACGAGGAGCAGGAACGGAAAAAGGAGGAGCGGAGGCAACATCTACAAGCCATTTATGACAACTGGCAACAGGTCGAACAGGCCACACAACGAGATACAGCCTCAGGCTATGATGAAGCGGTGAATGTGTTGATCGATTTACGTGATGCCGCCGCCCAATTTAAGGCAAGCATGGAATTTCAGCGCCATTTTCAGGTCTGGATTCAGTGCCATCAGCGTCGCCCCGCCCTGTTCAGGCGACTGCAAGAACGCAAGTTTCCCCTGCCAGCAAAATAAACGCTGCTTCGCTAGAGCACTTCTGGATTCGCGAGGTTGACCTTTTCGCCAGCCGCGAAGGCTAGCAACTGATCAAAAGCGCTTCCCAGCAAGCTTTCGTAGCTATCCTTCTCGACATAACCCAGATGTGGTGTGCAAACAACGTTTTCCATGTGCAGCAAAGGATGGTCCACAACTGGCTCGCTCTCATAGACATCGAGTGCCGCATAGCCAGGGCGACCGGCGCGCAACGCATCCAGTAAAGCTTCAGGTTGGACCAGGGCAGCTCGACTGGTGTTCACGAACAGGGCAGAGGGTTTCATCTGCGCCAGATCGGTTGCTGAAACGATGCCACGCGTCTGCTCGGAGAGGGCGATATGCAGGCTCAGCACATCCGCTTGTGCGAAAAACGCATCCTGGCTATTGGCAACCTCAATATCATCGGCCTGCGCGCGCGTACGTGATCCCTCTCGTCCCCACACCAGCACCTTCATACCAAACGCCTTGCCGTA
>CAZZWK010000032.1:0-3970 GCA_964657925.1 uncultured Dictyobacter sp.
GGCAGCATCGGCACCGCCAAAGGCTTCACCGGGCAGTATCAAGATCCCAGTGGGCTTGACTACGACAACGCACGCTACTATGATCCGGTGGTCGGTCTGTTCATCTCGGCGGACACGGTACAAAGCAACCAGGAGGGCATGAACCTGTATGCCTATGTGGGTGGCAATCCCGAGACCGATACCGATCCCACTGGGCAAAGGGTGCTTGCGCCGAATGGTTCTACCTCTTGGACGAATCCAGATAACGGAGATGTGTATGTCTCTTCACCTACAGGGACAGTAAGCATTATTGGACACACAACCCCATGGGCTCCGACTTCAACGACAGAGACTACTAAACAACAAAGTACAGGTGGATCGACAGATCATAACAATTCCAAAAGTTCTACACCTAAAGACAATGGTGGAGGAGATACTAAAGTACAAGAAAAATGTAATGAAAAATGTCATTACGATAAATCTGTAGCAACGCTAGAGGAAAAGCTTAAACGATTACAAGATCTTGAAAATATATCATTTGATTTAATTGCTGTTAGAGGTCATATAGCTAATGAAATTTTGCAATCACTGGTTTTTCCAACCTTGACTGTTATTTCGAGAGTTCTTATACTTTTTGGAAGTTTGGTCCCTCATCTCTTCAATTTAGCAGTAGACCTCTACTCTTTTTTTGGGGGAACAGTGCCCCAATGGGTAACAGAGGCCAAATCTATCATAAACAAGGTTGCCCTTGTTGCAAACATACTTAATACTGCGTTAGCTTTCGTTAATTTTGGTTTTTCAGGAGCTGTGGGACAAATTGCTGAAGGAGCAAGTTCTTTTCTTAAAGGCCCAGTTGTAACACTTCTCGGAGCTTTTTTGGGACTGGGAAGTAGTAGCACGCCCTTCATAGAAAATCGTATTAACTTATATCTCACTGCTTTAACAGCAAGAAATGAGTCTTATACGATAGGACAATGTAAAGCTTTTTTCGGAGCTAATGATTGCTAAAAACAATCAAGCAAATAAGAAAGGCAGTTCCCCTTGTAAAATGTGAATTTTCTCAGTGTATAGCATTCATTTAAGCAGGAGCAGAACAAACTCAGGAGGGATAAATTCCTGAGTTTGTTCCGCTTATAGTCACAATAATTTGTATCTCTTTTGGAAAATTTTAAAGCTTGCAAATCTTAGGATTAAAGCAATAGCTACAAAGTAACCTCAAAAGACTGTAATTCACAAGAATGAAGGAACAAAAAGCAATGATTGTTTGGTATATAAGTATAGAAGTTCTTCAAGGAATAAATATTTTGCTAAGTTTTATTTGGACCATTTCTACAGTGAAAACAGCTCGTCTACGCCATCAACCGCGAACTACAAAAGGTTTGTATCGGATACCATTTGCTTTTATAAGTATTTTCATTTTTTTAGGGCTGATAGTTCTAATCAGCCCTATTTCCTTTCTTGATTTTTTATTTCCTTTTACATTGCCGCTTTTTGTGCTTGATATTGGAATGTTAATTTTATTTTTACTTTCCATTTATGCACATCGCCAAAAACAGAAAACGTATATCAGCACGCTACATGATAGTCAATGATTATAGAACGAAGAGAATAAGGAAAGGGATTAGAAGTATCTTGAGGACAGTCGATTTTTCTGGCTTTTTAAGCTTTTCGCCCTTTGTGCTTCTATTTTGCGTAGGCATTGTCGGAGAAATTATGCTCTACAAAAACACTCGGCGAAAAGAGGACGCGGACGCATTTCTGCAAGAGCATGGGACGCTTACATCCGGTGTGCTTGAGGCTCGTCGTGCTAAGGCAAGAGAGATAGACCCCCTTTAGCTATGAAATACAAGGGGAAAAATATCGTCATATCCAGCATACTCCGCTGGGAACACAAATAACCGCGACGCTTGGAGAAACAGTGGCCGTTTGTTACGATGCACAAAGACCTGAGCGAGCTCTGCTGAAAGATAGTCCTGTTATCTACAGTACCGCTCTGTATTTGTTCAGGCTTATTTACTTTATGCTACTAGCTCTTGGAGGTTTTATTCTTATAAGTTATATCACTCTGTTTATTTTATTCTTTTCTTCATAAATGTATGCAAAGGGCATCCGATGAATATGGCAATATTTCTTTCTAGTTGGCCGCTTTATCCCTTTATGCTCATTCTAGTCATAGGGATAGGGGTAGAAATTGCTTTCGTCAAGCGGGTTCGAAGAAAACAAAACAACGTGACGTTGTTAAAAGAGCAGGGGACCCATACTTGGGGTTCGCTGGTAGACTGCCGTATAAAGGCAAGAATGGTAGATCTTACTTTCGTCTATCAAATAGAAGGAACAAGATATAATCAGATTCAGCATACCGTTTCAGAAACGTGTACCTTTACTTCGAGAGGGCAAACAGTCATCGTTTGCTACGATAAGCAGCATCCTGAGCAGTCGACACTCAAAGACTTTCCTGTAGAATATGAAGAGACATATACAGCAAAAGTCATTCTTGCTCTTATGGTACCCTATGGTGGACTTGTGTTCGTAATGATTATGGCAGTTTTCGTTCTCGTTTTCACTACTCACTAATTTATTTCTTGCAAGAGGAATTTATCATGAACAAACAAATATCAAAAAGCAGTCTTTCTTTCCGTTTGATATGCTTCGTGCTTGCGGTTTGCCTTTCTCTCTTTTTGACATGGAGTGTTATTGGCCTGCACACTCCTGTCGTCTACAACTACGGGCTGGCTCTGGTCATTGTCTTTGCCTGTCTCGGCCTCGTTCGTGCCTTCCTGGTGTAAGAAAAACGTTCCTTCGTCGGAAAGACGCTATTCAACGATCCAATGGTTTGCCGCTATCGTTAGTATCCTCATGGTCGCGGTCCTCTTTTTCCATGATGGGCTGCTGGACCAGGTGTGGTATCAGTTTTTCCCCGCCGGTCCTGTTCTCGGTTTTCTTGGTGGTGTTTTTCTTTTCCTGTCCTGTTTCCTCGTCATCGGCATTGCTTTCAAACAATCTCAATAGGATCAAAGAAGAGGTATCACTCTCAAGGGGGGAAGAAGATGAAAGATATTGACGCACTGGTCAGAACCCTATAACCAGACCATCTACAAAGTTAACGAGGCAACACCCATAGCATGATACTTCTCAACAAGTACGCGCAGCAACTGTTTGTACCTCGGGAAATTTAGCTAGCAGACTTCATGCATTTTTAACATGCTCCTCTTCTCTCGCTTCTCTAATAAAATTTCTTAAAATCGAGAAAAAAAGACTTGACAGCAGAAAAGAGCAATGCTATTATTGCTCAAGTCAAGGATGGCAGTCGGTTAGACTACTATGTTGACATCGTTGGGCGATTAGCTCAGTTGGTTAGAGCGTTGCCTTGACATGGCAGAGGTCACAGGTTCGAGCCCTGTATCGCCCATTATCCAAGCGGCTTTTAAAAAGCCGCTTTTTTATTCCTTCAACTGCTACCATAAATATCTCCCACAAAATAAGCGCTTTTCTTGCTCAAAAATACTCATAAAAGATAATTGAAAGCCCCTGTACACTTGAGGTAATATACTTTTACGTTTTTAATATTCTCCTCATTCATATCAGTATACAAGCAAAAATGCCAATAAGGATAATCCTAAAAGAGCTATGTATGAAACAAGTCATCACGGCAAAACTGAAACTTATCACTACACCAGAGCAACATCACATGTTACGCCAAACACAATTGACGTACCGTGATGCACTCAATTACGTAAGTCACTATGCCTTTGATCACGATAAAACATCGAACGAGAAAAGGTTACGTGAAGGAACTTATTACACTGTAAGAACACGTTTTAAACTACCATCGGAGATGACCAACAACGTCATACGTCAAGTAGGATCGACATACAAAGGGCTATGGACCAGGGCCAAACAAAATGGAGAACAACTGCGTAAGAAATTCACCAGGAAACACTACAAAGGACTGGACCAGCCACCCAGGTATGTGTCACCAACTATCATGTAT
>CAZZWK010000032.1:4070-63276 GCA_964657925.1 uncultured Dictyobacter sp.
TATGACTACGGTTTTAAGCCACAACAACAGATAAGTATCAGAGCACTTGAAAAACGTCTTATCATCCCTTATCACGGTTATAAGAAGCACATCGCACTTATTCAGCAAGGAACAACTATCAAAGCTGCAAGACTATGGTACGATCAACGTCATAAGCAATTTTATCTCCTCGTTTCGCTAGAAATTGCGATCGTTGATCCTACTCCTGATACTCTACAAACAGTTGTAGGGGTAGATATTGGGCAACGCTATCTTGCTACAACGGCGACCCTGTCAAATCAGCAATTCTTCTCAGGAAAATTTGTGCGGGCAAAAGCCGATCACTTTACCCGCAAGCAAAAACAACTTCAGCACAAAGGCACTCGTTCCGCCATACGACGACTTAGAGCAATGAGTGGACGAGAGAGACGGTTCAAGCTGAATTTGAATCATGTTATTGCAAAAACTATCATCGCCGGAAACCCTAACAGCTTGATTGGTTTGGAAAATCTGACAAGTATAAGGGAGAGGACAAACCGTCGTCGATATAGACGTAGAGGAAAGAGAAAACTTTTACTAACCTCTAAGCAGCGACGCGCGTTGTCTCATGCTTCTAAATGGTCATTTGCTGAATTACAACGTGCAATTTCCTACAAAGCTGCTCTCGCTGGCAATCTTGCTATCAAAGTCGATGCGGATTACACGAGTCAGATGTGTCCAATGTGTGGATATGCAGATACAGAGAATCGCCCGCACAAGGGATTACTCTTTGTCTGTAAGAATAGTAACTGCCTGTACAAGTTACACACCCATCGATCATATACTCTTCATGCGGATTTAGTGGGTGCACGCAATATTGCGATGCGAACGTTTCTCGTCCGACAGGATTGGATGAGAACGGGTGTTTTGTCAGTACGCCCTGATGTGTCGGGCGATGAAGCCAAAACAAAGCGCCTGCAAAGGTACTTTGGCTTGCGGTGGAGTCCAGATACAAGCTCATACTCTTTCAATGGTTGAGTCACTGATGTTCTGTACTGCCCATTTTCCCTCAAAAAAAGAGCCACTCGACTGAGTGGCTCTTCTCTTTTTATACTGCTCTTCTTATGCTCGTGGCAGAATCGGCAGGTTCATGCCTTCATCACGCGTGCGATGGGTGCCCGCGACAGCCTTGATACCACCCTCTGGATAGATCATCTTTGCCTCGTTCTCGGGCAACAGTTTCGCCACTTCCTTGAGCACGGCATCCAGGAATTCGTCTTCCGGCACCGTCTTGATTACCTCGCCCTTACGGAAGATGACGCCTTTGCCTTTGCCACCGGCCAGGCCAACATCCGCGTCACGCGACTCGCCAGGGCCGTTGACCACGCAGCCCATGACCGCGACGTGTACTGGCGTCTGCACTTTCGATAGGCGCTTCTCCACCTCGTTCGCTACCCCGATCACATCGATCTCCACGCGACCACACGATGGGCAGGAGACAAATGTCACACCGCGATTGCGCAACTCCAGCGAACGCAAGATCTCGAAAGCCACCGGAATCTCTTCTTCCGGCTCCGCGCTCAAACTGACACGGATCGTGTCACCGATACCTTGCGAAAGCAGAATTCCCAGGCCCACCGACGATTTTACCGCGCCCGTCACCAGTGTGCCCGCCTCGGTGATGCCCAGGTGCAGAGGATAGTCTGAACGCTGCGAAAAGCGCTGATAGGCTTCGATCGCGGTCAACACCGTCGATGATTTCAAGGAAACATCCAGGTTATGATAATCGAGCTCCTCGCACCAACCAATGTATTCCAGCGCGCGCTCCACCATACGCTCCGCCGTGTGCTCGCGCTCCTGGCGCCGCGCCTCCGCGGGATCGCTGCGCTCCAACGTCCCATCATCGCGCAAACGTACCTGGATGCGTTGCATCTGCTGCGCTACCTTGTCCAGCGCATCGATCGAGCCCGAGTTGACACCGATGCGCATAGCAATATCACGCTCTTTTGCCATGCGCACAATCTTCTCCATCGACTTGCGCCCCTGCAAAAGATTGCCTGGATTGATGCGCACTTTGTCAACACCCTGTCGCATCGCCTCCAATCCCAGTTCGGGATTATAGTGGATATCCGCCACCAGCGGAATGGCGATGCGCCGCTTGATCTCGCCCAGCACCACCGCGTCCTCCATCTCCGGCACAGCTACGCGCACAATCTCACAACCCACGTCTTGCAACCGCTGAATTTGCGCCACCGTACTTTCAACATCACGCGTATACGTCGTGGTCATAGACTGCACCGAGACCGGTGCGTCCCCACCAATCGCCACATTACCTACATGTATCTGTCGTGTTTTTCTTCGCATAATAGTAAGCCAAACTCCAATTTAACTGCCCCAATGGATGACATCACTGACTGTGACGACCGCCATCAGCAGCAGTAAAGCTGCAAAACCGATTAAATTAATGAGATTCTCACGCTCCGGCTTGAGACGCTTCCCACCTCGCACTAATTCGATTAACACAAGTAGGACGCGCCCACCATCGAGAGCGGGGAACGGCAAAATGTTGACAATCGCGACGTTGATGCTCAGCAACGCCGTCAAACTCAGAATAGGGAACAAACCGTATGAGGGCGTCAATTGAGCATACTCACCGGTAACCTTCGCCACACCAACCGGACCAGACACCTGAAATGGTACCTGCCCCGTAATCATCTGCCCAATCACCGTGAAAAACGTGTGCATCGTATTAAACGTCATGGCAATCCCACGGAACGGCGCTTGCCATAACGGGTAATGTACAATCAAGACTTTTTGCTCGACTCCGAGCGCGCCCTCGTCGGAATGCGTGCGCGCTTGCACCAGGATCGTATCTATATTGTTCGAGTTGGCACGTTTCACCTTCAAGGTAACGGGCACCGTACTCGCGCTACTGCCCTTGATTGCATTCGTGACCTGCGTGCGCATATCGTCGAATGTCTTTACGGTATGCCCATTGACCGAGAGCACGGTGTCATTGACATGCAGGCCAGCCGTCATGGCCGGAGAACCCTGCTCAACACCACCGATCGTAGGCGCACTGACGACACCGGATGGATCACCCACGCCATAGGCCACAGCAAACAGGACCATCGCCAGCAAAAAATTCATCGCCACACCGGCACACAGCACAATAATGCGCTTGCCAGCCGATTTCGCGGCAAAGCTGCCTGGATCATAATTTCCGCTCTCGTCGGTCACATCACCATTTTCCCCCGGCATGCGCACAAAGCCACCGATCGGCAACAGGCTCAGCGAATACAACGTATGCATCGATCCACCGCCTGGACGACTGACACCTCCACTGGTGCCAGCGAAAGGATTTTGTGTGTCGCTCGTATCCACATCGCGGTTCTGCCCGAACCACATTACCTCCCAACCACCGCTGTTGCGCCTGCGGATGCTGACAATAGTAGGCGGGAAACCCAGGCTGAACTCCTCAACACGAATACCTGCCCACTTCGCGGTCAGAAAATGCCCCAATTCGTGGAAGAAAACCAGCACTCCGAAAACTGGAATGACCGCCAGTATGTACCAATTCATCCCCTTTTTTACCTTTCCCTTATTAAGACATGCCACGAGCGTCTTTTATTCCAAAGGCGCGAGGATTACGCGCGTTTTTTCCACAGTTCGCGCACCGTTCTACGAGCCCACGAACAGGTCTCCAGCGTCGTTGCGACATCCGGCTGCGCTACAGCCTGATGACGCTCTAACGCTCCTTCGATCAATTCAGCGATTTCTAGAAATCGAATCTGCTCCGATAGAAACAGCCCGACCGCCTCTTCATCCGCCCCTACCAGTACACTCGGATAGGTTCCACCACGCCGACCGGCTTCGATCGCCAGCCGAAAACAGGGGAACCGCGCCATATCCAACGCCTCAAAATGCAACGACCCGACATCGGTCCAACGTAACTCCTTAATGAGCCCTTTGTCCGCGACATTCAGCCGCTCAGGATAGGCCAGGGCGTTCATAATAGGCAGGTGCATACTGGGCAAACTGGCCTGCATCTTGAACGAACCGTCGATGAATTGGACCATCGAATGAATGATACTTTCTGGTTGCACGACCACTTCTATCTTTTCATAGGGGATATCGAATAGCCAACGCGACTCGATGACCTCCAGACCCTTGTTCATCAACGTGGCGCTATCAATCGTGATCTTAGGTCCCATGCTCCAGGTAGGATGCGCCAGCGCCTGCTTCACAGTCACTCCGCGCATCTCTTCAAGCGTGTTTTTACGGAAAGGACCACCCGAAGCAGTGACGAACAGACGCTCTACCTCTCTACCCGTCTCACCACGCAGGCATTGCCAGATCGCGCTATGCTCGCTGTCGATGGGGAAAATGGACACACCTGAACGTTGTGCGGCCTGCGTCACCAGATGGCCCGCCATCACCAATGTCTCTTTGTTCGCTAACGCAATCGTCTTGCCAGCGCCGATCGCGGCCAATGTCGGCTTCAAACCAACCAAACCAGAGGTCGCGGCCACCACGATATCTGCATCGGCGTGGGTCGCGACCGCCAGCAACCCTTGCTCACCCAACACCGCTTGCGGCAATACCTGCCGCGCTCGCTCCTCGACCTCCGGCGTATCCGCGAAACAGGTCACTAACTCCGGCTGAAACTCCTCGACTTGTTGCGCAAGCAATGATACATTGCTACGAGCGGCCAACGCCACCACTTGAAACCGCTCGGGGAAAGCGCGCACGACATCAAGTGTCTGCCGTCCAATCGAGCCGGTGCTACCCAGCAATGCAATACGTTTAGGAAACGTTGTCATACTATTTAACCTATAGCAAAATGTTTGACGCTCCCCAGCAACTCCCAGATCACGTCATTCATTCTCTTTATCAAATCTTCACTTCTATAACCCTAGCCAGATTATAGCACGGTCAGCAGAGACCGGCATTTACCATGACTTTTTCTATTCATAAAAAACAAGCAGGCACTATAAAAATATCATTTGAGATAGGTGACATATACCTGCACAAAGAGCGCGACCACCATCACCACAAAAAATAAGCTATCAACACGATCGAGCATCCCCCCATGACCCGGCAGCAGGTTACCACTATCCTTGACGTGCGTCTGTCGCTTGATTAAAGATTCGGCCAGATCTCCCAGAGTCGCGGCAACGCCGATCAACAGTCCCAGCACAATAGAGAAATACCAGGGCACACCAAGCGGCACCACCGTCAGTAGCAGACTCACGATTACCGCCACCACCAACCCACCGGCAAATCCCTCCCACGTCTTTGACGGACTGAGGCGCGAGGCCAGTTTGTGCCGCCCAATCTGCCGCCCGACAAAAAAAGCCGCTCCATCGCATGACCAGGTCCCCAGCAGCGTTAATAACAACCACCAGACACCCGTAGGCAGGTAGAACCATGCGCCACTTGCAGGATGCAATACGCTGCTCTGATATCCACGCAAGACAAGGAAGAAGCTCATTGACCAGCCGATATAGATGGGAATAGCCAGCGTCAAGCTCCAATCAACCAGCGCGCCCGCGAAGTCTTTGCGAAAAAATAGACAGAAGAAAGAGAGGAAAAGAGCGAATGTGATACCAATCTGTAACAGGATCAGGCGATGCTGCGGCAACATCGCCGCCACCAGGAAAAGCACACAAAGCGCGAAGCTGAGCCAGATGATGGGACGATATCCTACGTTACGCAGCATCGTATACATCTCATACACCGATAGACTCACCACCAGCAACGTTGCCACGAAAGCCGCCCATCCTCCGAACCAGACAAAGAGCAGTACCACTGGCATCAAAATAAGCGCAGTCAACCAGCGGAGTCCAACAGAATCACCTTTCTTGCTCTCCCCTGGTTCTGATGAGCCAGCCATTGTATGATCTTTTTTTGCGCCTTGCAAAGAATTCACTTCCTCGGTACGAGAAAAAACGACTCCGATCCAGGGGAGAACTCTTCTCACACTTATGTCTCCCACTGGATATAACGATTCCCTTGATCCCATAGAATCAAACAGAGCAAACAAGTGCTTGTATTCGTGAATACCCTACTTTTCGCTATTTTGTGGGTTCAGCGACGCGACCGAAACGCCGCTGCCGACGAGCATAGCTCTCGATCGCCTCCATCAGGTCCGCATGTCCGAAATCGGGCCACAACGTCGGTGTGGGGTAATACTCGCTATAGGCCGATTGCCATAACAAGAAATTGCTTGTGCGCATCTCGCCCCCCGTACGAATCACGAGGTCGGGATCGGGCAGATTACGTGTGTACAGGTAGGAACTAATCATATCTTCATCGACCGCCTCCGCGCAACAACCATCGGCAATCATCTGACGTATAGCATCTACCAGTTCTGCCCGCCCGCCATAGTTGAAACAGACATTGAGGTTGACACGCGTATTGTCTTTCGTCAAGTCCATCAACTCTTGTACCGCAACCTGGATATCGGGTGAAAGGCCCTGCAACCGTCCCAGGTGGCGTATACGCACCCCCTCGCGGTGCAGTTTCTCCATATCTGAGCGAATGGTTTCCCAGAAGAGACGCATCAACCCCTCAACCTCTGGGCGCGGTCGGCCCCAGTTCTCGGTTGAGAACGCATAGACACTGAGCATTTCAATGTGCTCATCCGCGCAACAACGCACCACGCGGCGCAAAGCATCGACACCCGCTTTATGCCCCGCCAGGCGAGGAAGGTGGCGCTGCGTCGCCCAGCGCCCATTGCCATCCATGATGATGGCAATGTGGCGCACGTCCTGCTTCGGTTGTGTGGCAATAGATTCTTCTGTTTGGGTAGAAACCTTCTCCTTACCCTTTGTGCCAGAGAAGAGTTGATTGAGCTTGGACAAATTAGACCTCCAGGATCTCCAGTTCCTTTGCCTTCCCGACCTTTTCCATATCATCGATATAACGGTCGGTCAGCTTTTGCAGACGATCTGTACTGCGTTTCAGCTCGTCCTCGGAAACTTCTTTTTTCTTCTCACGATCGCGCAATTTATCCTGAACATCCCGCCGTACGTTACGCACCGCGACCTTGTGCTCATCAAGCTTCTTGTGAAGCGTCTTGACAAGATCACGCCGCCGCTCCTCGCTCATTGGCGGAATGTTCAAACGGATAACCTGCCCATCGCTGTTCGGATTAATACCTAAATCGGATTTTTGGATTGCCTTTTCGATATCGGATATCATTTTACGATCCCACGGCTGAATGACCAGCATACGCGCCTCTGGCACCGTAATCGAAGCAACTTGATTGAGTGGTGTCGGTGCACCATAATACTCGACGGTGATGCGGTCAACCAGCGAGGAACTGGCGCGACCAGCTCGAATGGCGTTCAAATCCTGCTTCAAGGCATCGATTGCCCTTTGCATACGCCGCTCCGCATCATCAAATAAATCTGCCGTCATAGCCTACTCCTTTTTTCTATGAGTATCTAAGTATTTAGAATGCCAGGTACAACCCAAAAACGGGATGTGGCGAAAAGCGTGACTTCATACCCCTCCTCTACCCAATTGACCCCTACCCGTCCGTAGAAACCAGTGTACCACACTTTTCTCCACGTATAATGGTTTCGAGCGCACCCGGCTGGTGTAGACTAAAAACGATAATAGGCATCGCATTGTCTTTGCACAACGAAAGCGCGGTGCTATCCATAACCTTCAACCCCATATTCAACGCTTGCATGTAACTCAATGTTTCAAAACGTTGCGCCTGGGGATTGCGGACCGGATCGTCATCGTAAATGCCATCTACCTTCGTTGCCTTCAACAACACCTGCGCGTTCAATTCGACCGCACGTAGCGCCGCCGCCGTATCCGTGGTAAAAAACGGGTTCCCGCTACCCGCCGCTAGAATCACCACACGCCCTTTTTCTAAATGCCTTACCGCGCGCCTCCGAATAAACGGCTCCGCGATGGGCGGCATCTCGATCGCTGTCTGCACACGTGTGCTCATGCCTATCTTCTCCATCGCGTCCTGCATGACCAGCGAATTCATCACCGTGGCTAACATACCAACGTAATCAGCGGTCGCGCGGTCGATTCCTGTCGCGGCGGCATCAGCCCCTCGCCACATGTTTCCGCCTCCGATCACCATCGCCACTTCAACCCCTAACTCATGCACGCGTTTCACTTCACCAGCAATACGCTGCACCGTCTCAGCACTGATACCTTGCGGACCCAATGCCTCACCGCTCAACTTGAGCAATATGCGCCGATATTTTAAATCGTTTAAATCGACAGCCATCGTCCGGCTCTCCCCTGTCCCTGTACACACCAACCATCAAAACGCCCGCTTGTAGACTATGAGAACTTCCTCGCTGGCTCGTCTCTCCAATCGAAGAAACATAGCGCCAGCGAGTCTCTTCTCACAATGCTTTATGGCTACTCACCAAGCGCGAAACGGCTGAAACGACGCACCACGATGTTCTCTCCGGTCTCCGAAATGACTCTACGTACCAGATCACCGATCGTGGTCGAATCGTCTTTCACCCAGGGTTGCATCAGGAGGACCTGTTCGCTCAACTGCTTCCTGAGCTTACCATCCAGAACTTCCTCTTTACGATTCGCGGGCACACGCTCCATCGAAGGATCGCTCGCCAACTTCTGACGCGCCTCTTCCAGTACTTCTGCGGGCACATCCTCATAGCTGACGTATTTAGGGGTAACACCTACAATCTGCAACGCCAATTCGCTGGCGAGATTGTGGAAACTCTCGCTGCGCGCCACAAAATCGGTGCTACAATTCAACTCGATCAACACACCGACGCGATGGTTATGGTGCACGTAGGAAAACACCCCACCCTCTTTCGTCTCACGACCAGCGGTCACCATCTTCTCGGCCTTCTTGTCACGGCGCGCGTCCAGGTACTTTACCGCATCACTCCACGTCTTCGACTCGGCCAGGGCATTTTTGCAATCGGCAAACGTCGCACCCGTTTCCTCACGCAGTTTCTTTACATCGGCAGCAGTATACTCCATGCTACGCTTTCTCCTCAATCTCTGCTCTATCATACCCACATCTCTCTCTTGACACAACCACCGCCGTCCTTTTTTGGCGGTTTCGCGTGCTTGACAAACGTGAGTAAGTATGGTTCTTCTTGCTATAGGACAAAACACACTACACAAAAAGGCGGGAGTTAGGGGGCGCTAGGCCTCTTTCTCCCACCGGTTCTCTCTCTTTATTGCACGCCGTATGCTTGACGCTTGTGCGTACCACTGCGCTCTCTTAGGAAAGCGCTTCCTTCCCAACCAGCTCAGGCTCAGCGACAACCGCTGGCTCTGGCGTCTGCTCAGGTTCAGGAACAGCCTCAGCCGCAGGCACTTCCGTGGCCTCCGCCGGAGTCTCGTTCGGCACTACAATCTCTGATGCCGCGATCTCTTCGATTGGCGTCTCGCTATCTTCCGTCTCGACATCCTTCTGCTTCGCCTCTAACTCACGGCGACCCTCGACCGCTGCATCCGCGATCTTCGCACAGAGCAGGCGAACCGCACGGATAGCATCATCGTTGGCAGGAATCGGATAATCCATTTCGTCCGGATCAACGTTCGTGTCCGCCAGGGCGATCACCGGAATCTCCAACCTTCTTGCCTCTAACACGGCGGTGCGCTCTTTGCGTGTATCAATGATGAAGATAGCGCTTGGTAGACGACGCATATCTTTAATACCGCCGAGGATGCGTTCCAGTCGCGCGATCTCGTCTTGCATCTTGAGCGCCTCTTTCTTGGGCAAACGCTCGAAATCGCCGCGATCACGCCTGGTCTCCAGGTCTCGCAGATAGTTGATGCGGGACTGCATCGTCTTGAAGTTTGTCAGCATACCACCAAGCCAGCGCTGGTTGACGTAGAACATGCCGCAACGCTTCGCCTCTTCAGCGACCGCCTCTTGCGCCTGCTTTTTGGTGCCAACGAACAAAAGCGTCCCACCATCGGCAGTAAGCTGCTCGACAAACCTGTACGCATCGTTGAGACGAGTAACTGTCTGCTGCAAGTCAATAATATGAATGCCATTGCGCGCCATGAAAATGAATGGCTGCATCTTCGGATTCCAGCGCCGAGTCTGGTGACCAAAATGAACACCTGCCTCCAGCAGTTGTTTCATTGAAATGATATTCGCCAAAAAACGAACCTCCCTTAAGCCTCCGCTCTCTCGCTGCTCGCGTCAGGGTTTCCCAGGGTGGCACTGCTCGCCACGGCTAACCCCTGAATTGCATGAACCCCAGGGTTGGCACGACGAAGAGAGCGTGTGTATTTACGCATGATGTAATAGAATGAAATGGATGTGCACTCACGCCAAGGAGACGAACAATTGCTTCTCTATTTCGACTGTGAAGTATAGCACAGTGCTCCTCTCGACGCAAGAAGCATAGCCAATTAAACCACTCTCGCAGTCATAAGCCCACCAGCACCCATCCGAGTAGATCTCTTTTCACCCTTCCACTTTATCCATCCTCACTTCTATAATATCTTGTTATACAATATAAGAATTTCTTCCTACACAGAGTCACAATATATTGTTTGCTCCTCTCTAAACATGTATAGTATACAACAAATGGCACGTACCCATTTTTTACTAATGTATGTAGTAAAATTTATACCATTTTCAGGGGTTGTAGAAGTAGAAAGGGGATGAATACCTATGGTTCGTATCTTAGTCGTCGATGATCACTCGTTGATGCGTCGAGCAGTGCGCGAGGTAATCGACAAAGAAGAGGAACTCGAAGTTGTGGCTGAGGCCAGCACCGCGCAGGAGGCCGAGCAGTTGGCAGAACAGACACAGCCCGACGTGGTGCTGATGGACGCCGACCTGCCTGATTGCAGCGGTTTCGATGCCACCCGCCACGTTCTCGACATTTCTCCACAGTCACACGTTATCATTTTTACCGGCACGCACCAGGAACAACTCGTCTTCCGCGCCATCCAGAAAGGTGCCATCGGCTATATCACCAAGGATGTCGAGCCGGAGGCCCTCGTGCACGCTATTCGTTGCGCCGCACGCAACGATCTGTGTATACCGGCTCAACTGGCCGCACCCGTCATTGATCATGTGCGCAATTATTGGAAGATGCACGAACAATCCGCCAACACGCTGCACTCTTCCATCTCCTATCGCATCCCCAGGCGCGCGGGGCAGATGATCACCAGCGACGATACGCACGAGCCAGCCTCAACGCAAACGCTGCGCCCTTTGACCGATCGTGAGCACCAGATTCTCGATCTTATGCGCAAAGGACACAAAAATCGTGAGATTTCCAGCGAACTGCATATCGCGGAGTCGACTGTTCACAAACATGTGCAGAACATTTTCGAAAAACTGCACGCACGCAACCGTGCCGAGGCCATCTACCTGACCACTATAGAAGCCTAGAGACATGAAGCCTAGCGAGCGCGAGCAGCGCACGTCTTAATGGTACAATAGAGCCAGCATATACAGGAGGAACTCACACCAAAAAGGCGACCAATGATTATCAAAGCTCAAGCTGTCTCTAAAATGTATCGGAGCGGACACCTGCGCGTGCCCGCGCTCACCAATGTCTCGATGGAGGTCGCGGCAGGCGAAATCGTGGCGATTATGGGGCCGAGCGGCTGTGGCAAAACCACCTTGCTCAATTGCCTTTCTGGACTCGATACCATCGATTCAGGCGACATCTTTATTCGCGACGACAACTTACGCGATCTCAGCGATAGCGAACGCACGCAGTACCGCGCACAAAACATGGGGTTTATCTTTCAAGATTTCAATCTCTTGCCAGTGCTTACCGCCGTCGAAAATATCGAACTTCCTATGCTCATTTCGAACGTACCTGGCCGCAAAGCTCGCAAACGAGCGCTCGCAATGCTCGATATCGTCGGACTGGCGGCACGTGCCAATCACCGGCCCGCCGAACTTTCGGGCGGTCAGCGCCAACGCGTGACCATCGCGCGCGCCCTGACCAATAATCCCGCCATCGTCTGGGCCGATGAACCAACCGGCAATCTCGATAGCGAGACCGCGGCAGAGATCATGGCATTACTCACACAGTTGAATCGAGAACAGAAACAAACGTTCGTGATCGTCACCCATGCACTGGAAGTAGGCCAGATGGCCGATCGCATTATCCATATGCGCGATGGCCGCATTCAACTATCCGCGTAGGGCAAACTATCTGTTTGCCTAAAAAGCACGGCCATTAGCAATGACTATGCCAATGGCCGTGCTCTTCACCTTATCCTATTTCGTCAATGTCTCTTTCGCAGCACGCAGTTGCTCGCGAATGACATCCTTGATATGCGCGGATGACAATCCATACAACTCGCGCAGAATCGTTGGTGCGCCATGCTCCACAAATTTGTCGGGTAGCGCGATCACACGCACATCGATATCGTTGACCCCGTGCTCTTCGAACAGTTCCAGCACCGCGCTTCCAAAACCACCCATCGCGACATGATCCTCAACCGTAACGACACGCCGTGTGCTTTTCGCCAGGCGTAGGATCAACTCAGCATCCAATGGCTTCGCCCAGCGCGCGTTCACGATCGCGACGTGAATACCCTCGTCCGCCAGTTCACGCGCCGCCAGTTCGGCCTGTGGCACCATCGCACCATACGCGAGCACCGTCACATCCTGCTGCTCGGCTGCCTCGATCGTCGTAGGACTGAGTAGTTCCGCTTTGCCGACTTCCAGCATATGGAACTCATCACTCATCGCGACTCCCAGCGCTTTCCCGCGTGGATAACGCAAGGCAACAGGACCATCCAGGTAGGTCGCGGTATAGAGCATGTGCCGCAACTCCTCTTCATCCTTGGGTGCCATCACTTTCATGTTCGGCAACATACGCATGAAGGCGATGTCGAATACACCATGCTGCGTCTGACCGTCCTCCCCCACGATACCAGCGCGGTCCATCGCGAATACGACGTGCAAATTCTGCACACAGATATCGTGGACGATTTGATCGAAGGCACGCTGCATAAACGTCGAATAAATGGCAACGATCGGGCGCATTCCCCCTGCTGCGAGTCCACCCGCGAACGTGACGCCATGTTGTTCCGCGATGCCCACATCGAAGTAACGCGAGGGAAAACGCTGGTGCAGCTTCTTCAGACCAGTTCCCTCTTCCATGGCGGCAGTAATGCCCACTACCGTCTCATCCTTCTCCGCAATATCCACCAGCGTGTTCGCGAACACTTCCGTATAGGCTGGCGGATCACCCGCGTTCTTCTTGATAATACCGGTGATGTAATCGTATGCGCCAGGGCCATGCCACTTGGTCGCGTCTCCTTCCGCGATATCCCAGCCTTTGCCCTTCTTCGTCACCACCTGTACCAGTACCGGACCTTCTAGCTTCTTCACGTTCTCGAAGACATCGATCATCAACGGAATATTGTGTCCATCGAATGGACCGAACGTTTTGATGCCCAGTTCTTCGAAAATGACGCCACTTTTGCTGTGCAGCATGAACTGCTTGAAACTTGTTTCCGCTCGACCAGCCGCCTCACGCGCTTTATCTCCCAATACCGGCAGGCGCTCGATCGAATCCTTCGCCATATCGCGCAGACGTTGATAGCTGGGCGTCGTCTGCATGCGTCGTGCCTTGTTCAAGTACTGCGACATGGCACCAACGTTATCGGAAATGGACTTGTCATTATCGTTTAGAATAATAATCAAATTCTTCTTCAAACTGCCCGCATTATTGATTGCCTCCAACGCCATACCACCTGTTAAAGAGGCATCACCGATGATCGCCACCACTTTCTGCGTTTGACCCTGTAGGTCACGCGCCGCCGCCATGCCCAACGCCGCCGAAATCGAGGTGCTCGCGTGACTCGCGCCAAAAGCATCGTATGGGCTTTCGTCCCGTCGAAGATAGCCAGACAAGCCACCAAACTGACGAATGGTATGGAAGCGGTCGCGTCGCCCCGTGAGGAGTTTATGCACATACCCCTGATGACCGATATCCCAGACTAATGTATCATGTGGGGTATCAAACACGTAGTGAAGAGCCATTGTCAATTCAACAACACCCAGATTCGGAGCCAGGTGCCCTCCCCTCACCGAGACTTTCTCGATGATCTCACTTCGAATCTCTTTCGCCAATAGCTCCATTTGTGGAACCGTCAGGGCACGCAACTGCTCTGGACCATCAATCGTATCTAGAATCCTTGTCAATGACTTCCTCCAAATTACTATTGACTGCTCTATGCTCTCAAGCGGACTGCATTTCCGCGCGTAGCTCTTCAACAGCAACTGCTATCGCATACAGTAAGATGCACAAACGTTACCGAAAGGGTGTATACAAAAACACCATCCCCTTCAGGCATAAAAATCAGGCTATAATGAATACTACTAAAAATATTATAGAGATATCGCGCTCCTCTGGCAAACACTCCAAGAGAAAATTCATGACTGCGAGGTCTTGACACCATCTGAACCGGCATCACAAGAGCGCTTAAGGTATTTTCACAGTCCCTTGACAGCGTGGCCTATTCTTTCTATCATGACAGATAAGGAATATCACACAAACAGGAGTGATCCTTGTATCACTATAGTGTCACATGCATAGTAGACGAATTGTAACATAAAGAAGGAAGGTAGGAACGGCATTCCTGAGGTTCTGATCCAGGGAGCCGGAAAAAGTATGGCGAGAAAAGATAGCGAAAAAGACGCGGATCGACCACATTACTATTCACAATTTTGGTTGGATGTAGCTGCAGGCCGACGAATCATTGGCGCGCCCAAAACCAACGAGGACGAGGGCGATGAGGACGGGGATATACCCGTTTCTACCACCTCATATCGCTCAAACACCGATGACGATGCCGACAACGATGACTACAACGACACTATCGTTCATCCAGTCGCAGAACCAATCGAAGCTCCCGACGATTTCATTGAGCCGGAAACCGAGGAACTGGATCTCGCCACCGATGATCCCGATGATACTGATTTCGCGGAAACCGCCGATGCCGACATCCCTGATGTGGACCTGGAGACCACGGATGAGGATGAAGACAACTACTTTGAGGAGGAAGACGAGGAAGAAGAAGATGAGGACGATCTCAATTGGGGTCGCGGTCGTAAAAAACCAAAACCATCACGTCCTACAAAGGCTCCCGTCGTGAAAAAGCCGATCAAACGCGATTCCCGTCGTAATTTCTAAAGCCCAGTAATAAGTAGCCTGGAAAAACAGGACAGCCCTCACATCTTTTCTATGTGAGGGCTGTCCTGTTGCTTTCCCTTTTTCAAAACATAGCAGCGAGCGGCCCTTCATCGCCCACTTGCCTGATCGGAACCCTACGCCTGCGGCTCCTCTAGTTGCTGCATCAATACCGTACGCACGATATCGGCCTTGGCCTGACCACGCGTCTGCTTCATCACCTGGCCGATGAGCGACTGAATAGCGTTCGTCTTGCCACTGCGATAATCGTTGGCCGCTTTCGGGTTATTCGCAATCACCTCCGCTGCGATCCGTTCCAACGTCCCCTGGTCGCTGATCGGCGGTTTTATGCCGCGCTTCTCGACAATAGTCTCCGGCAATTCGCCACTACTGAACGCTTCGTCAAGCACATCTTTGGCCTGCTTGCCCGTGATGCGCTCTTTCTCCAGTAGATCGAGCAGATTGGCGACCGCGCGCGGCCCAATCGGGCTATCCTGGATGCTGCTTCCGTTGGCCTTCAACAGGCGCACAACCTCGCTCAAAATCCAGTTGCTGGCCGCTTTGGCGCGCGCTTTGCGATTTTGCGCGGAGGGCAAGGCCACTACCTGCTCAAAGTAATCGCCCAGCGGCTTATCTTCCGTCATGACCTCGGCCTCTTGCTCCGTCAGCCCATAGTCAGCCTGATAACGCACTCGACGCGCATCGGGCAACTCGGGCAGGCTGGCCCGAATCTCTTCGACCACAGCCTTACTGATCAACAACGGTGGCAGGTCTGGCTCGGGAAAGTAACGATAATCGTCCGCCTCTTCTTTGCTGCGCTGTGATACTGTCACCCCTCGCGTCTCAACCCAACCTCGTGTCTCCTGCCGAATCGTTCCACCCTGGCGAATCACTTCGACCTGGCGACGCGCTTCATATTCGATCGCCCGCTCGACCGCTCGAAAGCTATTCATGTTCTTGATTTCGGTCTTCACCCCGAAACGCCGCTCACCTCGCGGACGCACCGAAACATTGGCGTCGCAGCGCAGACTGCCTTCCTCCATACGGCCAGAAGATACCCCAATATAAACGAGAATTTCGCGCAACTTCTGCATGTATAAACGCGCCTCTTCCGCGCCACGCATATCCGGCTCGCTCACAATCTCCATCAACGGCGTCCCGGCGCGATTGACATCTACCAGGCTATATCCATTGTGATGTTGCGAACGCGCGGTATCCTCTTCCAAATGCACACGCGTGATGCCGATTTTGCGCTCCTGACCATGCAGGTCGAGCAGCAGGAAACCATCGTGACTCAACGGCAAATCGTATTGCGAAATCTGATATCCCTTCATAAGATCAGGATAATGGTAGTTTTTGCGATCGAACTTCGAGTACTCGGGGATCGAACAGTGCAAAGCCAGTGCGGTCATGATCGTATAGGTGACCGCTTCACGATTGATGGTGGGTAAAACACCGGGCATCCCCATACAGGTAGGGCAGACATGCGTGTTGGGAGCTGCATTGGCGTAGTTCGTACTGCACGAGCAGAACATTTTGCTCTTCGTAAGCAGCTGTGAATGCACTTCAAGGCCCACAACGACCTCGAAGTCTGTATCGATTGGAGTAGAAATGTTTATAGTCATAATTCCAATTCTCGCTTCAAGTTTTTGAGTACCCACAGAAAACAATAGGCAGACGCACCGTACTGCCGTAAGTCTAGCTTTTTCGCCTTTATTCGTCAATGGGCAATCGTCTGCTCTCTTTAGCAAAATAGTGCTATCATCGGCGACAACAGCCGGGCTATTGCGCAAATTTATCACCCATCAAACGTTCTCTCTTAATAGACGGACAAAACGTGGATAGGTCTACGTTAATAGATCTAAATAGAGCACCGTCAGTTCATGGTTTAAACAATGCTGATTGAGCTAAAGGAAAAGCTATTTGCTTCAGCAAGAACCTCGCAAGGACACTATCAATCACTATCACCACTCCATCAAGCAAGAAAAAGTTGTTGTCCTCTTGCAGATAATCATGTATACTGGTCTCGAACAAATAGCATAGTTTATACATCAAGGGTGTGCGGGTAGCAACGCGTATCAATTGAGTTGGGCAGGAGAGCGTAACGATATGTCTCTAATCAATATGGCGAAGCGGGAGATCAATTGTAAGATTGTTTATTATGGTATAGGACTGTGTGGGAAAACAACCAATCTGCACTATATTCACCAGGCGGTCAACCCACAGGATGTCGGGGGAATGGTTTCCATCGATACCGAGACGGAGCGCACACTCTACTTCGACCTGTTGCCGCTGGAACTGGGCAAAGTTCACGGCTTCACTATCCGCTTCCAGCTGTATACGGTGCCCGGACAGATTCTGTATCAACAAACACGCATCTCCGTCCTTAAAGGCGCCGATTGCGTCGTCTTCGTCGCCGATTCGCAGGCCAGCAAACTACAAGAAAATATCGAATGCTGGAACGAGCTACAAGAACAACTACGACGCATGAATAAAGATGTCAGCAACTTCCCACTGGTCATGCAGTGGAACAAACGCGACTTGCAGGACACACTGCCGGTCTCGGTGCTCGAAAAATATCTGAACCCCTATCAGATGCCCAGCTTTGAGGCGGTGGCGGTCACAGGAAATGGCGTTATCGAGAGTCTGCGCGTCGGCATCAACTCTACTCTACGCAAATTGGAACGCTTCTAGACTCTTCTTTTCCACTGCCGCATGTTTCCGGTCACGGCCTATACGTCCTTCGACATGCATCATAAGCAATACCCAAATCACTACTGTTGTCTCTTTGACATCACTGTTCGATACTGTATAATGGGCACACAGCTAAAGGATTGAAAAGAGGGCCGCAAACGAAAACATCCAGCATAGAGGGGCGACCGACTTTTACCTCTCGTCGGTCGCCCCTCTATGATCATCTCGAAAACGTTGAGTCGGTGGGTCAGCAACAATCATCCGTCCACTTTTTAGGGTCACCGGCGCTTCTTTGAGTGCCTCTCTTTCATCTTGTCTCGCCGCAATACCGATATCACTTAGAAAGGAGCGTGCGGTAGTCTCCAGGTCTATATAGAACCCTAGACCACCATCACGCAAGCTTTATGGAAACGATACGTGTGCTCATCATTGATGAGCAACCACTTTTTCGCGAAGGAGTTCGCTCCAGTCTCGAACGGTCCGGGGATTGTGAGGTTGTTGGTGAAACCACCGATATGAATGATATCTTGGATATCGCACGAACAAGTACACCAGAAGTCGCTCTCATCGACGCGGGCCTCATCTCTTCTGATCCACTCGAAATCGCACGCCAGCTTCGCCACATCGAACCACAGATCGCGATCATCATCCTTACCCCCTCAGAAGACGAAGAGCGCCTCTTTCAATCGATCAAAGTCGGAGCCGCCGCGTACATGACTCGCAACATCACATCAGAAGAGTTGCTCGATACCGTGCGCAAAGTCAGCCACGGCGAGTTCTTAATTCAAGACGACGTTCTCGCTAAACCACAACTCGCCAGCCGCGTGCTCAAATCGTTCCGTGAACTGACCGTGGAGGAAGAGGAAACCGAAACCAAGGATATTTATTCTCCTCTCTCCAGCCGCGAAGTCGAAATCCTGGATTATATCGCGCGTGGCAATAGCAATAAAGAGATCGCGAAATCACTCAAAATTAGTGACCAGACAGTGAAAAACCATATTACGTCGATCCTGAAAAAATTATCTGTGAATGATCGTACCGCTGCAGTTGTCCATGCGCTCCGCCATGGTTGGATCAAGATGCACGACGAGTGATCTACTACACGTGCATACACGCTCTAGGCATCTACCTCACATACAACAAAAATAGATACATACATTGCAAAGAATAAGCACATGCGAGCAGTACCCCTCTTTTGAAAAAAAAAGATATACTGGTGTTGTAGGATGCTTCCACCGTCATCAACGGCGAAGATACTACAATACTACCAGTCAGACACAGAGAGTAAATATAAAAGAGGATCAAGAAAGGGAACACAACCCGGTGAAAGTTTATGGTCGCATAACAGTTTTTCCTAGCATGCCGACACGCATTAACCGTTTGCATGAATTAGCCAATAATGTATGGTGGAGTTGGCACCCGGAAGCTCGCGCGCTGTTCAGCTCACTCAATCCCGATCTATGGGAAACAGTCGGACACAATCCGGTACGCTTTCTCAGCGAAGTACAGCCCATGCTTTTAGAGCAAGCGGCGGAAAATACGGCATACCTCGCTCAATACGATAGCGTCATCAGCGATCTCGATCGCTACACACACCCTCGCCCCGACGAAACCTGGTTTTTGCAGACGTATCCCCAACTTGCGGACAAAACCATTGCCTACTTTTCAGCCGAATTCGGCCTGCACGAATCTCTCCCTATTTATTCCGGTGGTCTGGGCATTCTCTCCGGCGACCATTGTAAAGAGGCCAGCGATTTAGGGCTACCCTTCGTTGGCGTCGGCTTCCTGTATCCGCAGGGCTACTTTACCCAGCAAATTACGATCGCGGGCGTACAAGAGGCCTCCTACGAAAAGCTTCACTTCTCGGAAGTGCCCGCCATCGCGGCAGTGGGACCCGACGGTAATGAGGTTGTCATCAGTGTCGACTTACCCGGACGCCGCATCTTCGCCAAAGTGTGGAAACTGCTGGTTGGTCGCGTACCACTCTACCTGATGGACACCGATATCGAACCTAACGCTCCCGCCGATCGCGAGTTGTCCGCGCGCCTCTACGGTGGCGATCGCGAGATGCGCATCTCACAAGAGATCGTTTTAGGCATCGGTGGCGTACGTGCACTACGCGCCCTCGGTATCACACCCGCCGCCTGGCACCTCAACGAAGGACACGCGGCATTCCTCAGCCTGGAACGCTGCCGTGAATTGGTCACGCAAGGGCTGACCTTCAACGAAGCACACGAGGTCGTCATCTCCAACTCGCTCTTCACAACCCACACTCCGGTACCTGCGGGCAACGATACGTTCAGCTACGAGCTGGTCGATAAATACTTTAACTCCTACTGGAGCCAGCTGGGGCTGACACGTGAACAGTTTATGGCGGTTGCTAAAGAAGATCACGGCTGGGGCGCGAGCTACGGCATGACCGTACTGGCAATGAAATTGACCGGCCACCACAACGGCGTCAGCAAACTCCATGGCGAGGTTTCGCGCAAAATGTGGCAGTTCCTCTGGCCTGGACTGGACGTAGACGAGATTCCCATCGGCTCCATTACTAATGGCGTGCATACCTTTTCCTGGATCGCCCCCGAAGTAAACGAGCTTTTCGGTCGCTACCTGGACAAAGATTGGGGTCGCTACGTCGATCAACAATCATTCTGGGATGAGCGCATCGACAACATTCCCGATAGCGAGTTATGGCATACTCATCATCTGCGCAAAGAGGCGCTTATCACCTATGCCCGCACACGGCTACGCCAGCAACACCTGCGCCAGGGCGAGGGCGACCGCCGTATCGCGGAGTTCGACCATATCCTCGATCCCGATGCTTTGATCATCGGTTTCGGGCGCCGCTTCGCGACCTACAAACGCGCGACCCTGCTCTTCCGCAACCTCGAACGCCTCAAACGCATCGTCAGTAATCCAGAAAAACCGCTGCAGATCATCTTCGCGGGCAAAGCCCATCCCGCCGACGATCCCGGCAAGGCGCTGATCGAGCAAATCTACAAACTTTCGCGCAGCGAGGAGTTTCGTGGCAAAATCGTTCTCCTGGAAAACTATGACATCGACATGGCCCGCTACCTCGTCTCCGGTACCGATGTGTGGCTCAATAACCCCATCCGACCCTACGAGGCCAGCGGCACCAGCGGCCAGAAAGCGGCACTGAACGGCCAGCCCAACTGTAGCATCCTCGATGGCTGGTGGGCCGAGGGCTACAACGGCAAAAATGGTTGGGCCATCGGCCAGGAACGCGACTATCATGACCTGGAAGTTCAGGCCGAGGACGATAGCAATTCGCTTTACCGCATCCTCGAAGATGAAATCATTCCCCTCTTCTTCGATCGCGGCAGCGATAATATTCCTCATCAATGGATAGGCTATATGAAGGAAGCCATCCGCTCGTGCGCACCACAGTTCAGTATGCGCCGTATGGTGAAGGAATATACCACCCGCTACTACGTCCCTGAAATCCAGCAAGATATGCTGGTTGAGCAAAATCACTACGAGCGCGAACGCGCACTGGCACACTGGAAAGAGCGTATCAACCAGTCATGGAACAAGCTCGAACTCTATGTCGACGGACGACGCGACGGCCAGCTCAGCCTGGGCGATGGCTTCGACGTGCATGCCTGGGTACGCACTACAGATCTTTCGCCCGATGATCTATTGGTTGAACTCGTCTACGGCGAGGCGAAGGACGAAACAGCCTCCGCGCAATTCGTCCTCCCGATGCACTACGCGAAACGCGAGCACGATGGGTCCTATCGCTACGACGTACAACTCAAACCTGATGAAAGCGGCAGCATCGCCTACAACGTTCGCGTCATCCCTTACCACAAAGAGTTGACGGACAAATACTCATTGGGCCTGATCCGCTGGGCCTGACCTCGATAAGGACACAGGGGCAAAAAACTGTAGCTAGCTACATTGTTTTTTGCCCCTGTGTCGATTAAATTTACTTTTAGGAGACAAAAGTCCAGAGTCGGTTTTATCTGTTTTCAGTCTCCAGAGTGTGTACTTTCTTACTCTTCGTAGTGCAATGTCGTACTGCTATACCTGTAGGACAAAAGAGTAACCAGGAAGGGAATCGTTCTGTACAGGAGACAACGATGATACCACGACGTGTATCCCATCTTCTGCGCATGGTTGCGCTCAGTCTTTTCGTTTTTTCCGCTGTGTTTCTATTCACCCCGTCCGCGTTCGCCGCGACACGCTCCACCACACAAGCTACGCTGGTCGGCCCCAAAACCTTTTATATGGCGCTCGGCGATTCGCTGGCCTATGGCTTTCAGCCCAACCTCGATTTCAGCCATGGCTATGCGGACTACTTTTACCAAGACCTCAAAAATCATGGTACCAGGTATCTGGCCGATCTCGGCTGCAATGGCGAGACCTCGACCTCGATGATCAATGGCACTTGCTCTCTACCGGAACTGCGCAAATATCCATACCTGGGCTCGCAGCTTTCAGCGGCAGTGGCCTATCTACACCTCTACGCAGGTCATGTCAGTCCGGTAACCCTGGATATCGGCGCTAATGACATCGACCACGACCTCAATTCCTCTACCTGCGCGATCGATACCACGCAGTTCGCCAGCCACATCGCAACGCTGGATTATAATCTCACTCACGTCATCTTGCCACAACTCGTGGCGGCGATGACCATCAACGGCCATATGACCGGCGATCTATTGGTGATGAACTACTACGATCCACTGCAAAACAAGTGTCCGAACACAATACCATACGTGCAGACCTTGAATCAACATATTCAGGCTGACACACAGGGGGTCGCGCATTTAGTCGATGTGTTCGATGCCTTCGGGGGTGCCAGTGTTCCCAACCCGAATATCTGCGCGTACACCTGGATCTGTTCCAAATACCCCTACTTGCTCGCCATTCACGGTACCGACACAGGCTATGGAGTCATCGCCAACGCCTTTGAGCAAACCGCGAATTATTGAGACTTGTACAGAACTATCGTCCCCAGTAGCGCTCATAGAAACAGTCTATCAACATCCTTGATGGACACGTTCCCCTAAACAACTGAAGCCCGCTTCACCTTCTCTCAAAAAATTGTACACACTCGAAAGCGAACGGGCTTCGTTCTATACCGTAAAGCGATGGAGGACCAGACATGTAGTTTGGCCCTCCATCGCTTTACGGTATGCTCATATTCAAGTGTAAACGTTCCCTACCATTTCCGATAACCAATCAAGCCTCATGCGCTTTTTTCGTGGTCTCCGAAGCATGGCTGTACGTGAAGAGATGATGAAATGTATAGTTATAAAACAGCACCAGGATAATAGCGCATGCCTCTCCCAACAACGGCTCGATATGCAACACGTGGCTGAAGAAAAGCTGCAATAGGATGGTGAGCAGATTCCCCGAAAGCGCGGTAATATGATAGCGCACACAACGCACCCACCAGGAACGACTGCGACCAGGCATATAGCGAAACGTGAAATGGTCGTTGGGGACAAAGTTGACGATCAGAGAAAGCTCGACCGCGCACGCCGAAGCAATAATGTTATGCGCAAATTCGCTCACGGGGAGCGCGATATCATGGAAGACAATATAAAAAATGAGCAAATTTGCCATGGCCGCGATGCCGCCAAAAAGCAAGTAGCTGACTAATTTCTGCACCTGACCGGCACGCCCATGCGTTCGCACCTCCACCCAATCCAGCAGGGAATTGACGAGAGGCCAGGAGGTTCGGTGATAACTTGGCGGAGCAGGCAGAGGAAACAAATCTGCCGATTGCAAATCCTCAGCGAGCGAGGATACAACATTATCCGCATCGTGCTCTACAGGTGGACGACTCATAACAATTTATATATCTCCATTGCACCCATTTTTATAGTGAGAACGTTTTAGTGCGCGCTTTTTGCAAGATGGGTTGCCGCTCGAAAAAAGGCTTCCATCAATACCATACGAATCGGCGTCGCTGGATGTAACGGAGAGAGGGAACGAGTCGCTCAATTTACTATCCATTTACTATCAATTCACTATGCCGCGGTCCCGAAACGTTTCCCTACAAACAACGTTTGCAGCGCAGGCGTAGATTCCAGCAGTAAAAAAGGATTGCCATCGGGATCGACAAAGGTGGTGCTCAATCCATATTCCCGCTGTACAGGCATACCCGTAAAAGTAACTCCACGCGCACGTAACGCTTTGTATTCTTCGTACAAATGCTCGGTGACAAAGGCAACCGTGACATGCTGCGCGTGATAGGCCAGCACATCCTTTACTCTCTGCTCACTATGGAACGTAGCATCCATACGTGCCAGGGCAAGCTCTGGCCGCAACTGGTCTTTTACCGCGACCGTCAAAAGACGCAGATCGGGTCCGAGACAAAGATCACGCTGCTTGACCAGGCCCAGCACGTCCACATAGAACCGTAACGCCTGCTCTTGCTGAGATACGGGCACCGAAATAACGGTATGTTGAGAAATGAGTTTCATAAAAACCGCAATCTTTCTTACTTTTCTGCCGACATTTTCATACACTACAAAACCTACAACACATCAATACGCATGCTACTTATCACCACTACTATCCTCGTCGCCCTCTGCTGGCTTGTCTGAAACAAAGCCACCTCTAATATTTTCGATGCCATCCTCTTTTTTTATCCCCTCTTTATTATATAGAATTTTTGTTCTAATCACAAGCAATTCTTCTACTACGTTATTCTTTCTCTCCCCTAAAATTGCGGTCAAAATACGGCTCTCCCAAACTCCATTACCGCATAATTGCGTGGATCATAACCTTGTATCTGCCTGTAATTTTGGGCCAATCTCCCCTTGACAGAACATGCTATATCGGTTAGTATTTCTCTATATCGTTTCAGGAGGTATCACTTCATCATGTCCTCATTCACAGCCAGGGTGTTGCTAAGCTAAGTGAGCTGTGTCTACAACGTAATAAGGTCGTTCTGGTGCCAGTCATTCTTCTGACCCCACATATTCGTACACACGACCGATAGATCATAGATTAGATAGGCTACAGATACACACTCTTTTTCTGTAGACTTCTTTTCGCTCTTCCCACATTTCTACACCAGCCCACTTCGCCTCACAAGGCTTCTTTTGCTTGCATGCTCAGCACATGCAACAATGTATCGCCTTCCGTTCAGCATCACCATCTCCCACCATACAATATCATGCCTCTTTTTAAGTCGTTCTCTATTCCTCATCAACGAGAGAATACAACGCAAATACACCTTGCAACGCTCCTGAGCGAAAGGAAGAACATACATTTATGCATGCTCCCATGCATTCTTTACGGGCGCTAAACCGCTACCAGCGACTGCTGGCACGCTATCTACGGCCCCAGTGGCGCGGGATGAGCCTGCTGGCTGTGATCCTGTGCGGCACCATCTGTGTACAGGTGCTCACGCCTCTGGTAGTAAGCTACTTCATCGACCAGACTAGCTCTGGCGCGCACATGCAAATGCTGATCGTTCTGGCACTACTGACCATCGGACTGGCACTGCTAGGACAAATTCTGACTATCGCCGAAACATATGTGGCCGAAAATGTGAGTTGGACCGCTACCAACGCCTTGCGCGCCGGTCTCCTTGCCCACCTGTTGCGGTTGGATGCCTCGTTTCACACAGCCCACACACCCGGCGAATTGATCGAGCGCGTGGACGGTGATGTCGCTACCCTGGCTCGCTTCTTCTCGCGCTTTATAGTCTACATACTCGGCAATGCCATCCTGCTACTGGGTGTGCTCGGCCTGCTCTATCACGTGGACTGGCGTATCGGCCTGACTATGAGTGCCTTTGTCGCGCTGGCCTTGATAGCTATACTGCGCATTCGCGCTCTCGCGACACCATCATGGACCGCGGAACGTCAGGCCAGTGCCGATTTTTATGGCTTCCTGGGCGAATACCTGGCTGGACTACAGGATATTCGTTCCAGCGGTGCGGGCGCGTTCGTGTTACGTCGCTGCGCTGAAGTGATGCGGGTATGGCTTGCCGCCACACGCAAGGCACAAATGTGGGGCTACGGCATGAGCGCCACCAGCCTGGGACTGTTCGCGCTCGGCACCGCCGTTGCTTTCGCCTTGAGCGCCATATTGTTCAAAGCTGGCACCCTGACTATCGGCACCGTCTACCTGATCTTCCAATGTACCGAGATGCTGAGCCAACCCACCGAGCAGATTCGCAACGAAGTGCAGGACCTGCAACAGGCGGATGCCAGCATAGCGCGTGTCGAGGCGCTCCTGAGTACGTCGACGCGTATAGTCGATGGTCCAGGCATTTCGTTGCCGCCCGGTCCTCTGGCGGTCGAGTTGGATAATGTCTCATTCGGCTACACAGAAGATACTACCGTTCTGCATAACATCACTGTATCGCTTGCGCCCGGTCGTGTGCTAGGCATCGTGGGCCACACCGGCAGCGGGAAAACGACACTGACGCGACTCCTCCTGCGCTTTCACGATCCACTCACCGGTGTCGTGCGTCTGGGAGGCATCGATTTGCGAACCTTGCGTCTCGCGGATATGCGTTCGCGCATTGGCCTGGTCACGCAGGAAGTACACCTCTTTCATGCCAGTGTTCGCGATAACCTGACCCTCTTTGATGACAGCATACCGGATGAACGGATTAGCCTGCTGCTGGATACTGTAGGTCTGGCAGGTTGGCGAAAGGAACTGCCGCTCGGCCTGGACACCCAGCTCCTGCCGGATGGGCTTTCGGCTGGGCAAGCACAACTGCTGGCCTGTGCACGTGTCCTGCTCCATGAGCCTGATCTGGTAATCCTGGATGAAGCGTCCTCGCGCCTGGACCCAGCCACGGATCAGGTAGTACAAACCGCGTTGAAACGGCTGCTCGACGGTCGTACTGGCATCATCGTAGCACATCGACTGTCCACCCTCGCCTACGCCGATGACATCCTGGTCCTGGAAGATGGGCGGGTACGCGAATATGGATCACGCTCCGCTCTTGCCAACGACCCCACTTCGCGCTTCGCAGCGCTGCTGCGGCTCGCGACCAAGGAGGTTTCGCTATGAAAAATCTTCCAACCTGGCGCTATCTGGCGAAAATGGCTCGCTACAAGCTCCGGCTCTACCTGCTCCACGCACTATTGTGGGGCACGTTCAACATGTCATCGCTGCTAGCAGGGTTGATCGCCCAGACTTTCTTCAATACACTCACCGGACAGACACACATGCCCCTGGGCACAACCGGACTGATCTGGCTACTGGTGGTGCTCGCGGTAAGCCGTGTGGCCTTATTGCTCACCGCAGGCTCCGTCGAAATCATCATGCGCTTTACCATGAGTGGGCTGCTACGCCGTAATCTGCTACAGAATATTCTGCGTCGGCCCGCTGCCCAGGCTCTCCCATATTCCATAGGTGAGACCATCAGCCGCTTTCGCGATGACACCTATCAGGGCGAGGACGCGGTAGACTGGTCCGACGAGATCGTGGGCCAGGGACTATTCGCCGTCATAGCGTTTCTGGTGCTCCTGCACATCGATGCCCGCATGACCCTGATTATTATCCTGCCTCTCCTGGCCGTGACGGCAATCACACGACGAGCCAGTTCCGCGCTGGGTCGCTACCGCGCTGCTAGTAGTCAGGCCACCAGCCAGGTCACAGGTGCCATCGGCGATGTTCTGACTGCTGTGCAGACGATCCAGGCCGCAGGCGCCGAAGAGCGTGTCATGGCACGCTTCCGCACGTTGAACGAGCAACGTCGTTCGGCCATGCTGACCGATCGCCTGGCGACTCAGGTTCTAAATGCCATCACCACCAACACAACGAGCATCGGCACAGGGCTGATCATGCTACTGGCTGCTGGTGGTCTGCGCGATGGCAATCTAACTGTAGGCGATTTTGCCCTGTTTGTCTCGTACCTGAGTTTCATCGCCGATTTCACCAGCGGACTCGGTCAGTTCCTGGCCCACTATCGGCAAACCGGCGTCGCGTTCACACGCATGGGTGCATTGCTGGGCAATACGCCACTCTCCGCGCTGGTGGCACCCACCCCACTGCACTTGCGCGGACCATTGCCCACTCTATCCTCGCCAACACGTGCTGAGACCGATCGGTTGATGCTTCTGGAAACGCAAGGGCTCACCTATCACTACCCACATTCGGAGCACGGTATCACCGGTGTGGACCTGCGTCTAGCGCGCGGCACGCTGACTGTCGTGACAGGAGGCGTCGGAGCGGGCAAGACAACACTTCTACAAACCTTTTTAGGTTTGCTGCCACATGATTCTGGCGAAATCCGATGGAACGGGCGCACGGTGGATGACGCCGCCACCTTTTTTGTACCGCCTCGCGCGGCGTACACGGCACAGGTTCCGCGCCTGTTCAGCGAGACGCTGAAACAGAACATCCTCTTAGGTCTGCCCGACAACCCCGCAGCCCTCAATGCCGCAGTACACGACGCAGTCCTTGAACACGACGTACAGACACTGGAGGACGCGCTGGAAACACCAGTAGGCACACGCGGCGTCAAGCTTTCAGGGGGTCAGGTTCAACGCACGGCGGCAGCACGCATGCTGGTGCGCGATGCGGCGCTACTGGTGATCGATGACCTATCCAGCGCGCTGGATGTCGAGACCGAACAGCTTCTCTGGGAACGCATCTTTGCACATGAAAATGCCACCTGCCTGGTCGTCACACACCGACGCATCGCCCTACAACGCGCCGATCACATCATCGTCCTCAAAAACGGCAGAATCGACGCGCAAGGCACACTGCACGAGTTGCTCGCGAACAGCGAAGAGATGAAAAGATTATGGCAGGGTCACGAAGATTAGCATATAAAATTGCGTATGGCTCATTTTCTCCATTTAATAACCATTGCTCGCGTGGGGCAAACCACGCGTTTGCTCTCGCGAGGATTGGACCATAACATTCGCGTTGCCATGCGCGATGTTCATTTGTTGTGCATTCAGCATATTGCAATCGCATGGTGGGGTGCATACAATGGCAGGAGAAGAATACAGCCAATACAAAGTAGTCAAAGGAGTTGCGGGCAATGAAAGCCATACAATTCGACCATACCGGCGCGCCAGAGGTGCTCACCGTTCATGAAGTAGCTGATCCGGTCGCGGGACCGGACGATGTTCTCGTCGCGGTAAAAGCAACGAGCATCAACCATCTCGATCTCTTCCAGCGCGATGGCAGTCGACCGGTGAATAAACTCCCATTTACCCCTGGTCTGGAGGCCGCCGGTGTCGTGCTACAGGCAAACCACGGCTTCGAGGAGGGCGAACATGTGCTGACCACGCACGCACAGGTGCATGGTAGCGGAGGCTACGCCAGTATGCTGGCAGTACCCGCTACCAGCCTAGCGCGCATTCCCACCGGTGTCAGCTTCGAGCAAGCCGTGGCGGCAGGACTGGCCGCGTCGACGGCCTGGGCATCACTCTTTGATCTCGGTCACCTGCAAGCAGGCGAACGCGTGCTGATCTGGGCAGGCTCCAGCGGTGTCGGTTCAATCGCCGTACAGTTCGCGAAACAAGCAGGTGCCTGGGTTGCGACCACCAGCAGTTCGGCACAACGTGTAGAGGAGCTACACTCACTGGGCGCGGACCTGATCATCAACTACCGTGAACAGGATGTGGCTAAAACCTTGCAGGAAAACGGAGGCGTCGATCTGGTCACCGAACTGGTGGGCACAACGCTACAGACAAGCTTAAACGCGTGTGTAACAAAGGGCCGCATCGTACTGGTCGGCAACCTTGGTGGTCAACAGGCAACGGTCGACACGCAGGCCTGGCGTTTGAAACAGGCCGAAGTGCTCGGTGGTGGTCAACTTCGCACCTCAACGGCAAACGAAGAAAAATTCTTGCACCTGATTGCGCAAAAAACGGTTACCCCGCTTATCGCGCGCACCCTTCCCGCTACACAAGCGGCTGAGGCCCATCGCCTCTTAGAGAACAGCGCAACACAGGGCAAAATTGTCCTGGTCCACGAATAGCATAGAAAGTTGAAGAGCATGCAGAGCCAGACGAACCGTGAACCGATTCTTTTTACACGCGGCGTGCCCGCGGTCGAAGCCCTTCCCAACACTCTGCTTGAGGAGTGTTTTCGCGCTGTGCTGCAAGGTCCCACAGGCAAAACAGTGCTCCAATACGGGCACAATAGTGGCTATCTCCCGCTCAAAAATCTGTTGAGCGAGCAGTATAATGTAGCGCCAGAGCAGATTATCATCGGCAATGGTTCGCTCCACCTACAAGATATGCTGGCTGGTATGCTGGTGCAACCTGGCGACGTTGTCTTTGTAGAACAACCCAGCTATGATCGCGCCATCAAAACCTTCCGTCGTCGTGGCGCGAAAGTGCTTGGTATCCCACTCGCACAGGATGGCGTCAATCTCGTAGAACTTGAAAACGCGGTCGCCCGGCATAAGCCAGTCTTCATGTATCTCGTGCCCGATTTCCAGAATCCCGCTGGTGTCACCACCTCCGCGGAAAAAAGACAGGCACTTGTAGATCTGGCACAACGCTACGACTTCTGGCTCATCGAAGATGTCCCATATCGCACACTGCGCTACTCCGGTGATTCTTTACCCTTACTGCGTGACCTGAGCGATGCACATGTACTGACCATCAGCTCTTATAGTAAATTGATCAGCCCAGGCCTGCGTGTCGGATACCTGATCGGGCCAACCAGCCTGACAAAAACGCTTGCACAGTTAGAGGAAGACACCATCCTCGCGCCAGTCTTGCCAGCACAAGCCGCTGTGGTCGAGTTTCACCAGCGGGGCTACTTTAGCTCCAATCTGGAAAGCTTGAAAAAATTGTACGCCCCTCGTCTCAACGCCATCGTCACCGCACTCAGAACACAGCTACCCTCCGTCTCGTTCGCCGAACCGCAGGGCGGCTTCTTCGTCAGCATCACCCTGCCGGAACAGTACCACGTCACCGACCTGCTCGCGCAAGCAAAAGCGCACGGCCTTTCCCTGACCGATGGCCGCGACTTCTTCGCCGACTCGCTCGATGGCACACCAACTGCTGGTGAACGCTTTATTCGCCTACCCTTCTGCGCCCTCACACCAGCGCAGATCGAAGAGGGTGTGCAACGCCTCGCCAGCGTCATCGCCTGATCTTCTAAAGTAGAGGGCAAGACGCCACCCCGCGTAGCGCAAAGACATGCTTTGCGCTACGCGGGGTGGCGTCTTGCCCTCTACTTCTCCAAACGATCACCATTTTGTTTTGCTATGGATTCGGACTGATCCCTGTCTGCTTCACCACATTGTCGCTAATAAACAACCCCATATCATAGGAACCAGTCGTGTCGCCAAACGCCTTGCGCTGCCACCACCACGCCCAGATGCGCTGAGCGGCAAGCACGACATTTGTTTGCGCGTGCAGAGGTGGATTATCTCCATAGCTCAACCACAATCCCGGCCCAACGCCCGTATATTGTTGCGGCGCGCATTTCGTTGTTGGCGTCGGCACGCAGGGCGGGGGCATGTACCCCTGATCCCATTGTGTACGCAAATGATACTGGTGGAACTGATAGGTCTTCCCATACTGGAATTGCCACATCGGAATATCGTCACCACCGGTAATAATAATAGGCACGCTCTTCGCCGTCGTACTACAGCCCGTCGGGAAGTTAAAGCACACGTTAGTGTAGTCGCGCAGATACCATGCGTACGGCCACAATGCGTCCTCGGTCAAGCCAATAGCCAGTTGATGATTCCCACCATCCAGCTTTTGATCCAGTTCATTGACACGATCCATCACCGTATTGATATCGGTGGATGTCTGCACATAAATCATCATCTCGTGCGGCGCGTCCGCGTAGTGCACAAAGGTGAGTTCAACCATGTTCTGCAACGTTACCACCAACAACATCAACGCCACCACCACCACAACAATGGAACCAGCCAGCGTAGTCCATTTCCGCTGCGCGACAGGAGCAACGGGATAGGCAGCCGACGCAACAGCCCTATCAGCCTCCGCAGCATTCCCAACCCGCTCGGAGCGCTGGGATCGATAATTTTGCACAAAACGCAGTATTGCAGTGATCGCGGGCTCCAAACCGATCGCCGCTAGAATCAACATCGGGATCGCGATATGGATCGTCAGCCAGGGCATCTTTTCGCCCGCCCACGAGTAGATGAACAGGTTGCCGAGAAACCAGAACACCATGAACAGGCGAAAACGGTTCGGACGCCACAAACAACGCACGACACCCACCAGGCCAAAAACCACACCGACCTGCTCATAAAGTGGGATCAGTAACAGATAGTAATACCACGGTTGTCCACCGCGCGCCACCTGCTGCTGCTGTATCCAGTAAAAAAGCCCTTGCCAGATACCATCTCCGATGCCACCGGGAATACTGGTGAACAGCGCGGTAAAAAGAATCAAAAAGATAAACCAACCGATGACCAGGCCAAAAAACCAGTGCGTCCAGGGCATCGTCAAAATGGTATTCAATACCGGTTGCTTCTGCGGATTGACGAATCGAGCCAGTCCACGACGCTGCCGGGTCTCAACCTGATTGTGACCGAATTGCTCCCGTAGCAAGATCACGATCACGACAATCGCCAGCAAAATTCCCAGCCACGGAATTACGCCCTCGGTAACCGTCTTCAAATGATTGACATATACAGTCGCGGCATTCAGATACGCGGTACTATCGTTCAACTGTGTCGAAATCAGGCTCAACTGACCCAGCAGCACCTTCGCGATCACGCCCACCACAACAAAGTAGACCAGCACCAGCAGTGCCGCCCCCGTCTTCGGCACAAAACGGCTGCTATGCTCATCAGTTTCCTGACGCCAGCGCCAGCGCTGTCCCAGTTCCCACACAATCAAAGCGCCCAGAAAACTCCCGAAAACCGCGATTACCAGAAATGTCGCCTCCTTGGTCGCATAAGCCAGCGTAAAAGCCACCGCCGCCGTGATAAACCAGGATGTCTTGCGCGTCCGCATATAGCGGGCCACCGCAACAACAAGCAACAACGTGAAGCAGGCCATATAGATGTCCTCGCGCGCGAAACGCGAGTAGTAGACCATGCTCGGAGAGACAGCCAATAAGAAGCAGGCGAGCCAAGCTCCAACTTTACCAATATAGTCGCGAATGAAAAAGGGCAGGGCGACAATAGCGATACCGGCCAGCGCAGCCGCGATACGTACCGTCGTGGTATTGACCCCATGATCGGGCGCGCCCAATACCTGGCTGATCGCGTATACAGTCGCTATCGCATGAAATTGAAAGGGACCATGCAGCAGTGGATCGTAGCGATAGCAAGCACCATTGGTGGCAGGATTCAAGCACAACGCCCAGTTCTCGATGTTGTTGTGCAACAACTGGAGCGAGAAATATCCATGCAGGCTTTCATCGTGGTGCAGAGGTCGTTCCCCCAACTGCCAGAAACGCAGGATCGCACCCAATATAATCACCGGCAAGAAAGCAAGCGCGGTCCATAGACGCTCCCGTCTCGATACTGTGGGAACCTGAACCTCGTCCTCGCGTGCAATTGTCGCGCTATCCGTCTCTTGCTGTTCTGTTTCTGTAGGACTGGGGGCGATGTCGATGGAGGTAACGGATACATCATCTCCACCGACACTCATCTCCTCGGAAGACATTCCAGGAGAAGCATCTTGCTCTCCTGGCTTGTTTTCGTAGCTTTTCAAAACGCTTTCTCCTATGGATTGACCCCCATATCACTACGAATAAAGAGGTTCATGTCGGTCGCGCCTGCCGTGCTGCCGATAGCTTTACGTTGCCACCACCATTGCCAGACATTCTGCGCTGCTAACCCAGCATCAAACTGGGCTCCCAGTGGTGGATTATCACCGTAAGTCAACCATAACAGCGGTCCCACCCCACCGTACGTCGCCTGTCCCGCGCAAGAATTCGTCGCGCTCGGCTGACATGGTGCTGGCTTATAGCCCTCATCCCACCACGTGCGCAGACGATACATATGCGACTGATACGTCGACGATGGCGGCGCACCTGCCTGTGCCTGGCTCGGATTCGCCCCCCCAGTAATAATTACCGCAGGATTGGCGATATTGCAACTGGTAGGAAAGTTGAAACACACATTCGTGTAATCACGCAAGTACCAATAGAACGGCCAATCCATGTCAGCCGTTACACCGATATCGATCCGATGCTGCCCATGGTCGATCTTCTGATCGATCGTGTCGATTTTGTTCATTACGATGTTGACATCCGTCGTCGTCTGCACATAAATCATCATCTCATGTGGACCATCGGCGTAATGCACATATGTGACCTGATACATATTTTGCAAGGTCAGCACGATCAAAAACAACGCGACCAGCACCCCGATCACCGTACTAATATGACCCAAAATGACTCGACCTGATTGTACCTCAGATCGTGCATTCTTCGTGCGCTTATACCTATTTTTTCCTACCGTTTTAACCACAGCGGCAGAAACTGGGCCTCTTTTCCCCATCCACTGCTGAGCTAAAGCGATCGCGCGCCGCACCAACGGTTCGAGTCCCAACGCCGCCAGAATCATCATGGGCATCGTCATATGAATCATCAACCACGGCATTTTTTCGCCCGCCCACGAGTAAATAACCACGTTACCAAGAAACCAGTACACCAGAAACAGCCGAAAACGCGAGGGCTGCACCAGACAGCGCACGACTCCAACGAAACCGAACACCAGGCCGACCTGCTCATACAACGGAATCAACAGGAGATAATAATACCATGGTTGCCCTCCGCGCGCTACCTGTTGCTGCTGCAACCAGTAATAAAGCCCTTGCCAGATACCATCCGCTATGCCATTGGGCATGTTCGTGAAAAGCACTGTGAATAGAACCACAAAAACGGTCACACCCGCGACTAGCGCGAAAAACCAGTGTCGCCACGGCATCGTCACCAACATATCCAGTAACGGCTGCTTCTCTGGATCGACACGGGTTGCTAAAGCAGATCGCGTCTTCCCCACCATTCGTTTTTGGACGCGTTCCCGCAGCCACAAGAAAGCTGCCAGGACCACAAAAGCTCCCGCCAGCCACGGCAGCACCGCCAGCGTCTGCGACTTGAGATTTTGCACGATAGCATCCGCGCTACTTGTATTGCTATTGATATAAGCGGACGTATCCTTCATCCAGCCAAAAAACCACTTCGCGATCGGCGCGCAGATCAGGGCGAACGCGACCAGGATCAAAGGAGAAAAGGTTTCAGGTAGATATCGCTGTTGCCCTTTAGACAGCGAGAAACGCGTGCGAAAAGGTATTTTCGCTCCCAATTCCCATATCGCTAATCCAACCGCGAAGCTGCCAAAAACGGCGATCGTCAAAAACGTTGCTTCCTTGGTCGCGTAGGAAAACGTAAAGGCCAGCGCGGCGATAATAATCCAGCGTGCCTTGCGTGTATGCACATAACAGGCCAACGCGACCACCAGCAACAGGGTGAAAAAGGCCATATAGATATCTTCGCGCGCGAACCGTGAGAAGTAGACCATGCTCGGCGAGATTGCCAGTAGAGCACAGGCAAGCAACGATCCTAGACGACCGAGATACGGTCGCAAAAAGTAGGGCAGAAAAACAATCAATGATCCCAATGTAGCGGCGGCGATACGTACTGTTGTGGTGTTGATGCCATGATCAGGCACCGCCAGCCACTGGCTGATCTGATACACCAGTGCGATAGCGTGAAACTGAAATGGTCCATGCAAAATTGGATCGTAATGATAGCACTGGACCGCTGGATTGAAGCAGGACGCCCAATTCTCGATATTATGCATCAACTGCAAAGAATAATACGCGTGTAAGCTCTCGTCATGATGTAATGGCTTCTCGCCGAGTTGCCAGAAACGCAGGACCGCGCCCACCAGGAATACCAGCACACATGGTCCCCATTGCCGCAGATATGCGGGCGCAAGCCAGTAGAAACGCGCTCGCTTACTACGACTCTGCTCGTGTAGTACCTCTTCCGTTGCCACACTATCCAACACATTGACATTCGCTCGCCGCTGAACCTGTGTATCCTTCTGCTGATTGGACTGTACTACGCTTTCTTGCGCATACGATTTCCGCCGTGACTCGCTTTGTATCCGTTTCACAAACCTTCTCCTCCCTCTCTACCTGGCTATCTACACTACCGCGCTATCTCACTTTATAGATCATGACATTATCTTCATCATAAACAACCTGCATAAAGCTACTGAAGCGCTTTAAGTCTACACCAGCGTATTTCTGGTATTCCGCCGGACCGACATAAAGATACTGAGCGTTGTAACGTGCCATCGTCGACAACACCACAGCGGGTGACGGGTTCGTATAAATCGTATCTACATCCGCGCTACGACGATAGAAGTCCGCCGCGTTATTATCATCGCGCAACCAGTTGACGCGCCACTGCACCTCGTGGCCCGACCACCCTATGACCGTCGGTAAACCTGTAAACGTGGAGATGCGTCCACCATACATGTAGTCGCTACCAACCGCCTCTACAATCACAGGATCACCAGAAACGTTCGCGTTGATCCAGCGAATAGCCTCATAGTCACCTGATGGATCAAAATAGTCACCACTCAAAGTCATACTACATGCTGGCGGCTTACAGGTTGCGAGATACGTCAACCCATCCAGGTTAAAACTGGTCGACAGAAATGGTTGTGCATGGCTCGCATCCGTTTGTCCGTAACGCGAGAGCGGCGCTATAATCGGATAAATCGTACACGCCGCCAGCAACAACACAAAACACAACCCCCATACGATTCCGACGCCTCCCTTTAGCCAGCGCCTCACCACCGTCAGCGCTTTGCTACTCCAGAAGGTATCGAACACGAAGAAAAGGGCCGCCGCTGAGCCAATAGATAACAATGCCCACGCCTGAAAGTAGAATTTGAAAACGGTGTTCATGCGCATACTCGCGGTGCCGTCAAACACATCTTTCAGATACAACACTTCACAACTAGCCACCAGAGTGAACGCTACGGCGCACAGCAACAACGTGAAGGCGTGCGCGCGCTCCTTGAGGTGATAGAGCAACAGCACGCAACAAAGTACCACCATACAACAGCAAATCATCAACGTTCGGTTGCTCGGTATAGACGTTATATACGCCAGCCCGCCAAGCAGAGCAATCAAAAGCACCAGCAGCACCACACGCAACACCCGTGCCATACGCCGCCGAGGAATGTATGTCTCCGCTTTCTGCCGAGTCACGCGCGCCTCGGTCAAAGTCGTCGTCGCATCCCCATCTTGAGCGGGCGACAACTCTGGCGGCTCGATATCATACGAATATTCCGTGGCATCATGCTCATCAGCAAACAGGCTACTTTCACTATGTGCGTGCGTAAACGAGACGGAACTATAGAGCGGGCTTGCCGGTGCTGTCTGTAGTATTTGTAGACGCACACGGACCGGTCGTTGTAAAGCACTTGTGACGATCAACGATAGGGAGACAAAGGCGAACAGCCCATAAATCAACAGTTCGTCGCTCAACGATGAACGGGAAGACACAGGCACCAGTCCGATTCCTTGCGACGGCGAGTTGAAATGCAGATAAAACGGCAGGAAAAAAAGGTACGAAAGTACAGCCAGACTTCCCACTGGCAAGAGTATATGCCAGAGCAACTGTACAATCGATCGTACGCGCCACTGAACGTTATGCACCAAGCATTGCTGCAAAATGATACACAATGCCACCAGTCCAAGATAGGTGGGAAAATCCCAACCATTCATTACGAAAAGGCCACCAACGGTGATCGCGATCACACCGAGATGCACAAAACGCTGCCATCCCCTTCCAAAAATCGCCAACCCCCGTGCATCCGGCTGCAAAAACAGATTCAACCCTATTCCGATACATAAAATCGTAAATGCCAGCGTCAAAACATGCGCGTGAAAACACGAGAGCATAAAACTGAATGCGGGGAACTCATTGATTGTGTTCTCAATGACACGCGAAGGCGTAAACCAGTTGAACGCGACATCCTCGCCATGATTCTGCCACCACTGCTGGGTCGCGGCGAGATTGCCCAGAATCAAGCCCATCGCGACACCGACAAAACCATAGGGGATCGCGGGTCGTAAAGCCGGTAATGCCGCTGGTTGGGGTAAATCCTCCTGCTGTCCGAACCCAAATTTGCCCGTCTTACGAATATACTTGCCCCAGGCGACGATATTGCAGGTAACCCCGAACAAATTCAGAGCCGTCAGTCCAAAAAACATACTGATACCGGTGTTGAAGGCGATGGAAGGCGACTGTCCCAGCAACTTCGCCAGCGTCGCGACCACATAGTGCGCATAGTAATAATAATTGATGCTATAGCCGGAGAGCCACATATCGTTGGGTGGAAAATGCGGACTACGCATAATACTGGCGATAAAACCCTCGTCCATGAACATCTCGAAGCTCTGGATATTCGGCTTGAAGGAGCGCAGAACGCCCATCAACAAGAGCATAAACAGAAAAATCAGTTCAGTCACCACTGTGTATGTCAGGTGACGACGTGCCTGTTCGATAATCTGTTGGCGTTTACGTATCCATCCAAATCCACCACATAACGCGAACAGGAGGAAAATACCCAGGATGAATAGACGACTATAGGGCAAAAAAGTCAAACACATCAAGGGGAACCAGACACCAAATGAAAAAACGACCAGGCCCAGCGCTTTACTGAAAGCCCAGCCACGGTCCGGCAAGTTTCGAAACAGTGACATTGTTAGAGGGAGGCATAAAAGCCCCAACACTTCCATCACCACCCACATCTGCAATAGTTCAGCCATAAACCCTCTCTCATATAGCATGGGAAGATGAGGAGCAGGAAAAGCTGTGGGGTCTAGCACGCGGTTTCGCAGTGATGCTCCGTCATCTTTGCAGGTCTTTCAATACTCTATTCAGGTATATGATACACCTATGCACAAAATACTCATCTCTATAAGCTAGACGAGGGAAGATGAACACCCGCTAATAACTTCTGCAGCAATTGCTGCGATGTATAGGGATAAGGGCTATCACGCACGAATATACGCGCGGTAGGATGATCAAAAACGGAGTAGCTTTCGTCCGCGGAACTATCATTGAGGGTAACGCCAAACAGGTGCGGTCGATCCTGGAATTGTGCCGCGAGATGAAAACCCAGTTGTCCGCTATAGAGCAACTGATAATAATGAATGGTCAAAGGATAGCGCGCGGGCGAACGTGGAATAGATTTATCCAGGCGGTCGGTCGCCATCGTAATCGCGTTTAACGTCGGCAATAAACGCGCCAGCAATTGCGCTTTCTGCATCGTGTCGTCATCATATAAGGGCAAACCCGATTCGAGTTGGTTGTTCGCATCCTGGTACGTCATCTGCGTGTAGATGGACGGATCATGCCCATCGACCGGAACAGGAAGAGGATCATCCCACTGTTCATAGGTCAAAACGCTGCCAGGGGGCAGATGCTGATAGATCCACAGCGACGCCTGCACACGCGTATTGGGCTGACTGTAAACATTGAGTAGCGCCATGCCCTGGAAAATCGTTCCCCCTAACACGAGCACGATCAGCAGGACGCTGAGTGCGGTGGCGAAAGGATAGCGCCGTTCTCCCGGTCGCATACTTTGCCAGCCATTGCGCATGATAAAAACGATTAACGTGGTCGCGGCAATAATCGATAAAAAGGGGTACAGCGGCAACATGTAGCGCATGTACTTGGTGAAGAAACTGTTTGTAATCGCGCCATAAAGCACGATCCACGAGAGCACAACCAGCCACGAGTCGAGCACACGCCAGCGCACGATTCTCCACACCAGCCAGAGCAGGCCAAGCAAAGCCATCAGACCCAGCGCCACGCCCATACCCCACAACACGAGATTTTGTAACTCATATACATAGGGCACAGTACCTACAAACTGGCGCACGTACGGATAATCCAGCGCTCCACGCGCGAGGTCGCTTTGCTGGCTCACCTGCTGAATGAAGTTCGATGCATCCAACAAGGCGTAGGGCTGCGTGATAATCGCGCACAACAACGCCACCAGCACGGCATAGAGCAACGCGGTAATCGCCAGAAACAGCTCGCGCTGTCGGTAGTAGCGCAAAGCAACTGCAATCAGTAGCGGTAATGCCAGCGGAATTGCGCTAAACTTCGTCGCCACCGCCAGTCCATACCCGAGACCAGCGATCACCGCCCACGTCAATGGTCGCTCGCTTGTTACCAGGGCCACACAGGCCAGCACGGTCAGGGTAACAAAAAAAACCAGGATAGTATCGACCGCGTAAAAATGCGAGAGTTGCAACTGTAAAGGAGTGAATGCTACAAATGCAGTCGCTAGAAATGAGACAGCCCAGGTCGGACCAGCCGCCAGTTTATGCTCTTTCGCCAACAAAAGAGCTAGCCAGCCAGATAGCAGCACAGTGCCACTATCGAATAAAGCGGAGAGTACCCGACCCACAAGCGTCAATTTCACGAAATTATTGGGGTCCGCCAGCGTATAACCGAGCAGGTGACCTACCAGGGCCAGCAGATACAGCGGAAAAGAACCATAGGCAAAAAAATGCGGATTCAACGGCGATTTAGTCGGATCAAGAAACTGCTGCAAACTTGTGGGCCATGACAATGCCGTCACATGAAATAGAATCTGCCGCTCATCCGGCTGAAAACTGTTGCCCTGATCCCAATTTACATTGTAAATACGCAAAAAGAACCCGACAATACTCAGACCAACAAGTACCAGTGGCTGCCAATGCACACGAAATTTCAAAAAGACCTAGCCTTTCCTGCTGCCAGGGCGTCCGTAAACGATGCCATCCATCGCTTTTCAACCAGTATAAAGAGTAAGGTTTGGCAGGTCAAGGGTAAAAGGAGTACTATGCATACTATACTATGCAGCTTGATGCGAGCTTTTCGTCGTCAGAGCCATGCCAGACTCACACAACGTACGAGCATACAGCGAGCCATCGACGACATCGACAGAGACCGTGTCACCAGCAGCACATTTATTGCGCAAAAGCACGTCGGCGAGCATGTCCTCCAAAAAATGCTGGATCGCACGGCGCAAGGTGCGCGCACCCAGATCATTACTGGCACCTTGCTGGATCAGAAATGCTCTCGCAGCCTCGCTCACCTGGAGTTCAATCGCCTGCTTCGCCAGTTGCTGCCGCGTCTGGGCAAGCATCACTTCCGCGATTGCCAGCAGATGGTGTTGTTCAAGCGGTCGAAAGACAATAATCTCATCGATGCGGTTCAGCAACTCAGGTCGAAACGTTGCTTTCAAGCCCTGCTGAATGTGCTCCCCTATTCGCTTATACAATGCATCATGGACGACCGCCGCTTTCTGCTGTGGACTCAATGTGATCGGCGCATGTTCGCTATGCGCTGAGCCAATATTCGAGGTGAGAATGATCAGCGTATGCTTAAAATCGACTACGCGCCCATGAGCATCGGTGAGTCGCCCATCCTCCAGAATTTGCAATAAAAGGTCGAAGAGATGGGGGTGCGCCTTCTCGATCTCATCGAACAGCACCACGCTATACGGACGGCGTCGCACGCTCTCGGTCAACTGACCAGCCTGCTCATACCCGATATATCCTGGCGGGGCGCTGACCAGCCTCGACACCTGATGACTTTCCATGAATTCGGACATATCCAGTTTCAGCAATGCGCGCTCATCTCCAAACAACGTCCTCGCCAGCGTGCGCGCCAGTTCGGTCTTGCCCACTCCACTCGGACCCACGAATAGAAATGAGCCGATAGGACGACGTGGATCACGAATATTCGTACGCGCCCGACGTATCGCGCGCGCAACAGCGTGCACCGCTTCCTGCTGCCCAACGATACTGCGCTGAAGCTCTTGCTCCAAATGCAGCAGGCGTAAGCGCTCCTCACCCACGATTTCGACGATAGGAATACCAGTGCGCACGGATACGACTTCAGCGATATCCTGCTCTTTCACAACCATGCTCTCCTGATTAAGACGATCCTGCCAGGCTTGCTCAGCTCGCCAGAATTGCTGATAGAGCGCACGCTCTCGTACCAGTAACTGAGCGGCGCGTGGAAAGTCCCGCTGCTCTATAACCTGCTCCTTTTCGCGCTGGAGAGTGAAAAGTGCAAGCCGCATCTGCTGAATATCCTCGGGTAGTGTCGCACGTTCGACACGGGTCCGCGCAGCAGCCTCATCCAGCAGATCAATCGCTTTATCGGGCTGATAACGGTCCTGAATGTAACGCGCAGACAACTTGACCGCCGCCCGTACAGCCTCATCACTAATTTTCACATGGTGAAATTTCTCATATCGTGGCGCCAACGCTCGCAAAATGCGCACCGTCTCCTCCGCCGTCGTCTCATCAACCATGATTGGCTGAAAACGACGTTCCAATGCGGGATCGGTCTCGATCGTCTTGCGATACTCGTCGAGTGTGGTCGCACCGATACACTGCAACTCGCGGCGTGCCAGCATCGGCTTAAATAAATTGCCAACATTGACCGATCCTTCCGCAACGCTGGTTTGCACGAGTGTCTGCAATTCATCGATCACCACAATAATACCGGGGTTACTGATGATCTCCTTCAAAATATGCGTGAGACGCTCCTCCAGGTCACCACGAAAGCGTGTGCCGACGGAGAGCAGGCCGACATCGAGCGAGACCACACGATGACGCAAAAGTTGCTCAGGCACCTGATTACACACGATACGCAAGGCGAGTCCTTCGGCGATTGCCGTCTTCCCCACTCCCGCTGGTCCAAGCAACACAGGATTATTTTTCGAGCGGCGCGCCAGAATCTGCATGGTACGTTCCAACTCGTTTTCACGTCCAACCAACGGATCGAGCGCGTTCTCCAGAGCCGCCAGCGTCAAATCACGACTGATACTATTGAGCACAGGGGTCGCACTATACGCGGTATGATAGTGAGTCGAAAGCAAAAGTTGCTCGTACCCTCCTCGCGCAAGCAGTGCGAGGCGGTCACGTGCCATTTCCAGGTTGATCCCAAAACTTTCGAGCACGCCCAGACCAATGCCATTCGACTCTTCCAAAATCGCCAGGAAGAGATGCTGCACATCGACCAGCTCACACCCATCTTCATACATGATCTCTTCGGCACGTGCCAGCGTCGCACGCGCATACACGTTCAAAGCCGGGTCGCTAAGTAAGGCTTTTGTGCCATGCCCGATCACGAAATCGAGTGCCTGTATGATGTTGAGAGGAGCAACATGCAGGGTCGCGAAAAAACCTTCGATCAGCGATTGCTGTAATTTGAGCAAGCCCAGGAGTAGATGCTCGCTTCCGATCAGGCGATGGCGCAAACGCTGCGCCTCCTCACGTGCCAGGCCCAAAGCACGTCGTACGTCCGCAGTGTATTTATCGTATCGCCCCATCGTCGCGCTCCTTTCCTTCTCTTATTCGACACAGTCTTCCCACCTCAGAGTTGTCACAGTATGCATACAGGAAAAAATGTTCCAATTCCGGCACCATTTTTATCTCTTAAAATACATATCGAGAATAGACGCGAGGAGAGAAAGAGTAGAGGACAAGCAGCGAGGAAAACGGGGGAAAAAGTCCCAGCAGTTCGCCAGTATACCTTTGTTTTGCATAGGCAACCCGTTACCCATCTGTAGACAGCGCTCTCAACCGTAAATCCCACAATCACGTAGGGCACTTCTTGCGTTTGCCAGCGATTGTGGGATGTATAGTGAGAATCAGGGCATAAAAAAACGTTGCTGAGAGGATTTGAACCTCCGACTTCTTCCTCCGCAGGGAAGCGCTCTATCCACTGAGCTACAGCAACATACAGCATTCACATCATACAGGTGTTCCCGCTGACTGCTATATAATAACAAAACACGCCTACAATGTCAAGCAAAAAAACAAACCATTCTGGGAAAAAGAGCGGGAGAAACCGCTTCTTCATACGTCTTCCCCCGCTCATCACGCAAAATAGTCGTAGCAATAGTACTGGTAATACATTCAATAAATGCGTAAGCTTTACTGTATGCACAAGGGATACTGCCCTTCTGGCTCAGCAATCAAAACCGCTCGCTACAGCATGAAAAGATATATGTATCTACACAAGACCATCGATGACATCGCGCGCTCTGTTTAGCGCATCCCGGCGAACATAGTAGTAAGCCCACAGCCCTTTTTTGCGACAATCAACCAGACCCGCGTCACGCAAAATACGCAGATGATGAGAAATCGTGGGCTGTTCGAGGGTAAAACTTTCAACGATCTCAAACACACACACCTCGCCCTCATGGCGACTGAGCAAACTAAGAATACGCAATCGTGTTGGATCGGCCAGCGCCTTCAGCAATCGCGCCTGGCTGACAGCATCCTCCTCTGTCAATGTTGGCACGAACTTCGGCGCCATATTTGGCCCTGCATTCGCGAGTGGAGACGTTTGCCGGTTCAGCATCCCAACCGAATTTGCAACACTTGTCGCCGATGTCGTGGTTGATCGATTTCCGTTTCCTTGATTCAATGAAGTCATTCTCTCTTCTCCTTCCATCCTCCCAACCGGATGTAAAACCTGTATTGATAGGTTCGCCGAAGCGCACCTGTGATATATGGTATGTGTATACCTACAATTATTATAGGACTCTATCCAAATTGTCTTGTATAAATATACTGCATTGTGATGATTGAAAAGATCTAAAAAATAAAAGAACAAACCCGATCACCCTGCTAAGTCATGATCGGGTTTATTCTTTATCTTATCGTTTTTAATTAAAAACGATGTTGCTACTGCTTTTTACTGTCTGCGCGCACCTGTAAATGCAGTTCTCGCAACTGTTTTTCTTCAACCGGCGATGGCGCATTCATCAGCAGGTCGAGCGCGGTCTGCGTCTTGGGGAAAGCAATTACTTCACGAATATTATCGGCATCGGCGAACAACATCACCAGACGATCGATACCCAGGGCAATACCACCATGCGGGGGCGCGCCATATTCGAACGCCTCCAGCATATGACCGAATTGCTCCTTGATCTGCCCCTCGTCCATGTTCATCAACATAAACACCTTCTGCTGAAGTTCCGCCACATTGATACGCACGCTCCCACCCCCGATCTCGAAACCGTTGCAGATGATATCGTACTGTTTCGCCCGAATATGGAGAGGATCGCTATCCAATCGATCCTCCTGTTCGTCATCCATGCCGGAGAAAGGATTGTGTTCAGCATCGTAACGCTGCAACTCTTCGTCATAGTGCAATAGCGGGAAATCGACCACCCAGCATAACGCCATTTCGTTGGCATCGACTAAATTGAGCCGCTCAGCTAGTCGACTGCGCAAACGGAAAAGCACATCATTGGCGACCTTCACGCTATCGGCCACAAAGAGCAGCAAGTCACCGGGCTGCCCTTGCAACCGCTCGATAATTGCCTGCACCTCTTCAGCTGCCATGAAACGTGTCAGTGGCGAACGAATTTCACCGCTCGCGCTAATTGCCAGCGACACCAGGCCCTTCGCGCCCAGGGTGCGCGCGTATTCGGTCAGCTCATCGACCTCTTTGCGACTATAACCGCCCGCACCAGGCACGCGAATACCCTTGACGATACCTTGCGCGGCCAGAGCGTTTTTGAATACACCAAAATTGCCTGCCGTCGCCAGGTCAGAGATTTGGACCAACGGTAGCTCAAAACGAATATCAGGATGATCAGTCCCATAGCGATCCATCACCTGCTCGTAGCTCAGACGCGGGAATGGGCGATGCTTGATGCGTTTGCTTGTCGTCTTCTCAATCAAAAAGATCAGTAGATCTTCGATAAGCCTCATTACGTCATTTTCGGAGACAAAAGACATCTCGATGTCAAGTTGCGTGAACTCTGGTTGGCGGTCTGCACGCTGATCCTCATCGCGGAAACAACGCGCAATCTGAAAGTAACGGTCGAGTCCCGCTACCATCAATAACTGCTTCAATTGTTGTGGCGACTGCGGCAATGCGTAAAACTCGCCCCCGTACAGACGACTGGGCACAAGATAGTCACGTGCACCCTCTGGCGTGCTCTTCATGAGAATCGGCGTTTCCACTTCGAGAAAACCCCGCTCATCCAGATAATCGCGCATCAGCTTCACAATGCGGTGACGCAGAATCACATTATCGCGCATATGTGGACGCCGCAGGTCCAGGTAGCGATATTTTAAACGCAAGGACTCATCGATCTGCGCGCCATCGGTAATGGGGAAAGGCGTCGTACGCGAAGGATTGAGTATCCGAATCTGTTCAGCCGCGATCTCGATCTGACCGGTACTTAAATTGGCATTTTCCGTGCCAGGCAAACGCTGTACGACCTGGCCTCGCACCTGCACCACATACTCGGAACGCAATTCAGTCGCCTGTTGATGCGCCTGTGGCGAACGCTCCGGATCACACACGACCTGGGTCATACCATAACGGTCACGAACGTCCAGGAAAATCAAACCACCATGGTCACGCCTGCGGTTGACCCATCCGGCAAGCGTAACCTCTTGCCCTACATTCTCTGTATCTAATTCGCCGCACGTATGCGTACGATATTCTACCTCGAAACCCACGCCAGTCACACTCCTTCTTCTCTCTATAAAAAATCTCATGGCAATAAGAAACTGTTAGAAGAATCTCTCGCGAGGAGTATAGTGGAAGAAGAACGCGTACGTCAATCACCTTCACGTTTAATGAGTAGCCGCGCACTTGTTCTGGTTGGAGATCCCAATGGGCACAATGCTCGTCGTATTTGGCTTTTTCCCGGTTTGTGTCAACAATTGCAACAGAGAACTTTGCGGATTGACCGCCATACTCGTTACAATCGGCAAGGCAGTCGGCGAAGCAAATTGCTGCCCAATTTTGATATTTGTGGTCGCAGTCGTCGGCGTGCTCTTTTTACCATTCGAACTGGCAGCACTCGTAACACCAGTAAAATCCAGAATGCGATGATTCGTATTATCTGAAATATACAGATGTGGAACAGCATCAACCTGACCAGAAACCAGCAATGATTGATTTACCGCCATTAATGGCACAGGCAATTGCAAAAACTGTTTTGATGATATCGTCGGCGAGACGATCGGGGTCGCGAACGTGAACGTATGCGTATCAATCGACCAGGGGGTCGCGATCTGGAAGTTTCCTATACTTACTTCGTTTTCGGTCGCCGTTGGAGCAGTGAAAACCAGACTACGCACAAACCCATCTCGATGGAAAAAGAATAACTGCTTGTTCGGCCACGCGGCAAAGCCAACGATCGGTGTTGAAATAGAAACCGTCGCTACCTGGGGACGAGTCGACAGCTTGTTAACAGTGTAATCAAGTATGGTCGCTTGATTTTGGCCGGATTCGCTGGCTGTCGCCACCACGTACACATCGTTGCCCCAGGCAGCAATATATTGAGGGATCGATTGCTTGATCATCGATGCCTCAATAGTTGTGTCCGCTCCATTGGCGAATTCGCTCAAATTCCCACTGCCATCAGCTTTCACGACATACAATTTGTAGCTGATCACATTATTATTCGTCAGTTTCGTAAGCGCATAAAGATGTTGCGCATCGTTGGCAATCAACACAACCGTTCCTGTCAGGAACGCCTGCTCCTTTATGCTATTGGTCTGACTATTTACTAAATACAGCGAATTGTTCGAGCCTAAAATATAGGAGAACGTCTGATTGTTACCCCCCTCGATTGTTGCGAATGCAAGGGGCTGAGCATTTGTTTGCGTGGCGCTAAGAGCGGTCGGAGTACTGCCCTGACAGGGCAAAGAAATAATATTGAAAGCACTATTGTAATTAGCTGTCGCAACCTTCGCTTCAGATGAAAGCTGACTTTGCAACGAGCTAAATTGCGTTTTCTGTTGCGCTGTCAAAGAGCCTTGTTGAATATGGTTCAACTGACCTTGCGCTGTCATCAGTTTTTGTAGCGCGCCGTTTGGATCGCTCGAAACCTCGGCATTGGCTTGCGAAATAAGGGTGCTAACCGTGTTTAACGTATCCTGATGACTGGTCGCCGGGCGTAGCCAGAAATAATATCCACCACCACCCAATGCTAATAGCAACAACACCAGCATAGCCAGTGAGGGAAACAACAATCGTCGCTGCCGACGCGGAGCCACAACATCCGGCAACGGCGAAACAACATCTCCCCCCGCAAAAGAACCGTTGTATGGTGGCAAAGGCGCGCTAGGCATACGTGCGCTCTCCACACGAGGAGTCGCGCCAAGCGCAGAACCAGGCATACGTCCAAGTACAGCGGTTGTTTCGTCCGCGACATGACCACCGACCGGCACAGGATACAAGGCATCTGTAACCTCTTCCCCCAGCTCCTGCACATGGACGACGATCGCGGTAATGTTATCAGGCCCACCATTCTCGTTCGCGCGCTCGACGAGGTGATAAACGCTCTCCTGCGGCATATACTTATTGATGATGGCGCGTAAGTCTTCTTCATTAATGCTGCCGGATAAACCATCCGAGCACAAAACGAGCGTATCTCCAACTTCCAGTTTCTCGGAAAACACATCGACTTCAACTTCGGCTTGTGTCCCCAGCGAACGGGTAATCACATTACGCTGGGCGTGTGAACGCGCCTGGTCTTTCGTCAGCAGGCCCGCACGCACCTGCTCCTCCACCCAGGAATGATCCTGCGAAATCTGCCGCGATTGCCCTCGCCGTACAAGATAGGCGCGGCTATCGCCTACATTCGCGACATACGCGATATTTCCACGTAACACCGCCGAAACACACGTCGTTCCCATACCACTGCGCAACATATTCTCAGCCGCGCGCTGGTGAATCAACGCATTCGCTCGTTTAATGGCGTTCATCAATGAGAGAGGGATATCGTCGCCTTCATCTTGATAGTACGTGCTACTCACCGTATCCACAGCGATCTCGCTCGCTACTTCACCCGCCGCGTGTCCTCCCATCCCGTCCGCAACAATAAAAAATGCACCCTTCCTCGCCATCACCTGCTCATCCTTCGGTATGACGTAGGCCATGTTATCTTCATTATGGGGACGCTTACGACCAACATCCGTTAGCTGTGCGACATCGAGCCGAAGTTGTCTAGACAACGTGCTTCTCTCCCGTATCTCAGTAGCTCTCGATTCGTCCACTCTGCCCACTAGGCAACTCTTGGGACTTTAGGCTATAATACACCGATACAGAGAAAAACGCAATGTAATGTACTTTACTCTCTACATTCCTTTTGTTGCGATCTTCTCGTTCGTCTACTACTTTCTACCGCTCACTGCACTTGAGTATACTCTTTCAAGCATCAGCGTGCAAGATAGAGAACTTACAGTACTAAGCATTTGTTGAAGAGTGTTTATACGCATGCAACCACCCACTGAAAAAGGCCCTTTTCACCATCTTTCTGACAGCTTTTTTGGCTATATCGATGATCACAAGCTGTCCTATCTGCAGACATGGCAGCAGTGGTGTCAGATGCAACAACACGAGCATCGCTCAAACTATACCGCTCTTCTCGATTACCTCCAACACCAACCAGCACCTATCCCGACATTAGACCTGGAACATGAAATCATCTATGGAGCAGATGCCACTTCATCGACCAGGCCCTCGCTTTTTTGCTATCTCTCCCTCGAAGATATAGAGCCAGGTTACACCACCGAGACACTCCCTTTCTTCGCTTGCCAGGCCGCGCTCGACGCCTACCAACAACAACACGGTCCGGCTCCCGTCAGCGTAAAATGGATACTCCAAAAACAAGTACTCTACGAGGAAACAAAACGTAAGCATATTGTAACAGAACAACACGCATTTTTGCAGCCCGCCCCCTGTCTCTGGTACTTTACTCATCCCAGCGGATGGGAGCAGTACTATCCTGGTGGCGTTACACCCGCTATGCTTCTAGGCACGAAAGGCCTTCTCAGCGTCAACATAACCTCGCACACCACCACAGCGACGCTTCCGCTTCACTACGGCTCCATCGTGCCAGACGCGGCCTGGATTTTGAACTGGGTGCTCAGTAGCATCAAAAATAAATACGAAGATATTCTCATCGATGGCTTTTATGATTCCATAGAACCACCCGAAGAACAGGTGTTAGCTATCCTCGCAACCCTGCCCGACGACACCCAGATACAGCGCGCGCAATGGCATATTGCGAATTTTTTGCCCGGCCTCCATGCACAGTACAAACACTATGCCTACTTTCTTACTCCCACCTGCAACATTACGCGTTTTCACACATCGCAACTAGCAGCATCAACAGCGCAAGACGTACAAGCACTCGTACACGATGCCCAGGCTCAACTCGACTTCCTGCTGGTCTCAGGGCAGGACCCTCAGACCCTTTTTGCTCAACTTCAGCATCATCTCGAAAACGAAGGCTTTACCGACGTGCGCACAACCACCATTCAGGCACAGCATCCCCTCTCGATCCCATACCAGCATCCATTCACACAACAGGTCCGCTCCGCCCTGGCACAAACATACCAACGTGACCCGTTGATACTCCCATACCTGCCTGCTTACATGCCCATCGGTCTGCTGGAATACATGCACACACCCACTATTCTCTTACCACAATCCAGTAATCCCATCGACGCAGATGAACGTTTTATAGCTATGATGAAAACATTCATCGCGCTATTCATCCTCTTCGATCAGAATACATAGGTCTCTACACACCTATTTCACCTATCTTTTCCTTTTTAATAACTTCTCAAACCATTTATTCCTTTCTACATTTAATACTTTTCATAAGAAAATTGATGCAACGGAAACAGCATGGCAAACGTTCAAATAGAGAGAAGCAAAATAACCTATCTTCAGAACGGAGCATCGCACGCCTTTAGCAAGCCAATAACTACCATTTTATAGGAGTGCTCATTCCTATTTGTGGAGTAGCAGAGTATACTAAAGAACAAGAAAACAAGCCCGCCTGCTGACCGTTCTCCAATGGATACGTATTGGGACGCAAACAAAACAGGTAGCTAAAGGTCGGAGTTTGTTACTGTCAAAAAAGGTAGGTCGTTAGAAATAGCGTTATAGAGATCGTAGCTATCGCATCACTAACAAGGGTTGTTGAAAAAGTGGAAAAGTGTTACTAAAAAGTATCGCTACTATGTACAAAATTCGGTAGAGGGGATAGGACAGCGCTATCCGGTGAGGAGCAACTAGCTGGCATGCATATTGGCATAAACGCTCAACTATTATCTTATGGTCAAAATTATCGCAACGGTGGAGTCAGTCGCTACATCCGTTTTTTACTTACTGCACTGACACGTCAGGCGGATGAACATACCTATACTATCTTTGTGAATGGGGCACAGGTAAGTAGCCATTTTTCACCTCACCCTCATCTGCGTTTTATCTCCGCGCCATGGCCTGAAAGCAGGCCAGCGGCACGCGTGTTATGGGAACAATTTACGCTGCCAACCTTAATTCGCCAGTTGCATATCGATGTGCTCCACTCTCCGGTCAATGTGTTACCAATGCGCATGCCAGCTTCATGCGCCACTGTCGTTACGTTGCACGACCTGGCTTTTCTGCGCTTTCCAGAGGTCCTCACCACACCGAAACGCCTTTACCATCGTAGCTTTACCATTCCAAGCCTGCGCCAGGCCAGTCGCATCATCGCAGTCTCCGAGAGCACGAAGCAGGATGCGCACAAACTGGTCGATATTCCACTCGAACATATCCAAACTGTCTACACCTGCATCGATGAAATTTTTTCACGCGAGGATGACGAGCACAAAATCCAGGAATTTCGCGCCCAAAAAGGTCTCAACGAGGGTTATATTTTATATCTGGGCACGTTGGAACCGCGGAAAAATATTCCGGCTCTGCTCGCAGCCTATCAACAACTACGCCATCTCCACCACCGCCCGGAAAAACTGGTGCTCGCGGGCGGCAAAGGCTGGCTCTATGACGATATTTTTGCACAGGTGCAGCAGCTAGGTTTAGAGGCCGATGTGCTCTTTCCCGGTTTCGTGCCGGACGAGGAGCAGGTACGCTGGTATCAGGCGGCATCCGTCTTCGCCTATCCATCTTTATACGAAGGCTTCGGCATTCCGGTCGCGGAGGCGCTGGCTTGTGGCACACCCACCGTCACATCAACCGTCTCCAGTCTACCAGAGGCCGCGGCGGATATCGCGCTTTGCGTTCAACCCGATGACATTCCAGCGCTAACAGATGCGCTTTACCGCTCCCTTACCGATCAAACCTATCGCGCCTACTGTCGCGGCATGGCAACTAGCGTGGCTCAACGCTTTTCCGCCCAGGCTATGGTCGATGGAACAATCGCCGCCTATGAGCGGGCCGCGTCACACTATCAACAACACCGTATGATGGTTGTATAAGAAATAACAGTATTGAGATCATAAATGAATAATATTACTCGCATACCAAGTACAAATAAAGAGTCGGCGCAGGTACCTGATATCAGTACCAGCATCACACAAGAAATGGCTGCCACGGGCACAACAGGGCCTGTCACAAAAGCGATTTCACAGCGACGCACGAATCGTCGCCAATGGCGTATCGTGGAACTCTTCGTACTCATTATTTTGGATGCCTTGCTGCTCAACGCGGCATTTTATTTTGCTTACCTGCTGCGTTACTCGATTATTCCACACAGCGATATCAAGCATGTGCTCGACGTGCTCCAAAGCAACATCTTGGGCAACCGACCTTACGATCGAATTCGCAAGGATTATGCCGACTATAGCCAGTTCGTGGGACTGGAGATCGTCTTCACCTTCGGCATGATCGCCATCTACGCGATACGACGGCTCTACAACATTCGACTTACCGGCAGTTGGTTCAGACAGGCATGGAATATCACCAACTCCACCACACTGGGCATGGTGTTCATCATCGTCTACTACTTTTTTTTCCAGAACGCCAATCAGATCAACACCAACCAGCTCGTGCCCAACTCACGCCTGCTCATCCCCTTCATCTGGGTCTCCACCATCCTGGTACTCTGCCTGGGACGCTGGATTATCTCCAGCATCGTCGGCATGCTCTACCGCAGTGGTCTGGGCGAAACGCGCGTCCTCGTCGTCGGCTCTGGCCGCCTGGGCAAGATGGTCATGCAGTGTATCACTGCTAGCCCCGACCTCGGCTATACGGTCGTTGGCTTCCTTCACGACCTCAACGAAACTCCCGGCGACTTCGGTCGCTTCAAAATGCTGGGCACCATCAACGATATCGGTATGGTCATTCGCTCCATGCAGGTCGACGAGGTCATTATCGCCTTGCCCGCAAATATGAACCAGTACGCGGTGCGCAGCGTTAAACTATGCGAACGCCTGGGCGCCTCCTTCAAACTCATTCCCGATCTCTACGGTATGAACCTCTCACGCATCGATATGGAGACGATCGAGGGCATCCCGTTGCTCGGTATCAAACCCATCTCGCTCAACTCGTTCCAACGTATTGTCACACGTTTGATCGATATCTGCGTCTCGACCGCTGTGCTGGTCATCGGCAGCCCCATCTGGCTCTGCGTCGCCCTGGCCGTGAAACTCGATTCATCGGGACCGGTGATCTTCAAACAGACTCGCGTCGGCTTGAATGGACAGCACTTCTCGATGTACAAGTTCCGCTCCATGTATCAGGACGCCGATCAACGCATCGCTCAGTTGATGTCCCAAAACGAGGCGCAAGGCCCCATCTTCAAAATGAAGTCCGATCCACGCATCACGCCCATAGGTAAATTTATTCGCCGCACCAGCCTGGACGAGGTGATGCAATTCGTGAATATCCTCAAAGGCGACATGAGCCTGGTCGGTCCACGACCACCGCTACCACGCGAGGTGGCCCAGTACGAAGAATGGCAGAAGGGACGCCTCGCCATCAAACCAGGACTGACCGGCCTGTGGCAGGTACGCGGGCGCAGCGATATCAGCTTCGCCGAAGGTGTATTGATGGACCTCTACTATATCGAAAACTGGTCCCTGCGCCTCTATATCCAGATTCTCCTGCGCACCATCCCCGCAGTCTTATTCAGCCGAGGAGCCTACTAGGTCATGAAAGTCGCCCTCGTACACGATTATCTCAATCAGATGGGTGGCGCGGAACGCGTCGTGCTGGCCTTTCACGAAATCTTTCCCGACGCCCCCATCTATACCTCTATCTATGATCCAAAACGGGTCGATCCAGCGTTCCAGCACATGGATGTTCGCACGTCCTTTATGCAAAAATTGCCGCTGGTCACCAAACATCACCAGCCCTATCTCCCGTTTTATCCCTTCGCCATGGAACGGCTCGACCTGCGCGGCTACGATCTCGTCTTGAGCAGTTCCAGCGCCTTCGGCAAGGGCGTGCTGACCGGCCCTGAAACCATGCACATCTGCTACTGTCATACCCCTATGCGCTGGTGCTGGAACTACGACGAATATGTCGAACGGGAACACCTGGGACGACTCGCGCGCGGCGTCTTGCCCTTCCTGATCACCGGTCTGCGCGTCTGGGACCAGACGAGCTCGATGCGCGTCGACCACTTCATCGCCAACTCACCCGTCGTCGCGCAACGCATCCGCAAATATTATCGCCGCGACGCAGCTTACATTCCTCCTCCTGTCGATGCCAGTCGTTTTCCCTTTCAACCAGGGGCGGAAATTGGTGACTATTTCCTGATCCTTAGCCGACTAGTACCCTATAAACGCATCGACCTTGCCATCGAGGCGTGCAATCGGTTACAATTGCCTCTGGTCATCATCGGTGGAGGACGCGATTTAGAACGCTTACAACATCTGGCTGGACCAACCATTCATTTCATGGGAAGACTCCCTGACGAAGAAGTCATCCGCTACTTTACGCACTGTCGCGCTTTCTTATTCCCTGGAGAAGAGGACTTCGGTATTACCCCCCTGGAGGCTCAGGCTTGTGGACGACCCGTCATTGCCTATGGTGCGGCGGGGGCACTGGCCTCCGTGGTTGAAGGAGTAACAGGCGCTTTTTTCCGTGAGCAGACGGTCGATAGCCTGATTGAAGTTCTCGCTGCGTTCAATGAAAAAACGTTTGATCCTTCCGTCATTCGTAGTCATGCGCTAGAATTTGATACACCACGCTTCAGTCGTCGCATACTGCACTTCATTGAAACAAAAATGAACGAGGGTAAACCGGCTCAGCAAAGTCATCTTCCCTTGAATGATCTTGCCTGATATTACTCGAAAAACTCGCACATACTCCCGAGAAAGGGTGAGATAGTGGAACTACGCATTTATTGGGCCATCTTACGCAGGCGATTCTGGATTATCGCGCTCGTTTTCTGCCTCGTTGCCCTCTACGTCGCTTTCCAGTACTACGAAAGCCATAAGGCAATAGCCTCGTCACAAACCTATCAGTCAACTGTTCTCTTGCAAGTAGGACTACAAGAAAACGATCGTAGCTCCGATCACAGCTATAATGACTACGCTCAAACATCCGACAACCTGGCTACCCAGTTCGCCACTGGCCCTATCCTGCAAACACCACAGTTCGATACGCTGATCATACAACAAATACAACAAGATCACGCCTTGATCACACAGCGCTATGGAGCAAATGCCGATCTGGGTAGTATCAACGACCCGACCGCCATCGGCTCCTCCTTTACCGTCACCCATTCCTACACTCTCGTCTCTACTACCGTTACCTGGAATACAGAGGCGGGCGCATGGGCCATCGCCCACGCCCTGGGCACGGTCAGCGAAAAACATATCGCGCAATTTCTCAGCTACGATATTCCCAGCGCATCAAAAACAAGCACACAACCTGCCGTGGCAGCGCAAGTCGTAAGCGATGCGACAGAGGCAAAATCAAATGGCACAATAATTCAGAGCAAACGCACACTCCTGCTCGCTATGCTGGCCGTTGGACTCATCATCGGCATCGCCCTTGCCTTCCTGGTAGAATACCTGGATGACCGTATTCGCACAACAGACGATGTCGTCAGGATGCTTCAACTTCCCGCTTATGGCGAGGTTCCACGCCCGCCAAGACCTGGAAGTAGCCGCGAAAAGAGCTCATAATACTATTCGAACACTCGTTAAAAATAGGCCAACGAAAAAGGTATCATGTCAGGAACTTGTGATACCAGGCATCACGAATGGATTTGTGCCGCCCGCCCTGTTTACCATACTAATTCATACAAAGGAGCGTCTTTGTGGGCATATCATCACAAGAACACGTCACATTGCTGACCGACTACGACCCCGCCTCAGCTTACGCGATCGCTTACCAGGAACTCTACACCAATATTCGTTTCAGCTGGGACCACCTTCAAACACAACACACGGCTTTGCTGGCTACACCTGCCGCCAATCCTGGACATTCAGCAGTACCAGCCAACGTCGCTATCGCGGCGGCACAGAATGGCATCCAAACCGTGCTCGTCGATGCCGATCTTCTCTCACCTACCCTGCACCTTCGCTTCGGAGTGGGAGAACAACCAGGACTAAGCGAGCTCTTGAGCGGCACAGCCCTTTCTACGCAAGAGCTCACACCCTATCTGAACAAAACGTTCATCCCGAATCTCTTTCTCCTGTGCGCAGGCAAACTACTGCCACAACAGGAAAGCAATCGCCTGCTCTCATCCGGCCTCGAAAACATCATCTCATCAATACAGCACGCGCTGGACGCGACAAATCACCATACCAGTCTCGTTATTTTCAATAGCCCACCCATACTGAAAAGTTTAGATGCTACACTGATCAGTGCACAGGTCGAACAAACATTTCTTTTCCTGGTCACGGGCCAGACGACGCGCACACAAGCCAGACGTGCATACACATACCTGGAGCGCGCCCAGGCAAAATTGGCAGGCCTGGTTATGATCGATGTAGAAGGCTAAACAATCTCAACCCATCTCTATCAAAATATATGGTGAGGAGGACACAGTGCAAAGACAACAAGGTCAAGGCAATGAGTCGCAGGAGAAGCCCTCTTATCCAAAGACTCCTGCTTTCAATGGAAGAGCGTTCTCAGCTAAAAATTCCGCTCAATATCCATCCATCCATGGCACAAATAAACAGCGCGCAATCGATCTGACCGGTCGACAACCAGGCATACCACAACGTCCCCCCGGCATGCGTCGCTTGGATACGCCGCCGGAGATGCCGCGTGCTCCACGACCACAATACACCAATCCACAAACACGGACAACACGCAAGTGGTTCCTTATTTTGGGCGGTATCTTTCTGCTCGTCGCGCTCATCGCATGCGGCGCGGGCTTCTTTCTTTTCTCAGCGATCAACGCCAGTGCAGGTCCTAGCCAGGTCGCAGTCGATTTTTTTAGTTCACTCACGACTCAGGACTATGACCAATCGTATAAAGACCTGGGGCCTGCTATCACTATTCCGGAATCAGCACAACAATTTACCGGGCAGGCACAAAGTCTCGATAAATGCTACGGACCCATCTCTTCCTATAACGAAATACCTAATAGCGCCACTATTCAAAACAATATCTATAGCTATAGTTATACCGTGAAAAGAACTCATTTAAGTAAAGCGTATACCATACAAATTCAGTTGCAACAAGATCCTAACGATACGAACTGGAAAATTACCGACTACGGCGAGAGCCTGGGACCCCCTCGTCCAGCCCCACCGTGCGGCAAATAAAGTGGAGTAATTGTCCGCAAGGCCACAGGCGCGATAAATCGGGTCCCTACATTATTTCATACAATAAATCCTTGTTATGCCTTAACGCTTGATTCATCATATCACGTAATGTAGGGACCCGATTTATCGCGTCCGTGCTGGCGGTGGATATCGGCAATAATTTGTTAAACCGCATTATCGCATCCGTTGCGACTTTAAGAAAATGCATTCTCGCCCGTGATCGCTTGCCCGATGATAAGCGTGTGTATATCGTCGGTTCCCTCGTAGGTAAAGACGGATTCCAGATTATTCATATGGCGGCTGATCGGATACTCCAGCGTAATACCATTTGCTCCCAGCACCGAGCGCGCCTCACGCGCCGTTTTGAGCGCTTCACGCACATTGTTGCGCTTGGCGACAGAGATCTGCACTGGATGCAGCAACCCCTCATCCTTTAACCGACCCAGTTGTAGCGCAAGCAACTGAGCTTTTGTCAGTTCGGTCGCCATATTCACCAGCTTCTGTTGCACCAACTGGAAACTGGCGATCGGACGCCCAAACTGCACGCGCGTTTTCGCATACTCTAACGCGCTCTCGTAGCAGGCTCTGGCCGCGCCACTGACACCCCACGCGATCCCGAAACGCGCCTCGTTCAAACACGATAATGGGCCGCGCATCCCCCGCACCTCGGGCAACATATTCGCAGCCGGGATGCGGCAGTCCTCAAAATGTAACTCAGAAGTGATTGAGGCACGCAACGACAGCTTGTGATGAATGTTACTGCTTGTAAAGCCAGGAGTCCCACGCTCCACAATAAAACCACGAATACCGTCTTCGGCACGCGCCCACACTACAGCGATATCGGCGATACTACCATTGGTGATCCACATCTTGCTGCCATTGAGAATGTAGCTATCACCATCTCGCCTAGCATTTGTGCGCATACTGGCCGCATCACTGCCGGAATCCGGCTCGGTCAGGCCAAAACAGCCGATCACCTCGCCTTGTGCCATGCGCGGCAGCCAGCGCTGTTTCTGCTCCTCGGAACCAAAGGCATAAATCGGAAACATCGCCAGCGAACCCTGCACGGAAACGAACGAACGCAAACCGCTATCGCCCGCCTCCAACTCCTGGCAGGCCAATCCATAGCAGACCGCGCTCATACCCGCGCATCCATACCCGTCCAGGTGCATTCCCAACAACCCCAACTGCGCAATCTCCAGCACGAGCTCACGCGGAAATGTTCCTTCCTCGAAATGAGCCCCGATAATCGGCAGCACGCGCTCCTGCACAAATTTGCGCACGGTATCACGCACCAGACGCTCCTCGTCGGAGAGCAGGTGATCGATATTATATAAATCGCTCGGCGCGGGTGGCGCCGTCCGTACAGTATGCGTATGAGAGGTGGAAATTGTGTCGGTCATGAGCAGTATAATCCTTCCTGGTAATCGCGTACCGGCACACAGGCAGGCAGATACGCAACGCTGAGCATCTTCTCAATTTCTCCCATTATACCATCAGCCTCCCGCAACCATTGCCCATCGCACGTCTTGAAACTCACATTACGGAAGTAATCAAGCAGCGGAGCCATCATTTTCCCTACAACCATCAGCAAAGAAAAGCCGTCGAGTTTTTCCTCTAGTTTCCTCATAGTGTATTTTCGTACGCACCGATAATAATAAATGCTCCCCTCCCTGCCGTTGAGGACTGTATTTCCGCGACTAGACGTGTACCAGTAATCGGGTCATTTCTTTATCGTATGTTTAATGTATTCGTCGTGTCTTCCACGATCCCCTTGCACGAGGTGCATGCTCAGGCGCAGGTTTGATACGGGCACAAAACCTTCCTCCACGGTCAGGAACGGGTGCTTCTGATTGGTGTGGATGGTCTCGTCTTCGTGCTCATCGCCTTTTTTCGTGTGCTTGGTCCAGCCAATGGTCAGGTCCACGAGGTCGTGGTCGTGGTCAATCC
>CAZZWK010000033.1:0-44916 GCA_964657925.1 uncultured Dictyobacter sp.
CGGTTTCGGAATAAGCTCTTAAACAGCATTGCCCACAAGGGGACGTGGCTACGCGTGCATGCATTGCTGGCGGTATCTGCCCAGAGCGCGGAGTGCGAAACTATTGGCGATATGATCGTCGCTATACCACATAGCCGGGAAGTAGACGCCGATGACAGCCTGCGGCCAGGTACCATCGGGCCGCTGTTGTGCTAAAAGCCACTGTATGCCGCGATCAAGGCACGTGTGTGGTGTCGCGACCATGGGCAGGCTCAGCGCGGCGAGGGCCCAGGAGGTTTCCTCGACGGTGCCGGGGGTGCCATAACTACCGCCCCAGCTACCGTCGTCATTTTGATTGTGGAGGAGCCATTCACGACAGCGTTGCGCGCAGTTATCGGAGAGCAGACCACAGAGCGCGAAAGCCTCAAGAGTGATAGCGGTGCCATAGACATAGTCGTGAAACCAGAGGGTGAAGATCGAGCCATCGGGCCGTTGAACGGTGCGCAGATAGTGTAGAGCGCGTTCGAGTTCGCTCGACCGCTGTTGTGTCTGTTGATGAAGAGCGATGATGATGCGCGCTGTCAGACCGGGACAGGGCTGGTCGATACTTCTACTGTAGGTATCCAATTTCATATGACGATTGTGTTTGACGAACATGCCCCAGGAGCCATCGTTATTTTGCATGGCGCGCAGGCATTGGTATCCCATCTGGATGCGCGAGTCCGCGGATGAGACGCCCATGCGTTGCAGCATGGTCAAAACTCCGGCGGTATCATCCATATCGGCCCAACCCGAGGGACGCCCCCAGCTCCATGCCCCTGCTGGAGCACCTGTCTGGAAAAACGGCGTGGTGAATTGCTGGCTGAAGAGCCAGGGGATAACTGGTTGCAGGCGGGTATCGTGAAGCGAGCCAACCGTTTCCAACGCTTCAAGGATGTAGGTAGTGACCGATACATCCAGGTAGCGCTGACAGGTCCAGGAGCCATCGGCGCGCCGGGTTTGCAGGATGAAGTCGAGACAACGATTGGCGATGTCCGCTCCAGTGTCGGCGTGATGCAGACCAAGGTAGACGACCGCGACCAGCAGCGGTGATTCCTGGTAGCCACCGTTTTCTCCCTGTGCCTGGCGCAACCAGCGCAACGCTCGTTCCTGCGTGGCGCGAACCAGCCAGCGTACGGGGGCGGGCAGCTTTTTTTTCTTGCTATGCATAAGCCCGAGCGCAAAAACGGCGGGGATGGCGAATGAGACCACCTGCCACCATGATTGTGGCAGGCAGATAAGGATGACCAGGAGATTGGGGACATGTTCCCAGGAGAAGTCTCCAAGGCCAGCCAGGGCCATAAATGTGAGGCAACAGACGAACAGTGAGGAGGAATGGGGATCGCTCAGCGCTTTGCGTCCACCATGCGACTCGATAAAGTCCATGCCGTGTGCGATGGCGACAGCGGAGTGGTCGGGATCGGCGATTTTCAACGCTGGCAGGGCAAAACCGGTAGCGTTGAGATTGCTTGGATCGACGACCGCATCGCCCCAGCCGCCATCATCATGTTGGGTCTTTCTGAGCCACGCGCAGCCCTGTTGAATATATGTAGCGTACTGCTGCGCATCCGCATAGTAGAGCGCCAGGACGCACATAGCTGTCCCGAACGCGGATGAGGCGGTATAATCGCGCCAACCCTCGCCGGGTCGTTGCTCTTGAAAAAAAAAGTCTCTGCTACGCTCTATGGCCTGGGTGACGGCGCGCAAATCAGGGTTCTCGTCCATGACAACATGTCCTTTCGATAATTATATGTTTTCAAGATTTTCTTGTCGGTATCCATATCTTCATGAGGTGATGAGGCAGGCGCGTGTGTCCTCAATCCGGCTGGAGTTCGAGTTCTTGTAAGAGCCTTTCCATTTCTGGATCGAAAAGGTGGGTAAGTCCCGCGTCGATCGATTGTGCGATCGCTTCGATGGTGGGATGTGACAAGAAATCGCGTATGGGAATGCGCACCTGAAATGTTTCGTAGAGTCTGGAAATGATCTGGAGTAAGAGCAGGGAATCGCCGCCCAGTTCTTCGAAGCGGTCTTGCACGCCGATTGGTGTAATCGCGAGGTATTCTTCCCAGATCTCTTTGAGCAGAGTTTCCACTTCGGTACGAGGGGCCAGGTAAGTACTGGAGAGCGTTGTGCGCCAATCTGGCCCTTCCGTTCCATGCTGGCTGCTGTATGGATCGGGGAGTGCTTTGCGATCAATTTTTCCGCTAGCGGTAAGGGGCATCTTGTCGAGCAAAACGAAGCGTGTGGGCACCATGTACGCGGGTAAGTAGCGTGACAGGTGTTGTCGTATAGGCTCGACAAGCGTGGGTTGCCGGGTGCAACTGCCGGTGAGATAGGCGACCAGGCCAACCTGCGCGGACTTTAGCTGGTAATCGGTGACAACACACTGGGAGACGGCGGGATGCTCGTGCAGGACGGCCTCGATCTCCCCCAACTCGACGCGGAAGCCACGAATCTTGATCTGCTGATCGAGCCGACCCAGAAACTCGATCACCCCGTCGGGTCGGTAGCGCGCCAGGTCGCCGGTGCGAAAGACGCGTGCGCCTGCCGTTGTGCTGAAGGGATCGGGCACAAACTTCTCCGCCGTCAGCTCTGGACGCCGCCAGTAGCCACGCGCGACGCCCACCCCTCCGATGAGCAACTCGCCAGCAACGCCTACGGGCACCGGTTGCAGTTGTTCATTGACGATGGAGAGGCGGGTATTGGCGATGGGACGGCCAATGGGCACGCTACTGGCATCGTCGTCGGGATCGCAGACCCAGGCGGAGACCTCGATGGCGGCCTCGGTGGGTCCGTAGAGGTTGTGCAGGCTGACCCCTTGCGGCATGAGGTGAAAGAAGCGGTCTTGCAGTTCGCGGGGCAGTGCCTCGCCGCTACAGATGACCCATTTGAGGCTCTGGCATGCGGTGAGCAGGTCGGGCTCGTGCAAAAAGGCTTGCAGCATGGAGGGCACGAAGTGGGTGGCGCTGATGTGTTGGATGCGGATGAGGTCGAGCAGGTAGGAAGGGTTCTGATGACCGCCGGGGCGAGCCAGCACGAGACGCGCGCCCGCCAGCAGAGGCCAGAAGAACTCCCAGACGGAGACATCGAAGCTGAAAGGAGTTTTCTGTAGCACACTATCATCAGGGGTGAGAGGGTAGCGTGGCAGCATCCAGCAGAGACGGTTGACCACGCCACGGTGCTCGTTCATGACACCTTTGGGACGGCCAGTGGAGCCGGAGGTGTAGATGAGGTAGGCGAGATGCTCGGGGGTGACGGGACTGCTCACGTTGGTGGGATGCTCGGGCAGATGCAGGTGCCAGTCGGGATCGAGGCAGAGGCAGGATACGTCGGAGGGGAGCAGGTGACGGAAGCGTTGCTGGGTGAGCACGAGGGAGAGGTCGGCGTCCTGGAGCATGAAGGAGAGGCGCTCGGGGGGATAAGAGGGTTCGAGGGGGACATAGGCACCACCAGCTTTGAGGATGGCGAGCAAGGCGACGACGAGTTCGAGGGAGCGCTGCATGCAGACGCCGACCAGCACATCGGGACCGACGCCTTGCTGTTGGAGGTGGTGGGCGAGTTGGTTGGCGCGCTGGTTGAGTTGGAGATAGCTGTAGGAGGAGTCTTCGAAGAGGAGAGCGCAGCGCTGAGGAGAGCGCGCAACCTGATCTTCGAAGAGGTGGTGCAGGCAGCGATCGGCGGGGAAATCAGTTTGGGTATCATTCCAGGTTTCCAATTGCCGAACGAGTTCTTGCTCTGTGAGCAGTGGAAGTTGGGTGATTGGTTTTTCAGGTTCATCTAAGACCGCATGCAGGAGGACCTGGAGGTGACCGCGCACCTGTAGCATATGATCCTCGGTAAAGAGTTCCGTGCTATATTCCAAAAAGCCTGTTAGCCCATTTTCGTTCTCCGTGAGATCCAGGGTCAGATCAAACTTGGCCGTGCCAGTCGATGGTTGTTGTATCGTCACCGTGAGATCGGGGAGACGCAAGGGCCATTGTGGGACGTTTTGCAATACCAGCAGCGTCTGCACCTGGGGCACCTGACTGCTGGCCGATGTGGATCGCGCGCATTGTAGGATCTGTTCGAAGGGGAGATCTTGCTGCTCGTAGGCCTGCCAGGTGACCGCACGCACGCGCCTGATCACCTCGCTAAAGCCTGGCGAACCATGCACACGTACGCGCAAAGGGAGTGTATTGGCGAAGAAGCCGATGAGCGGCTCTGTTTCTCGCACGACGCGATTGGCGCTTGGGGTCGCGATCAAGATATCATCCTGGCCGCTGTAGCGTGAAAGCAGGCTGCCCCACAGACTGAGCATGAGCATGAAAAGTGTGCTTTGCTCGCGCTCAGCGAGCGCATGCAGGCGTTTTGTCGTGGCGAGGTCAAAGGTGACTGGTAGCGTTGCTCCCAGGTAGGCTCGCTCACCAGGGAGTGGTTTATCTATTGGTAATGCGATGCATTGGGGCGCATCGCGTAGTTGTTCTGCCCAATAGTGGCGCTGTTCCTGTAATTGCTCTTGCCTGGCGACCTCTCGCTGCCAGAGTGCGAAGTCCGTGTACTGGATAGGAAGTGGCGCGAGCGCTGCCTCCCGCTGGGCGAGGAAGCCCTGGTAGTATTGCTGCAACTCCTGTAGGAAGATACTTTCCGACCAGCCATCAAAGGCACTGTGATGAAAAGTGAGCAGGAGCACCCATGCTTGCTCTTCGCAGTGTAATAGCTGCGTACGCATTGGGAGATGCTTGCAGAGCACGAAAGGTTGACGTGCTTCTTGTTGACCGATCAGCGCGAGCTGTTCGGCGCGCGCAGCGGCTGTCAATGGGCGTAGATCATGGCATGGTAGTGATAGTGTGACTTCGGTATGAATGAACTGAAAGACTGCTCCTTCCTCCTCGTGAAGGGTGGTGCGAAGAATCTCGTGACGCTGTGCTATTGCGTGCAGGCTTTGGAGCAAGGCCTCGGGATCGAGATGACCCTGCAAGGTGAAGCAGTAGGCGATATTGTATGTTGCGTTACTGCCATGCAACTGCTCGAAATGCCAGAGCCGTTCTTGTTCGCTAGAGAGTGGGATGTGTTGATGTTGGTTGTAGCGTGGAATGGTCAGGGCCGAAGACGTGTGTATGCCTTGCTCGGCGAGCAGATAGTGCAATAATTCATTTTCTTGTGTGCTATTGAGTTCTCCATGCGGAAATGACTCGTCGTTGTTGCTGTCCTGCTGGTAGGAGTGCAGGCGCGGGCGCTTTTCCTGGTAGAGGGCAGATTTATCAAACGGTGATAGCGTATGCACATATTTGAAGATGCGTGCCCTGGTGAAAGTCTGCTGGTGCTGTCCTGGTTCGGTGGCTAATGTGTGTGCGAGTTCGGCGATCGTCGGGGATGTGAAAAATGTAGTCAGGGCGATTTTTTGTTCAAAAAGGTGTTGGATGTGTGCCATCAACTGTACGGCCAGCAAAGAGTTGCCCCCCAGCTGGAAAAAAGAGGTGTGCACGCCGATACGCGATAATCCCAGTAACTCAACCCACAGCATTTCTATTACTTCCTCAAGTACGTCTCGTGGAGCAACGTAGGCGGTGCTGGAGAAGTGTTCGGGCAGAGGACGTGGTAGTGCGGCACGATCCGTCTTGCCATTTGAGCTAAGGGGGAACTGTGTCATACCCACGAACGCATCTGGCAGCATGTACTCGGGCAGCCGTTCTTGTAAGTACGTGCGCAGGATAGTTACCAGTTGCCCTTGCGCGAGTGTTGAAACGATATAGGCGACCAGATTAGTATGTTGGGTGCCGCGATCTGTGCGCGGCAGTACGACGCATTGGGAGACGGCGGGATGCTCGTGCAGGACGGCCTCGATCTCCCCCAACTCGACGCGGAAGCCACGAATCTTGATCTGCTGATCGAGCCGACCCAGAAACTCGATCACCCCGTCGGGTCGGTAGCGCGCCAGGTCGCCGGTGCGAAAGACGCGTGCGCCTGCCGTTGTGCTGAAGGGATCGGGCACAAACTTCTCCGCCGTCAGCTCTGGACGCCGCCAGTAGCCACGCGCGACGCCCACCCCTCCGATGAGCAACTCGCCAGCAACGCCTACGGGCACCGGTTGCAGTTGTTCATTGACGATGGAGAGGCGGGTATTGGCGATGGGACGGCCAATGGGCACGCTACTGGCATCGTCGTCGGGATCGCAGACCCAGGCGGAGACCTCGATGGCGGCCTCGGTGGGTCCGTAGAGGTTGTGCAGGCTGACCCCTTGCGGCATGAGGTGAAAGAAGCGGTCTTGCAGTTCGCGGGGCAGTGCCTCGCCGCTACAGATGACCCATTTGAGGCTCTGGCATGCGGTGAGCAGGTCGGGCTCGTGCAAAAAGGCTTGCAGCATGGAGGGCACGAAGTGGGTGGCGCTGATGTGTTGGATGCGGATGAGGTCGAGCAGGTAGGAAGGGTTCTGATGACCGCCGGGGCGAGCCAGCACGAGACGCGCGCCCGCCAGCAGAGGCCAGAAGAACTCCCAGACGGAGACATCGAAGCTGAAAGGAGTTTTCTGTAGCACACTATCATCAGGGGTGAGAGGGTAGCGTGGCAGCATCCAGCAGAGACGGTTGACCACGCCACGGTGCTCGTTCATGACACCTTTGGGACGGCCAGTGGAGCCGGAGGTGTAGATGAGGTAGGCGAGATGCTCGGGGGTGACGGGACTGCTCACGTTGGTGGGATGCTCGGGCAGATGCAGGTGCCAGTCGGGATCGAGGCAGAGGCAGGATACGTCGGAGGGGAGCAGGTGACGGAAGCGTTGCTGGGTGAGCACGAGGGAGAGGTCGGCGTCCTGGAGCATGAAGGAGAGGCGCTCGGGGGGATAAGAGGGTTCGAGGGGGACATAGGCACCACCAGCTTTGAGGATGGCGAGCAAGGCGACGACGAGTTCGAGGGAGCGCTGCATGCAGACGCCGACCAGCACATCGGGACCGACGCCTTGCTGTTGGAGGTGGTGGGCGAGTTGGTTGGCGCGCTGGTTGAGTTGGAGATAGCTGTAGGAGGAGTCTTCGAAGAGGAGAGCGCAGCGCTGAGGAGAGCGCGCAACCTGATCTTCGAAGAGGTGGTGCAGGCAGCGATCGGCGGGGAAGTCGGTTGTCGTATCGTTCCACTCGTGCAGCAGATGGATGATTTCCTGGTCCGCTTGTATTGTTTCTTGTTTCACTGGCTACCTCCTATTGGTGCAATGTTTTCAACGTCTGTATAAATTGTTCCATGAGAGTACAGATCGTTTCGTGGCGGTAGACCTGGCTACTATACTCCCAGCGAATATGGAGGCGAGCATTCACGATGTCTATGAGCAGGAAATGGAGATCATTTTTCCAGATATTGGGGAGTTGTGCATCGGCCCCGATCGACTCGGAGGCCGGATGCAGTGATGGGGGCGTGTTGTATTGTCCCATGTAGTCGAGTACGACGCTGGGCCTGGGTAGTGCCTGGAGCGCCTGTATCACTGCGGCATTGTCGCTGGCATTTTGAAGGATCTCCATGGTGATGCCCGGTGTCGTGTTGAGTTGTTGCGTGATTGTTTGCAACAATGCTTTTCCCTGTGTTTGAGGGGTAGGTACGGTGAGCAGGAGTTTTGGATTAAGTGCCAACCAGCCAACGGTACGCGAGAGGTCCAAATCCTCAAAAGTGTCTCCGCGTCCATGATGTTGCATAGTAATAACGAGGCTTTGAGATTGCATCCATGAGGTAAAGACGCCGACGAGCGCTGCGAGCAGGTGCTCTTTCACACGCGTATTGCCTGCTCGGGCACCCTCAGCAAAAAGGGCCTGTGTTTCTTGTTTGCTCAGTGTCAACTCTACAAAACGAGCGGTTGGTGGTTTTTTGAGATGCTCTGGATAATCCAATGGGAGTGGAGCGACGTTTGACCATGGAAGACTGAGCCAATGCTTGAGATCTTGCTGTAGGTTGGGGGATTGGCTATAAAGCAGCATTTTTTCGGCTCTGAGTTTGACTGAAGCGGTTTTTGCCGGTAGTTTCACCTGGTTACCAGAGGCTATTTGCTTGTAGGCGGTGATAAAATCCTCGATCAAGATACGTTGTGATAGGGCATCACAGGCGAGGTGATGCACGATAAACAAAAGGCGGCCAGGCACATCGGGACCCAGGTTAAAATAAGCGATGCGCACAATAGGGCCTTCGAAAAGGTTCAAACTGGTTTGTAGTTGCGTCGCGTGCTCAGTGATAGATTGAGTTTGCATTTCTGATGGGGTGGTGGAGAGGTCGATTGTACTGAAGGGGATGCTTTGCTGGACTCTTGCGTCTGGCTCTGGATGGGTAATAAACTGGAGCCAGTGGTTGCCTTCGCGTTTGAGGCGCAGACGTAGGGCATCGTGATGCCTGAGTAGTTGTTGTACGGTCTGTTGCGCATATGCCGATACGATGGGGAAATCGATCTCCAGTAGCGCTGTTGTGTTGAAATAGTGAATATTGAGATGGTATTGCGACAGTTTGTCGAGCAGTTGTTTTTGTGTCATGAGCAGAGGGACTTCGCCCACGACGATATCCTGTGCGAGAGGATGCTGCTGCTCTGTGTGTGCTTTCGTTTCGAGGCGTTGTAGTAAAATAGCGCGTTTTTCTGGGGAAAGGCTGGCGAAACGGCTAGCGATGTCGGACATCATATATCTCCTTCTTCTTAACTTCCAACTTTTTCTTACCATTATGGAGAATAGTTTTCTGCTCGTCTGTCCGTATTTTCCGCAAAGGAAAGAGGCAATTGAGATGGATAGGAGAACAGTGAGCAGGGAACAACATTTTCTTGCTGCTACACTCGTGCTGAAGCTTGTGGAAAATACGGACAGACAAAGCAAGAAAGAATACTTGATAATGAAGAATAGTATGGAGGTATCGACAGTATGTGCGATTACGAAGTCATCATTTGTGGTGCTGGTGTTGGAGGATTGGCCCTGGCTACGGCATTGGGCCAGCAAGGAAGGCGTGTGCTGTTGCTTGAGAAACGTCGTGCGGATGCACTGGTGCATCGAGGCGAATTGTTGCAACCGAGGACGCTGGAAATCCTAGAGGGTTGGGGTGTGCTTGTGCCTCTACAGCAACGAGGCGCGTTGCCAATCGAGGCTATGGTAGCTCGTAGCGCGAGTGGGACGTTTTTGGGCGAACTGAACTATGCTTTACTGCCCGAGCGTTTCAAGCGTGGGCTTGTTCACTACTATCATGAAACGAAGCAGGCGCTTGTCACAAAAACTCACTCTATCGAAGTGCGCTATGGCGTGCAAGTGCAAACAGTGATACGCGATCAGCAGGGCATGGTGATCGGTGTACGCGTGTTGTGCGATGGTCGGGAAGAAACGATCAGCTGTTCTCTGCTGGTAGCTGCCGATGGCCGGAATTCGCTTTTGAGAAATCAGGTTGGGATACACATTCAGCAATTCACCTATGCACATCAACTGATGGGTTTTGATCTCGCGGACATCGATTTTCTTGAGCCGAAAATGACGGCTTTTCTCGCACGCAGTGGCGTACGTGTTCTTTATCCCATGCCAGGCAAGCGTGCCCGGCTGTATGTGCAGATAAAAAGCGGCGAGTATGGGGCATTGAAGCGGGAAAAGCCATCGCTGTGGCGGAAGTATCTGCTGCAAGAGACACCGGGGTTGCAGTGTATTGGCGATCATCTACCTGATGATGTGGCAGATGCACAGATTCAAGGGGCCTGGAATTACTGTGCCGCGACCTGGTCCAGTTCCGGCATGGCGTTATTGGGAGATGCAGCGCATGCTGTGCATCCAACTGCGGGACAGGGCATGAACGCGGCTATCATCGATGCCTGGTCGCTCTCTCGTGCGATCGACGATGCGACGCAAGGCGATGTGTTGACGAGAAATGCCTCGGAGCAAGCTTTGATATTGTATGAGCGGAGGCGGCAGGAGTTTTTGTTCGTGAGCCGCCTGTGCCATAAGATGGCTCTGCTGTGTACGTCAACGTCGTTGCAGAGGCGTGCCTTGACTTACTGGGCGCTACGTGCGAGCCGTCAAAATCTGCGTTTACAGTACATCGTGCTCAGTAATGTCGCTGGTTATAGTGCGCACCGTTTTACCTTTCGCGAAATGTTGCATCAGTATGGATTATTGCCGGATAGGGAAGCGACCTCCATCCAGCTATGAGGTGTGGAGCTTTTGTCGTAGAGGACAGATGTATCAACCGGTAGAGAACGAGAAAGACTATGACGGGAAAAAGAAGACACCTGAATATTCCACCCAGAAGAGTGATGCGTAAGGAGGTGGGAAATTCACCGGAAACCCGAGCCGCCTGGTTTCGGCATATGCAGGCGACCGAGCCTATTTGTTTTCATGCTGACTATGACATATGGGAAATCTTCTCTTATGAGGATGTACGCCGAGTGTTGCTGGACTTCGAAACATACTCAGCTGAGTACGTCAGGATAGAAGGACTACCGGACGTCGATGACCTGGGCAATACGGACCCGCCGCGTCATCGGGAGTTACGCAACATTATCTCGAAAGCTTTTACTCCTCGTACGGTGGCCCAGCTGGAGCTACGGATTACGGAGGCTGTTGATGCTTTGCTGGATAGAGTTGAGGCACAAGGACACTTCGACATTGCGGAGCAGTTGGGGTTTCCCCTGCCGGTGCAGATGATCGCCTCTCTGCTGGGAGTGCCACTTGAGGATCGAGAGAAATTTCATCGCTGGTCGTATCAGCTCATGGGTGCGTTGCCCAATCCAAATGATCCCAATTATATGGAATTGACCGCCTATTTTCGGACGCTATTAGAGCAGAGAGAGAACCATCCGGCTGATGATTTGATCAGCGCCCTGCTGGCTGCCGAATTTGAGGGAAACACGTTGACCCGTGATGAAGTTATTGGTTTGTGCTCGACGTTGTTATTCGCGGGCCATATTACCACATCCATGTTGATCAACCGTGGTACGTATCGTTTTCTCAAGCAGGGCTTGTTCGATGAACTGCGTGCTGATCCCGCGCTAATTCCCAATGCGCTTGAGGAGGTCATGCGCTACGAATTTTCGTTCTCCCACCTGTTGCGTTTTGTCAAGCATGACACGCAACTGGGCGGTAAGCAGCTGAAGGAAGGGCAGATTGTGTTGGCCTGGACGGCTGCGGCAAATTTCGACGAGCATATTTTTCCGCATGGTGATCAATTCGATATCCGGCGTTCTTTTCAGTACCCTCATCTGACTTTTGGATACGGGGTGCATCACTGTCTTGGTGCTCCTGTCGCCAGGTTGGAGGGGAAGATCACCTTCGAGCGTATAGTCGCGCGCCTGAAGGATATCCATATCGACGCGCAGCACCCGGTGCGCTATATGGGGACGACCGATTTCATTCAAAATCTGCCACTCTTCTTCACACCCATTGCCTTGGTGTAGTGAACTTTGAGGATGTTTTATTCTTGTGTAATTTAATGCTAGAGAAGGAGCCAGTTAATGACCCAAGTCGAGACGTATCATGGTATGACGATGCAAATTCAGGAAACATTACAGTCAGTATTGAGCGTCCATCGTATCCCTCAACAGGTGAACCCCCTGCTTGATATTGGCGATTATGCGCTTTCCTCGCGGGGAAAGATGTTACGCGGAACGTTACTTTTAAAGGCATGCACGGCGGTAGGAGGCAATGTGGAGCAGAGCATCTACGCCGCCGCCGGAACTGAATACGGGCATTTAGCCAGCTTAATCCACGACGATATTATTGATCGTGACGAGTTGCGGCGAGGTCAGCCGACGATATGGAGCGCTTATGGAAGTGACCGTGCGTTGCTCACGGGCGACCTCTTTATTTTCGAGGCGTATTATTGTCTTTCTCTCTGCCGCCATTTTGTCGATGCTGGACGTGTTGCCCGTGTGCTGGAGGTGCTTTCGCTGTCCTGTATTGAGCTCTGTCTGGGCCAGGCGTATGAGGAGCAGCTCTCGGGCAAGAGTACAACGACGGTCGAAGACTATATCGCGATGATCAGTCAGAAGACGGGCAGTCTTTTCCGGGCGGCGTTGGAAAGTGGGGCTGTGTTAGGAGGTGGTTCCGAAGAACAGATTCTGGCGATGCGTGCGTACGGGGATCAACTGGGTATCGCTTTTCAGATCGTCGACGACATCTTGCCCTATAGAGTGTCCGAAGGCGTGTTGCTCAAGCCGACGCAAAGTGACATCAAAAACAAACGTATGACGTTGCCTATTCTGTACGCGTTCGCCGACGGTTCGCCCGCCGATCGCGAGCTTTTACACGCGATTTTGGAAGGTGATCTTTTTGCGGACGATAGTCTGCAGGCGAAGTTGGTCGTCAAGGAGGTGCTGGAGCGTACCGGGGCGTTGCAGCGTGCGCAGGAAGAGGCGTTGGCGTATCAGCGTCGTGCTATCGAGCAGTTGTACTGCCTGCCCGAAAATGAGGGCAAAGATTTTCTGCTCATGGTGAGCGAGATGGCGGTGAACCGGGAGCGTTAGAGCGAATTATGTGAAAGGCAGGTATTGTCTATGTGGAGACGTAAAGTGATGGCTCATGTGGAAACATGGCGTCCTTACACGTCGCTGTACGTTGGTACGTTGGCGTTGGCCTCAGCTGTCTTGTGGCAACGTGGGATTACCTCTCTTATAACGGCGGCGCTTATTTTTGCCGCGCCCACGCTGGGATGGGTTGCTGGATTGTATGGATGCGATTATTTCGATCGTGATCTCGATGCAATACAGAAAGGACATCGTCCGATTCCATCGGGTCGTATATCCGCGCGCGAAGCGTTCGTCAGTATGATGGTGATCATGTATCTTGGTTTCGTGGTCAGTGCGCGACTCAGCTTTTTGAATCTATTGCTAGCAGGTTTAGTGATGGCGGCGGCGGTTGGGTACACGATTGTGAAATCGCGCGCGCTATTGGGCAATATCAGCCGTGGCATCCCTGGTGGCCTGACGGCACTGTTCGGTATTGTCGCGGCGGCGGGAGGGAGTGTACCCACTGAGCGTTGGGTGTTATGCATCCTTTTGCCGCTCGTCTTTTTCTTCCATGACATGACGACGAATCTGGTGGGAGCGGTGCGCGATGTCGAGGGGGATCGCGCCGGTCAGTGCATAACACTGCCGGTAAAGTATGGTGTGAGGGCCGCGGTAGGCGTGGTCATCGGTTTCACGATTGTGTGGGAACTGCTCGTCGCTTTCCTGCCGTTGGTGGTACCGATGCGAACCACCGATTTCGTGGTGGTCTACGTGTGTTCCCTGGCTATGGCATTGTTGGCCGTGGTGACGCTGGCGCGCGATCCGGGTCGGCGCACGACTGCTTTACTGGCGCATAAATACTTTGTGGCCGAGCGCGTGCTGCTGGCCGGAGCGTTGCTGGCGGGTGGCATTGGTCTGCTGCCTGCTGTGCTGATCCTGGTGCCTGTGCTCGCGATTACGCTGTGGAGCCAGCGCGAGCTGCGCGATCGGCACGAATTTGGGCAGACTCTACCTATGCATGCGCAAACGGACGCTAGGTACCAGGAAGGGATGACTGGAAAGGTGGTGGAGAGAGTATGAAGGTGATCAAGGTGAGCCCGCGAGGCTATTGTTATGGCGTGGTCGACGCGATGGAGATCGCGCGGAAAGCGGCGCGTGATCCATCTTTGCCGCGCCCCATTTCTATCATCGGGATGATTGTGCATAACACGTTCGCTGTGGAAGAACTGACCGCGTTGGGCCTGCATACGTTGGAAGGTTCTGATCGTATGGCCCTGGTCGAGAAAGCTCCACTGGGCACCGTTATTTTTACCGCTCATGGCATTGCGCCCCCGGTGAAAAAACGCGCGTACGAGCGAGGTTTACACGTCATTGACGCGACCTGCCCTGATGTGACCAGAACGCATGCGCTTGTACGTGCGCTGGCAGAGCAGGGATACCACATCATTTACATTGGGAAGAAGGGACATCCGGAACCGGAAGGGGTGATGGGCGAAGCTCCAGGTGCGGTGACGCTGGTAGAGACCTGTGCCGATCTGGAGACGTTACCCGCTCACGTGTACCACGCAACGCGTCTGGCTGTGACCACGCAGACGACATTGAGTGTGTGGGATGTGGAGCAGGTGATGGCGGAGATACAGCGGCGCTTTCCTCACGCGCAAATGCATACGGAGATCTGTCGCGCCACCCAATTGCGGCAGGAGGCCGTCGTGAAAGAGGCCGCGAACGCGGATTTGACCATTGTGGTTGGGGATCAAAAGAGTAATAACGCCAACCGGCTGGCGCAGGTCGCGCGCGAGGTCGCGGGCTGCCCTGCTGTGCGCGTGGATTCTGTGGCCGATCTTTGCGCCGAGATGCTCGCCAATCACCATATGGTGGCTATTACCTCGGGGGCGTCAACACCCAGCCAGATTACGCGAGCGGTGATTCAGTATGTGGAGCGCAGTGGATTAGGCGAGTAGCATAGTACAAAGAATGAAGAAAGGATACGAACGTGTTTACACGCAGAATGAGCCGACAAATGCATGTTGGTATGGTCCCTATTGGTGGTACGGCACCCATTGCGGTGCAGTCGATGACGACAACCTATACGCGTGACGTTGAAGCGACGGTCGCGCAGATTCATCGACTTGAGGAAGTGGGCTGTGAGTTGGTACGGGTCGCGGTGCCGGAGGAGGCTGATGCGCAGGCGATTGCGGCGATCAAACGGCAGATTCATATTCCACTTATCGCCGATATTCACTACAACGGGAAGTTGGCGTTGACGGCGATCGAGCAGGGAGTGAATTGTATCCGTATCAATCCTGGCAACTTACTGGGGGGTCGCGAGACGTTTACCTCGATCGTCGAAGCGGCGCAATTGGCAGATTGCGCGATTCGGATTGGTGTGAATTCAGGATCGATCGATGCGCTTGAACGTGGTCCGCAGATGCGCAAGATTTCGGTGAAGCTGAGCGAGAGCGGCCAGCTGGTAAAAGAAGATCCGCTAGAGGCTCGTGTGCGTGAGCGGGAACGGCTTGCCACACGCATGGTGGAGAAGGCTCTGCAATATTGTGAGTGGGCCGAGGACCTGGGGTTTCAGAATTATAAGGTTTCTCTCAAGAGCTCGAACGTCTTGACGGCTGTGGAGGCGTATCGTCGCTTTGCGGCTGCGTGCGAGGTGCCCGTGCATCTGGGCATCACGGAAGCTGGTACGCGGGTCATGGGAGCGGTCAAATCGACGGCTGGTTTCACGATGTTGTTGGCCGAGGGAATCGGTGATACGCTTCGAGTCTCGTTGACCGCGGAGCCGGAGGAAGAGATTCCGGTGGCCTACGAGATTTTGCGTTCGCTAGAATTGCGTGCTCGTGGAGTCACATTTGTTTCGTGCCCCTCATGTGGTCGTGTCGAGATCGATGTGCTCAAAATCGCAAACGAAGTGGAGAGACGCCTGATGAAGGTGCAGACGCCGATCCAGGTCGCTGTCATGGGCTGCGTGGTCAACGGACCTGGCGAGTCCTCTGATGCGGATGTGGGGCTGGCGGGCGGGCGGGGCAAAGGTGTTATTTACCGCAAGGGCCAGATCGTGAAAACGGTGCCGGAGCACGCTTTTCTGGAGGAGGTGCTCAAAGAGGTTGCCAGCATTTTGCCCGCCCATGAAGCGAAACTGGTGTATTCTCCTGATACCTATCTGGGTCCGGTGAGCGCTGGTCGAACGCGTAAGGCTGGGGTAAAAGAGATACCGGTTATCAGCACGTCTCTCTAACTGGAATAGGCATCATTTCTGCTTGAAAACCAAAGTGTTGTTCGCTTTGGAATAAGAGCTGTTCGGGTGAATAGGAGAATACATGCAAGAGCTTCTAGAGAATGATGAGCATCGTGTGGGCCTGCTGGAGCAGATCGAACGTCCTGATCAATTGCGTTCTTTTACAGTGGATGATCTGTTCGTGCTAGCACAAGAGATCCGGCAAGAAATCATCACGACGGTAGCCCGACGTGGTGGGCACCTGGCACCAAATTTAGGGACGGTCGAGCTGACATTGGCATTACACCTGGCTTTTGATGCTCCTCGGGACAGGCTAGTCTGGGATATCGGCCATCAGGCGTATACGCATAAATTGATCACCGGTCGTCGACGTGAATTTGCGACCATCAAGCAGTTGGGAGGACTCTCTGGCTACCTGCGGCGTGATGAGAGCATCTATGATGCTTTTGGTGGTAGTCATGCCAGTACGTCGATCTCAGCGGCGTTGGGTATGGCAATTGCGCGAGATATGCAGCGTGAGGATTATCATGTTGTGGCGATTATCGGGGATGGGGCTCTCACTGGGGGTATGGCGCTCGAAGCGATCAATCATGCAGGCTCCCTGGGAAAGAGACTTATGATTGTGCTCAATGACAATGGTAAGAGCATCTCGGATAATACCGGGGCGATGCACCTCTATCTTGAACGTCTGTACAGGATGCAGGCGCGAAGGTACGATGAAACGGCTCCCTTGTATCCCATATCCAGGGGAGCGACGCACACAGCGGCATACGATAGTATCTTCGCGGAACTCGGTTTTACTGTTTTTGGACCCATTGACGGACATGATATCGAGGAGATGAAAGAGACGTTTGGGAACGCGAAAGCTATAGCCGGACCTGTCCTCGTGCATGTACGCACCCAGAAAGGGCGTGGTTGTGCCTTTGCTGTGGCGGACCCCACCACTTTTCATGGTCCAGGTGCTTATGATCCCTTGACAGGAATACTTGCCGTCAAAGCTGGTGCTCCACCAAAATATCAGGATGTATTTGCAAATACACTGATCCGTATTGCGCAACAGGATGAGCGCATTGTTGGGATTACGGCAGCAATGGCGGAAGGAACGTCGCTTTATCAATTCAAAGAGGTCTTGCCCGATCGTTTTCTCGATGTGGGCATTTGTGAGCAGCATGCTGTAACGCTCGCCGCAGGACTGGCCTGTGAGGGCATGCTCCCCGTGCTCGCGATTTATTCGTCGTTTTTGCAACGGGCGTATGATCAGATTATCCATGATATCTGTATTCAGAACTTGCACGTCGTTTTTGCTCTCGACCGCGCCGGGCTGGTTGGTGAGGATGGGCAGACCCAGCATGGTATCTTCGATATCGGGTACCTGCGTATGATTCCTGCTATGCGGCTGATGGCGCCAAAGGACGAAAATGAGCTACAGCACATGCTCTATACAGCGCTCTCGCTAGATGGGCCGGTAGCGGTTCGCTATCCACGTGGGAGCGGGCTGGGAGTGCCGTTAGATGCATGCTACAAGGCGTTACCGGTAGGAAAAGCCGAGATTTTGACAGTGGAGGATCAGTTCGACCAATCGTCTGTCGTTCTCCTGGCCTATGGTACGACGGCTCATCTCGCGCTACAGGCCAGCCGTGAGCTTGAAGAAATGTATGGTCTGCGCGTAGCTGCGGTTAATGCACGTTGGGCGAAGCCATTGGACGAACAACTTTTGCGGCGCATTGCAGCCAACCCGCATTGCCAGTGTCTATTGACCATCGAGGATGGTCTGGTGGCTGGCGGTTTTGGCAGTGCGGTGGCGGAATTTTTCCGAGAACACGCGCTTTTGGCACCGCCCATGCAGGTGGTCGGGCTGCCGGATCGTTTTATCGAACATGGGCCGATACCAGTTTTACATGAACATTGCGGTATAAGTGTAGAAAGTATCAAGGAAAGCGTTCTTCAGTGTATGTCGAACATGAAGGATGAGAGGAAGAAGGTATAAAATGAGCGTTGCGGATATTTTCGAACGTATGGTTGCCTCGTTTAATGCTTCAGCGGGTGCGGATTTGAGTAAGACGTTTCAGTGGAATGTTCGTGGCGAGCAGGCAGGTCAATGGGCTATCGCGATAGAGGATGGGGCATGTCGGCTGGTGTCTGGTGGTGTGACGAGTCCCGACATCACTTTTGAGGTCGTCGACCAGGATTGGCTGGCTATTGCTGATGGCACACTCAATGCTGTGTATGCTTTTATGTCTGGTCGAGTGAAGATTCATGGCGATATGCAGCTCGCTATGAAGGCTCAGCGTTGTTTTCCGCCGGGACGTTAGGGGCGTGCTCAGGCACATGATCAGAGAGGCTCTCTAATCATGTGCCTGGCGATATGCTTCAGGAGAAGAGGGACATCTCTTGCGCGCGAATGACGACCTGCGCGCGATTATGCACGTCGAGTTTGCTGTAAATATTTTTGATATACCACTTCACCGTGCTTTCGGCGAGGCAAAGGCTCTGTGCGATATCCTTGTTAGAGAGGCCACGTGCAAGAAGACGTGTGATTTCAACCTCGCGTGCATTCAGAAGGGAAGAGGTGCGTTCTTTCTGTTTGATAGAATCCTCTGGTCGTTTCTGTCCACAGGCGTCAAGGAGATGCTTCATATAGTCTATTTGGGAGGAACCGTCAGGTTGCATAGGATGAGATGAGAGCTGCGCCTGTAGGAGTTGCGTGAAAGCCGGTCCCTCATCGATGTAAAGGCGCGTGTAGGCCTGCGGTTGGGCATGAGACAACGACTCTCCTAGCGCCGAGATTGCTCGTGTGTGTTCTCCCAACGCCTGAAGTGCCAGGGCCTGCAACAAGAGAACTTCTGTAAGTACACGCAATTGGCCGATAGAACACACGTGCTGCTGAATGTGTTCTAAAGTGGAGAGGGCCTGTTGCGGGTTTCTGCGTTGCAAAAAGATGCGAGCGAGTGTCACCTGTTCCAGTGTGTGCACATAGTGACAGGTAGATACTGGTTTCCACTGATCGATAGTTGCTGTATCATTGTGCAGGAGCGCTAAACGTATACGATGCGACTCTGCGGTAGCGACGATCCAGGAATAGGAGCTGTCATAGAGGACATTTTGCTCGATTTGCTGGATGATAGCGTGTGCGGCGCTAGTATTTCCGCGTGCCTGCTGTGCGCGAGCGAGGAGGGTACTGCCATACATATGGGTGAGTTTGTGTTCCCACTGCACACTCAATGCGATACCCTGTTCAAAGGCGTGAATGGCGGCCTCCAGATCGTTCCATTCGTAGTAGAGTAATCCGATGTCCAGGTAGGCGCCCGCGGTCATCCAGAACGCCTGGCATTCCTGGCGTTCTTCAGCGAGATGCAGAATTTGTTGTAGCAGGGAGAATGCTTGATGATACTGATTACGGGCCATGCAGGTTGTTTCCTGACCGTAGAGCGCGAAGACCAGGATATAGAGATTATCGGTAATGGTGCCCGCCTTTTGTGCCTTGACAAAGATGCGATAGGCGTCGTTGATATCCTCATTCAACCAGTAGATGCTCCCGAGGGTAAGCTCATAGATACCGCGTTGGAAAAGATCGTTCTTCGGTAGGGAGAGCAGGGCCTGTTGGACGCACTCAATGGCGTGAGGAATATCACCTTTAATATTGTAGAGATGGGCGTGGATAGCCGCTATCATGCTTGCTGTCGTATCGTGTGCTTCTTGCATATCTTGCGTGTCTGCGGTTTCCTTCAGGCGAAGATTCTCGTTTTGGGCACCTTCTAGCCATGCTTCAATTAAGTCTGTTTTTTGCCCGGTGATCATGCAAAGCCAGGCTTGTAGGAGGCAGAGAGAGGGAAATGTGCGAATAACGGTCTCAGGAAAGGCGCTGAGCCAGCGTTGCAAGGTGTTGACTTCGTTTTGTCGCATCATGGTTTGTTCAATGTGCATGAGCAAGTGAGCAGCTTTAGGTAGGTCTTCAGCGGCCAGCGCGTGATCGATTGCTTCAGGAAAAAGCTGCTGTTGTTCATACCAGATCGATGCCTGCTGATGGAGGTGATGGACCTGTTCTGGATAATGTTGCAGCAGTTGGCGCAGAAGAAAATCGCGGAAAAGGTGGTGATAGCGAAACCAGTAGCTGTGATGATCGAGGGGAACGATGAAAAGGTTCGCCTGCTCCAGGTGCGAGAGTAGTTGTTGGGCTGCCGGAGTGTGGGTGAGCGCCGTGCATAAGGGTGCGCATAAGCGGTTGAGAACGGCGGTCCGCAGAAGAAATAGCTGTGTTTCCGATGATTGTTGTTGAAGAATTTCTTCGGCGAGGTACTCGAAAATAAAAGAGGTGCTTCCAGTAAAACTATCGATAAAGTCATAGGTATTGGGGTGATGTTGCAGGGAGAGTCCAGCCAGTTGAATACCGGTGATCCAGCCTTCGGTGTGTCGCGCTAATATAGCGATCATGCTTTCGGGCACCTGCAAACGCATGACCCTGTCGAGAAAGAGTTTGACTTCGTGATTTGACAGTGCCAGTTCGTGTGAGGCTATTTCATGTAAGTGTGAACGGCTTCTCAGGCGTGCCAGCGCGAAGGGAGGGTTCACCCGACTGGAGATGAAGAGATGAATATGGGGGGGGAGATGATCGATGAAAAACTCGACTGTGTGGTGAATTCTTGGATTATTGATAAAGTGATAATCTTCAAGCACGAGCGCAACATCGGTGCGTAGAGCCAGCAGTGTGTTGAGTAAAGCGGCGAGCATAGCCTCGATATTGATCTGGGCATGATGAGTGTTGTCAGCAGATGTAGCGGGAACAATTCTTTCCAGTGCGGCTACCATGTAGCGCCAGAAGCGCGTTGGGTCGTTGTCGAAATCTTCGAGAGAAAACCACGCAACCGGCCATGAACGTTGCCACGCCCAGTCGCTCAATAGCGTCGTCTTGCCGCTACCCGCGCTAGCGGAGATGAGGGTCACTTTATGTTGCATACCAGCATCCAATTTTGTCAGCAAGTGAGCGCGTGAAATAATTTCGTGAGATATGGGTGGGATAGAGAGTTTGGTCATCAGCAGGGTGTGAATCATACCCTCTTCAAGCGGTTCAGGCATACTCGGGGGTGTTGTCGTGAACGTCGTTGCCACGGCTTGTAATCGCTCAAGCGTAATGTGCTGTGAAGCGCCCAGACAGATTGTGCGTAGGGTGCTGTGGTTGGTATGGTATGCATACCAGATGTCATTCACCTTATAGACTGTAAAAGAGCCATGATGGCAAGGGAAAAGAAAAGTATGGTGATTTTCCAACCATTGCAGCCACTCTGCTGACCCTACCAGTGGCGCAAGCAGTTGACCATTTTCGTCATGTGTAGAAAAAGGCAATTCTGAAGGTGGCATAGATTGCTTTTGTCCTTTTTGGATTGAAGAGGCATAAAATGCTCTTTTTGAAAGAGATAATGGAGAGCCTGGTAATTGGAAGAGGTGCGTATGCGTCGATTTTTCTCCGTCACTGCGCTGGTACGAGGAAAAGTTACTTCTGCACAATCTATACCATCTCGAAGCTCTTTTTTGTGAGGGCATTGTGAGGGCATCGAGCGGACATTTTTCTCTTTGAGCGTATATTGCCGATGGGCAGGTAGGAGAAGAACGTGTTGTGTAAATATTTTCGTTGTTCTTACCTATATTGATGAATGTCTTCTTTTTTTGGTATTGTATAGAAAGTAACTGTTGGAGCCAATAATCCGCAAAGCAGGTTATGAAACGTATGAAAGAGAAAAGCGAAGAGCGCGTGAAGGATTTACGAAAGATACGTGAAATGCGAGGATGGACGCAGAGGCAAGTTGCCGATATGCTCGATCTACCCGACGTGCGCACAGTGCGTCGTTGGGAGCGTGGAGAGGTGTATCCCAGCCTACGCCATCGGCGAGCATTATGTGCGTTGTTTGAGATCAATGACGTGGAAATCGAAGCGATTCTTTCTAAAAGAGAACCTGATGGTGAGGTCCAGTTGCCTTCAGAGGAGGAAGGTGTGGCTCTGCCGGTGCCAGTGCGCAAAATATCGCAGTCACGCATGGATTGGTATCGACAGAGGTTGCTGGAAAAGGTTCAGGCGTTCTGGATTAGTGGAGTTCTTGAGCGATCGCTCAAGGATGTTCCTTATCTCAGTCTGGTACTCTATGAGACGCCCAATGCTGTTACGACAAGTTGGGCATCGATTATGCTGCAACCAGAGCTTCCGGCCCGTTTGTATGTGCCTGAAACGGGTGTGCTTCAATGCTATGATGCTGCTGGTGGAGATCTCATGATTTTGGGGGCGGCGGGCGCTGGAAAAACGACGCTTCTGCTTGAGCTGGCACGCGAGTTGTTGCGGCGCGCGCAACAGGAACCACATCATCCCATACCGGTCGTATTGAATCTGGCATCGTGGTCCGTTAAAGCCGACTCATTTATGTCATGGTTGCAAGAGGAGTTGAAAAATAAATATCAGTTACCGGCGCGTGTGGGATCAGCATGGATTGAGGAACATGCTCTTTTGCCCATGCTGGATGGTCTAGATGAAGTCGAACCATCGTTGCAGAGAAAATGTATGGATGCGATTGTCGATTATCGTCGGGATCATGGTTTTGAGCCGATGGTAATATGCTGTCGAGAAGACGTTTACAAGGAGATGCATAGACGTATGTTGTTGCAACAGGCGATAAATGTGCAACCTCTTACGCATCAGCAGATCGGTGAATATCTTGATGCGGCGGGCGAGTCGCATCTGCAGCGTCTTCTGATGCAGGACCGAGCACTCTATGAACTTGTCACGACCCCTTTGATGTTGCGTATTTTGACCCTATCTGCCAGAGATCAGGTGATTGAAGCGAACTATGATTCGCAGGAGAAATGGAGCCAGCACCTTTTCTCACTTTATACTCGGTACATGTTGAGCAGAAGACAACCTCACTATTCCTACCGACAGAGTGTACGCTGGTTGTCATGGATTGCGCAACAGATGAAGATGTGTTATCAGACGGAGTTTTATCTGGAACGTTTACAACTGACATCGCTGGCTAGTGTGCGACAGCAGCGCCTGTGTCAGGGTGTGAGCGCGGGTCTATGGGTGGGGCTTTTAGTTGGGGGATTGGTTGGATGTATAGATGTGCCTTTCGATAATCTGTTCGAAGGTCTTGTGGTGACTCCATGTCTTGCGCTGGTGTTCGCGCTGTGTGCGGGGGTACTTGGGGCGCAGCTAGAACGTTTTCTGCCAACGGTTGTCAAGAAAGTCAGTTTTGGTTCAATGCTTGGAGCGGCGATCGGGGGTGTTGGTATCTGGATCAATCGATATCTGCCTGGAGATGATATTTTATATGGGGCGGTTGGTGGACTCGCGATTGTCGTTACCTTCGTTATGCTTAGTCTCAATCGGATAACGATCGAACCAATCGAAGTGGTGAGTTGGTCATGGGAACGTCTGAAGAAGAGTTTTTCGTCTTTTTTGTTGCTGGGTATGGTGCTTACAGCGGTAGTAGGGGTCGCGGGGGGATTATTTGGATGGTATGTCGCTGGTCTGGGAATTGGCATGATTGTTGTGCTTCTTTTTGGGGTTATCTCTTTTTTAATAGTAGGCTTGCTCGGTGGACTTTCCGGCAGAATGCTTGATGAACGACTGCTGGAACGTCCAAATCAAGGCATTCATCGTTCCGCTATGCATGCTTTGCAGAGTGGGGTGGTGGCGGGTGTGTTTAACTGGGTTTTGCTGACGCTGGCGAGTGTGCTTGTGTTAAAGTGTTTTCCGAATCTGGTGGTTCGGTCGAATTTTCTTTTGTTTGGAAGGCTGGCTTTCGCCTGGGTATTGGGCCTGGGTGTGGCTATCTATACAGGAGGAGATGCATGTGTGAAGCATTTCCTGCTGCGTTTTCTGCTGTGGCGAGCAAACCGCATTCCGTGGAATTGTACCCGTTTTCTTGATTACTCAGCCGACCATTTGGTACTCCGCAAAGTTGGTGCAGGCTATATTTTTGTGCATCGATTGTTGCTTGAATACTTTGTGTCATTGCGTGACCATGAGCAGCAGTAGGCGTGTACCTACTGTATCGTTTGTTTGCTCATCAGCAAGAAGCCATCTCTCCCCCCATTTGGGGGGAGAGATTTTGTGTTGAAAACCCCTCTTTTGCGAGGTGAAGTCGAGCACTATAAGCAAGTATGCTGGTGATAAGTTCACTTTACTGGTGAGCGAGTGACGAAGGAGTTGAACATTCAACACTTCTATTTGTGAAGGGTAGAGCGCAGAGGAAAGGAGACACAAAATGGAAAAAGAAAAGCCATTTTTCCCCTTGAATGTTCTGGATGCGGTTCCGCAACGGCAGGAGCACCTGCTGGAAATTTTGCATGATGATATTATTCAGATTGGATGCCAGATCGAGCGTTCGTTGCGCGATCTCACACAAAGTATGCCATACTACTCACCATGGCATGGGACGCTTGATGAAGCGACAGTTTTAACGACCACCCTGCTCAGCCGTTTGCGCGCGGTCGTGACCAATCTGTATACTGCGGCTGATGACACCGATGATCTTTTTGCCGCGCTGCGTATCCTGTTGCAGGATATCCAAGAGCGTACGGGACTGTGTTGCCTGCTCATGACGGATTCGTTGCAGTGGTCCATGGGACATTATTTGCAAAACAGGCTCTATGGTATTGTGCGTGAGCTCATACACAATAGTGTGACTCATGCCCATGCTGAGTGGGTGCGCGTGACTATTTGTCGTGAAGAAGCCATGCTGTATGTATGTGTACAGGATAACGGTTGTGGTTTTGTGCGTCAGCCGGTCGATCAGCTCTGTGAGCAAGGCCATTTTGGCCTCTATCTCCTTGAGCAGCGTGTCGGGCAGCTGGATGGAATAGTACACCTGTGCAGTGCTCCTGCTCAAGGAACGACCGTAACGATTCGTGTGCCGCTAGGTTTGCAGGCGGAGATGCATGTACCAATGGATTAGCCATAGAGAGCTGTGAGGGAAAAATGCAGGAGTATATTGAGATTGTAGTGGCTGACGATCATCCCGTAACGCGTGCGGGAACGATTGATATTCTCAGACGTGACAGGAAGCTGGCTGTTGTCGGTGAGACGGTTGATGGTCAGCAAACGATCGATGTCTGTCGCGCGTTACGTCCACACCTCGTGTTACTCGATATGCGGTTGCCTAAAATGGAGGGGCTCGTGGTCGCGAACGTGCTGCGCGAGACAAAGCTGGTGTCGCGTATCCTCATGTTCAGCGCATTCGCCGATGCCGCGTTGGTGCGGGCCGCTCTAGACGCTGGTGCTGATGGCTATGTTCTCAAAAGCGTGTCCGGATCAGATCTGACCAGTGCTGTTCATCGAGTGATGCGAGGTCAACGTGTATGTGTCGGCGTAAGCGTTCAGAGCACGCCAACGCCCGTATCGCTGAGCGCCAAGGAGTTGATGACGCTGGGCTATATCGCTGAAGGAATGTCCACGAAAGATGTGGCCTGGCAGATGAACAGCAGTACACGAACCATTGAAACCTATCTTAACCGCATTTTTTTGAAGCTTGGTGCAAACAATCGCACGCAGGCCGTGACCATCGCGCGTCGTGAACAGTTATTGCCGGTTGATCAGTAGAGGACGTGTTGCCCGCAACTATCGCATCCAGTTCAGGGAGCCTGCCTTCTAGAAGAGGTAGGCTCCCTTTCCATGTAAACGGGAACCGGCGGGTACATCCAGCCTACTGTTCTGTCTGGTAGAACTCCCTGTATAAGATCGGTTATGCCGTTTCCGATGTGGATGCTTGATCGGTCAATCGGTAATCACGGAGCGGAATCTCCTTGAGAAAGCAGACGATAACAAAGATCGGAATCATCATGATGAAGGCAAGCACAAATGTTTTGTGAATGCTGAGCATCAGACCTGCTTTTAGCGTGGTGAGCAGGATATGAAAATAGACGGGTCCTTGTGGTCCCAGGTGTGTGAACATCGTTTGGAGTTGCGAAAGTGTGTGATCCGAGGTCAGTAAGATAAGCGGATTTTGAAATGGTGCGATGAATGACGATGGCAGGGCATGTACTACCTGTGGTGGCAGCGTTTGCATAAAGGTAGTGCCGTATGAGGCTGTCACAAGGCTACCCATTGCCGCCAGCCCGATGCATTCGCCCAGTTGTCGACAGTAGACCATGATCGATGTTGCCTGCCCTACTTTCTCGGCAGGAAACGCGTTCTGAATAGCCACGGTATAAATGGACATTCCCGATCCGATGCCCAGACCTAGCACGGCCATGGCGAGGACGACATCGAGATATGTTGAATGGAGCGTGAGCTGGGTAAGGAGCCAGATGCCAAAAAGGTCGAGCGCGATGCCGAGCAAGGCAAGCACTTTGTATTTGCCTGTTTTTGAAACCAGGAAACCAGCAAGAGTGCTGCCCGCGATAGCGACCAGCATAGTGGGCATGGTAATTAGAGCGCTCTGGGTCACCGATGTGCCCAGGATTGTCTGCACAAAAATAATGACGAAAGAGGTACCTCCAACCAACGCGATATAGATACCGGTTGTGGCGATGAGTGAAATATCAAAGATCCGTGGGCTTTTGATAAAAAGTTCTGGCTCAATAATGGGATCTTTCCCCTTTTTCTGAAGACGAACGCAGTACAGCATCAGCACGATGAAAAGCGCTATGGCAGCCGCTAACAGGCCAATGATCTGCGGCGAATGCCAGCCGAACTCGTTGCCAGCCAGTGAAAAGCTCAATAAGAGGAAAAGAGAGCCAAACACAAAGAGGCCTGAGCCTATATAGTCGATGGACGCTTTTTTCGCGCGTGTGTTCAATGGTGGCATGAAGGCGATAAGGACGAACAAGGCGATAAGTCCCACCGGTAAATTGACGAAAAAAGTCCAGCGCCACGAAAGCGTGTCCGTGAGCACTCCTCCCAGCAAGGGACCAATAATGGCAGAGAGCGCGTAAACGCCTCCCCATAGCCCCTGCCACCTGCCACGCTCGCGCGGTGGAAATAGATCGGCGATAATTGTTGCCGAAAGAGGCTGTAGCCCGCCTGCCGCGATACCCTGGAGCGCGCGAAAGAGGATAAGTTGAAACATCGATTGTGAAAATCCTGCCAGTGCCGATGTGAGCAGGAAGAGTACGATACAAAATAGGAAGATTGTTTTGCGTCCGATGATGTCAGAGAGTCGTCCATAGATGGGAATCGTGATGGTGGAGGTAAGCAGATAGATCGTCGATACCCAGGTGATGAATTCAAAACCGTGCAAATCGGCGATGATGTGAGGCATGGCTGTCTCGACAACGGTCTGATCGAGAGAGGCAAGCAGGGTAACGAGAAGCGTACCAAGCAAGGTCAAAGCGGTAATACGGCCTGGATAGAGGCGTTCTCCAGCGGGTTTTGGTTCCCTCTTCCCCGTTGCTGTTTTGTAATCCGTGTTGTCCGTTGTTGCTATTTTCTGCATAGCGTGTTCCTTTCCTCGTAGACGGGTATTGGCGGATACATCCAGTACCGGTGCATCTTCGCGCGTCGAGATACTGTACACGATATGTTGTTGTGCTCTTCCTTTGTCACCACGCGCAACCACGATGCATTGATTGATAGCAGGAGCTTCATATGATTATTTAAACAGTCTCGAACGTTAATAAAAGTTGTCCAGGACCCAGCATTAAGTGGCTATCGAATTGTCGAATAGGTTGGCTGGATGCAAGGTGAATGTTTCTGGTTTTTTGCAGGAACGCGCCCAGTGCAGCTTTTGCTTCCATACGTGCGAGGGGCGCACCGATACAAAAATGGACCCCATGCCCAAAACCTTGATGGCGGTTCGGACTGCGGAGAATGTCAAAGGTATCTGCATCGGTGAAAACGTCTTCGTCAAAGTTGACGGAGAGATGGTCGACACGCACATGGTCACCCTCTCGAATGTGTTGACCGTGCAGAACGACATCTCTGGTTGCTGTGCGTCCTTCCACCAGCTTGACATCTCCAGGCAGACCACGGACGGGATGCATATAACGGAGAACCTCTTCTAACGCTTGAGGCAGCAGATCCGGATGCTGTTGGAGGTGCGTCACTGTGTCTGGATGCTGGTTGAAGCACAGGATGGCATTGCCTAACCAGTGGGCAGTGGTGATATATCCTGCGATAAAGAGCGTGAAGCAAAATCCGATCAGCTCCATATAGTCGAGCTGCGTCCCTTCTACTTCGGCGGCAATGAGCAGGCTGAGGATATCGTCGGTGGGATGTGCACGGTGCTCTTCGATAGCCCCGCTAAAGAGGTGCCAGAGGTTCTGGACGGACTGTGACCAGTTGGCGCGTTGGTTGACAATGGCGTCGGCGCAATCGCGGTACGCACGCCAATTTTCAAGTGGGAGGCCGAGCATGGAGGCGATAACCTGGATGGGAAGGGGATGCGCGACACTCTGTACCCAGTCCATTTCGCCTGCCGCGAGTGCTTCTTGTAAAAGCGTCTCGACCAGTTGTGCAATGCGCGGTTCGAGATTCGCTATCGTACGTGCCGACATCGCCTGGGTGACCAGAGAGCGCATTTTGGTATGACGGGGTGGATCGATGCCAGCGATGGTAGGGAAATCGTCGGCGATATTTTGCGCAGATGTAAATGTGTGATAGTCTTTGCGCACCTGGAGAGCATCCTCGTACCCGAAGACCATCCATACGTGATGATCTTCGTCATACATGACAGGACATTCACGGCGTACGGTGCGGTACCAGTCTCGTAGAAGCTGGTGATAGTCCAGGAAAGGGATGGTGAGATCCTGAAGAAATGGTGGAAGATGCATGTTCCTTTGGCTACCCTTCTTGTCGTGGTTTTACTGATGATGCTACGTTGCAAGCAAGTATGCCATAGGTGTTCTGGGTTGTCTGTCCGTATTTCCCGCGATTGCTTCCAGACTCGACACTCCCCACTCGACAAACCAGTTGTTGCGAAAGGAGGGTGTGACCTTCCTCTCGGAATAGGAAACGAGGAGAGCATAAGAGCATGCTCTCGTTGATGCACTAAAAAAACACTATATGACTAATAGAGGTGTAACAGCCCGAAAAAGGCGAATCCGAACATGGCAGCAAACCCAGTATTGGTGAGGCAATCGTCAATGCGGGTGAGAAGACATTAACGCATGATGAGCCTGTTCCGGCGGCCACACCACCTGGCGTTGCCCCTGCTGCCATTGGACAATAGCGATTTGGTGACCCGATTGTGCGCCGGTCAAAGGATCGATCTGGAACCTGCCAAAGAGTGTGCGCACGTTCAGCATTTGGGCCGCTGCCTGGATCGATGCATCAAGGGTATCTGTCGTCTCCCTTAGGCAGCGAGCATACACAATGCCAGCGGCGAAGGCCTGTGCCGCTGCATAGGGAGGCGCTACGCCTTCTTCCTGGAGATACTGTTTTACGAACCAGGAGGCAGGGGGACCCTCATCGGGCTCCGGCGCCGCACTGGCGACCCACTGTGCCGGACCGATCAATCCCTCGCGTTGCTTCCCTAGTGATGCAAGCACCTCCTCAACACCCGCACCCACAAATGCACGAAAGTTCCATGGGCGAGCGAGCAGCCGAGGGGCAACCGCGCGCTCGTCAGCAAAGTTTCCCACGACCAGTAAAATATCACTATTGGGAACGCGTTCGACCATCTCAAGGACATGATCTGGCTTAAATTGGACCGTTTGCGCCCTCATATGCAGCCTGGCTGCCTCAGCTATAGCCCCTATTGCCACATCTCGGCCAAAGCCTGTGCTGCTATGCAACAACGAGACGGTGCGTGCCGTTGGGTCAGACGAGTGAATAGCGTGAAGAACATCTGCAAAATAGCGAGAGGCGGGCGAGAGGACATTGATCACCTGAGGGAATGTGGGCCTGGCTAACTGCGAGGATGCGCCTCCGTGGTTCCAGATCAGCCGCGTACAGGAATGTGCGACTTTGAGCATGGGGCCACTTCCGTAGGGACCAAAGAACACGTCGGGGTGCCTGGCGAGTGCTTCGTGCAGCGCCTTGTGCAGATCTGGTTCTGAATCTCGCACATCAAGCTCGACAACGTTCCAACCAGCGGGAAGCTGTGCAGCACTTTTTGCCCATATCCTGAGTGCTGCTGCACAGGCCCTTCCATATAAGGCGAGTGGACCGGTCAGAGGGGTGACAAGTGTTGCTTGAAGGGTTGCCATAGCCTACTCCTTACCTTCTCAAAATGAAGAAGATTGTTCTTCTGCTCATCAAACTATAAATGCGGGTGGTGGAGACCCTTGTGCATCACACATAGGGAGGAAACCATCTGCCTTCCTTTCTGTATTGACGTTCGTCCGTTGGAAATATTCCTCATAGATGATAGAATTCTTGCATGCAACGAACGATTGTTGTCCAACGCATTCCGATCACCAGCAACGAGCGGTCTTGCTACAAATCTTGCAAGAACATAGCGCCTGTTTCAATACGCTTGCATCGTTGGTTTTTCTTCTACATGCACGGGGTCCAGTTGCATATCTAAGACTGATTTGGGATATCTTTATACAGAGGTCACCTTTTTGCAACGAATACCTATTGCCAAGCGGCTGTCACGAGACAGCGGAGGACAAGCAGTGTGAACGATTCGACCATTGCCCAACAGGCAGCGCCAGCAAAGCCCCTTGTAGCTCCACTTCTTTACCTCTCCAGCCAGGAGGCGGGCTGGGAAGGGTTGGGCGCGTCTGCATTTTACGAACCAGCGGATATTGAAGATTGGACGGTTTCGGGCATCCCTGATACTACATTGATGCTACTGGCGGGTGGAGCCATGTCTATGGAATGGCGGCAAGGGTACGGCTCCTGGAAAGGGGGAATCGTCCACGCGCAGGACTTGATTCTGACGCCTGGCAGCAACGAATCCCGTACAGTACGTTGGAAAGGTCTCTCCTGCGCGCCCATGCAAACCTTGCGCCTGCACCTGAACCATGAGTTACTCTCGCGTACGGCTCAGGAAATGGCCGACGTTGATCCCGCTCGTCTAAGCCTGGTCGCACACATCGGCCTCCACGATCCATTGCTAACCCAGATCGGCCTCGCTCTCTGGAGAGAACTGGAGCAACAGGCACCTTCCGGCAAACTGTATGCACAGACCGCCGCGCAGATGATCGCCATTCACCTGCTGCGCCATTACTCATCTAACGAAGTCTGTGTACAAGAACGCACACAAGGGTTGACCCGACGCCAGGTGCAAGGCGTGACAGACTTTATTGTGGCCCATTTCAGCCAGGATATCTCGTTGGAGGCACTGGCTCAGCAGATTGGCTTCAGTCCCTACCATTTCGCCCGTCTGTTCCGTCAGACAACGGGGGAGAGCCCACACCAGTTTGTCCTGCGCCAGCGTATCGAGAAAGCACGCCATCTGCTCACAACGACGGATATGCCCCTTGCTCACATTGCTCTAGAGAGCGGCTTCGCGAACCAGAGCCACTTCACGCGCATCTTTAAGCGTCACCTCGGCCTCACTCCACGAGCCTATCGCCAGCATGATGAGATCCGCGCACGTTTGTACCAGGATACGCAAGAATAGGCAAGATTCTCTCGTCCCTTCACCATATCATAAGAGCATGATAGATGGTTGTGCATCAGCACTACGTGAAAGGAATGGAAATCATGGCACTGGATCTCTACATGGTCGGCCTGGTCCCCCAGGACATGGATACATCACTGGAATTTTATCGGCGGCTCGGCGTTGATCTCTCTGAACTCAGAGAGGGGCAACTCCATTTCAAAAGCCAGATGAAAGGTGACATCACCTTTTTCCTAAATAACATGGGATTGGTGGAGGAAGCCGACAAGCCCTGCCTCATTCTTGAGTTTTACCTCAAGGAGCGGGCCGCAGTAGACGCGAAGTACCACGAACTCACAGGCTTCGGTTATCAGAGCTATCGGACACCTTTTGTCTCCTCTTTTGGTGTCTACTTCGCGATGATCAATGATCCCGATGGCAATATCGTGCTGCTATCCGCTGATTAAGAGGGCGCTTTTTTTCTAGGACCGCATTTTTCTCTGGGAGAACGGTTCTCAATAAGTGAGGAGGGGCAAAAAGAAACGACACACGCCTTCGCCTGCTATTCCTCATCTGTGATAAGCAGATGATGCAGTTTCTCTGAGGTTCTCTCTGTGAAAGGCATGGCGATACGCCTGTGGCGAGGTGTGCAGAAAACGTTGAAAGTGCAGACGAAACGTGGCAGCCGAACTGAAGCCACAGCAGGTCGCTACTCGCTCAATGGTTTCGTTGGTGGTCTCCAACAGGCGCTGAGCGAGCACAATGCGTTGCTGGAGAAGCCATTGATACGGGGTTGTCCCAAGCGTTGCATGGAAGCGGCGAGCGAAGGTCCGTGGACTCATCACAGCCCGAGCCGCCATCTGCTCCACCGTGAGATCTTCATGCAGGTGGGCAACCATCCATGTGAGGGTCGCGCCAAACGGTTCGCCTTCACCAAATGTTGGCAGAAGCGGCATCTCGATGTACTGCGCCTGACCGCCATCTCGATGTGGAGGAACCACCATCCGCCTGGCTACGGCTGCCGCGATCTCGGCACCGTAATCCTGGCGGACCACATGGAGTGAGAGATCAATCGCGGCAGCCGTTCCGGCAGAGGTGAGCACCTGACCCTCATCAATGTAGAGTCGCTGCGGATCGACCTGCACCTTGGGATAGCGCGCTGCCAGTTCTGCGGCCCACGCCCAATGCGTGGTGACGCAACGACCATCCAGCAGCCCTGCGGCAGCGAGAAGAAAGGTTCCTGTACAGAATGCGATCATGCGGGCTCCCCGTTGATAGGACTGGCGTAACGCCTCCAGCAACTCCTCCGAAACCGGAACAATCCCAGGGCGCGAACTGGGAACAATGACCGTGTCTGCCGAGGCTACGTGCTCAAGGGAATAGGGCGTCGTGAGAAAGATGCCGATAGAGGTCCGAATAGGTCGTGGCTCCTCAGCACAGATCAGGAAGCGATACCAGGGCACGCCGATTTCGGGACGTTCAAAGCCAAAGACTTCCGTTGCCACAGCCAGCTCAAAAGGATTGACGGCGTCGTACACAATGGTCGCAACGGTATGCATGGCAGTTTTTTGATGCTCCTTGTCTTTTCTGCCACTGGCAGAAGCATTCCATTCCTGGCAAAATCATAGCACACACATCGGTTTCTGCCAAGCAACGTGACTCGTATGGAAGGGGTTGCGCGTCCCCATCGGCGAAGCGCGAAAGCTGCTAGGGCCGCGAAAGTGGGATGGAGCCTGGCAATGAAAAGACAAAAGGAGTTCCATGTATGTCATTTTTAGAAGAGATTCTTAGGGGAGCTGGGAAGCACGCGAGCGAGGCTCTCGGTATGACTGAGCTGCCCGAGGTTTCGCCGGAAGAGCGAGAGAGAATCGCTGAGGTGCAGTCTTGATGGAAGACACCTACATACGCTTGCTCACCCTGCTTGATCAACAGGGGATACCCTATCGACTCATTGACCACGCGCCCGAGGGGCGTACAGAACTCGTCAGTGCCATGCGTGGCAATACGCTCTCTCAGGCGGCAAAGTGCATTGTCTTGATGGTCAAACGCGGCAAAAAAGTCACCAGGTACATTTTAGCGGTCGTCCCAGGTAATGCACGGGTAGACTTACCAACAGTCAAGACGCTGATGCAGGGGACCTACGTCGCATTTGCCTCATCGGAGATCGCTGAACGGCTCGCAGGCAGTGTGACAGGGACGATCCTCCCGTTCTCCTTCAACCCAGAATTAGATGTCGTCGTCGATCCTTCCTTGCTCGAAAACGAGGAAATCTACTTCAACGCAGCACGCCTAGATCGCTCAATGGCGTTAAAAACACGTGACTACGTCACGGTCGCCAAACCTCGTCTGGGACGCATTGTCGAAGGTTGAGGAACTCCGCCGGAAGGTGTTCTTTCTCGCAGCGTGGACGGCTTTGTCCTGAAACCATGTTTTCTTCATATTCCTACAGAGGGCGAGGAGGCCATGATGGATACATATGAGGCACACGCATCCTATGTGATCAATTTAGACACGCACTATGCTCCCCTGGAACGTATTGACATTCAGGTGCTTGTAAACGCCTGTCAGGACTCCTGGTACAACCAGACTCTCAGCCAGGTCAATGACTGTGTCGTGCGACTCGGGATTATGCAGGGGGTCTTCCACTGGCACAAGCATGAGAAGGAAGACGAGTTCTTTTTTGTCCTTGAGGGGCATTTCATCATTGAGTTGGAGGGCCAAACGGTTGAGCTCGCGCCGCAGCAGGGGTTCACGATCCCGAAAGGGGTGATGCACCGGACACAGGCACCGGAGCGCACAGTGATTCTCATGATTGAGGGAGCCGGAGTTATCCCAACCGGCGACTGAGTATGGCGAAGCTCCTACTGTCGTCAGCAACACTTCACATGAGCAACGGCGGACTCGATGGGCTTTTGCCTGTGCTGTTTTCTGAATGACACCAACCGATATGATGGTTTACCCATGTTGAACGTATCTATTGCGATAGAAATGTGACCTCGGACAAATTTTCCTTGTCTGGAAACAGCGACGTTGGCTAGAGGGAAATAGGCACTTTAGCCTTGATGGCTGCCTCCTCGATGGGAAATGCGAGTGCCTATGAATGTTCCTAGTATACTCTCCAGCAGGGAGGAGAAAGAAAAATGGCAGAGAACGAAACGATGCACAACTCAATGCAGCGGGAGATGATCTTCCGGGTTGCGTCCATCCATGACGTCGAGGCGATCGCGGCGCTGCATGCCGAGAGCTGGCGACGGCACTATCGGGGAGCCTACCTTGATGCGTTCTTGGACGGGGATGTGCTCGCCAACCGCTTGGCAGTGTGGGGCGCGCGATTGACGAGCCCGAGCGCGGCCCATTTCACCATCGTCGCCGACCAGAGCGACGCGGTCGCCGGCTTCGTTCACATGATCCTTGACGAGGACTCACGCTGGGGCACGCTCTTGGACAACTTGCACGTGACCCACCGGCTCAAGCGGCACGGCATCGGCAGGGGACTGCTGGCCGAAGCTGCCCGCGAGTTGGTCCGGCGCCGCCCGACCGACAGGCGCTTCTATCTCTGGGTGCTGGCCCAAAATACGGCGGCTCAGGCGTTCTACGCGACATGCGGCGGCACCAGGGTCGAGACCACGCTCTGCGGGCCGTTCCCCGGTGGAGGGAGAGTGCTCGGCCACCGTATGGCCTGGCCGGATGCTGCGGCGCTCGTGCCCACGCAAGCGTAGCGCTGGAGACGACGAATGCCGAACGTGTAGGTGGACAGACCCAGGTAAGCTTCGGTTTTACCGCCCCCAGTGGGGAACCAGAGCAGATCCACGGTCGCATTGGGCGATTGACTGCGATCAGGATGATGCAGGTCGGTCAGCGATGGTAGGTTAAGCAGAATAAAGGCAAGCTGGAACGGGCGCCAACTGCGATTTTTGGGGTGATCAACTTCTTCTATGTATGGTATTGCCCACGAATTGCGCAACGAGGGGTACTCTTGGCGTGAATCGGCTCCTAGACCACTGTCGTTTACCTCAGGCTCACCTGCTCAACGTTGGGGCTCGGTGCGTGATGCATACCTCTAAGAAGGACGGCCCTAATTTTGGTCCAAAATAACGGCAATGTGAGAAAGAGCAAGGAGTTTGTGCAGAGGGGCATGGATGAGCTGAGCAAGCGAAGAAGCGGAGGAAAGGGTGATGGCAGAAAGCCGCCCTTTCCGGTCAAAGGAGATTATGCCGTGATCGAGTAAAAATCGCGAAAAATGCGATTAATCCCGTAATGCAAGAAGTGAGCGGTCAACTCAGGAGGGCAGTGTCGAGTCAGCCAGCGTTTGGACCAGACCAGCAAATTATGCGCGAGCGTCCCTAAGAGCATCAGCAATCGTTGCGCCTCAAAGCGCAACAAGAAGCGCTTGGTGATACCCAGTCCGCTCTTGTCCTGCCCAAAACTCGATTCAATGCCCCCACTTCGCAGGTCATAGAAGTGCGCATACACTCGCATGATGGTGTGCTCATCGGCAAGCCCGGCATGGCCGATTAACGTCAGGATATCGTGATTACTCAGCCCCGCACAGATCAGGACCGCGTAGCGCCAGGTGTCCTTGGCGGTCTTCCAGCGCACTCCCAGACGTTTGACGGGGTGCTCATATTCCCAGGTTTCTTCCTCGACCCACCCCAGTTGTCGATCCGGTCGGTTCGTATCGTCCACCCAGCGCTTCACACTGCTGACCACGATGCCCGCTTTTTGGGACGAACAGTCTTTGCTGACCACCGTGACCACCGCATACCCTCGTGCGAGCACTTGCCGGAGCACGCCCACGGACCCTCCACCGGTATCGATGCGCACAATGGTGTGCTTGCGTTTCCACGCGATCAAGTTGAGAGCCTGTTCTGCTTGCCCGAGCAGGGTGGGAAGCACCTGGAACAGGTTGATGTTGCCAGGATAGAGGTCATCAACAATGATTTCTCCCTACTGGCTGGCAAGCACACGCCCTTGTTGTCGCCTCCGGCGATGACGTGCCTCAGCAAAATAGCCCTTGAGGCTCTTCTCGGCGTGCTTGCCACAGGGTATGCTGGTCAAATCCACGTCGAGCAGGAACCAGCCATCCTCGCTGCGATGGGAGGCGGCTCGGCTGAAGTGCTGCGAGAGCGTGGAGAGCACTTGGTGCAGTTGGTCCACATTCTGGGCGGTGGCGGCATCCAGCGTTTGTTGGGCGACCGACTGTTCACGTCCCACACTGCGCTGCAAGCCGGGATCAGCGCGCAGCAGGGTATTGATTTGCACCAGGCTATGAGCATCACACAGCAAGGTCATCAGGATATCGATGAGTTTGTCTTGGGGGCTATCTTTGACCGTCTTTTGCGCAATGTGGACGCCGTTGCGCAGTTCCTCGAAGATGCCACGAGCATTGAGCGCGACAGCCAGAACGGCTAAACTGGCATGAGGGCTAAAAAGCTGTTGTTCCAATGTGGTAGACTGAGACATGAGAATCCTCCTCTGATGAGATAAAGCAACAAAACATGTCTCTCTGGGGATGGATTCTTTTTGTCGTCTTTGCAAGCTCATCCTCTTGCTCTTTCAGGCTCCAATTTGGACGACCTCAATTGATCTGCACCACCCGAGCATTTCTCTCCAGTTGATAAGAGGACAGCTTTTCACCGCTTTTTGTGGTAGTCTGTGAGAAACAGAAAGAAGATACGACACATGACTGAAGACAACTTCACGCTCACGACGTTCTACACCTCCTGGAAACAGTACCAGGATCACATCAAAGCAGCGATCGCGCAGCTCAGCGCCGAGCAGCTTGAACTGCGTGCTGTCCCTCACCTGCGCTCCATCGGCGAAAATGCCATGCACATCATCGGCTGCCGTGCTGGCTGGTTCACCGAGTTTCTGGGCGAAGACTGCGGGGCCGACATCAAGGCCTACGCAAGCTGGGATGTGCCCGGCACACCCACGCGAGCTCCCTCCGAGTTGGTGCAGGAACTCGACCGCACCTGGCAGTGCATGAGCGACTGCCTGGAGCACTGGAGTCCCGACGACATGCAAAAGACATTCCCCGATGATTGGGACGGCCAACGCGTTGACTTGTCACGCGCCTGGGTCGTCTGGCATGTCATGGAGCATGACCTGCATCACGGCGGCGAACTCTCACTCACCCTCGGCCTGCATGGACTCCCAGCGGATTTCCCCGGCTAGCGCCTGTTACAGGGCGAGCTCGCATCTCAAGCCGAGATCGCGTGCGAAGCCGTGAGGGACCCCAAAGAGCTTGATCGTCACCTAGCCAGCCGTGTTTCTCCTCGCGTTGCGATCCAGGCGCGTCTTCCACGAGAGACGGCAGTGTGCCTGCTGCGTGCGAGAAAGGATCCCCTCCATAGTGGAGGGGGCAACGGCAACGGGCGGCGACAGGTTCATCTTGACTCGTTGATCTCGCAGGAGTCGCAGACAGGCACGTCGGTGCTCTCTGCGATCCCAATCGTTCCAGAGCAAGGGGGCAGAACCCACGACAAGCGGATGCAGGAGCACGCTGACCTGGCGTGGCTTTGCCGTCGTACTCCCATTCCACTGGTACTGCTCGCGCAGCGGACAGGGACGACAACTGCGAATGCTTGCTCCATACACCACGCGCAAGCTCCCATCGGCTTCTCGACGCCGCTCATGCGCCGTGAGCGTCTGGCCTGCTGGGCACCGCAGCGTTCCATCAGGTTGGAGAGCAAAATCCTGGCCCGTGAAGCGATTGGTCTTCCAGGCTGCACCTCCTTCTGGAGGGGTATAGCCAGAGGCAGGAGCGGAGTGCGGGGCAGGAGGTGGGGCGGCTGGTGCAAATTCGGTTGTACGCGATGGTTGTGAATTGAACTGATGGCCCAGTTCGAGTCTGAGGTTCCAGATCCATTGCGAGATCACGTGCCAGGCTTCTTGTCCCCAGGCCGACTGGCTGCACCACCTGTCCGGGTCCTGCTCTTTGTCTTCGTCTGAGAGCACAGGCTCAAAGGCGCCGCGATGCAGGTACAACTCGACCACATCGCAGGCCGTGAAGGCGTGCTGTGGCAGATTGGTGAAGAACAGTTCGTAGACCACGCCTTTTCGGGTGACGCCGACCGGATTCTTCTTCTTCCCGGCAGGATGCGCCGCCACGATCACGCGGCAGGGGACGCCTCAGGTCCCACCGGGATTTCGGGGCAATCGTAAAGGCTGCGCACCATCTGACTTTCGGGACGCTGCTGGAACTGATCGGGAGGCAGATGCAAACGGGCCTGGATCAGCGGATGATAGTCTTTGCCGCGCGTCACAAACGCGAACCCAGCCACATCGGCGAGTACGGTTCCATTGCCATATTGCCCATCGAGCCTCAGCAGTGTGCGTTCTTGCGGGGGCTGAGAGGCTGTCAGATACCGGCCAATGGCCGAGAGCGCCTTGCACAGTTCCTCTCGATAGCGCCCGTTCCCCCGGTTCCCGAAACTGCCCAACCACTGATAACTATGCGCCTGTGACACCGTGGTGCGTGTCCTGACAACCTCTCCGCGTTTGCGGCCCCCATAGCCGGGCGCGCAGACGTCATCCAACCTGCGAAAAGGCGGAGGAAGCTCATCAGTCTGAGGCAAGGCGCGTTGGCTCGCCGCCTCTCGTGTGCCGTCAATGTCAAAGACGGTCCAGGAGTTCCCCGCGCGATCCACCAGCCCTCCCGTTTGCCCGTCGGGGGGTGCAAGTTCCTTTGCTGGCGTACTTGCAGCATCGCTATGGAACCTGCACGGGGATCAGCTTCATTGACTCTACGTCCTAGTAGGTGTGCGATCCCAAACGGATTCACCAACATCGGGTCTTTGCCACCGATGCCAAGCGTGGCAAGAGCAGCATGGGATGGTTTTATGGCTTCAAGCTGCATCTGGCCGTCAATGATCGTGGTGAGGTGTTGGCGTGCTGTCTCACTCCAGGCAATGTCGATGACCGTACGCCTGTTCCCAAGACTGGTGAAATATCTGCGAGGCAAGCTCTTTGGAGATCGTGGGTACATTTCGGCTCCCTTGACGCGATTCCTCTTCGAACAGGGGTTGCAGCTCATCACGAAGCTACGCAAAAACATGAAGAATGTTCTCATGCCCCTTTTTGACAAGCTGTTGTTGCACAAACGAACCATCATTGAATCCATCATCGATCAACTCAAAAACATCTCTGAGACTCGAACATTCCCGTCACCGCAGCCCCTCAATTTTGTCGTCCATTTAGTGGTTGGGTTGATTGCTTACAACCATCAAGATAAAAAGCCAGGTCTGCATCTCGATCAACACGCTCGCCTGGCTGCTTGATCCGTTTCCCTTATCCAGTATTCACGTGTTTTTAATATGTTATAAACGTCACTGTGTCAGGAACATCACTTGACGTACGAGCCTTTTGATCTTCCTCAGCAAACCTTTTTATACCTGCATCTACCTCATTAACTAGTTCGTCCAGTGTCAACGCTCCACCAAATACAGCAGGATCTTTAAGTATGACCGGACTCAATGACTCCTCCAAAAGAAATCTATTCAACAACAGCATAATGTTTAGGCGACCATTAGCGTCCTCAAAGCAATGCATTACATGAAGAGATCGTATGCACTTCACAATAGCACGTAAAATATCATTGTGCTTTCTCGTAGAAAGAACTTTCGTACGCTCATTATAGTAAATGTCGAATATACTGTTTATGACTGATGCACTGTTGTTTATTGCCCATTTTGTAACAATTGTATAGCTCGTGTGAAAAACATCCTTTTCATCTCGGCTACAAGTGAATGTTAACCTACTCAAAAAATTCTTTTTATATGACTCTGTATGTACTTAGCAAATTCAGTAAGAATACCTTGATCCTCGTTCGGAATGCCTTTCTCTTTAGAATTTGTGAAATCTTCTTTGAGATATCGTTGTACATCCTGATCAAAAAGAGCAACGAGACCTTCCTCATATAACTCAATCAAGGCTTTTATTGAAGGAGGCCATTGAACAACATTGAACATACCAAACGAAACACCAGGTCCACTCCAGAAGTTGTAGGTGCATCCAATCAGATCCATCCCTGCTTCCAGCGTTTCCATGCGTGCCGCTGCATGTCGGCATCTGCGCGTTAAGGAGGCAAGACGTTCACGAAACGTGCCATTCAAGCGCTCTATAAACGCGGTATTGAATTGCGTTTCTGCTTGGGTGAGTACCAAGAGTTCCTGTGCTTTCTCCTGGGTTCCTCTCGTAATTTTGCGCGTGATCTCCACCCCCTTCTTGTTCTTGATATGTTTGATGACGGTAGCAATACACCCATCGGGGCATGCCTCCAACGCACACCGTCCACGACCCGCGTGCTTTTTGACTTTTTCGCGAAACACCCGTCCGATACTTTTGGAATAGGCGGCAAAACCATCAGTGCAGACCAAGAGCCCCTGCACGAATTGACAGCAGGCGCGGACCTGCTGGAAGAGTCGATCAATGAGCGTGTGATCTCGGTGCTGGCTCACCACTCCTGCCAACCAGAGCCGTGTGGTGACATCGATCGCCAATGCGATCCAGACAATCAACTTCCTGCCTTTGGCTCGGATGGGCGTCCGCTTGAATATGCTGGCTCTTGACCTGGCCTTGCTCCAGCAGATCCCTGTGGACCCACTTGCACTGCTCACCTGCCCGTTGTTGCCAGTCGGCCACCGTCCGTTCGTCGAGTCCAAATGCATGGACGATTGCTTGGAAGGGACATCCATAACCAAGCAAGGTTACGACCTGGGTCACCTTCTCTTCGTCTGTCCGCAATACGCGCAAAAAACGTCCCTTTCCTGGCGCTAAAGGTCTTTGTGCAGATTTGACAGCGGTACCGTGGCCGTTTACGACGATGAATGCTGATGGTGCCCATTCCTCTTTGGCCTCTTGCGGAACACGCCAAATTCGGGCAAAATTGCTCTGACGCGTCCATCGGCGCTGTTGTGCTTTTCATCATTCACAGTATGCCCATGGATTCTTGTTTTTTCAAGCCCTCCTGACCTTTTCACCAGTTAATGGAGCTCTACCGATCTACGTGTCGGATCAACAACGCGTGACCACAGAGACGAATGCCATCCAGGTCGCGACCTCGCAACTGACAGAGGTGACCAAGTATATGCCCAGAAATACGATCGCGCTGCTGGATCGGGGGTATGACTCGACCTGGTTGTGGTGCCGCTTGAGTGAACTGCCCATCCAAGGTTGCCTGATCCGCCTAAAAAGCAACCGCTGCTTTTATCGACCCGTTGGACAAGGAGAAGCACTTGATCATCCTCCTCCATCGGTTCTGGTAGAGCTTTGTTAGTCTAAACAAGAAAGAAGAAACAAAGACAACGTAAACGTGCGCATTACGTTTCGTTGCCTTCGCTTCTATCGATCTTGTTGACTAGCTAGAGTTTCCTAACGGTATCAAAGGGATGACGCATATGATATAGGAACATTGCGTAAAGGAAAGTTGTTCAGAGCAGCTAACCCCAGCGCACCTCATCAACGTAAACACTACCGCTACCAGTTCCGTTAAACTGAATACCAATTTGATTCGCACTCGCTGGAACTGCAAAGGTCAGTTTCTGCCATGTTCCTTTTGTGATCGTCACTGGTGACTCTTCGTGCCAGGTGTATGTACTATCCTGTATGAAAAGCCAGCCACTTACAGATAGCGACGCTGAACCTGGCACAAATACATATGCCGTCAGTGTTTGGCCCGCTTGTGGCGCAGGTGAAAGATGAGAACCAGCGACAGATGTATACGGATAGTCATCGCTATCTATACTGGGGAACTTCACTTCGAGCGAGTGTGTTCCGATATAGGCATAATCAGTGCTATTTACAGCCGTGATATTTCCTTGCGTCCCCCAACCCTGGGTGGTGCCATCTTCAAAGCCATAGCCTGATAGCGGGGAGGGAGTCGCAGTTGGACTCGGTGTTGGCGGGACCGGGCTCGGCGTTGGCGTTGGCTGGGATGTTGGGGTCGAAGTTGGAGTGAAGGTTGGTGTCGGTGTTGGCGTAGATGAACCTCCTCCAATCAATTGATTGTATTGGCTCTGGAATGTGAGTGCCTGTTGCGTCAATTGATCGTTACTGATCAATGGAGTCAGGATAGTGGTGGCGTATTGCATGGATGCAAATACATTGTTACTGGCGAGTAAACCAAGCGCTTTTGTCGTCCAGGCATTGATGAAGCTGCTATCCCCATTATCTTGTGGAGTATGTGGATCATAGTTCCACTCCGAGATAATGATGGGCAGCTCGGTATTGCCTCCAAGAATACTATGCATCGCTGTGCGTGCATCACTAAAGTGCTGGGTCCAGCCATCCAGATTCGCAAGGCACGTGCTTTCCGATTGTTTAGGACCGTCAACACCATCGGTATCGCAGGTATACATATGCCAGCTTACAGCGTCAGGGCGCGGATTAGCATGTTGTAAAAAGTATCTCAGATAGGCATCATTATATTGGTAGTTCACAGGGCCAATAAAGAATGCGTTGTTAGCAATGCTTTTGAGTTTTGGAATGACCGCATTCCAGGACGTTGAGGTCGCATCAGTATATTGAGATGCTGTCACCCCCTGCAAGTCTTCTTCATTGCCAAACTCATAGTAGACGCGGCTATTTCCAAAAATAGCATTCATGTCCTGGACGACGGGCGTATCATCGGCGAGTGGATTTGTACGTGTTTGTCCTCCCAAAATGACGAGAGCCGCGGCCCCCATATCATGTACTTTCTGAGCTGCCTGTTTCACCACCGATTCTGGCATACCTGTACGGGTCGGAATACGTATAATTTGCGTATGGATCTGCTGTAGCAGAGGAACAACCTTTGCGTCGGTCAAAAAAGGATCTGAGCCGTTCTGAAGATTTAAATTGCTGCCAAAGATCAAAGGCGAAACGGACGAGGCATTGGCCTTCGTTGTTGCGGCTTGTGCGACTGGTGATGCTGCTTGAAATACAAGAGCGACAATACAAAGTACCAGCAAAAAGAGTGGAAGAAGCAGACTAAGGGACATTTGCCTTCTTGATGAAGTGGTCAAGAAAAACCTCACCTTCTACAAAATACTATGATCAATAGAACTGCTACGACTTGGCAGGAACGAAAACTTTTTCTTCCTGCCGCACCATGTGTACATTCATAGGCAATTTTCTAAGAAAGATCTCTCTGTCAATAGGGTAAAGCTCATCAGGAGAAACTGAGTGAAAGATCGGAACCAATGGAATGCTTCAACTGAGCATGAAGGAGAGAAAGCAGAAGGCTGTCAATATTTGTAGCACACGCATACAACTCTCTTTTTCATGCGCGTTTTCATTCTAACGCTTTCTAAAGATACGCACAGTCACATAAAAACATCGCTGAAGGATTCTTTCTCAGACCGTATTACGCAATGCCTATATACGTACTATGCCTGAAACAAGTGGGGAAACCTACCGCAGACCAGAGGCATCTTCAGGACTTTTTCAGGACATTTACAAGTTTCTGTTCATCCTCTGCTCTCAACCAACAGAAAAGTCGGTATTGATATCATCGCTGAAAGCTCGGACTGGGAAACGATCGCTAACCCAAAACACCCCTATCGATACGAAAAGCGATTGGCATGGGCGCAACGTCACTGTGTCAAAAAGAAGCAAGGCTCCAAAAACTGCGAGGATTACTGGACTTCCAGTACAAACTCACCACCATACTCAGTACGCTGTATGCCATTAAATTGGGCACCACTGCATTGGGTACCATCACGCTGGACACACAAACGTAGGCCTGCCTCTAGATGTGGCATGATCGAGAGGTGAAACGCCGCTTTGAACATTTTGGGCGTGAGACACACAGTGTTATGCGGGAAGACGTGGTGAGGCGAACGTCTCCCGTGCACATATAGAAATGCCTCTTAGCAATGGGGGAAAGCACCTGTCTTTGAAGCGCGTGAGGATGTCAGGCCCATACCTTTACGTTACGGAAGATAGCAGTTGTTGCACCTGCCCCCTGAATATCGCTTCTTGCAACGCTAACCCCAATATTTCCTTGCTGATACGTAGCATCTCTTATAGTCTTGACCAGTTTATGATTGAGATAGAAACTGAACGTGCCTTTTTGTGCAACAACGGCGATCAATACAGGTTCTTGTGTTCTTATAGAAGAATGTGATGTGGTAAAGAGCGTGGTAAATGGCCCATTTAAACCATCTATGCGGTCCATCATAGAATCACCCGCGCGATCAATTTGAAAGTTGTAATATGTCCCCGCCGCATCATCAGCTTGAAAGACGATCCCAGCGTAGGTCCCTGTTAGCAGCGTAAGTTGGACTTCGTAGGTAAAGTTTGTAAAAACTTTACCTGATGCAAGATAGTAATTTGGCCCAAGCGATTGGACATGATAGGCACCATCTATAAATCTCGCTGAGTGTGTTTGTAATACTCTTGTGGGCCACCGATGCGCTATGTTCTCAGTGAGAGGATCATCAAAGATTAATGTTCCTATATAAGGGGGATATGGATTGGAGAGTGCAGAGGTTGTTGAGGTAAAGGTGGGTGATGCTTGCCTGTTCTTTTGTTGAGAAAATGCGGTAGGAGTATTTCCCACAAATATTTTTGCTATGAGTAAAAATAGTAGCATAAAAAGAACCAGGAGTGAAAGGAGTACCACCAGATACTTTACCAGGGTGGGCACTGGTGTTTGTCTGGGCTGTTTTTCTACTGAAAGAACCTTCTCTACTGGAGGATGGATTGTTTCCAGCTCCTCAGGAGGATCTCTACGTTCTTCTAACACGAAGCCAAGAGTCTCAGGTTCCTGCTGGAAGAGGTCACAG
>CAZZWK010000033.1:45016-51501 GCA_964657925.1 uncultured Dictyobacter sp.
ACGTTCTTCTAACACGAAGCCAAGAGTCTCAGGTTCCTGCTGGAAGAGGTCACAGAGTTGCTTACGAAAAAAGGGATTGGGGAGTGTTTCACCACGTTCCCAACGACCAACCGTTTTGGGATCGCTGCCTATTTTCTCTGCCACCGTTGCCTGTGACCATCCATGGTAGAAACGAGCTCGCTTCAGTTGATCATTTGGGGAAAGATGTTTCTCTTTTTGCATGTGGACCTCTTATCCTATATACGGTTTTGTCAATTTTTAGTGTTAAATTCGAGAAGAATTCGTATTTTCGGCTTTACACCGCTACAACTACTGAAAATTATATCTCATTATGTTACCCAAGAAAAAACAAGGATGACTCCACCCAATGAAGGAATGCAGCAAGAAATGCCCTGGAAAAGTCCTGAACCTGTCCCTGCTTTGTGGTAGGTTTTTCTTCCCGTGATCCATACACTAAGTAGTGTTGAAAAGTGCAAGAGATCTGGAGTGAACGCGAGTACTCTTACAGATAAGTAAGTAGAGGGAGAAACAAATAACATCCCTGACAACGAGCAAGCCGTTCCTGACATTCGTAATCAAAAACGAAAGAAAACCAGATGCTGCCACCTCGAACCTATCCAGGTCTCTTTGCTTCTTTTGCATGTAGCATGACCATGATGCAGTCGTTAGCGTATGCAGAAAAAATGGAGGATACTTTGTCATTTAACCAACGTATATCAACTGCTCCCTCTTCTAAAAAAGAAGGTGCAAGATTTTTGCGTTTTGCTCATTGTGATGATTTCTTCTTATTCTCCCACCTCTTGCGAGTCGTATTGGTGATATTGATTATCTCGGGTTCTCTCCTCACCGCTACGAGTTTGCTTTTTTCTCCTGTTCACGCGGCCACAAAGTCGCAGTATACTATCCATGTCCATCCACCAAAACCAATGAAAGAACCCGCAAAACCACTGCTTGCCTATAAAAGTCATCAGAAGACACGCCTGCTCTCTACAAGTCTTTCTTCGACGATTCCTTTCGACGGGACTGGGCAGTTGCCATTCTATACCTATATTACCCATGCCATTACCAGTCCGACCTGCACATGCGGGAAGAAAGAGCTACTGGTGAACGTCGCCAATGGCAATCTTATTTTCCATAGCGTCGAGATGCAGATTCATGGCACCGCGGGGCTCGATCTCTCTATCGAAGCATACTACAACAGCCAGGCCAGTTACTCGCGTGATCTGGGTCAGAACTGGGTCTTAAGTTTGGGTCACGACGTACGTTTAGACCTGAGTAATCCGTCAAGTGGCATCACCTATCACGGTCCCAGCGGCTATGCGGCCTATTTCGCCTATAATGCTAGTAGCGGCAAGTATACCGATGCTCCTGGGTTAAATGCCACTCTGACGAAGAACGGCGATGGTACCTATACGCTGAGTTTCCATAAAACGGGAGCGCGCTTTATTTTTGCCTCAGGCAGCCACCTTATCGCTGTCAAAGACAAAAACAACAATACTATTTCGCTCTCCTTAGATGGCGATAACGATGTCAAATCAATCACCGATACCCATGGACGCGTCATTTCCTTTTCACATAACACGGTTTTTGGCACAGGTCATTCCCCTGAGGGCCAGGTCACTCAGTTTTCTGATCCTACTGGACGCACGGCGACCTATAGCTACACCAACAATCAATTGACGAGTGAAACCGATCTCAACGGCAAAACGACCAGCTACAAATATAGTGGTAGCGATCTTGTTCAGATTACCGACCCGATGAACAACATCACGAAGATTGGGTACAACAATACTCACCAGGTGACAAGTATCACCGATTCCAAGACGGGTGTGATGACCTTCACCTATAATGCGGGCAGCACCATCGTCAATGACCAGCGACAACATAACACCACCTACAACTATGATACGATGGGTAAGGTTATCAGCGTTGTGAATGATAACGGCCTTACCACCAGCAATAGGGCCTATACATCCAACTATGATATGAACAGTTTCCAGGATGGACTCACCAATACTACAACTGCTGCATATTCAACTGATGGATACAACAACTTGATGAGTACTACCGATGGGAACAATGTAACAACATCGCTAACCTATCCAACAGGAGGCTCACAGCCTTACTATCCAACAGGGACAAAGGATGCGCAGGCAAATGCTTCATCCTATGTCTACGATACCTATGGAAATCTGACGAGCAGTACCAATACTAGTGCCAGTCCGCCTATTGGAACATCACAAACATATAACAGCGACGGTACACTGCATACCTCAAAAGATGCAGATGGGTACACAACGACCTATGGATATAGCAATGGTGATCTCACCAGCATCACACCTCCTGCTCCCCAACACAGTGAGACGCTGGGGTACGATACGTTGAGCCGAATCAGTATGGTGACTGATGGGAATGGAAACCAGACTAGCTACACCTATAACAAGTTGGACCGCATTCAAACGATCAGCTATAAAAATGCGTCAGGAGGCGACACATCGTCGATCACCTATAGCTATGATGATGATGGAAATGTTTTAAGTGTAGCTGATAGCACAGGTGGTACCACATCTTTCAGCTATGACAGCTTGAACCGCCAGACGAAGAAAATTTTGCCGGATAGCTCAGTCACCACCTACACCTATGATGCCACCGGTAATCTAACCTCATTGACAGATAGAGGGGGAACGGTTACTTATGGCTATGATAATCTGAACAACATGACCTCGCTGACGCAGCCGAAGGGAACAGGCACAGAGACGCTGACCTTTGGCTATGATGTCTATGGACGACGCATCTCTATTGGATATCCCACCAACAGCGATGGCACGACCACCTGGATCACCTATGATAAAGGGGGACGCGTCACCGATATCACCACGTATGGGCAATATTCTACCGAGGAGGATTATAGCTACAGCTACACAAACCCGAACGGGCCATCAGGCAACTACGGCAGTCTGCGCTATAGTATGACCAGTTACCTCAATGACAGCTCTATAGGGACCACAAAATATAGTTACGATGCCCTCAATCGCCTGATTGGGGCGGCAACAACAACTGGAAATACGTATCCCATGACCTCCAGTTACAGCTACGACGCCAATGGCAATCGTAAGACGGGCTCGACGACAGGATCAGGGGCATCAACTCCCTACAGCTACACCTATGATTATTCCAACACCTCCAACCAGCTTGTACAGGTGAATCAGTCCTCGTGTAGCAATGATGGCAATGGGAACCAGACTGGATGTGGAAGCAGTTACAAGGAAACGTACAATGCGCGCAACCAGACCACCTCAATGAGCAGCCCTGATGGCTCGCTCTCAGACCAATACCTGGGTAGCAATTCAGACGAGCGTGTGCAGACGACGGGAAGCAACGCTGCCACCTACACCTATAACATTCTCGGACTAGGTACAGAGAAAAATGCTGGCAATCTGATCGCCTATACCCGCGACAACAAAGGTAATCTGATCAGTGAGCGGACCCCTGGGGGCAATTTTTACTATCTATTCGATGGACTTGGTTCGGTGGTAGCGTTGATGCCGCCTTCGGCAGTTGGAGTTACCGATACCTACCTTTATGATCCCTATGGTGTGACCGAGCACCAGACGGGGTCGCAGTACAATCCCTGGCAGTTTGCTGATGGATACTTTGATGCGTCCACGCTCTACTATAAATATGGGATGCGCTACTATGACCGTTTTGGAAGATGGACACAGCAAGACTCGCGGCCAGCGGCGAACCCATACATCTATGCAAATGATGATCCGGTTAATGAGGTTGATCCGAGTGGGCAAGGGTGTGGTTTAGATATAGTAGGTGATGCAACAACAGTGTTTAGCATCATTCAGTCTGCTGCTGTAGTACTCCCAATAACGGCTGGCGTGCTGAGTGGAGAAGCAGTAGCAGAGGCCGCCCTGGCCGCTACATTTTTCACGTTGACCGGTCCACTGGCTTCAGCTATAGTACTTGGAGTGAGTTTGGGGCTGTTAATTCTGCTTATCCCAAATACTATTGCGGAGTGTAGTGGTAAGCCCGCTCCTTTTACTTTCTAGGGAGACCTATCCTTATCCGCCTCATTTATTTCCTTGCTTGAGCTAGAGAAATGAATGAGGCGGATTTCCTAATATATCTCAATGATTGAATCAAAAGCAGGAGGGCTGTACCTCAAAAGAGTATAGCAGTAGAGAGGCCGGTAATAGTCGACCATTGGTATGGTTCTATGGGAATGCTACGGGAAGATAGAGCGACCAGGGCAAACGATGTAAAGAGTACGAGCAGTAGGTCGGTGGCATAGTAGAGTCGGATGCGGAAGATAGCCGCGAGATGCAGCATATGCAGTCCGGTGGCGGGAACAAGAAAAGGATACAGATTGCGCAGCGAAAGCGTGACATCTATAAGGATAATGGCAGATATCTGGATAACCAAGGCGAAGTCATAGCGATAAAAGAAGCCTCTCCTTTCCTGTTCCCAGGATTGCTGAGGATGTGGTGGTAATTGTTGGATGGTTTTGAAGAGGGCATGTGTTGCCCGGAGCAGCAGAAGCGTAGTGCATGCGACACAAAAGCAGAGGACGATTCTCGCGTTCGTATTCAAGCCAATAAGTGTCAAGAGTGCCCAGACAGTGCCGAAGATGGTCATGAAACGTGCACCAGTGGTATGCGTAACGATTGCCTGGATACTAAAAGATGGAAACAACTTCTTCACTACTCATCCTTCTTATAGCCGAAAGACTTATGATCGTATGTTTTTTTACACGAAAGAAAGGGTGTGATCAGTTTCATATCCGCAAAATGTGAAATGAGAAATGCTCTCTACATCGTTTAAATGTGTAGCAGTCTGGTCAGCAGAAAGATCACACCCGCAAGCAGTGCCAGGGGGTAGAGGAGCGAGAGCAAGCCGTAGGCAATAGCGATTGTTCGTCGCCAGCCCAGGCTATCTATCAATCTCTGCTCGTTTGGATTTTTTTGATCGGCAGGATGTCTATAGAAATCTCGGTGTTTGAACAGTTGGCGCCAGGCGGTGTAGGAATCTGCGCGCAGATCGACCATGTTGAAGGCATATTTGAGCATGAGATAGCCATCGAGTTCCGCGAATGGCAGGCAATTCGCCAGGGTCAGTAAGTTGATCAGCACGAGGACGAGCGCGCTGGTGGCCTGTCCTAAACTGCCGTTGGGGCTGATCCACCAGAGCAGAGCGAAGGGGGTGACCATGAGCAGATTGATATAAATGCCTGCGAAGGCGGTAAACACGCGTTGCCAGCGCCTGGGCAAGAGCACGATATCGTCAATTTTGCAGTAGGTGTATGGGAGGAAGAAACGCCAGCCCAGCCCGATCTCCTGTACGCTGCCACCGAAGAAGGTGCATGCGGTGGCATGCGCGAATTCGTGGGTGCCGATGAAGAGGGGCACCAATAGCAGGAATAGAGGGATGCTGAGGTATTGGTGCAGTATGCCTGGCAGTAATGCGCCGAAGATGGCCGGTGCGTGGAGTAAGAAAAAGGTCTCCATCGCGATGGTGAGCAGGAGCGCGATAAAGACGGTGACTGGTTGAAAAGCGAAACGTACCCAGGGCACGATGGTGTTGACGAGGTGATCGGCATTCCGCAAGGCGATGCGTGACTGTTGTTTGGTTGCCTGTTGAGTTGCTGCATGCTGTTTTAACATCGCCAGCGTTCGCTTGTCAGCGGTATGGACCAGCAGTGCGCGTTTGCCGAGCAGGCTGAATAGATTCGTCCAGGCTTGTTGAGTGAGGTGATGCCGGTATGCCTGTTCGTAGGCGGTCTCGATCTCCTGAAGTGACCTGTTCCCATCCATTCTGCTGATCAGAAAGTATTCGCGTGCTCCAATACGGTAAAAGGTATTGGCGCACCGGTCTTTGATGTAGTGGACGCTGGTGTTCCCGCTGAGCAGGCGCGGCCCCAGGATAACGTCGGGACGGATCTGCGGGCGAAATGTGCCTGTTTCAGTGGTATTGTTGTTGTAGAGGGCAGATTCATCAACTGGTAGGCTGGATACTTCCGATCCGAGCACCTGACCGTAGGTAGACGCGATAGCGTCGTTGGTGCTCGGAATACAGAGGACATCCGCCGGTAGGGAAGATTGATCGACCGACGCTCCCTGTGTGTGTTGGGAGGACTGACGAAGTGTGCTCCCTGACTGAATGGTCTCTTTCATGCTGGTATACGCTCCTCTCTCGTGTTTTCTATATCGATCATATCTTCGAGCGTATGTTTCAAGAGGTAAGCGATGTAGATTTCTTCTGGGATGGCGATGCCCAGTCGATTATTGGTCATGTGTACGTAGCTGGATTGCAGGTAGTTGTAGGTTGCTTGTAAGGAATTCATTGTGGATGTTTGCGATTGCAATGGCAAGACGAGTTGACCTTGCTGGTGTAGATGCTTGATACGCACACGCAACTCTTGAATGTGGTTTTTCCAGTTCTCCTCTGCTTTGGTAAGACGCTCTGGGTGACTGTCGGAG
>CAZZWK010000033.1:51601-63170 GCA_964657925.1 uncultured Dictyobacter sp.
GGAGAGACGATCGCCGAGCATAAAATCACGAATGGTGGCGATGCGCTGTTGTAGTGCAGGGGCCATGCGTTGATATTTTTTCGCGTATTGTTTCATGCGTGATGGTGCTTTGGGGTCGGCCCGTATCCAACTTCTGATGTACTCGTCCAATGCGCGCAAGACATTGGTGTCGTCTTCGAAGATGCCGTAGAAGAAGGTGAGCATCAGTTGCGCGGATCGGCCCAGGACCATACCAGGCACACCGACGTTGATCTCGCGCACCAGATTTGCGACGGTATCGCTGGAGTGCTCGAAATGCCATTGGGCCAGTTCAACGCCGACTTCACCGCCGTAGCGCTCGTATTCCGGTTCGTAGGGGATGTAATCGAAGGTGTTGTTGGGGCGGATGGGCATGACGCCATCAACACCGTAGCTCTGTATCCATCTGTCTTCCCCATACTCCAGCAGGAACAGCTTTTTGTAAAATGGTGCCATTTTCTCGTGATTGATACTGTAGAGGGCGGGGTAGGTATGAAGGAACTGGGTGATGTGTGCCTCCGCGATGGACTTGATCTTTTCCACGTCAGCACCCTCTTTCGGGAGCAGGCGCAGACGTACATGAGGACCTTCCGCCCAATATTTGATGAAGAAGTACTGTTGTAACAGGTCGTGTTCTCGCAACTGCTCTACGAGCGGGGCGACACAATGAACGATTAACGGATTCTGGTCCGCGTAGTAGAAAATGTGAATGCTTATCCAATTTTTTTGCATGATATGCTCCTTTTTTCTCTGTAGAGGGCAGATGTATCAACCGGTGGCAAACGCGTGGTTTGCCCTACGCTAATGCTCGTTTTTGTGAGACTTCAAAGACAAATTCGGTAACGTGAGTCTGTTGGTTGTGCTGAAACCAGAGGTGTTCGCGCTGTGGCAAGACCTCGGTCAGCACGAAGCTGCTGCGTGCTTTGCGCATGGTGGCTTCGAAGAGCAAGACGGAAAACAGATTTTCGAAATCGACGAAGAGTGGCTTGTACGATTGAATATCTTTTTCCGTTTGCTCCTTGTCATTTTCGTCTTGCGAAGAATTTTCAATAATCGTTGTGGCGTCAGGTGCGACAAACACATGCAAGGGCAATGCGTGCTGCTGGCGCCAGCATGATACCTGTAGATAGAAATCGGCGTCGCTTTGTCCACTTTCGCGACAGGGTAGACCACTGGCAGGGATTTTCCAGGTTGCGCGCTGCAAGACGATATGTTTGTAGCGTAGTCGCGGGTAGAACGTAACCTCGTCAGAGCTTGCTACCTGAACACCGTTCCACAGATCCAGCGTGGCTGTCGAGAGGTAGGAAAAACTCAGCAGCACTTGCTGAATCTCGGGCAAGAGCATGGGGGTCAGGAAGCCCAGGTAGAGCGGAACGACCTCTTTCTGAAGCCGTTTCGAATAGAGGCCCAGACGCCCAGTTTGCATATTGTCTTGTATGAAGAGGTCGTCCATGGGAATCTGCTCGGATAGTGGTCGTGAACTGATTTCGCCAGGACAGACCAGTTCGTACGCGGTGACAACTGGATGGAGGTTGAGATTGGTCGCGTCGTAGCCACCTTTGAGTTCCGCGAAGACCATATCAGGCGTTTGGAGGCGTGTAAGTGTCTCACGCAGTGCTGAGACGACGGAATCCTGTTGTTGCGCCGTGTAGGGCAAACCATGCGTTTGCCCTGCGAAGCAGTAGGCGAAGCGTGAAAACATAAGGGTAAGCCCTGGATAGATCTGGTTCAGGATCAGCGATGGGCCACTTTCCAGATGCGCGAATTGTGAGAAGAAGGTATTCGATTGCAGATCAGCCTGGCCTTGTTGCGGGACGAGCGCGGCGAGTTTCGTGACGAAATCGTCCGGGAGGATCATTTCATGGGCACACAGCGCTTCATGTGTAGGTTCCTGATCTCGTGTGTCCGTGTGTGCCTGATAGCTTTGCCGCATAGCGTTTGTTGCGAACTGGCGTGCTTCGTTGATGGCGGCGACTTCCGGTTGTCCAAAGTAGTCCTGGCGGCCTCTGAAGTTTCCTTCTTGATCGAACATGCGCATTTCGTAGGCGTCGTGCTGCATGGGGCGTAAAAACTCGCTGTTGAAGCGTTCGGCGAAGGCGAGGAAGTCATCGTAGCCTTGTCCCTGGCCGTAGCGCGCCTGGAAGTAGCCACGAGTGAGCAGCCTCTGGGTGAAGTGGACATCGAAGAGTGGGAGTATACGCTGAAGTCCGCTGATGTCCGAGAAGATTTCGGACCAGTCTTCTCTGGCGATGCTCAATTTCTCGGGCGAGATGGTAGTGTCCTCGTAGACGATGGTCCGTGGCAAGGCGAGGGCAAACCATGTGTTTGCCCTTGTAGAAGGAAGATTTATCGACCGGTCATCATTGGTGTTCTGAATAAGGAGAGCACTACCCTCTTGCAACAATTGTTTGATGTGTTCGACGATCTCGGCCCGTTCGACCAGAGGAGCCGAGGCGTAGCGATCGATCAGGTTGGCAATCTCTTGAAGCTTTGCTGCCAACGCGTCTGTTTGTGGTGTGCCGATGGTGAGCAGTTGTTGGGTGTAGACATCGAGGGGGCGTGGAGCATGAATGTTGACCTGGAGCGCGGGCACGATCAAAAAGCCGAGGCGTAGCAGGTGATGCAGGTATGCTTCGATGACGGTTTCCGCGCGCTGGTCGGATTGCAGGTGATGGAGGCGTTTGATGAGGTCGCCCAGGACTTCTTCGTGTCCGTCATGCATAATGCTGATGAGGTTATTCAGCAGTGTACCGACCGGCAGTCCGATCACGTGTTCCTGAACGAAATCCAGGGGCAGAGCGGCATCCGCATCCAGGCCATCAGGATTATCCACGACTGGTTTCCGACGGATGTAGCGGATGTGCTCGTTTTGTTGTCGCCAGCCGGTGGTGAGGCGCACACGGAGCCCTTTGCGCACGGGCGGGCTGGCGAGTATCTGTGCCGAGAGCCGGGAGAGCACGAGCATGTTGAGGCGGGTGAAGCTCTGCTTGCGCATGTTGCTGATTGCCAACTCAATATCGCTCCTGGTTGTCGTAGAGGGAAGATTGATTGACTGGTATGTATCAGAAAATTGTCCGATGCAGACGGGTGTGAAGGCGCTGAACGGGCTGGTTTTATGAATGGTGCGGAGCAGGTATTCGAGTAACGAACGTTCGACGGTGCGCGCCTCGCGATTGGGATGAGCGTTGTCGGCGTGTAGGTAGTGGTCCATGGCCTGGGAGAGCACAGGGCTGGAGAGCAGGACGCCTTTACGAAAATCGGGGTCCTGGAAGGCGTCTTTGAGCAGCGCACGTTTTTCCTGTAATTCCTGTTCGGTGATGGCGGGTCCTCGTGTCAGTTCGTGTTGATAGCGTTCCCACAGGTCGAGCCAGGCATTGAGTGCTGTGTGCGCATTGTGCGCATCGGTTCCAAGCGCTGCCGCGGTTGCTCGTGCATGCTCTGTGCCATGAGGAAAGTGCATGTTGAAGACCTGGCGTTTGAGGTTGATCAGTGAGCGTCTGAGGGCCTGATCTTCTTTATGGGTGTTGACCGCTGCATGAAGCAGATCGACCAGCGCCTCTTTCTGATCGAGCAGCTGGTGTTCCAGTGAGAGCAGTCCCTCTTGCCATTGGAGGGTGTGGGTGAAGCGCAGGTGATCGATATGCTCGCGTGGCAAACCACCCACGCGCAGCAGGAAACGTGGGGTGATGATGCTGCGTGGCGTTGCTGCTTCCGATGGTGTTGTTGATGGTATGCGTTCGCTGATCATTGGTTTATTTCCTTCCTGAGGCGGGACATTTGTTCCGCGCGGTGTGCATTATAAAAGGGCGTAGGCGATATCGCCTGCGACGGGCGGTTCGTGTCCTATCAACATGAACAGCAGGGTTTTCTGGTTGGTGCCATCGAGGCCCAGGGCGGTATTGAGGGCGATTTTGTTGAAGCCAAGGGCGGCACCACAGGCGAGTTGGAGGCTAGTGGCGATCATGTACAGGCCCTGGACGACGAGTCCGGCTTCCGCGTTGAGCAGGCGGTAGCCGCGATTGCCGTATGTGGTGAGCATGCTATCGACATCGCCCACGATGGCGATGAGTGCTCCAGTATCGGCCAGGCTATAGTTCGGGAGCAGGTAGTTTTGTTGGAGAAAGAGTGTCATGTCACCTTGTTGCACGGTCTGTAGGCAATGGTGGTGTGCGTCGTAGGCGTAGGCGCCGCGGGCGATGCCGGTCACGTTGTTAACGAAGACCATGAGGCGGGTGAAATGCTTGTCGTCGCCGCTGCGCACATCGCAGGTATAGTGGCGGGTGCTGCTGCCGAGGGCCAGCAGTGTTGCTAGATCCTCGCGCGAAAGGACTGGCGGTGAGACGAGGGTACCGAAGCTGGAACGTCTACGTTGAAAGATCTCCAGCAGGTCGCCGCGCAATCGCTGTGACTGTACCTCCGGTAACGTCACTTTTTCACCTGTGCCTGGAAGATCATCGATACACGGGATGTGTTGTGTGTTGGGACGCGGTTCGTCCCACACCAGGGTGCTGCGATGGGTTTGCACGTTGAGTGGAAATGTGCTGGTGCGCCTGGAACGTTGAAAGCTGTAGAGGGAAGATGTATCGACCGATAGACTGGATACTTCCGATCCGAGCACCTGACCGTAGGTGGACGCGATAGCGTCGTTGGTGCTCGGAATATGGAGGACATCCGCCGGTAGGGAAGATGTATCGACCGGTCCGAAAGACGTGGGGAGAGGGAGAACGGTGAACACACTTTCGTCATCGACATCTAGTCCCAGCAGGTCGTTGAGCGGCTCATCCTGGTACCATAGGATAGGGCACCAGCTGGCACCGTAGCCGAGCGCGAGGAACCAGAGTGAACAGAGCAGGGCTCCGATATCCTGCGTCACGACATGATAGCAGAAATTGTTGTATTTATAAGCGTTCTTCCAGAAGTTGGCGCTGATCAGGAGGAACTGGTTGGTGGATTGGGCGGTGGGATGGTTGAAGGTCGCGGCGCGGATAGTGGCGGTGAGATCGCCGGTTGAGAGCCGCTCCAGCGCGTGATGGGCGTTGTCGTAGTGATAGATCCCAGCGGTCATCGGCGCACCGGCGCCACAGGACCAGTAGATCTCGCTAGGGTAAAGTCCACCCCCGGAGGCGGTGCCGCGGGCGTAGGGATCGCCGAGCGAGTAGTTTGCGATCTTGTCCGCGTCCTGATCTGGTCGGACACGCAGACGGCGGCTGAGCACGCCATGGGCGAAGTAGAGCATGCTCGCGAGTTCGGGTAGCGATAGGCGATGCGTGCTTGTATTGCTGTAGAGGTTGCATGTATGCGCCGGTAGGGAAGATGTATCAACCGGTGGCAAACCATGCGGTTGCCCTATGCGATCGGTCCAGAGGTGTTGCATGGGCAGGAGCGCGTCGGTATGCGGGAGCGGCAGGGCGAAACGCTTGACGTGCTGATAGATTTTAAAGGGCGATGGGTGATCTTTCCAATCGGGTTGAAAATCAGGTGGCGTCATGGGCTCGATGGCTCGTTTGAAGACCGCCTCCGCGTACGCTCTGGTGATGGTGATGTCGCTATTGGTCATGGTGCAATCCTCCCAGGTAGTATGGTGTGCAAGCAATGGTGTGGTTATGGAAATGGGTGTGGCGTCAGGTTGACGTGCTCCAGGTCAAAATCCTGGGATCTGGGCGCGGCGTTGACGGGTTGCTGACGTGGGACGCTGAGGACGCGTGGTAGGCCGGAAATGCGATGCCTGCCCCAGCCGAAGTCGATGGGGACGAGGCCAGGGACGAGGACGCGTACGACGGTGAGCTCGGTTCCTTGGAGCTCGGGGGCCGTTTGATCGACAACGATGACATCCATATCCAGGTCGAAAATGTACTGCATACAGTCCAGCAGGTCCGCGCGCAAGTCATGATGACGGAGACGTTGCTGGTCCCATGCGTCATAGGTGTCGTTGACAGTACGCGTGGTGGGATTTCTGAGCAGAAACATCGCGTGTTTCGCCATTTCGGGTAAGCCGTAGAGCAGGGTGTGCTGTTCGATAGAGGTGACTTTGCGGAAGTCCCTGGACATCTCCTGTAAGTTAGCTAATTCTGGTGTCACGCGTTCTTGTATGCTTGACATATAGGCCGCGAGCTCGCTGACCGCCGCGTGGATGGCCTGATCGGGGTCTGGACTGGCACCTGCCGAGATCACGAGTTTGCCCAGTTTGTCCTCTTTCAAGATGCCCAGCGCGGTCACTGATGGAATGGGAATATCCAGGCGTGTATCGAGCAGGTACAACTGATAGCCGATACGCTCGATGCGGTCGAGCACATGCAGGGTTTTGGATGTGCGTATGCTACGCGGGTCGATCTGAGGGGCCGCGAGTTGCGCGTACCAGTGCAGCAGGAAGCTATCACGCTCGATGAGTTCCAGGAGGCCGTGAAACATGGCCTCCTCCAGACAACTACCGATGGCGCAGCCGTTCGAGGTGTCATCGACGAAGACCTTCTCGCTTTGTGGAAAGTAGTAGGCTAGCCCTTCGGGGACCAGGATGGGGCGCGCGTGTTTGAACGAGTAGCCCCAGACCCATGCGATATTCTGGTCGGGATCGAATGGCTCTAAGCGTTTGGGTAGTTCACGATACGTTTCGGCAGGATAGAGGCCGCAGGTGCGCGGGTCGAGCGCGTTGTCATGGAGATCGCGATAGCTGCCGCGCACCAGGGTGCGTTTCGCGCGGGGAAGGTGGCCGCAATAGCGCTCCAGGGCCTCAAGCATGCCGATACGTCGGCTGATGCGAAAGTTTGTGCTGTGTCCACTCCAACCAACGGTGCTGATGCCGTGTCTCTGGATACCTGCCTGGTGGAAGATGCCGGAAACGGGGGCCGTCACGGTGTGGAAGAGTTCCAAGTTGGTCGCGGAAGCGATCACGCCGGTGAAAGGATTGATGTAGCTTTGCTCGGGAAGGCTGTAGTCGCGTGGATCGTGCAGACGATAGGCTGCCGCGTCCTTTTTGGGTCGTTCCACCAGCTGATAGGTATCGGCGTTGGGCTGGTCCTCTACTGGTTGTGCGCAGAGTGGGCAGAGCGAATCGGCTTGCAACTGATAGCGTTTGATCTGTAGCGTAGTGAGATGAAGAACGTAAAACCAGGATTTTTCGCGTTCGTCCGTCTGCTGAAGTGACATCTCTACGATGGTGGAGAGTGTTTCCAGGGCGGCGGGGTGGAGTCCATGGTGCGCACGGGTCGCCAGCAGCGCGTGACCATAGCGGCTCGCGCGTTGTTCTTCGCGGGCGCGATTCGCCAGCCAGCGTCGTTCCAGACAGAGCGGGCATGGCCCACTCTTTTTGCGTGTGGGCTGGTAGAGCGGGCCAAGGAGTATGCTGGAAAAGTGAACCCTGATCGGGTAGATGCTCTTTTCCCGCCAGCGTTGTGGAATATGGTCGAGCGTGCCGGGGAGTCCCAGGAAGCGGACATCAATGTCGATTTCGTCAGGTACCAGCAAATGCTGGTCAATGAATTGCTGGATTGTTTGGACGCTCTCGTCCAATGCTGATGTGCCATCTGCTCCATGAGAGGTCTCTGCGTAGTATTCGTGTGTGTGTATCATTGTTCCCTCTCCTGTTGTTGCGTGGCGGCCCGCGTGAGCAGGACGCTTCCACTGATCAAGGTGCCTTCTTCCCAGATGTCGACGCTGGTCGTGTGCACAAAGAGGATGTCGCGCCCTGCGGCCAGCAGAGCATCTTTGAGTTGGGCGAAGGGTGTGTTTGTCTCGGCTAGCTGGGACTGTTCGTCTTCGTTGATGGACAATGCTATCGTTTGCACACGGTCATCGAGTTCTTCCGCGTATACATCTGGATCTTGCTGCAGAGGGAAGATTGATCGACCGGTCTGGAAGAACTCGACAAGTTTTTGTAAAGCGACCACGAACGCTTCTCGGTCGTTGAGGCCGAGGGCGAGACTACCAAATGCCTGGTCTGCAATTTTGGCGATCGCGATGTGCAGTGGCAGATTGGTTTCCATTGTGCCGAGGGCGATGGAACCACCGAGACGCTCGGCGCTGGAGAGCAAGAATTGGAGATCCGCATCGGACGCGAACCTCTCGGGATCGATGCGGTGCATGATGCCCTGTCCCAAAAGGGCATGTTGCTGGTACTCGTAGGTTAAGGCGGAGAGCGTGCCTTGCTGAAGCAGGTCCTCAAAGGCTGTGGTAACTGCTGTGCCTGCTGTTGTGTGCTCGAAGATGCCTTGCTGGTCGAACTGGGAACCCACTGCGGCGGCTGGCACGTAGACGACTCCATTGTGGGCCAGCGAAAAGGCGGGGAGCCAGGCGATAGGTATGTTTTCATCGAGAGTGGTAAAGCCAGCCCAGGTGGTAAGTTCCTGCGGCATGATGGTGATTTTGTTCTGATTCGTGAGTTCGCGTGAACTGGCGAACACTGTTTCGTGGGTATCGAGCATGTGTCTGCTATAGGCACCGATTGCCAGTTTTAAGGCGTGCATCTGCGCGGCAAAAGGGGTGAGCAGACTGAACGCGGTCACGGCCTTTTGCCGATGGTCGAACGCGTTGTCGCCTGCGGTGATCTGTGCCCGTTTGAGTGGTATCTGTTCGATTTCTTCATTGATGAAGCGGGTGAAAAGACCAGTGGTGGCGCTGAAAAGACGCTCGTGCTGTTGAAAAAGCGTTTGTTCGGTAAGTACGTGATCTCTGTTACCGGTGACGACCTGCATAAGACGGTCTAACGCATCTGTTGACGACAATTGTGAACAGACTGGACAATGTGGATGTGGTAGCACCGGACTGTAGGATGATTCCAGCGTGGTAATATTCTGTAAGACGACGCCACGCTCGGTCTCGGAAGAGAGGCAGCCGGAGAGTATTTTGAACAGTTCGAAGCCCAGGCCGTGGCCGATCATGCGCGCGAGTGGGATGTACAAAGCGGAAGCGGGTGTGTGCGGATTGCCCAGCGAGATTTCGCGCCAGAGTATTGCTTGCGTCTGGTAATCGCTATTGTCGCTGAGACGAAGCAGCGCGCAGAACCAGCACGGTCCTTGCTGCGGGGCAACAAACGGACCGAGCATTACCTGTTCGGTGTTGGCGATAGGGGTAAGCGCGAGAAAGGCACGTCCGGCCTCGACACAGCGTTTGTTGAGCGCGGCGATTTCTTGGAGCGAGCCGTTATCCGCGCAATAGACGATGGTCGCGTAGTCGTCGAGGGGAACCGTTTGAGCGGAAGATGCGCGAGCGGTAATGGTGACGCGAGTCTCGATGCCCTCCGCTTGTAGTGTTTGCACATCATGCTCAAAAGCGCTCGTATAGGCGTTGGTTTCGTCGGTGACGACGATTGCCAGTTCGCGCAGGCCGTTACGAATCAAGAATAGGCCCAGGGACCGGAGCGTTTCGCCGGAGCCGTAGAGCAGGATAGAGCTTGCGCGAAATTGTTGAAAACGAGTGCGTGGCGCGGTGACGAAATGATCGATATAGTGAATTTGTTGCTGAAAATGTGCCGCGACCGCATCCTCTATTTGTGTGCTGTCCTCTGGTTTGTTATCTTTGAGAATATCTTTTTCGAGGAGCATAGACACGATCTGTGTGGCGTGTTCTCTTTGCGCTGGTTCCAGGCGAGCGAGGATCTGCTCAAGGGTGTGTTCCCCATTCAGATGAGGTCTTAACGCAGAAATCCAGCGCGCGATGGTTTTTCCTTTGATGTGGAAGCCAGGTCCATCGCGAATCACAAAAAGCCCGTTCTCCGTTTGCAAGAATAGTGCATTCTCTTTCAGTTTTGGCCGAATTTCTGTGAGTTGTTTCATGATAAAACCTCGTAACATTTGAATGGATGGTGGATAGCTCTACTCGATCCTTGTCCTTGACAAGGGTTATCGGGTCTGCATGCAACGCATGGTTGCTTACAGACCCGATGAGAAAGGGTACTGCCAGGAGTTATTTAAGCTTGCTGGTGCTGCTGCAGGAAGAGGAGCTAGAGCTGCTACAGGTGCCACTGAGGGCGTTCTGCTCGACGTCGGCGATATCCTCGATCTCGAAGGTATCGACTTCGAGGGAGTGGAGTTCGTTTTCGAGCAGGTCGATCTGTGTGTCGTCAAAAGTGAAATGGTCGTTCATGAGAAAACCTCCTGTTAAGTAGGGCAAACGGGTCGTTTGCCCGGTGAATAGAATGGGAACAGATAGTCCCGCACTCATTGTTGCTGGCCGCCCATACGATAGCGCTAGACGAGAGCGGTGGAACGAGAAACCGGAGCGTTCTACTTCTCTTAAGAAGAGAGGCCGGAGTTCCACGGACTCAAAAAGGCTCGAAGCGCTATGGGAAGCGGCGAATAGGAGTCAGGAGCACGTTTGCAACTGACAGTGAGAGCATAGCCGGTGAGGAGGGAGGAAGGCGAGGGCGGCACGAGGGCGTGAGTAGGACGAAAGCAGGGGGACCGAGGGGCAGAGAAGCGTCATTGACAATATGGGCGTGGGAAAAGGGGACGGTGTGATACGATTGCCTTTGAGCAAAGTCTGCTTGTTGCTCTTGTTTAGTAGAAGGAATTGACATGCTCCCCGCGCCTGAAAGGGCAGGAGATTCCTCACGTCACCAGGAGGGTTTCCTGCTTCGACGAGGCGAGCCTGCTTTGGCTTTCACCGCAGCAGGTCTTACCGCCTCTCCACAGGCGAGGACGGCCTGTCCAGCCGCCACACTGTTTTGATGTCGCGGTCGTGATGCACACCACACTGGGGGCAAACCCAGTGGCGACTATCCAACGAAAGGGAATCGAGCACATGTCCACAGTCAAAGCAGCGTTTGGAAGACGGGTACCATTTGTCGATTTTGACCACAGTTCGACCGTACCATGCGGCTTTGTACTCCAATTGAGACACGAACTCGCCCCATCTGACATCGCTGATGCTTTTTGCCAGCGCGTGATTCTTCACCATGTTCTTAACGCTCAAAGACTCGACACAGAGCGTTGCTAGTTGTTCAGACATCAACGCCGCTCGCGCGGCTAGCCTCTCGGCTCAGATGTCTGCAAGGACTCGTTTGGTTCTCACGAATGAGGCGAGTCGAAAGCTTGTGGGTGAAGTCACGGCGGCGGTCAACGATACGGGCAACCTGCAAACGGGCTTTGTCGCGGTTCTTGCTGCCCTTCTTCTTGTTGGCGTGGCGTCGTTGCGCTTTGGCAAGCCGTTTTTCATCACGCGCGAAGAAACGCGGGTTGCCGACGATCTCGCCATCGGAGAGCGCCACAAAGGATGTGAGCCCCAGGTCAATGCCGATACCCTGCTCGTTTGTTGGCAACTGCGTAATGTCTTCTTCAATGAGGATACTGACAAAGTAACGACCGGCGCAGTCTTTGGAAACGGTGACGGTCGAAGGTTCTGCACCCTGCGGCAATGGGCGCGACCACACAATGGTGAGTGGTTCACGTTGCTTTGCCAGGGTGAGCAACCCATCGCGCCACGTGAAGGCAGAGCGAGTGTATTCCGCCGATTGGCGGGTCCGCTTTTCTTGAATCGTGGGTACTTGCCACGCCCCTCAAAAAAGGTCATGAACGCTTTATCGAGGTGACGCAAACTCTGTTGCGTCGGCACACACGAC
>CAZZWK010000034.1:0-25972 GCA_964657925.1 uncultured Dictyobacter sp.
AGAAACTGAGCATACACAAAAAGGAACGCAATATGTCGCGATCGGTCACCGTCAAAGAAATCGCCCAGGCAACAGATGTTTCCATCGCAACCGTTTCGCGCGTCCTCAACAACCATGACAATATCAAGGAAGATTTGCGTCAACGCGTGTTGCAGGCGGCGGCTCGGCTCGGCTATTTCAGAATAGACGAACGACGCTCCTCGGCCATAAAAGACAAACAGACACTCAAAACTATTGGCTTCTTGCTCAACTACAACGATCCTGAAGAACCGTCGCAAGAATCATCCTTCTGGGCGCACATCCTGCATGGCGCTGAGCGAGAGGCTCACAAAGCGAATATCTCGATGATGTACCGCAGCTTCGCAACCAGACAACCAGCTTATGTATTGCTCAGCACATTGCACGAGGCACACCTGGGCGGTCTACTCCTGGTAGGCCCCTCTCAACCAGATGTGGTGGAGGCGGTTGCAGCAACCAACGCCCCTCTCGTCCTGATCGATAATGTCGTTCGTCTTCCCACACAACCCATTGATGCCGTTCTTTGCGATAACTTCGGAGGCGCAAAAGAGGCGGTATCATATTTGATCCACAAAGGTCATCGGCAGATCGCCTTTCTTGGAGGCTACACATCTCACTATCTGCTCCCCACCAAAATTTATACCTTCGAGCTAAGAAAAGAAGGCTATTTTTCGGCGCTACGCGACGCCGGTCTCGCTCTGCGCGATTCGCTCGTAGCCAGTTGCAACATTCTCCAGTACGAAGACGTTCTCGCCGCATGTACACAGCTGCTCGCGACCAACCATGATGTGAGCGCTCTTTTCTGCGTCAATGATACCGCCGCGGGATGGGCGATGAAAGCTTTTCGCGAACTCGGACGACGCATTCCAGAGGATATTTCCATCGTCGGCTTCGACGACATCGATCTGGCGGAACATCTCACACCCGCCCTCACCACCATTTATGTCGACAAAGCAGCTATGGGAGCCGTTGCGGTCAAAAGCCTAATCGCACGCGCAATCGATCCTCACACCACCAGTTCCACCACCATCCTGGATGTCAAGCTCATCGAACGTCAATCTGTTCGCTCATTGCTTTGACGAACGATGATGGTGGTCACATGCGTAGCGAACGAGGATTCAAAAAAATCACTCAATTGCTCCCAGTACACTCCGATATTTTGCCGCTTCACATAGTATTCCAGGTCGCGCGTCCAGGAAATGAAGGTATCCGCGTCAATGAGGTGCTTGCTCCACTGGTGATAAATGTTTTCATGCATGACCAGATACCATGTCAACAAACTAAAATAGCGCTCACGATCGATTTCATCCAGTACTTTGATATCCTGCGCTCCCTGTCTCCATAGCTTGGCTAATTCACGGTCCTTCGCCAGTTCAAGCATAAATGGAGATGATAATTCCACCAGTTTTTGCGTATTCGCTGTGCGTACAAGAGCAGTATTCTCACGCAATTGATACCACACAAGAATAATCGACACCACAAAGAAAATACCCTGCACAATAATCGCAAGACTCGATAAGTCATTTAAGGACATTGCTCTATTTTACTCCTCAAGCATGAAAATGTAACCGGAAAAAGAAAACCGGGGCGCGTCTATTTATCAGACTCGCTCCCTACAGAAAGTTTGTCTCTCGCGCTCTACACCATAGCACTTTTCGCTACAAACACATACGCATAGCGCTATTTTCGCTATACTGTACAATGCAAAAGAATATTCTTCATCCAACAGGAGGAACGGCAGTGGACACACGCTTCTACCAATCGCAAATGCTCGACATCGAACGCGTCGCCTACGACCTGGAACAGATCTTCATAATGCAAGGCTATCAGGTCCAACGCTTCGGCAATAGCGACCATATGGTGGTGCAATTTAAAAAAGGAGGAGATTTTGCCGCTATTGTCGGCATGCAGGCCGCGCTCACACTCACATTACATCGTTCTTCCGGCGGTGTGATGGCTGTGATTGGTCAACAAAAATGGGCGGATAAGGCGGCAATTGGCGCGGTTGGCATGCTGATTGTTTGGCCGCTGGCCTTTACAGCTGGTGCGGGTATGATCCGCCAATCAAATCTCGTCAACGAGGTACTCAACGCCCTGGATAGCGTGGTTCGTAAACAACAGGCCAATGTGCAAATCGGACCCGCTCCAGACTACCTCTTGCAACAAATTCAGCAACCAGCCCCTTTGCCTGCACTTCAATGGGCATCCTCGCCAGTTCAACCTCCCGCTCCACAACAGTTCACACCTCCTCCGCCTTCTCCCAATCCACAATGGGCACCCATCCCTGGTCAACTGCCTCCCCCACCGCCTGCCTATCAGCAAGAGAGCAAAGCTCCTGCCACCATCCAGTGCCCACAATGTCATGCATCCAATGACGCGGATAATCTCTATTGCGCTCGCTGCGGAACCTCTTTATCGGCCCCACCCAGATGCCCGCAATGCAACACGCCAATAAAGCCGGACACTGCCTTTTGCACAAATTGCGGCCATTCGTTCTCTCCTCCCTCACAACTATCTGAAGCAACGCTTGCCGTCGATATGACTCCCCAAACACAAGTTGTAATACCCGCTCCGGTCAATAGCACTTGGGGCTACCTCACTCTAACGAACGAACAGCACATTCCACTTAAATTCAGTCGCGTGACCATTGGACGTGTTGTCTCTGAAGCACCGGGCAGCAAACCAGATATCAACCTGCTCGACCAGCCAGAATCAGCCACGGTGTCTCGTCAACACGCCTTGCTCGAATACAAAGAGAATCATTACCTGCTCACTGATTTGAAAAGTACCAATCACACTATAGTCAATGATCATATGCTCTCACCCGAGACAGCCGTTGAACTTAAAGATGGCGATACCATCCAATTTGGAAAAGTAACCTGTACTTTTCACATCTCCCCACTCTAAAACAACCTGGATATTATATAAATAAACATAGAGCATAATATAGCTTCATTTGGATATATGTTCGATACATTTCTCCTACCTGGCTGCTTAAAAATGAGACTACAAGTTTCCTGATAAACAAAATAGAAAAGTTGGTGTACCTTGAGTGAAAAACCTGCTCCCTCTAATGATCCAGATTCCTACGGCGCCTACTATGAATATTCGGCTCCCCCACCTGTCCCTGAGAAATCACCATCCCCACCTTCTCAGCCTGCGACACCACTACCGCAACCTGTCCCTACCGTCTTTCCACCATCACCATTCTCATTCTCTCAACCGATGAGGCCTATACCACAACCTATCCTTTCACAAACTTCATTCCCCGTCAAACGTCAACCGCGTAATCGCCTCCTCTGGTTCATTCTTGTGCCGGTAAGTATCTTCCTCGTCCTCGCTATTGTTTTCTTCACGCTGCTTTTACCACTCATCACCCATGTCGTCTCGACGCCACTTTCCTCCTCATCTAATCAACCCGGCAAACCAACCTCCGCGTTCCAGTCGGCGGCCTGCCCTTTTAGTCTTGGCTCTGGTATCGTTGAGGGGAAAGATGTCCGCTGCGGCTACGTTACTGTACCAGAAAACCGACAACATGCGAATGGTGCGAACGTTCGCCTCGCGGTCGCTGTCTTCAAGTCACCTACCGCACAGAACGATTCTTTGCCTGTTATTCGCCTGGAAGGTGGACCAGGCGGTCCCTCTCTGGACGACTGGGCTCACTACATTGATCAATCCAATTTAACTTCGTTCGTCTTCAATCATGATTTGATCATGTTCGATCAACGTGGCACCGGCTACTCCACGCCCTCGCTCAAATGTCCTGAGCTGATGCAACTCGAATATAACACACTCGACATTCACCTCAGCGCCTCCGCTTCCGAACGTGAGGAGCTACAGGCCCTCACCACCTGCCACAACCGCCTGCTGCAAGCAGGAGTCGATTTGAACGCGTTCAATTCATTGGAAGATGCCGCCGATGTACACGATGTCATTACTGCGCTGGGTTATAAACAGGCCAACCTCTACGGCGTCTCCTATGGTACACGCCTGGCCTTGACCACCATACGCCTGTTCCCCTCGGTTATCCATAGCGTTGTGCTGGACTCGGTCTACCCGCCACAACGCAATCGAACCGATATGCCAGCCGCGGCCCAACGCGCCTTCAACACGCTCTTCCAGGGCTGTGCCACGGACGACTTCTGCAATTCGCGCTACCCTCACCTTGATCAGGTTTTTTACCAGCTCGTGACGAACCTCAATGCCACTCCCATTCATTTTCAAACGATAGACGCAACAACGAATAAAAGCTATAAAGTCGTGATGGCAGGCGACGACTTTGTGTTCTTGTTGTTTAGTGCCCTGTATGTAACACCATTTATTTCTAGTCTCCCCGACATGATCTATCAGGTACGCGCCCATAACTACACGATTCTATCTCGTCTATTCGGCATTGTTGAATTCGATCCCACGTTCAGCGATGGCATGTTTTATTCAGACGAGTGCAGCGAGGATTGGGCCTTCGTCAATCAAAACGCGATCAACACAGCCCTACAAGGTATTACCGCACAAATTCAGCCCGCCTTCAAAAATTTTCTACAACAAGAGGATGATTCGTGCAAACTCTGGCACGTTCAGCCTGCGCCCGCAATACAAAAACAAGCGGTTGTGAGCTCAATACCCACCCTGGTCCTCTCCGATCAGTATGATCCCATCACGCCACCGGCAAATGGCAGCCTTGCCGCGCAGACCCTAAAAAACAGTTATTACTTCATCTTCCCTGGCCTCGGACATGGTGCAGAGTATAGTTCATCGTGCTCCGACCAAATCATCTCTCAATTCGACGATAATCCAACCCAAAAACCATCCAGCGACTGTATCACAAACATGGGTGCGCCGGATTTCACGTAAGGTAAATCATGCGTTTACCTTACGCAGACATAAAAAGAAACGAGGCAGCTATTATTCCGCCTCGTTTCCTCTATAGCAAACATCTAGTTTACCGGTTGATACATCTGCCCTCTACTACATGGATCGGTTTTGACTCTCGGTCGTCTGCCCTTTGGCTGCCGCGCTATCTGAATTGAAGATGTAGCTCGACGAGTTCGGATCAAGGGCTCCCGCTGGCGACTGCTCGACCAACCGCGCAAATTTGTTCAGGTCATCCTGTAACGCCTGCTGGAAACGATTTCCTGCTCCCGCCTTCTCGCCCAGATCACCCAATACACCGGCAGGTGGATTGTAATTGATGTCTACGACAACGTTTGTCTGGTTGTTTCCCACCGACTGGAAGGTCACTTTGCCAAAATTCTCCAGACCACTGGTCGAACGCCATCCAACCTGTCGATCTTCAACCCAGCCTTCGTTGGCCGCATCCCACTCATGCCGTCCCACGACTTCAGCAACCCAGTGGCTCGTCTGATCATCGTGATACGTCACTTCCTTCACAAAACTCATAAATTTAGGAAAATCATTGAAATGTGTGAACAATGTGTACACCTGATGCACAGGCGCATCGATCACAACAGAAGCTTGATGATTTGTATATTCGTCAGCCATAGTACCGTCATTCTCCTTATACATGGAGGGTCTCTTTACGAAAACCATTATCTTTTTGCTCATTTTTAAGCAGAAATGATACTCACGCATCTAACCTATCTATCTACAAGGGCTTCCGCCTTTTCAATAGACAGTAAGATCGTCTTCGCATATCTAACATACAGGCTAGAGTGCCTATACGCTTCTGACCCCTTATCCTCTACCACCTGGTAGAAGATTGTCTACTATTAACACGATCTTCACCATATAAAAGTGTCAATTTAACTCATCTTTTACAAAAAAATAGTATGTTGTTTTGATGGGTTTTACATTCATAAAGAAATTAGTACCGTTTCTTTTGTGACAGGCCATTCCTGCTGGAAAACAAGCTCTTCCTTGAAAAGAACATCAACAGATTCTCTTGTACAAAGGGAATCTGGCAAGGTACAATCAGCTATACCTCTATATTTCTTTTGTTGAAATGATGCTTATTCCAATCCCCAACGATGAGCAGTGGGCAAAACCAACCTCTGCAATATATAGAGACGAGATTGATCTGTCAGTGGGATCAAGGCAGTAGTAAAGGATACATAATGCGCACAAATCATGTGAAAGCAAAATTGCATCGTGGTGAACCATCGCTTGGTGCCTGGCTGAGTCTACCTAATCCATCTCTGGCTCGCCTCATGGCCCGCCTTGGCTTCGATTGGCTGCTGGTCGATGGCGAGCATGGCCTTTTTAATCCGAGCATTGTGGCCGAGACGATTGCCAGCATCGCCGATGCTAATACACAATGTGCCCCCTTGGTTCGCGTTCCTCACAATAGCGTCGAGTGGTTCAAATGGGCACTCGACGCGGGTGCATGGGGTATCATTGTCCCGATGGTGAATACAGCAGAAGAGGCGAGGCAGGCAGTAAGTTGGTGTAAATATCCGCCAGAGGGCACACGCAGTGTCGGCACGGTCTTCGCACCATTCGCCTTCGGCGCAACTGCATGGTCAGACTATGGCCGTATCGCCAACGACGAAATTATGGTCGTACTCCAGATCGAAAGCGCGCAAAGCCTGCAAAATCTTGATGCTATCCTCAGCACCCCCGGTGTCGATGTCGCCTTCATCGGGCCCAACGATCTTCATGCACAACTCGGTCTCCCACCCAGCAATGAAGGCGCTGAACCAGCCTTTGTGCAAGCACTCGCGCAAGTTAAAGCCAGTGCCCAGCAACACCATATTCCCATGGGCATCTTCACCAGCGGGGGCGAGGCCGCAGCCCAACGCGTACGTGAAGGTTTTCAAATGGTCAGTGCCACGACCGATCTCACTAGCATTATCAGCGGTGCGACACAACACCTCCAGCAGGCGCAACAAGCATCGAACTGAGTCCAAGCAAGCTTCAGAGCATAAAAAACCAGCCTCTCTGATAATTAGAGAGACTGGTTTTTTATTTACGCTTTGTTTTGTAGCGTTTGGGTCCGGAAACTAGTAACGGTCACCGCCGCCACGATAGTTGTTTGACCGTCGCTGGAAACCACCACCACCACCATTATTCTGACGCTCACGCGCCTCATTTACCGTAATGGTTCTATTCCCCAGGTTCGTACCATTCAACTGCTCGATGGCACGCTGGCCCTCCTCGTTCGATTCCATATCGACGAAGCCAAAGCCTTTGCTACGCCCGGTCTCACGATCGATGATCACGGTCGCGGATGTAACAGCGCCGATCTGCTCGAACAGACCAATCAAGTCGTTTTCGGTTGTTGAGTAGGGCAAGCCCCCAACATACAATCTCATAATTCAATGCTCCTGTGTTCACATTTCACAACATGCTCGTAGAAACCGTTTCTCACAGAAGCAATGCAATGATGGTGTGAATTCATATACTACTATAAACAGGGAAATGTCGAGGTTTATTCCCCGCATTTCTTCCTGCTCCAAATGAATGGGTTGAAAACCCGCTACGACAATCCTTCTTATCCCGAACACTAACGATACTATCGTATCTACCTATCGGTCAAGTATTCGGAGAAGCAGTATCCTACCCAAAGTATACTAGACAAAACAAAATATAACAACCTGTCTTTCAAGGATTTTTCATATTGCCCAATCCTCGTTGCACGAGATAGTGTTGTTTTTCCTCTTCTATTTCTGTCTCACTAACGGAATTTGCAAATTCGTCGGCCTGTTTTTAGGCTTATCGAACGCGCGACCGTCAACATTTTTACTCCCGTTAAACAGAAGTATCTCCTGGCGCAACTCGTGACATTGTCCCAAAACAATCCGCTACTTCCTGAGCGATCCCAGAAAATCCAGCACAATCTGATTGAACTGGGCTGGTTTCTCCATAAAAGGATGATGCGCGGTCTCTGCCATAACCGCCTTTTTTGCTCCTGGAATCTCTTTAGTCAACTGTTCCAGCGGATTTGGCCCATCGAATTCACCTAGAATGACGAGCGTCGGCACACGAATCTCCGCCAATCGCCCAATAGCCGGTGGATCTAACGCCACTGGCGGTGTCTCAGCTTGCGCCTCATCATCTGGCCGCATCCAATTGTGAGCCGTCATCTCGCGCACCCGTTCACGCACATCCGCAGCCGCCTGACCTGGAAGACGGCCCGGACCATCCGTCCATAATTGGAGCGAGATCTCCACTACTTGTGGAATATCATGCTGTTCAAATGCTCTATTCAGGCCTGTATACATACGTACCACATCCGGATTTGCTTTCATCACCTCCTCTGATGGTTGATACCCGCTTACCCCTGCGGTAACCGGAATTAACGCATCAACCAGCTCAGGATGCTCAAGCGTAAAATCGATCGCCAGCGCGCCTCCCCCAGAAACGCCCATGAGGAAGGCGCTTTCGATATCCAGAAATTTCATCAATTCGTAGAGGTCCTGGCGATCAGAATAGGGCTGTCCCTTCGTAATCAATCCAGAATCACCAAAGCCGCGCTGATCATAACGGACAACCCTGTACTGCTGGGCGAAGATCGCGAACTGATCGTCCCACGATCTTCTATCAAGCAGGTGTCCATGGACAAGAATAAATGGATGCCCGGCACCTGCAACCTCATAATACAATGTTGTACCATTTACTTCTGCAAAACCTGTAGAGACTGCTTTTGTATTTGACATATATCGCTCCTCTCTTTTCATAACGCCCTTTCGCTATCATAGCAGCCAAAGCGGTTAGAAATTATCCTATATATTTCGGTTCTACCCGTCGGCCAGATACTTGGAGTAATGGAAGTAGGAATAAAAACACCTCTTGAAACGTCCCATCTACTCCATTCGTGTCTTATCCAGACTTATTCTACGCGGTTCCGGCGGAACATGTGGTATTTGGAATATGTGATATTTAGAGAAAGGAATACATAATGTCAAAATTTACTACCGGTCTGGTTGTCGGGGTTGGAATCGGATTCCTGTTCGCCCCCCTTTCAGGTCAAGAAATGCGCCAGACTATCAGCGAACGTGTTCAAAAATTGCGTGCATCCGCAACACCTGCGGCCAAACATCTTCAGGCGCCCTCGCCTCCTGCTCATAGTACTCAACCAACCCAAAACACGCAATCAATAACACAACCAACAGATACAGTTTCAGCTGAACGATCATCTCTAACTGCGCTGCCTGATTTACAACAAACCACGAGCGCCATTCCAACCGAAGCCATACCAGAACCGTCCACGACGAGCACACAACCAATACAGCCCACCCAACAAGATGCGGCAGTTATGCCTATTCCGCACACCAACGAAGCTACCGCTTCTAGCCCATCTACCAACAATCAGGTGTTCGCAGATGCAACACCAGTTGTTGAAACACCGACGCCAACCGAAGATGATGAACGTACCATTCCACTCCCATCGCCAACGAAATATAGCAACAATCAAACGACTACCGACCAGAACCAACTGGCTAGCATCCCTGGTATGACACCCGAGCTACGCCAGACGTTCGAGAACGCTGGTATTACCACACAACAACAACTGCTCCAACGCACTCCCACAAAAGAGGCTGCCAGTGATCTGGCTCACTCTATCGGGACAAGCGTACGCTCAATGCGCCATGTAGTTACTTGCGCCGACCTGTTCCGCCTGCCCGGTGCCGATAGTGATACCGTTGCCTTGCTAGAACAAGCTGGTGTGACGAGTTGCCAGGATTTGCAGCAACGCAACCCCGAACACCTGCATGCCAAACTCGTCGAAACTCAAGCTCAGCAAGACACAGCGGCTCGTGTCCCTGACCTGGATCAGTTGACGGCGATGATTTCAGCTGCGGCCAACCTTAGCACAACGAACAAAGCATAATGTGAAGAAGAGGGCGGTAGTTTTTTATCGCTCTCCTCCTCACACCTTTACCTTATTAGCGCTCAATTGCAGCGCTACGCTGCTGAATCGCGCGCAAACGCGCGCGATCAAATTTGGCTTCACGCTCGAATGTATAGATGCCGTTCTGCTCGACCGAAACATCTGTCAGTTGCGTATAACAATACCCAAACATGTATGGATTGTCGAGCAAGACATCGCAAAGCGCCTGGAAACGATGATAAAATTCTTCGATATCTCTGGGTGCGTTGCCATAGCCCCAGCTACTCTTTTCATCCCCTGGTCGCGCATCCGCTCGCCACCAGATACCACCAAACTCGCTGATAAAGTATGGCTGGTTCCCATATGGCAACGACAGCGCATGTCCATTCTGCACATTACTGTATCCCTTCCCCGCTCCCAGTTGTGCATGTCGCCCCTTAAATTCTTCGAAATCTGCCCAGAAATCCTCGCCTGTCAGGTAATCGTGCGAGTCATACACATCAGTTTCTGCGACCCGATGCGCATAACCAGAGGCATCCAACACCGGGCGCGTCGTATCCATAGCTTTAGCTGCCAAAAACATCGCACGGGTGATATCATCCAGGTTAGTAATGCCTTCCTGTCGCTCGTAACGCGTCTCATTCAATCCACACCAGCCAACAATCGCCGGATGCGAGTAGTCCCGCTCCAATTCCTCCAACCACTGCGCGACAAAGGTGACCGTGAACGTCAAATCGTCTCGCTCAGGCACACGCTCCTCCGATCCCCAATCGGGAAACTCGCCCCAGACGAGGTATCCCATCCTGTCCGCATGATACAAAAATCGCTCTTCGAACACTTTCTGGTGCAGACGCGCGCCATTGAAGCCAGCCGCTAGACTTAATTCGATATCCCGCTTGAGCACCTCGTCGCTGGGCGCGGTCAATACCCCATCAGCATAATATCCCTGGTCCAGCACGAGACGTTGAAAAATGCTCTGCCCATTGATCTTGATCGCTCGTCGATCGATTGTTATACCGCGCAAACCCGCGTAGCTTTTGGCCTGGTCAACAACATTATCATCGCTATCGAGCAAAGACAACTCAAGATCATAAAGATAAGGATCAGCAGGAGACCACAGATGACGATGCCCCTCCGGAATAGGCACATCGATCTGCGCTGTAAAATCTGCGTCAGCGGCACAGGTCACATGCGTAACCTCGCCCGCCTGGTCAAAAAGTCCTACCCTCAAACGTAAACCTGATACAGCATTTGTCACTGACTGCTTAATATGAAAACAGCTATTTGCGACATCCGGCGTAATCCGTGGACGCCGCAAGGCTGAATGGGGCACAGGCTCCATCCATACTGTCTGCCAGATACCCGTGGTACGTGTATAAAAACAGCCCCAATCCTCATATCGTTGCGACTGTTTTCCGCGCGGCTGCGATGGCCTCGGATCATCTCGTACACGCACAACAATCGTTAGCGCCTTCTGATCATCCACCATTTTACCTAGATGGCAGGTGAATGATGTAAAGCCTCCGCGATGACGCCTCACCTCCTCACCGTCAACCCATACCGTGGTATCATAGTCGGCGGCCTGAAAATGCAGCAGTATCGATTTTCCCATCCATCCTTCAGGCAAAATAACCTCTCGCCGATACCAGACAGCACGCATGAAGTCCTGCCGACCGATGCCCGAGAGCGACGACTCTGGACAGAACGGCACCATAATACGTTCCTGCAATGCTCGTTGGAGCAACCCACGCTCCTTCCCACTATCCCCATTATCGATCTCGAACTCCCACTCACCGTTCAAGCATAACCAATCCGAGCGCTCAAACTGCGGACGCGGATACTCCGGCCTCGGTACTACCATTGTACTCATGATCTTCCCTTTTCTCTTTGCCTGTCATTTCTTTTTCGCTTATCATCCACCAACCACCATTCTTCCTACGGTTGATAAATCTGCCCTCTACACTTCACTTATACATTGCGCACAAACGAACGATCAATATCCGCCAGGCTCGGGCAGCCCGCCAACACCATCGCCAGCAACAACTCGTCGCGTAAAAGCTCCAATACACGCTGCACTCCCTCCGCTCCATCAGTAGCCAGTCCCCACAATGCCGGGCGACCAATGAGCACAGCTTTTGCTCCCAATGCCAGCGCCTTCAACACATCGGTTCCGCGCCGTATTCCACCATCCATATATACCTCGCAACGCCCACTGACCGCATCGACCACTTCGGGCAACGCATCAAGCGCTGGTACCACACCATCCAATTGCCGACCGCCATGATTCGAAACGATAATCCCTTTCACGCCATAACCCACGGCTTTGCGCGCATCTTCCTCGGTCAATACACCTTTGAGCAGCACCGGCAATCGCGTAAACGACAACAACCACTCCACTGTTTTCCAGGTGATAATCGCTGGTTCGGGTAAATACGCTTCCGTGTTCGCAAAATTTCTTGTACGCGCATGCGCTGGCATGATAAAGTTGTTCCGTATATCGCGTTCACGCCGTCCCAGGCGTGGTGTATCTACAGTAAACACGATCGCTTTAAAACCCGCTTCTTCGGCACGTCTCAATAACGTCTGCATCGTCTCCAGATCTCGGTACGCGTACAGTTGAAACCACAATGGACCTGTAGCCGCCTGCGCGATCTCTTCCAGACTACAGGTGCTAAACGTGCTCGCCGTCATAATCGTGCCAGCCACACCCGCCCCTCGCGCGGTCGCGCATTCAGCATCAGTATGCACCAATCCATGAAAAGCGGATGGCGCGACCAGTACCGGAAAATTGACCGCATCACCCAGCACGATCGTGTGCAGATCGTGCTCAATATCCTCCATTAAAATACGTGGTCTCAACTGAAGGCGCTCGAAGGCCTGGCGGTTCGCGCGTACCGTGACCTCATCGTCACTCCCCCCTTGATAGTAATCCCACGCTCCCGCTTCCATGCGTGTCTTCGCTACCACTTCATAATCGTTTACATTGATCGGTCTCATCGCTGTTCCTTTTGCTCGTTGTTCAGGCAAAAACGATACCTAGTGAATCGAGCACCTGCGCTCGTCTGCCTGCAAGGTACGGGTTGATAAATCTGCCCTCTACAGATGGATAGATACATCCTAACACACGGGGACCTATCAATAGCGCCTCTCCATATTCATCCCGATCCGATAGATGAGAAATACAAAACCCTGTAATCAATTGCAATCATTCTCATCAGGGATTATCATACAATGAGTCAGAAACGCGCAGGGCAAACCATGCGCGGACATTCAATCAGAAAGCACTGATTCTTTCAGCGACCAAAGAGGGCAACATACACGTATGAGTACATGGTCATATACCCGGGGACTGCACGATCTCGGTAACAGCGTCTATGCCTATCTGCAACCCGATGGCACCTGGGGCTGGAGCAACGCGGGCCTCATCACCGATGGCGAGGCTTCTCTGCTCGTTGACACACTTTACGATCTAACACTGACGCAAACCATGCTCGATACTATGCGTGCCGCGACAAAAGCCGCGCAAACCATTGATACCGTGGTCAACACGCATGCCAATGGCGACCATTGTTATGGCAACCAGCTCGTCGCCGATTCACATATTATCGCGTCCGACGCCACAGCCGAAGAGATGCAAGCCGTACCTCCCACACTCCTGGCGCAACTGCTCAAACAACCGCTACCAGCGGGGCCACTGCGCGATTTCATTCATCATGCCTTCGGCAAATTCACCTTCGACAACATCACCTTAACCCCTCCTAAACAAACCTTTACCGGCGCACTCACACTCCATGTTGGCGATAAAGAGGTACAACTCATCGAGGTCGGACCAGCGCACACCAGGGGTGATACCTTCGTCTATATTCCCTCCGATAAAGTCATCTTCACTGGCGATATCCTTTTCATCGGCGGTCACCCCATCATCTGGGCCGGTCCCACCAGTAACTGGCTGCGCGCTTGCGATCGCATTCTCGCGCTCGATGTAGAAACAATCGTCCCCGGTCATGGCCCCATCACCGATAAAAAAGGCGTGCTTGAAGTCAAGGGCTATCTCGAATACATCTATCAAGAGGCGAAGAAACGCTATCAAGCTGGCATGACCACGTTCGAAGCTGCCCAGGATATCCCCATGGATCGCTATGCCTCCTGGACCGATGGCGAACGCATCGCTGTCAACGTTGCCACCATCTATCGTGATCTTAGTGGCGATGAAGAAGGCGCGAACCCGGTCAGCAACTTCGAGCAGATGGGCAAACTACTGGAACAACAAAAAAGGGGGCAATCATGAAACTTGTTACCTACACGCCTGCACCAGACAGTAACTTGCTTTCCACTGAACGCGCTGGCGTTATTCATGACAATCTTGTCCTGGATATAGCACAACTGGGCTCCTGGGCCTCACAGCACATCCCACACAGCTCTACTGCATCTGAAGCGACGTTGCCTACAACGCTGCTAGAACTTCTACAACTGGGACCTTCTGGCATTGCCGCCCTCCGTGTCGCTTTTACACAGATTACGACCATGTCAACCGCTGATATCCAGGCCATACCAGCGCTCGCCTGGCAACTGCGAGACGTTACCTTGCGTACACCCATTCCCAATCCTCCAACCATCCGTGATTTCATGGCTTTCGAGCAACACATCAAAAGCGCCTGGCAACGTCAGGGCATCGACAAAATTCAACAATGGTACGAGTTTCCTGTCTTTTATTTCTCCAATACTGCCGCCCTCTTCGGCACTGATGAACCCGTTCCCTATCCTCATTTAAGTCAAGCACTGGACTTCGAGTTCGAAATGGCCGCGGTCATCGGGCAGGAAGGAAAAGATATTCCAGCCGCCGAAGCCTCCAACTATATTGCGGGCTACATGATCATGAACGATTGGAGCGCGCGCGATCTACAAATGCAGGAAATGAAAGTCTCTCTTGGCCCCGCGAAAGGCAAAGATTTCGCCACCTCGCTGGGTCCATGGTTACTTACCAAAGAAGAACTTGACGATCGCCGCGTCGGCGAAGGAGCCGAAGAACGCTTCGATCTGGCGATGACCGCGCGTATCAATGGCGAGACGCGCTCCAACGACAATTTCAAAAATATCTACTACTCGTTCTCGCAAATGATCGAGCGCGCCTCGCAACATGTGCGCTTACGACCCGGCGATATTCTGGGCTCCGGTACCTGCGGCACAGGGTGCATTCTGGAACTAGGCACACAGATACAGCCCTGGCTACAACCTGGTGACGTTGTCGAACTGGAAATTGAGCGCCTGGGTGTGCTCCGCAACACATTAGTGAGGTAAACAATGCTGAAAAGTTCGAAAGATAGTATACTGGCACGCATTCGGCATGCCAACGAAAATGCACCGCTCGCGCCACCTGTACCGCGCGACTACCGTATCACGGATCAACGCGAACGAGCAGCCCCGGCCATGATAAATGAGGTGGAAGAATTCATCGATCGACTGATCGACTACAAAGCCACCGTCACGCGCTGCACCAATAACCAGCTTCAGGAGACCATTGCTACCGCATGCCAGCAGCACCACATCGCACAGCTCGTTGTCCCCTCCGACATTCCAAGCGCCTGGCTGCCCTCCACTGTCACCACATTACGCGATGATCCCCCGCTCTCGCTTCACGCATTGGATGAAAGCGATGGCGTATTGACCGCTTGCGCTCTGGCGATCGCCCAGACAGGCACAATCATTCTCGATAGCGGCCCCACACAAGGCAGACGAGCGCTTACCCTCATTCCAGACCGTCACCTCTGCGTGGTCTATACACAACAGGTCGTTGGACTGGTCCCGCAAGCCATCTCAAAACTACACCCACAACACACACAACCCATTACGTTTATCTCAGGTCCTTCGGCGACCAGCGACATCGAATTGAGCCGCGTCGAGGGTGTCCATGGTCCTCGCACACTCCACGTTTTCGTCGTAACTCAGTCTTGACTTACCGGCAGAACGTGCCGTAGAGGCTCGATTCATCGGCACGTTCTGGGCTTCAGAAAGGGAGCTGGTCTCTTATTCCAAAGCCCAACGCTGCTCTCGCAGCTAGTGCTAACGCACTCAGGGCTTCAGAAAGGAAGTATCCGTGAAAATCGCGTTTAGCACATTGGCCTGCCCACAATGGTCAATAGAAACCGTGATCGAGAAAGCCATTCAATTTGGTTACGATGGCATCGAGTTGCGCCTCCTGGATGGCGAGATCATCGATCCAGAACACGATAAGGACAAAGTCGTAAATGCTGTCGCGCTCTGTGCCTTACAAAACCTCACAGTATGCGCGCTCGATACTTCATGCACGCTCAATCAATCCGATCTCCAGGTACGCGCACAACAAATTACAGCGTTACAAACATGGCTTGGGCTGGCACAAGAGGTTCACGTCCCCATCTTGCGCGTCTTCGGCGGTCAGGGGCAACCTGGCAATGATCCCACACAAGAAGACAACTGGGTTGCCGAAGCTCTGCGCGAGATCGCGCCGCAGGCGGAACAAAATGGGATTACCATCGCGCTAGAAACACATGATGCCTACGCCTCGGCGCGTCGTATCGCCAACGTCTTACGCATGGTTCCTTCCACAAATATCGCGGCTCTCTGGGATAGCCATCATCCCTATCGCGTTGGCGAAACTGCGGCGGAAGTAATACAGGCGCTCAATGGACGCATCGCGCACGTTCATGTCAAAGACGCAATACGTGTCTCCCGCACAAGTTCAGACTGGCAACTCGTGCTTCTCGGCGAGGGCGAAGTACCGGTACGGGAACAGTTACAGATCCTTCAACAACAGCAGTATGGCAGCTATATTTCAGTCGAGTGGGAAAAGAAATGGCATAGCGAACTCGCTGATCCAGACATCGCGCTCCCCGAGCATATCGCGTGGCTCAAATCCCTCTTCCCTTCGCCCTAATTTTTCTCCGCGTAGGGCAAACCACGCGTTTGCCCCACCAATCCTCTACAAAAGTAACCCACCCTCGATCATGGCAAGGAACATATGCGCGATCATCTGGTAGCTATAACGACCCGATGGTTTGTACCAGTGTGAAAGCCAGTGACACATACCCAACAACCCAAAGGTGATAATCTGTGCGTCAAAATCTGGCTTGAATACTCCTTCACCGATACCTTCCTGAATGATCTGCGCGAAAGATTGCTCGTACTCTTTCTCTCGCAGCACAATCTCGCGTGCGAACTCCCCACTCAGGTGCGCTTGCTCATTGTAGAATACATGGATTGCCGGTGAGGAGTTTGCTGTCACAGAAACATGGTGCTCAATCGCTCGCTGTAACTTTTCGACCGGGTTCAGTTCCGACACGACAATGTGCTGCAATGGACCCTCAGCCATATCCAGCACGCTGAGATAAATCAAACGGAGTATCTCTTCTTTGTTTTTAATGTGGTAGTATAACGCGACCTTGGTTACACCCAGGGCGTCAGCGATATCATTCAAACTGGTTGCGCCAAATCCTTCCCGCGCGAATAATTCAGCGGCGGCATCCATAATGATCTGTTGATTCAATCGCACACGTTTGCCTTTTTCTCTGCGTCCCTTGTCCGCTTGTTCAGGCTGCAATGTTACTTCCGTCTCTAGCTCCACATGTTGACGAGTTCGCAAAACCTCTTCCTCGTTCTTCGGAATCCCTTCGAGTATCATCGTTTTCTCTATTTTACCACAGGGTAAAGTTTTGCCGAAAAAGGTTGACATTCTCCTCGCTCTTCTATACTCTCTTGGTAGGGAAACGATTATAGTAGGGAAGACCCTTGTGACCTTCCGTTAATGCTTTTAATCTTTTTTCCGCTTGTTCTACCCCTATAGTATAATGCAAAGGAGCTTATTGCAATGGCAGCAACAACCGTTGTTCTTTACAAAACACCCTCTAATCCAGAAAAATTCGACGCCTACTATTTTGGCACGCATATTCCATTAGCGCAAAAGATTCCTGGACTTCTCCGCACTGAAGTGCAGAAATTCAAAGGCAAGAACGCCCCCTATTACCTGATGACAACGCTCTACTTCAACAATAGGGACGAACAAAATGCCGCCTGGCGATCTCCCGAAGGACAGGCAGTCTCCGCAGACGTTCCTAACTTCGCTGAAGAAGGTATCGTTACGCTCGCATCAGCCGAAACCGTCGATTGATAACACAAAGGAAGGCCAGAGTTTTTTGCTCCGAGCCTTCCTTCTTGAAGAATATACCGATCAACCTTTACTGCACATTGACCAAAACCTCGTGCAAACCGGTCGCCCCATTGGGCACCGTGCTTTGCATCTTACTGCTCTGCAATACACCTGTGCCATCGGTTGCGCGTGCTTTCAATGTGTACTTTCCCGCGTGGCTCGGCTTCCATTGCCAGGTCCAAAACACCCAGCTATCATTCGAGGTTGGCGGCTCCAGTGTAGCCTCTTTCCAGGTCACACCATCATCGGTGCTGACCTCGACTTTCTGAATACCGCGCGGACCCGCGAACGCCATACCCGCGACCTCTGTGACCCCATTCAATGGGACCGTGATCGGCTGGCCCGCCGTCATATCACGTGGACGATCGATACGGCTGATCGTGTGCAGGGGCCCATTATACCATCCTTGATCCGAATACAACCCACCCACAAAATGATCAGTAATTTCCACGCGCGTCAACCACTTCGGATTTTCCTCGCCATAATGACCAGGAATCAAGACACGCATCGGATAACCATGTCGCGCGGGCAGCGGTACACCGTTCATATTCCAGGCCAGCAAGGCATCCACCGCTAAAACTTCGTCCAGCGGCAAACTCATATTATAGCCATCGACACTATAAAAAGCCGCGTAACGCGCGTTTCCCTGCACACCTCCGCAATGATCGAGCAGCGTACGCAACGTGACGCCATGCCAGATAGAGTTACCAATCAGATGATCTCCAACACCATTCGCGATACACTCCAACGTTATCGCGCGCGAGGTCGAGGGCAGACGCTGCACCTGCTCGAAGGTATACGTATTAGCATTATTAACCAACCCCTTTACCTCCAACCGCCACAAACTAATATCCACTGTTGGATCAATCGGATTCTGCGTGACCACATAATGCTCATTGTTCGGCGTAATCTGTGGAATACTGGGAATATGCTGAAAGACAGTCTTCATACCATCGTAGCCAGAGTACTTACTCAGAAAATTTTGCACGGCCTCATACGTGCCCACACCCCCACCAATAGCCAACGCGGCAACACCTCCACCAGCGAGTAGCTGTCTGCGCCTGCGCACACGTTCATCGCTCTCCACCTCCATATGCACCTTCGGCAGCAGCCAGCGATATGCTAGACATAGAACAACACCATATATCACAAAAACAAGCAAAAGACCAACGATCGTTACAGCCCGCGCGCTATCCACCGGTAAACCAAAAAAGTTTTGCCGCAACTCATCCCAGAAGAGTACAACTGCGATCAGCGTCATACCTAGAGCGAAGGCGAAACCTGTTAGCCACTCCCGCCGCTTCGGCCCAAAACCAATCGTTGGCAGCTTGATGCGCACCAGCAAAACATACAATAATCCCAATGCAGTACCAACACCAATCATCGCTAATAACGCTAGGCCCAGTGGACCCGTCTTTGAGTTGGGGGAAAACGACTGCTCCAGGTGCAAAAACGTGAATACATCAAGTCGCTTCAGAATAAAGTCGCCAAACAGTTCAACTGGCGTCGGTATGCCAAAAACCAGACGCAATATACCCATGGTCAATGTCGCGCACAAACTCGCGACCAGACCAGCAAGTAAACCTAAAAGTGCAGAAACTACAATAGTCTTTATTAAAGGGAAAGAATGTGGTACTGGCTCAGGAACTTCTGAGGAGTTCTGCTGATTTCCGGTCTTCGTCGCCATAATTTTGTTCCCATCTCCTTATACCGAAGCTCAACTCCGCGCCATGCAGAATGCTCACAGCATGTTCACTCACGACTAGTACTATCACACTCAGAGCTTCAGAATAAGTAGCACCCATTATCACAATTTCATTAAAAGTAGAATTTGACATAGCATAAAAACAAAGGTATCTTCATTTATACCACGTCATATACTGATCAATTTTTCAGCGCAGCGACCACTTTGCAAAAACTCGTTTATTTCCTGCTAAAAAGGCCAGTAGCAGACCAAGCAACGTCGGTACATACACAACAATATAATAGACATTCCAGTCGGTTAAGCGGATCGGCAAGTACGAACAGATGGATAGACAGGCAAAGTACCAGAACGCACAGGCCACCACTACTCTCGCTATTTTCTCTCGACCACCAACTGCCGGTGGCACCGCTATCAACAAAGCGCTCCATGGCAAAAACACAGGGTTATACCAGGGGTAAATATGCGTCGAGACGAGGAAAATCACGCCAATTAAAATCAGCAGACCAGCTTCTACGCTCATTCGTCCTCGGCGTTGGGACATCCACACCAGCAATACCGTCCCCCCAACCACCAACGCCTCCAACACATACTCCCAGGTCACATTCCAATGCATTGTGTTGCTGATCCAATAGGTTACAATCGTCAACGGTCCGGCATTCGGCGACGATTCTTCACCAGCATAATGTGTAAAAAAACCCAAAATCTGCCCATGTCCGAGAATCAAATACGGCACATATGACAACACAATCGTCACCGCACACGTTCCTAACAACACCCAATCTTTTCTTCGCAACGCTACTACCAGCATCAAAATCGGATAAACCTTGGTCAAAGTAGCCAATGCGATCAAAAAACCTGTCAATGCGCGACCAGCTGTCTTTGGGCTAAAAGAAGCCAGATAGGCCAGCAGCATGAGCATCACAGTGAACGCATCTACGTGTCCCTGGATCGCAAACTCTATGATAGGCAATGGGCACCACGCGTATAACACACAACCAGCGGGATCTTTCCCTTGTCTTTTCAGCAATAAGGCCAGCACAAAACTCGAAACCAGATCACAAACGATCAACAAGCCTTTGAAAAAGAAAAGGTTGCTCGGTGCCAATAGATAACTAAAAATATAAAATGCTTCGGCGGCAGGCGGGTAGATCGTTGGCACATTGCGAAAACGACTGTTTTGATACAAAAAATCACGCAAATGCACGAAAAGTGGATCATTGGGCGCATAGACGTAAGGACTATAACCATTTAAAGTGATTCGCGCATCCCATAAATAGCGCCAGGAATCGTGCGAAAGATCCGGCGGAATCGATACTAGCTGGACGCGTAAAATCACCGCACCCACCAGGATCAAGGCCAGTTCTCCCCACTGACGACGCCCCTGCTCCACTTTTCCTGTTATAAGAATCAAGAGTACAGCAACAATATAGGGCAGGAAACTACCCAACCAGGCAAGCACAAATGGTGCGACAACGCTATCGGGAACCGGAGCGATACGTGCCAGCACAAAGTCGTATCCAATCGCAATAATCAGCAGCAAAGCCAAAATGAGCCAACGCCAGTGCCGTACCTTCTCTACTACAGATGTATTGCGTACAAACAAAAAAGAGGTGGATGCAGTTTCCGTAGACGCCATAGAATTATCGCTTTCTCATACATCGTTTTTTTCGTGCTCGCATGAATGGGTCAATAAATTGTGCCCCTACCAACCATTCTACCAACATCTCCTACCACGATTGAATATACTTTTTGTTTACTAGAAATAGAAAGAAAAAATGCTATTTTTAGAAAATTTGGGCACGAACATACCACCACAGGTATAACCCAGAACTCTGTGGTGGAGCACATAGAGAGTTTCCTACGAACAAGAGGTATCGAGCTATATCTTCTGCAAAGTCATGCGCATCCCATTGCGTGGTCGTAGCGTTATTCGCGGCAACGGTACAATTTGTTGATGAGGCACAATTTGTGGATTATACCGTTGCAACATAGTCGCGAGCAGCAAACGAACTTCCATCTGCGCAAATGGCATCCCTATACAGATGCGTGGTCCACCACCAAACGGGAAATAGGCCCCCTGCGGCACCTTCTGATTCTGCTGAGGATCCCAGCGTTCCGGTCGAAAATTCTCAGGGTCTCCCCAAATATCGGGTAATTTATGCGTAACCCACTGGTGCAACAAAACAATGGTGCCCACGGGAAAACGATAACCATCGAGTTCGATTGGCTCAACCGCCCTCCGACCGATGCGCCACGCGGGCGGGAAAACGCGCCAGGATTCGTTCATCACCCACTCTAAATATGGCAAGGTAATCAGGTCCTTTGCGGTAGGCGCACGACCGTTCAGCACGGTTGTCAATTCGGTCAGCAGCTTTTCACACACGGTAGGATGCTGTGCCAATAGATACAGTGTCCAACACAGGCTATTTTGCGTGGTCTCATGGCCCGCCGCCATTAACGTCATCATCTGATCGCGTATCTGCCGATCGCTCAGGCCCGTGCCCTCCTCGCGTGTCTCCATCAACATCGAGAGAATGTCACCTTGATCCTGCTCTTCAGCCCGCCGTTGTCGGATATAGGCATACACAAATGTATCCAACTCGGTACGACCCTCTTCGAACTGCTCCAATTGCTCCTTTGAAGCTCTTCCAATCACGTTCGCTAGCGGACCACGCAGCCAGGGCAAACGCCGTGGTGCCTGGTTGATAACTGTATTGAAAGCTCGCCCCAGTGCCACTGCCTGCTCGCGATTATCCACATTGAACATCGTTTTGAGGATGATACGCAACGTCAACAATTGCATCTGCTGAGCCATATCTACCTCAAGCCCATTGTGCCAGCCCTCCATCGTCTCCTGCGTATACCCGACCATCGTCTCGGCATATTGCTCGATACGCTGGCGATGAAACGCGGGCTGAACTAACCGGCGTTGCTGGCGCTGAAAATCTCCCTCACTCGTCAATAAACCTTCGCCTAGCAGGGTGCGCAGATTTCCGCCCTGGCTCTGAATCGATTGAAAGCTGCGCGGGTGCTCCATCAAACAATAACGCACATGCTCCGGACGAAAACCACAGATGGCATAGTTGTTCATCAGCTTCACCGCGACCAGCCCCCCATAACGCCTCTGCATGCCAGTTATAAAGCTGAGAGGGTCGCGGCGAAACGGCACGATGTTGCCAACGACCGGCAATCCTCTAGGTCCTGGTGGAAATGTTGCCTGTCTACTCATGGTTCTCGCTTACCCTTTCAATCTTTTTTCACAAAAGATGCGCGCTCTTCATCGACTTCATCCTCTCTTCCAGCCTTGAGATTATATACTATTCTTAACCAATCACCTTTCACAAAATCTTTTTCCCTATCAACCGTCAATAAAACAGCAGGCACAATGAGTAGAACTTAGTCAGAACTTTATGTACCAGCACGGTGGAGTCGTTCGCGCTCTTTGAGTTCACGCCGTAATATCTTTCCCGAAGGGACTTTTGGAACAACATCGATGAACTCGACTTCATGAAGTTTTTTATAGCCTGCCAGTTTGCTATTTACAAAGATGATGAGTTCGTCAGCTAGAACGTGCTTGTTGGAACGAACGACAACGAAAGCCTTTGGCACTTCTCCTGCTTCGGCATCTGGGATGCCAATTACCGCAACATCCTGCACCGCAGGATGCTCCAGCAACAGAGCTTCGAGTTCGGCAGGGGCAATACTGAAACCTTTGTACTTGATCATTTCTTTTTTACGATCGACGATGAAGAGCCAGCCATCAGCATCGATATGTCCAACATCACCAGTATAAAGCCAGCCATCTCGCAGTACACGCGCAGTCTCTTCAGGGGCTTTCCAATATCCCAGCATAACCTGGGGACCACATACGGCCACCTCTCCGTCTTCCCCTATAGCAAGCTCACGTGTGCCAGTCTCGATATCCACAATCTTCTGCTCCGTATTAGAGACCAACATACCACAACTCTCCAGGCGCATCAATCCAGAGCCCATCGGTGAGAAGTGTGTGTTCGGCGACGACTCAGTCAAACCATACCCTTGTACAATAGGGATACCCATCCTATCGTAAAGCTTGCGAGCAACTTCCACCGGCAATGGGGCTGCTGCATTCTTGAGATGCTTCACACTCTTCATTTTACTAAGGTCGGGAGCGTTCGCAAGCGCTAGCATGATTGGAGGGACAGCAAAAAACCACGTAACACTGTACTCTTCACACAAGTCAAGGACGTGCCCCATGTCGAAACGCTCCAATATGATCTGGGTGGCACCCGCAGCCAGAAAAATACCAGTGATCATGACACCATAAATATGATACATAGGAAGAAAAACAACAGTGATATCGCTAGCAATAATACCTGAGGCCGACAAAAATTGGATATGATTGGAGACCAGATTTCGATGACTGAGCATGACTCCTTTCGGCAAACCAGTAGTGCCGGAGGAGTAAGGCAACACAAAAACGTCGTTGACATCGATTTCTACAGGGGCTGGGCGACTGGGCGACGATTCACTGAGGAGCCGGGCAAACGAGATCGCATTGGGCAACTCGCTGATTTCTGTTGCCGTAAGGCCAGTGACAATGATGAATTTGAGGTGTGGAAACTCATTATGCGTTAACACATCTTGCAGCAGTGGAAGCAGATCACGATAGACGACAATAGCTTTTGCTTCAGAGTTCGAGAGTTGATAGATAATCTCTCGCTCTTTATATGCTGGATTCATTGGCGTCACAACAGCACCGATAGTGGCAACTGCATTCAGAGTAAGAGTATATTCAGGACGGTTGGGAGTGAAGAGACAAACGCATTCACCTTTGTGAATGCCAAGGCGGAGTAAACCATTAGCGAGACTATTGACCATCGAGACAACTTCGCGATAGGTTAGAATCAAATCATGAAAGATGATCGCAGAGCGATCGGGAGTACGCTCAGCAGCGTTACGCAATAGATGATCATAGGGAATCTGAGGCAGATCCAGTGGAAGTCTAAATAATTCCGGTGCAACCATGCGAAGAGAATGAACCATAACGGTTTACAGCCCTTCTTGCTTTCTTTTGAATGATGTTTGAGTATTTGTTGTGTTAGCTACCTCGGCAGCAACTGCATCAATGATCGTCCCGCTATGCCATGATGTGAGAGAAAAAGATTCATCTTTGGAGCGTCTCAGTATCTGCACGAACTGGTTTGCCGCTTCCTTTGTACGCTGAAGTTCTTGTTGCGTCGTTGCATTAGCTTGTAAAGCGGTATGCAGTTGAAAGTTTTCTTTTTGCAGACGTTCGTATTGTCCCCGCATCTGGCTGTAGCTCTGCAAACGTGCGAGGAGGTTATTCAATGAATAGGCTATTTGCCAGAGCACATTTTCTTTGCCTAAAGGCGCACGTGCAGAGAAATTACCATTAGCAACCTGAACATGTGTCTGTAAGATAAGTTGAATGTCCGCGTCCAAGCGCTGCTTCTGTTCGATCTGGATATGTTGCTGCTCAATCTCTCGCTGCTCCAGGGCTGAAATCTCCTCAGCACGGTCCGCCCTCAGAATAGCCTCTCGCGCGCCACTTACCCATAGAAAAGCAACGATCGCCACGATCCATTGGCTGAGAATGATCGGAGTCACAATTCCAGGAAATGCAACCTGGAGCACGGTGTGTAGGTCTCCTGTACTCTGTACGAACTTCAAAACATAAAAAGCAAATAAGCTATCAGCCGCAGCAACAACAAAAACCCATATGGGTGGAAGAAAAGAAACAGCACACATTACAGGGAGTACAAGGAAACCGAAAACAGGTAGAACGCTTGTGTTTACACCACCTGGCGTCGTCAAAATATTTGCGGTGGGACCCGCGATGACGCTCAGCACAACCAGAACTCCAGATAGATTAACCATTTTCAATCTATTAAGTATCAACGCGACCACCAGAACACCTAAACTGATGGTAAGAATGATGATTAGTAAAGAATTTGAACCAGCAAATGCAGCTGGGAAGGAAATCAAAATCAGCAAGAAGAGGAAGAAGCTAATTTGGCTGCCTGTACGTCCACGACGAAACAGTTCCCTCTCCTGAAACGGTGCAGAAGCATCTGGCTCAGGTGGAGAGGATATCCAATACCACCATCGGATCACTCCAATATTGTGCTGTGGCACCCTTTTTCTCTGCTGCCGCTGAGTAAGGTCTGCAAATTCTTGTTGATCTCCAGGGTGTGGAGAAAAAGTACTCATAACTAAACCTCCTTGTTGTAACTTACCGCTTTTCCACCTTTATAATACAGAGTTATAGTTTCATGAA